>DAIMFR010000016.1:0-78805 GCA_036724445.1 Rubrivivax sp. | reverse complement strand
TCAAGATGGTGCCCGAGCGGCACAACAAGGTGAAGGTGCTGCTGCTGATGGACGTGGGCGGCACGATGGACGAACACATCCACCGCGTCGAGGAACTGTTCAGCGCCACCAAGAGCGAGTTCAAGCACCTGGAGTTCTATTACTTCCACAACTGCGTCTACGACTTCATGTGGAAGAACAACCGCCGCCGCTTCAGCGAGAAGTTCAGCACCTGGGACGTGATCCGCAAGTACAACAAGGACTACAAGCTGATCTTCGTCGGCGACGCAACGATGAGCCCGTACGAGATCCTGCAGCCCGGCGGCAGCGTCGAATACAACAACGAGGAGCCGGGCGCCGAATGGCTGCAGCGGCTGACGCACGCGTTCCCTAAATACGCCTGGATCAACCCCGAGCCGCTGGGCGTGTGGCAGTACCGGCAGAGCATCGCGGTGATCCAGCAGATCATGAACCAGCGCATGTTCCCGCTGACGCTGCAGGGCCTGGAAGGCGCGATGCGATTGCTCAGCAAATGAGCTTTCGCGCAGCGCTGCACCTGGCGCTGTGGTTCCTGTTGACGGCAGCCCTGGCCGGCTGCGGCAGCCTGCCCTGGCAACAGGACGCCGCGGCCGAAGCCGAGGCCGAAGCGCCGAAGCGTTCGCCGCAGTTCCGGCTCGAAGTCGACGCGCCGGCACCACTGGACAAGTTGCTGCTGCAGCACCTGGACCTGGCGCGGCTGCAGTACGCCGCGGAGGCCGACGCGCTGACGCGCACCGAGATCGACCGGCTGATCGGCGCCGCCTCGGCGCAGGCGCTGTCGCTGCTGCAGACCGAGGGCTACTTCAATCCGCAGGTGCGCGTCGAGCGCGTCGACGACGGCGCCGAGCTGCCGCTGCTGCGCATGAGCGTGCAGCCCGGGCCGCGCGCCACCATCGACCGGCTGACGTTCGAGGTGCAGGGCCAGCTCTACGACGAGCTGCAGGGCGGCAGCCCCGAGGCCCAGGCGCTGTCGCAGGCGCTGCACTCCGAATGGGCGCTGCAGCCGGGCGCGCCGTTCACTCAAGGCGCGTGGGACAGCTCGAAGAACCGCGTACTGGCCACGCTGCGCAGCAACGGCTACCTGGCGGCGCAGTGGAGCGGCACCGCCGCGCAGGTCAACGCCGACCACGACAGCGTGCGCATCTTCGTCGTTGTCGACAGCGGCGCGCTGTTCCGCATCGGCGAACTGCGCACGGCCGGGCTGCAGCGCTTCGACGAAACGGCGGTGCTGCCGACGGCGCGCGAGCTCATCGGCCGGCCGGCCACCGAACAGCTGCTGCGCGACGTGCAGGACCGGCTGCTGAGCCTGGGGCTGTTCGAGAGCATCGTCATCGACGTCGACGCCGATGCCGAAGACCCGGCGCACGCGCCGGCGCTGCTGGCGCTGCGCGAGCTGTCGCTGCAGCAGGCGACCGTGGGTATAGGCTACTCCGACGACATCGGTGCGCAGCTGACGCTGGAACACACGCACCGGCGCATCTTCGACACGCGCTGGACGATGCACAACAAGCTGCAGCTCGGCCAGCAGCAGATCCTGTGGACCGGCGACCTGATGTCGCACCTGCAGCCCGACGGCTACCGCAACCTGCTCGCCGGCCAGGCCGAGAAGCTGACCACCAACGACGAAACACGCTACTCGTGGTTCGCGCGCGCCGGCCGCACGCGCGACACCTTGCGCATCTGGCGGCTGATCTACGGCGAATACACGCGCGCGCTGCTCGAAACCTCGGCCGGCGACAACGACAGCGAGGCGCTGTCGGCCAACTACCACTGGACCTGGCGCGACGTCGACGACCTGCGCACGCCGACGCTGGGCTCGGTGTGGTCGCTGCAGGGCGGGCTGGGCTACGCGCGCGGCACGACCACGCCCGCCGACACGCACCTCGAGACCGTGGACACGGGCCCCTTCGCGCGCCTGTACGGGCGCGTGCAGGGCTACCTGCCGCTGGGCAACAACTTCTACGGCAGCGCCCGCGTCGAGCTGGGCCAAGTGGTGGTCAACGAGACGCTGAGCGTGCCCGACACGCTGCTGTTCCGCGCCGGCGGCGACGACTCGGTGCGCGGCTATGCCTACCGTTCGCTGGGCCCGAAGGTCAACGGCGCGGTGGTCAGCGGCGACGTGCTGTTCACCACCAGCCTGCAGGTGGCGCGGCCGATCTTCGCCGACCAGCCGGCGTTCCTGTGGGCGGTGTTCGTCGACGCCGGCAACGCGGCCGACGGCTGGCACAACCTGCGGCCGGTGCTCGGCTACGGCGTCGGGCTTCACTGGCGCAGCCCCGTCGGGCCGCTGCGCGTGGACCTGGCCTATGGGCAGGAGGTGCAGAGGTTGCGCCTGCACTTCAGTGTCGGCGTGGTGTTCTGAAGAGCCTGACAACCCGCGATGGCCCAGCCCACCCCCACCCCTTCCCCTGCGCCCTCGCCCGCGGCTCCTGGCGCGCCGCCGGCTGTCGCGGCGCCGCGGCGCCGCGGTCCGCTGCGCCGGCTCGTCTTCAGCTTCGGCTTCTACCTGCTCGGCATCGCGGCCACGCTGGCGCTGCTGGGCGCGGCCGTGGCCTGGCTGCTGGCCACCGAATCGGGCGCCGCCTGGCTGCTGGCGCGTGTGCCGGGGCTGCAGGCCAGCGGCATCAGCGGCAGCCTGATCGGCCCGTTCTCGGCACAGCGCATCGAACTGCAGCTGCCGGGGGAGGAAGGCGAACAGGGCCTGCGCCTGGCCTTCCAGGACCTCGGCTGGAACAGCGCGCGGCTGCGCCCGGGCTCCGGCAGCGTGTGGCTGCGGCTGGCCATCGAGCCGCTGCAGGCGAGCCGCATCGATCTGTGGCCGGCGACCGGACCCAGCCGCAGCACGGACCCGCCCACTGACCTGCTGCTGCCGCTGGGCCTGGACGTGGACACGCTGCGCGTCGACGAATTCCATGTCGACGGCCTGGACACGCCGCTGCGCCAGTTGCACGCGCGCCTCAGCCTGGGCGCCGACGGCGGGAAGCTGCACCGCATCGACGACCTGCAACTGTCCTGGGACCGGCTGCGCCTGAGCGGCCACGCGCAAGTCGACAGCGGCGGCGCGATGCCGGTGCAGGCCGCATTCGCGCTGCAGCAGCACGCGCAAGCCGACGCCGCACGCGACTGGGGCGCCACGCTCACGCTCACGGGACCGCTGGCCGCCCCGCAGTTGCAGGCACAGCTGCGCGCGGCGGCAGCGCCGGCGCGCAGCGCGCAGACGCTGGACTTGAGCGCCACGCTGCGCCCCTTTGCCGCGTGGCCGCTGGCCGAGCTGCAGGCCAGCGCGCGCGCGCTCGACCTGTCGGCGCTGCACGACGCCGCGCCGCTGACCGCGCTGAACCTCGACGCCCAGGCCAGCACCGCGGGGCTCGACCTGCCGGCCGAGATCCAGCTGTCGCTGGACAACGGCGAAGCCGGGCGCTGGAACGAGGGCCGGCTGCCGCTGCGCACGCTGGCGCTGCAGTTGCGCGCGCGGCCCGACGCGCCGAGCGAGCTGGAGATCCCCTCCTTCAGCGCGGAGCTGGGCAGCAGCCGCGCGAGCGCCGGACGGCTCAGCGGCAGCGGCCAGTGGAACCCGTCGAGCTGGCACGCCGACACGCATCTCGCCGCGCTGCGCCCGGCGCTGCTGGACGTGCGCGCGCCCGACATGCGGCTCGACGGCCAGCTGCGGTTGAGCGGCAGCGGCTTCGGCGCGGCCGACGCCGACAGCGCCCTGGTCGAAGCGCGCGGCGAGCTCGGCGGCCAGCTGCTGGGCCGCGGGCCGGCACAGCCGGTGCAAGTGCGGCTGGACGTGCGCGCGCAGCGCCTGCGCATCGAGCTGCGCGAGCTGCTGGCCTCGTCCGGCACCGCCCGCGCGACGCTGAGCGGCCGGCTGACGCGGCCGACGCCGCAAGCCGGCTGGGCGGCGCGCGGCCAGGCGACGCTGCGCGACTTCGACCCGCTGCCCTGGTGGCCGGGCCGCGAGGATTCGCCGTGGCGCCAGGGGCCGCACCGGCTGAACGCGAAGGCCGACGTCGATCTGGCGCTGCCGGCGCAAGCCGCGCCGGCGATGCAGTGGCTGGCGCGGCTGCGCGGACGCGCCGAGCTGAACCTGGAACCGAGCCGGCTGGCCGGCGTGCCGCTCGCCGGCAGCCTGGCGCTGCGCACCGCCGCCGACGGCCGCAGCAGCGGCGAACTGACGCTCGACGCCGACGGCAACCGCGTGCAGGCCGACGCCCGACTCGACAGCCTGAGCAGCGACGGCCGCGGCGACCACTGGCAGCTGAAGGCCGAGCTGGCGTCGCTGAAGCGGCTGCAGCCGCTGTGGAAGCTGCTGTTCGGCGGCGGCGCCGATACGCAGCTGGCCGGCCGGCTCAGCGCCGAAGCGCAGCTCGACGGCCGCTGGCCGGCGCTGGCCAGCCAGGGCCGCCTCGACGGCAGCGAGCTGCGCTTCGGCGCGGCGCAGATCAAGCGCGCCAGCGGCCGCTGGACGCTGGGCACGCGAGCCGACGCGCCGCTGGACGTGGCGCTGGAACTGGGCACGGTATCGCTGGGCGCGCCGTCTGCCGAGCAGTTGAAGCTGCAGCTGAAGGGCACGCTGGCGGCGCACACGCTGGAGCTGGGCATCGAATCCAAGGCGCTGCCGCCGGCCTGGGTGGAGACGCTGCAGAACGCGCCGCCCGGCACCGCCGCCAAGCGCACGCTGGCGCGGCTGCAGCTGCAGGGCGGCGCACTGCGCGCCGGCAGCGCCGAAGGCCCGAGCGGCTGGCGCGGCAAGCTCGAGCGCGCCGAACTGCGCGGCGACCATCCCGACGCGCCGGCATGGCTGAGCGCGTCCGAGACCGCATTCGAAGTGTCGTGGGCCGGCGGCCCGCTGCGCATCAGCGCCGACGCCGGCCGCGCCGAACTGCTGGGCGCCGCGCTGGGCTGGAGCCGCATCGCCTGGAGCGCCGCCGATGCCGCCGCCGGCAAACCGGAGCAGCTGAGCGCCGACGCCGAACTGGAGCCGCTGGACGTGGCGCCGCTGCTCGCGCGCGCGCAGCCCGCCTTCGGCTGGGGCGGCGACCTGCGCCTGCGCGGCCACCTGAAGGTGACGAGCGCGCCGCGCTTCAGCGCCGACGTGGTCATCGAACGCGCCGCCGGCGACCTGAGCGTGACCGACGACGCCGGCACACGCACGCTCGGCCTGTCGGACCTGCGCTTCGGTCTCAGTGCCCAGGACGGCGCATGGAGCTTCAGCGCCGGCCTGGCCGGCACGACGCTGGGCCATGCGGCCGGCGCGGTCGTCGTGCGCAGCACGCCCACCGCCACCTGGCCGGCGCCGACCGCGCCGATGGACGGCGTGCTCGAGCTGCAGATCGGCGACCTCGGCGTCTGGGGCCCGTGGCTGCCGCCGGGCTGGCGCCTGACCGGCGCGCTGCATGCCAGCGCGGCCATCGGCGGACGCTTCGGCGCGCCCGAATACACCGGCGAGCTCGGCGGCGAAGGCATCGGCGTGCGCAACGTGCTGCAGGGCGTGGACGTGCGCGACGGCGAGCTGCAGATCGTGCTGCTCGGCGACAGCGCGCGCATCCAGAAGTTCGCCGCCAGCGCCGGCAAGGGCCGGCTCAGCCTGGCCGGCGACGCCAGCCTGGGCGCGTCGCCGCGCGCCGAGCTGAACCTGCGGCTGGAGCAGTTCCAGCTGCTCGGCCGCGTCGACCGGCGCATCGTCGCCAGCGGCGACGCCACGCTGAAGCTCGCGCGCGACACGCTGGCGCTGACCGGCCAATTCGGCGTCGACGAAGGGCTGATCGACTTCAGCCGCAGCGAGGCGCCGGGCTTGTCGGACGACGTGCAGGTGATGCGCGGCAGGAGCGCCGACTGGCAGACGGTGGACGGGCCCGCCGAGGCACCGGCGCCCAGCGAGCTCGCGCGCCGCGCCACGCTGGACCTGCGCGTGCAGCTCGGCGAAAAGCTGCGCATCCGCGGCATGGGCTTGGACGCCGGACTGCGCGGCGAACTGCGGCTCACCGCGCCGCAGGGGCGGCTGCGCGTGGACGGCAGCGTGCGCACCGTCGACGGTACCTACCGCGCCTACCGCCAGCGGCTGAACATCGAGCGCGGCGTGCTCAGCTTCAACGGCCCCGTGGGCAACCCGCAGCTCGACATCGAAGCCACGCGCCCGAACCTGGACGTGCGCGTCGGCGTGGCCGTCACCGGCACGGTGCTGGTGCCGCGGGTGCGGCTGTTCTCCGAGCCCGAGATGAGCGACGCCGAGAAGCTGAGCTGGCTGCTGCGCGGCCGCGCCAGCGAAGGCCCGGGCAGCGGCGACACCGCGCTGCTGCAGGCCGCGGCGATGGCGCTGATCTCCGGCGACGAGCCGGGCGCGCTCGACCGGTTCTTCAACGTCTTCGGCCTGGACGACCTGTCGGTGCGCCAGAACGACAGCGCCAACGGCGGCGCCGTCGTCTCGGTAGGCAAGCAGCTGACGCGCAACTGGTACGTCGGCTACGAACGCGGGCTGAACGCCACCACCGGCAACTGGCAGCTGATCTACCGCATCGCCCAGCGCTTCACCATCCGCGCACAGTCGGGCGAGAGCAACTCGATCGAGCTGATCTGGAGCTGGCGGTGGAATTGAGCGCGGCTTCGGCAGGCTCATGGGTATGCACGTGCCAGAATCGCGCCCGCTCTCGCCGTCGTCTAATGGATAAGACAGCCGCCTCCTAAGCGGCAAATTCAGGTTCGATTCCTGACGGCGGGACCAGTCTCAAACGCGCCGCCGGCACTACCGAACTGCGGCTTGGTGCGCGCGGCAATACTGCAGGCCACCGAATCGACGCTCATTGTTCCAGCAGAACTTGCCTTCCGAAAAGGCGATCTTGCTGCCGCAGGTCGCACAGATCAATCTTCGACGGTCGGTCGCCGGTTTCGACGTGTCGTCTCGTCCGGCGCGATGCAGCGCGGCCGGTACGGACTTCGATGCTGTTGCGGCTCCATCCTGCCCGGCGCTGGGCGATGCCATGAAGGCGGGTAGCGTCAACAAGTCGGCCGGCCGGTGTTGACGCACGAGCTTGTGCGCGAAATCTCTGATCGTGTCGGAGCTGCGGATGTTGAGGATCGAGCCGACGATGGCCCCGACGCCGCTGTTTTGGTCCTTGAACTTCTCATGCCATGCGCGGAACTGATCGGCCTTGATCACGTTGCTGGTGTCCAACTTTGACGCGGGCGGCCTGTGAATGAGCGAACTCGGGCGGAGGAGCACGCAGTGGTGAAACTGCGCGACACCACCGTTGCGACCCTCGATGCCGAGCGTCGTAAACAGCTTCTTCAATGGACCCTCATGACGCCTGCTCTGCTCCAGCGGTGACGGAATGCCGTGCAGACGCTCGCCCGGATACTCGACCGAAAATTCGCCGAATTCGTTGATACGCAGATTGCCGTTGAAGTTCTTTGTTTCCAACAGATAAACATACAGGCTGCGCGTGATGACCATGTGGTCGATCTGGATCACGTCGCCGTCTACCTGGAAGCGTAGGTCGTGCAGCAGGACTCGGTCGGCGTCGTCCTTCAGATAGTTGTCCAGGTAGTGGGCCGCATCGCGCTCTCCTGCCATACCCCGCTGGGTGCGGTGATGCTCGTCGCGCAACCACTCCTGCTGACGCCTGTCCAGAAGTGACGAGCGCTGCAACTCCTTCAGGAAGGCGAGTCGCTTCGCCTTGTCGTCCACAGACTTGATCAGCACGGCATGGCTCCGAAAGCGGGAAGCAATGATGCCCCGCCGCGCGACACGAGAGGAGGATGCCGCACAGATTCACTCGAAAACTACCGATCCTGCTCCTTCTGCCGCAGCGCCCGCGACAGCAGCACCACCGGCAGCAGCCCGACGAGCACGATGGCCAGCGACGGCAGCGCGGCTTCGCCCAGACGCTCGTCGCGCGCCAGGTTGTAGGCCACGACGGCCAGCGTGTCGCTGCCGAAGGGGCGCAGCACCAGCGTCGCCGGCAGCTCCTTCATGACGTCGACGAAGACCAGCAGCGCCGCCGCCAGCGCCGTACGGCGCAGCAGCGGCAGGTGCAACTGCATGAAGATGCGCCGCGGCGTCGCGCCGAGCAGCCGCGCGCTGTCGTCGATGCTGCGCGGCACGCGGGCCAGGCCGGACTCCACTGTCTGCAAGGCCACCGCCGAAAAGCGCACCAGGTACGCGTACATCAGGCCGAGCACGGTGCCGGTGAGCCAGACGCTCAGGCTGAAGGCCGGCCAGCGCTGCTGCGCCCAGGCCAGCGGCAGCAGGATGCCCACCGCGATCACCGCGCCGGGCAGCGCGTAGCCGAGCGAGACGATGCGCGCCATCCACGGCAGCACGCCGCCGCCGCGCTCGGGGCCGCGGCGCAGCGCCAGGCTCAGGCCCAGCGCCAGCAGCGTCGCCGCCAGCGCGGCCAGCGCCGCCAGGCGCACGCTGGACAGCGCCCAGGGCACGAAGCGCTGCAGCGGCAGGCCGAAGCCCGAGCCGCCGGCTTCGGCCCACAGCATGCGCAGCAGCCACAGCACCGGCAATACGAAGCCCAGCGCGACCGGCAGCGCGCACAACAGCCAGGCGAGTACCGCCGCGCGGCCGCGCAACGGCACCGGCCGCGCCTCGCGGCTGTGCGCGTGCCTGGAGGCGGTGAAGCGCAGCCGCCGCTGCGCGCGGCGCTCCACCGCCAGCAGCAGCGCCACCAGCAGCAGCAGCAGCGAGGCCAGCTGCGCGCCCGCCAGCGGCTCGTTCATCACCAGCCAGGCCTTGTAGATGCCGGTGCTGAAGGTGTTGAGCCCGAAATAGGCGCCGACGCCGTAGTCGGCCAGCGTCTCCATCAGCGCCAGCGCCACGCCGGCAGCGATGGCCGGACGCGCCAGCGGCAGCGCCACGCGCAGCACGCGGCGGCGCAGCGGCGCGCCCAGCAGCCGCGCGACTTCCATCATCTGCACGCCGCGCTCGGCCAGCGCGGCGCGCGTCAGCAGGTAGACGTACGGGTACAGGCACAGCACGAACAGCACCACCGCGCCCCACAGGCTGCGCACGTCGGGCCACAGCGGGCCCTGCACGTCCAGCCAGCGGCGCAGCGCCGACTGCAGCGGGCTGCTGTACTGCAGCGCGTCGGTCCAGGCGTAGGCCAGCACGTAGGCCGGCATGGCCAGCGGCAGCAGCAGTGCCCATTCGAAATGGCGCCGGCCGGGGAACTCGAACAGGCACACCGCCGCCGCGCAGGCCGTGCCCAGCAGCATCACGCCGAGCGCGACTCCGGCCGCCAGCGCCCCGGTCTGCAGCACGTAGCCCGGCAGCACGGTCTGCGCCTGGTGCGCCAGCGTGGCCAGCGCGGCGCTGTCCAGCAGCAGCCAGGCGCCGAGCACGCCCAGCACCGGCAGCGCCAGCAGCACGCACAGCAGGCTCAGCAGCGCGCGCATCGGCGTCCTGTATTGGGAATGCGAAGCAGGCTCATTGACACGGCCCGATTATCATCAGCGCATGTACCTGGGCCTGGAAGCGCTGAGCGTGCAGTATGGCGGCGGGCGCGCCGCGCACCTCGCCGTGCAAGGGGTGACGCTGGGCCTGGCCGCCGGGCAGATCGGCGTGCTCATCGGCCCGTCGGGCTGCGGCAAGACCACGCTGCTGCGCGCGGTGGCCGGCCTGGAGCCGCCTTGCGCCGGGCGCATCCGCATGGACGGCAGGCTGCTCGACGATGCGCAGGCCGGGCTGCAGGTGGCGCCCGAAGCGCGGCGCATCGGCATGGTGTTCCAGGACTACGCCCTCTTCCCGCACCTGAGCGTGGCCGAGAACGTGGCCTTCGGCGTGCAGCAGCTGCCGCGCGCCGAACGCGCCGCGCGCGTGCAGCAGATGCTCGATCTGGTGGGCTTGGGCCATGCCGCACGGCGCGCGCCGCACCAGCTGTCCGGCGGCCAGCAGCAGCGCATCGCGCTGGCGCGCGCGCTGGCCCCCGCCCCGCGCCTGCTGCTGCTCGACGAGCCCTTCTCCAACCTGGACGTGGATCTGCGCGAACGTCTGGCGCAGGAACTGCGCGGCATCCTGAAGGACGCCGGCACGACGGCGCTGTTCGTCACCCACGACCAGCTGGAGGCCTTCGCGCTGGGCGACCTCATCGGCGTGATGCAGCGCGGCCGGCTCGAACAGTGGGACGACGCCTACGCGCTGTACCACCGGCCGGCGACGCGCTTCGTCGCGCAGTTCATCGGCCACGGCGTGTTCACGCCGGCGCACATCGATCCGGCCCGGGCCGGCGACACCGGCGGCTGCGTGCACACCGTGCTCGGCTCGCTGGAGGATCTGCAGGAATGCCCGCTGCCCGAGGCCTACCCCGGCGGCGACTGCGACGTGCTGCTGCGCGCCGACGACATCGTGCACGACGACGCCAGTCCGGTGAAGGCGCGCATCGAGCGCAAGGCCTTCCGCGGCTCGGAGTTCCTGTACACGCTGCGCCTGGCCAGCGGCCAGCAGCTGCTGGCGCACGTGCCCTCGCACCACGACCACCAGGTCGGCGAATGGATCGGCATCCGCGCCGAAGTCGACCACGTCGTGACCTTCGCGCGCGAGCCCGCCGAGCCGCGTTGAACCGCGCGCGGCCGCGCCGAGCGTGCAACTTTCACCCCCGCTTCATACTCTGAGGCGTGTCGAGTTCTATACTGGAAAGCGAGTCTGCATGAGCAGGTTTGGAGCACGCATGAACGCCAAATTGAGGGTCGCCGGATTCATTGCGCTGGGTGCGCTGGCCGGCGCCCTGGGCACGATCCAGTTGCAGGCCTACGCGCGCGGCGCCGTCGCGCCGCTGCCGCTCGAGGAGCTGCAGCAGTTGGCGGCGGTATTCGGCATGGTCAAGAGCGACTACGTCGAGCCGGTAGACGAGAAGAAGCTGATCGGCGACGCCATCAGCGGCATGGTCTCCGGGCTGGACCCGCACTCGCAGTACTTCGACAAGAAGACGCTGAAGGAATTCCGCGAGCAGACCGGCGGCAAGTTCGTCGGCGTCGGCATCGAGATCGGCATGGAAGACGGCCTGGTCAAGGTGCAGTCGCCGATCGAAGGTTCGCCGGCCTTCCGCGCCGGCATCAAGAGCGGCGACCTGATCACGCGCATCGACGACACCGCGGTCAAGGGCCTGAGCATGGACCAGGCCGTCAAGCGCATGCGCGGCGAGCCCAACACCAAGGTCACGCTGACGATCTTCCGCAAGAGCGAAAACCGCAGCTTCCCGGTGCTCATCACGCGCGAGGAGATCCGCATCCAGAGCGTGCGCTCGAAGATCCTCGAGCCGGGTTACGCCTGGCTGCGCGTCAGCCAGTTCCAGGACCGTACCGTCGACGACTTCGTGCGCAAGCTCGACGACATCTACAAGCAGGAGCCCAACCTGAAGGGCCTGGTGCTCGACCTGCGCAACGACCCGGGCGGGCTGCTCGACGCGGCCATCGCCATCTCGGCGGCGTTCCTGCCGGAAAACGTGGTCGTCGTCAGCACCAACGGCCAGATCCCGGAGTCGAAGGCGGTGTTCAAGGCTTCGCCGCAGGACTACTCGCGCCGTTCGGGCAACGACCCGCTGAAGCGGCTGCCGGCAGCGGTGAAGACCGTGCCGCTGGTGGTGCTGGTCAACGAAGGCTCGGCCTCGGCCAGCGAGATCGTCGCCGGCGCGCTGCAGGACCACAAGCGCGCCACCATCATGGGCGCGCAGACCTTCGGCAAGGGCTCGGTACAGACGGTGCGCCCGCTGTCGGCCGACACCGCGCTGAAGATCACCACCGCGCGCTACTACACTCCGTCGGGCAAGGCGATCCAGGCCAAGGGCGTGGTGCCGGACATCTGGCTCGACGAAACCGCCGAGGGCAACGTCTTCGCCGCGCTGCGCATGCGCGAGGCCGATCTGACCAAGCACCTCACCGGCGTCGACGAGCAGAAGGACGAGGCGCGCAACAAGGCACGCGAGGAGGCGCGCCTCAAGCTCGAGGAGCAGCTGTCCAAGCAGAAGGAGCCGCCGAAGCCGCTGCCGGAATTCGGTACCGCCGACGACTTCCAGTTGCAGCAGGCCCTGAACCAGCTGAGCCAACGGCCGGTGATCGTCAGCAAGACCGCGGTCGAGCGCAAGGCCGAGGCCGACGTCAACTGAATCCGGTCCCGGCCGCCCGCCGAAGGCCCGCCCTGCGCGGGCCTTCTTGCGGGGGGTGCCTTCGGCGGCCGGGACTATGCTGCCGCCATGGACGACGACCAGCTGCTGCGCTATTCGCGCCACATCCTGCTCGACGAGCTGGGCATCGAAGGCCAGCGCCGCCTGCTCGACGCGCATGCGCTGGTCATCGGCGCCGGCGGCCTGGGCTCGCCGGTGGCGCTGTACCTGGGCACGGCCGGCGTCGGCACGATCACCCTGGTCGACGACGACACGGTGGACCTGACCAACCTGCAGCGCCAGATCGCCCACGACCTGTCGCGGCTGGGTGTCCCGAAGGCCGAATCGGCGCGGCAAAGCGTGCGGGCCATCAACCCAGAGGTGCGCGTCGACGCACGCGTGCAGCGCGCCGACGCCGGCCTGCTGGACGAACTGGTGGCGCGCGCCGACGTGGTGCTGGACTGCAGCGACAACTTCGGCACGCGCCAGGCGATCAACGCCGCCTGCGCCGCCCATGCGCGGCCGCTGGTGGCCGGCGCGGCGCTGGGCTTCGACGCGCAGATCGCCGTCTACGACACGCGCGTCGCCGAGGCACCGTGCTACGCCTGCGTGTTCCCGCCCGAGGCCACGGTGGCGGACGCGAACTGCGCGACCATGGGCGTGTTCGCGCCGCTGGTGGGCATCATCGGCAGCATGCAGGCGGCCGAAGCGCTGAAGCTGCTGGCGGGCATCGGCGAGCCGTTGATCGGGCGGCTGCTGATGCTGGACGCGCGCACCATGGAATGGACGCAGATCGCCGTGCAGCGCGTGCCCGATTGCCCGGTCTGCGCCGCGGCGCGCCGGGCTCGGGCGCACGCGCAGCCTTAAGCTGCGCGCCTGAACCCAAAGTGCCGATTCAGTGCCGATGGACATCAAACGCAACGACCTGACCGCCCGCAACTTCGCCACCGCCGAGCAGGACGCGCAGACCGCGTTGCCGCAGTCGCGCTACGACGGCCCGGACAGCGCCTACCGGCTGGCCTTCACTGACATCGATTTCCTGCTGCACGAAGACCTGCGCCCGGTGCGCATGCAGCTCGAGCTGCTGAAGCCCGAGATGGAGCAAAAGCGCCTGGGCATCGACTCGACGGTGGTCATCTTCGGCAGCGCGCGCATTCCCTCGCCCGAGGCCGCCGCCAGCCAGCTGGCCGGCGCGCAGGCGCTGGGCGACGCCGGTGCGGTGCGGCGCGCACGCATGCAGGTGCGCATGAGCCGCTACTACGAGGCGGCGCGCGAATTCGCCGCGCTGGTGACGACGCGCTCGCGCCGCCATGCGGCGCCGATCTACGTGGTCACCGGCGGCGGGCCGGGCATCATGGAAGCCGGCAACCGCGGCGCGCACGAGGCCGGCGGCAAGAGCGTGGGCCTGAACGTGGTGCTGCCGCACGAGCAGGCGCCCAACGACTACATCACGCCCGAGCTGTGCTTCCAGTTCCACTACTTCGGGCTGCGCAAGATGCACTTCCTGATGCGCAGCATTGCGCTGGTGTGCTTCCCGGGCGGCTTCGGCACGCTGGACGAGACCTTCGAGGCGCTGACGCTGATCCAGACCGGCAAGTGCCGGCGCCGGCCGGTGCTGCTGTTCGGGCGCGAGTTCTGGTCGCGGCTGATCGACTTCGAGCTGCTGATCGACACCGGCATGATCAACGCCGCCGACGTCGAGCTGTTCCACTACGTCGAGACCGCCGAGGAAGCCTGGGCGCTGCTCGAGCGCGAATACGACTTCGACGCGCCGACCACGCAGACGGGCGACCTGGCGGTGGACATCTGATGCCTTCGACGCGACGGATCAGCCTGATCGGCGCGCCCACCGACATCGGCGCCGGTACGCGCGGCGCGGTGATGGGCCCCGAGGCGCTGCGCGTCGCCGGCCTGGCCGAGGCGCTGCGCCAGCACGGCGCCGAGGTGCTCGACCGCGGCAACCTCGCCGGCCCGGCCAACCCGTGGCAGCCGCCGCGGGACGGCTACCGCCACCTGGACGAGGTCGTCGCCTGGAACCAGGCGGTGCATGACGCGGTGCTGGCCGAACTGCGGCTGCAGCGCCTGCCGCTGCTGATGGGCGGCGACCATTGCCTGGCCATCGGCTCGATCGCCGCGGTGGCGCGCCATTGCCGCGAAACAAGCAAGAAACTGCGCGTGCTGTGGCTGGATGCACACGCCGACTTCAACACCAGCTCGCTCACGCCCAGCGGCAACATTCACGGCATGCCGGTGGCCTGCCTGTGCGGCCACGGGCCGCAGGCGCTGCTGCAGATCGGCGCTCAGGTGCCGGCATTGAACCCGAAGTGGATCCGCCAGATCGGCATCCGCAGCGTCGATGCCGGCGAGAAGCGCTTCGTGCATCAGGCGGGGCTCGAAGTCTTCGACATGCGCTACATCGACGAGATGGGCATGCGCCACACGATGGAGCTGGCGCTGGCCACGCTGGACGCCCACACGCACCTGCACGTCAGCTTCGACGTCGACTTCCTCGACCCGCCGGTCGCGCCGGGCGTCGGCACCACGGTGCCGGGCGGTCCCACCTACCGCGAAGCGCAGCTGTGCATGGAGATGATCGCCGACACCGGCCGCCTGGGCAGCCTGGACGTGATGGAGCTGAACCCGGCGCTTGACGTGCGCAATCAGACCGCGACCGTGGCGGTGGACCTGATCGAGAGCCTGTTCGGCAAGAGCACGCTGATGCGCGCCTGAGCGGCCGGGCCCGCACCGGCACCACGCCATCTCATGGGACGCCGCCACGCACGGCCGCGGCGCGTGACGCTTTGCACACCCGCGGCCACCACGCACGACACTACACTGCGGCAATGCTTCGCCACTTCAAGCTGATCCGGCGCCTGGCCGGCCCGAGCCTGGCCGCGCTGGCCTGCCTGATGTTGTCCGCACCCGCCGACGCACAATGGAAATGGCGCGACGGCCGCGGCCAGATCCACGTCAGCGACATCCCGCCGCCGCGGGAGGTGCCCGACAAGGACGTGCTGCAGCGCCCCGAAGCGGCGCGCAAGGCGGCGCCGCCGACCGCAGCGCCTTCGGCGCCGGCTGCCGCCGCCACCCCGGTGGCCGTCAGGCCTGCGGCCGACCCCGAACTCGAGGAACGCAAGCGCATGGCCGAGCAGGAGCAGGCGGCACAGAAGAAGGCCGAAGACAAGAAGGCCCAGGCCGCGCGCGCCGACAACTGCCAGCGTGCGCGCGAGCAGTTGGCCACGCTCGACAGCGGCGTGCGCGTGATGCGCGTCAGGCCCGACGGCGAGCGCGAATACCTGAGCGACGAACAGCGCGCCAGCGAGACGCAGCGCGCGCGCAGCGTCATCGCCAGCGAGTGCCGCTGAGCACGGCGCCTCTCGAGGAAATGTGGCTTTGCCACTTTTCTTGACCCCTGGGGCGGGAATGACGAAGTCAGTTCCTGGGGGTGCTCAGCCGCCGGCGGCGGCCTGCCGCGCACGCTTGTAGCGCAGCCGCCTGGCTTCCTTCGGGTCGACCTGCAGCGGCCGGTACAGCTCGACGCGGTCGCGCTCGCGCAGCAGCGCCTGCGGCGGCTGCCTGCGGCCCCACACGCCGAGTTCCAGCGCGCCGGCGCTCAGACCGTGGCGCTCGCACAGGCCGCTGGCCGCGAGCGCGTCGCCGGCGCAGGCGCCGTCGGGCAGCTGCAGCTGCACGCGCTCGCATTGCCCGGGCGCGGGGCAGTACACCACCTCGACGTTCAGCAGCAGCTCAGCGCGGGCCATACACCGCCTGGGCGCGCGTGACGAAGGATTCGACGAAGGTGTTGGCCACGCGGTCGAACACCGGGCTCAGCACCGTCTCCAGCGCCTTGCTGGCGAAGGCGTAGCGCAGGTCGAACTCGATCTTGCAGGCCTGCGCCGGCGCGTCGGGCCGGCCCAGCGGCAGGAAGGCCCAGGTGCCGTCGAGCAGCGAGAACGGGCCGTCGACCAGCTTGACGATCACCGACGCGCCGGGCACGTGCTCGTTGCGCGTGGTGAACGCATGCTTGACGCCGGCATAGGCCAGGCCGATGCGCGCGGTGACGCCGTCGTCGCGCCGCTCGATGATCTCGGCGTGGTCGCACCACGGCAGGAAGCGCGGATAGTCCTCGACCTGCGTCACCAGCCGGTACATCTGGTCCGGCGAGTACCACAGCAGCACCGACTTGTTCACGTGCTTCATACAATGCCGCGATTCTAGAGAGCCCATGTCCGCGATCGCCGAGAACCGCCGCGCCAGATTCGAGTACCACATCGAGGAGCGGTACGAGGCCGGCATCGTGCTGCACGGCTGGGAGATCAAGGCCATCCGCGCCGGCCAGGTGCAGCTGACCGACGGCTACGTGGTCATCCGCGACGGCGAGCTGTACCTGATCGGCTGCCGCATCAACGCCTTGCGCAGCGCATCGACGCACGTGCAGCCCGAAGCCGACCGCACCAAGAAGCTGCTGATGCACAAGGAAGAGATCAAGCGCCTGGTCGGCAAGGTCGAGCAGAAGGGCTTCACGCTGGTGCCGCTGAACCTGCACTACAAGGACGGCCGGGTGAAGGTCGAGATCGCGCTGGCCAAGGGCAAGGCCGAACACGACAAGCGCGACACCGAGAAGAAGCGCGACTGGGAACGGGAAAAGGGACGATTGATGAGACACAAGGTCTCATCCAGCCCGAAGGGCTGAGCGGCGCAGCCGCGCCGGACCTTTCGCGCGCAGCGCACAAAGGGACGGCTGATGAGACACAAGGTCTCATCGAAGGCTTGACGACGCTGCGTCAGATCTGCTCGAAGCCCTCGATCACCTGCGCCGCGTTGTCGCCCAGTTCACGCGCCGCATAGCCGCCTTCGAGCACGAACAGCGTCGGGCAGCCGAGCTGCTTCAAGCGCTCGCCAAGTCGGCCGAAATCGCCCGTCTGCAGCCGGAAGCTCGAAATCGGGTCATCGGCGAAGGTGTCCAGGCCCAGCGACACGACCAGCGCATCGGCACGGTGCCGCTCGACGCGCCGGCAGGCGGCTTGCAGCGCATCGAACCAGCGCTCGACCGACGCCCCTGCCGGCAGCGGCAGATTCAGATTGAAGCCCTGCCCCGCGCCGCGCCCGGTTTCGTCGGCATGTCCGAGGTAGAACGGGTATTCGCTGCGCGGGTCGCCGTGGATGCTGAGCGTCAGCACCTCGGCGCGTTCGTAGAAGATGCTCTGCGTGCCGTTGCCGTGGTGGTAGTCGACGTCGAGCAGCGCCACGCGGCGGCAGCCTTGGCCGAGCAGCGCCTGCGCCGCGACCGCGGCGTTGTTGATGAAGCAGTAGCCGCCCATGAAATCGGTGCCCGCATGGTGGCCCGGCGGACGCGTCGCGCAGAACACCGCGCCGGCGCCCTGCCCCAGCCGCCGGGCGGCGCTGGCCGCGCAATCGGCGCCGCCCTTGGCCGCGGCCCAGGTGCCGGCGCTCAACGGGCTGCCGTTGTCCATCGAGTACAGGCCCAGGCGCGCGACGAAGTTGGCGGGCTCGACGTCGCTGCGCAGCGTGCGCACCGGCCATACCGAAGGGAAGGGCTGACGCACGGCATTGCCCGCATCCAGCGCCAGCCACTGCGCCCACGCCGATTCCAGGAAGGCCAGATAGCGCGCGCTGTGCACCTGCGCCAGCAGCGCGCCGCTGTCCACATCGGGCACCTGCAGATCGTGCCCGCGCTCGCGCAACGCCTGCAGCACGAATCCGGCACGCGCCGGCGTCTCGAAGCAAGGCACGCGCTCGCCGCGGAAGAACTCGAAGGCCGGCGCATGCGCCGCATGCTCGGGTGAGTGGAGGATCAGCATCGCGGCGCCATTCTGCGCGTCTGCGACAGCGCTGATCGGGCAGGGTTTGCCTGCTGGAACCCCCTGCGCGCTTCCACTCCAATGCGCTGATGACGAAGCCTTCCCTCGCCCGGCGCCGGGCGGCAGCGGTCGCCGCCGGCGTGCTGGCCGCCGCGGCGCTGCCGGCGCGTGCGCAAGCGGTGCCGACGCAAACCGAGCAGGTGGTGATCAGCGGCGGCGGCGTGATGCGCCGCGCCTTCGAGACGCCGTACGCGATCAGCGTCGTCGATCAAAGCGAACTGCGCTCCGCCGGCCCGATGGTCAACCTGTCGGAAGCGCTGAGCCGCGTGCCCGGCATCGTCGCCAACCTGCGCAACAACTATGCGCAGGACCTGCAGCTCAGCTCGCGCGGCTTCGGCGCGCGCGCCACCTTCGGCATCCGCGGCTTGAGGCTCTATACCGACGGCATCCCGGCGACGATGCCCGACGGCCAGGGCCAGGTGTCGCATTTCGACCTCGCTGGCGCGCAGCGCATCGAGGTGCTGCGCGGCCCGTTCTCGGCGCTGTACGGCGCCAACTCCGGCGGCGTGATCTCGCTGGTCAGTGCCGCGCCCACCGCCAACAACTACGCCATCGACGGCGATGTCGGCAGCAACGGCCTGTGGCAGGCGCGGCTCGGCGCCGAGGCGCTGCTCGGCGGCGGCTGGAGCATCCGCGTCATGGCCAGCGAATTCAACACCGACGGCGTGCGTCCGCACAGCGCGGCGCAGCGCACGCTGGGCAACCTGCGGCTGGGCTGGGTCGGCGAGCGCGACACGCTGACGCTGCTGCTGAACAGCGTCAACCAGCCGGCGCAGGATCCGCTCGGGCTGACGCGCCAGCAGTTCGACGCCGACCCGTTCCAGACCACGCCGCAAGCCACGCAGTTCGACACGCGCAAGACCAGCAGCCAGACGCAGGGCGGCGGCAACTGGCGCCACCGCTTCGTCGACGCCGGCGCCTTGAGCGAAAGCGTGCTGACGCTGTATGCCGGGCAGCGCGACGTCACGCAGTGGCAGGCCATCCCGCCGGCGGCGCAGGCCGCCCCGCGCCATCCGGGCGGCGTGATCTCCTTCGGCCGCGACTATGCCGGGCTCGATGCGCGGCTGATCTGGCGCTGGCAGCAGGCGGCTCTGATCGCCGGCGTGGCCAGCGAGCGCCAGAGCGAGGACCGCCGCGGCTACCAGAACTTCATCGGCAGCGGCGCCGGGCAGATCCTGGGGGTCACCGGCGCGCTGCGCCGCGACGAATCGAACCGCGTGCGCAGCAACGACGTGTACCTGCAGGGCGAGCTCGAAGTCGCGCCCGGCGTCATGGCCACGCTCAGCCTGCGCAGCGGGCGGCTGAAGGTTCAGACCGACGACCTGTACCTGGCCAACGGCGACGACTCGGGCTCGCTGTCCTACGGCTACACCACGCCGGTAGTGGCGCTGCAATGGCTGCCGACGCCGGCGTGGAACCTCTACGTCAGCGCCGGCCGCGGCTTCGAGTCGCCGACGCTGAACGAGCTGGCCTACCGCCCCGACGGCGGCACCGGCTTCAACACCGCGCTGCAGCCGCAGACCAGCCTGCAGCTGGAGCTGGGCGCGAAGTGGCGCGACGATGCGCTGGGCCTGGGGCTGGACGCCGCGCTGTTCCGCGCCGACACCGACGACGAGATCGGCGTGCTGACCAACGCCGGTGGACGCTCCACCTTCCAGAACGTCGGCAGCACGCGGCGCAGCGGCGCCGAACTGGCGCTGCGCTGGCAGCCGCTGCCGCCATGGCGTGCACTGCTGGCATTGACGACGCTGAACGCTCGCTACGACGACAGCTTCCAGACCTGCGCCGCCGTGCCCTGCCTGACGCCGGCCGACCGCGTCACCGTGCCGGCCGGCAACCGCATCGCCGGCACGATGGCCAAGAGCGCCTTCGCCAGCCTGGCCTGGAGTCCGCTGGCCAGCACCGAGCTGGCGGTGGAGGCGCGCTACCAGGGCCAGATGCCGGTCAACGACCGCAACACCGACTTCTCGCCTTCGGCCACCGTGGTCGGGCTGCGTCTGAGCCACAGCGTGTCGCTGGGGCCGGGCACGCTGTCGCTGCTGGCCCGGCTCGACAACCTCTTCGACCGCACTTACGCCGGCGCGGTGATCGTCAACGAAGGCAATCAGCGCTACTTCGAGACGGCCGCCGCGCGCAACGCGCTGCTGGCGTTGCGCTGGCAGGCGCCACTCTGAAGCCTGTTGCGTACGTACGTGCGCTTCTTCCCCGCATCGGGCGGTGTGAGGCTGCCACCTGGCTGCGGCAGGGCGCGACGTTCAACGCGCTCCGAAAGCGGTGCGCAGCGCCTGCTCCAGATCGGCCTGCAGGTCGCGCACGTCCTCCAGCCCCAGCGAGAAGCGCACCAGCGTGCCGCGCCATGCGGTTCCCGGCCGGATCGCCTCCAGGTCGTAGGGCACGGCCAGGCTCAGCGGCCCGGCCCACGAGTAGCCGATCTTGAACAGCCGCAGCGCGTCGACGAAGGCATGCACGGCCTCGCGGCCGATGGCCGCGTCGAACTGCACCGAGAACAGCCCCGCCGCCTGCGTGCACAGCGCGCGCCAGTGCTCGTGGCCCGGCGAGCCCGGCAGCGCCGGATGCAGCACCTGCGCGACCTGCGGCTGCTGCGCGCACCACTGCGCCAGCGCGCGGCCGGCGGCGTCCTGCGCCGCATAACGCAGCGGCAGCGAGGGCAAGGCGTGCAGCAGCGCCTCGACGTCGTTGGCGCCGACGCCCCAGCCCATGCGCATGTGCGTGGCCTTCAGCCGCAGGTGCAGCGCGTGGTCGCGCGTGGTCACCGCGCCCATCAGCACGTCGCCGCCGCCCGACGGGTACTTGGTCAGCGCATGCGCGCTGATGTCCACACCCAGGCCTTCGCCCAGATCGAAGGCATCGAAGGCCACGCCCGCGCCCCAGGTGTTGTCCAGTACCGTGGTCACGCCCTTGGCGCGCGCCACGCGCACCAGCGCGCGCAGATCCGGGAACTCCATCGTGATCGAGCCCGGCGCCTCCAGCCACACGAGCCGGGTCTGCGCGCCGATCATCGCGTCCAGCGCCGCCGCGTCGGCCGGGTCGTAGAAGCGCGTCGCAATGCCCCAGCGTGCCAGTTCCTGGCGCGCCAGCTCCTTGCCCGGGCCGTAGGCGTTGTCGGGGATCAGCAACTCGTCGCCGCTTTGCAGCAGCGCCGTGTCGACCAGCGCGATCGCCGCCAGCCCGCTGGGCACCAGCAGCGTGTCGCGGCCGCCTTCCAGCGCGGCGATGCGCTCTTCCAGCAGGAAGGTGGTGGGCGTGCCGTGCAGGCCGTAGGTGTAGCCGGTCTTGTCCTTCCAGTTGCGCGCGTGCAGCGCGGCCACGTTCGGGAAGATCACCGTCGAGGCCTTGTACACGCCCGGCTGCGGCGCCTGGAAGCCGGCCGGCGGCTGGTACGGGTGATGGATCAGCGCGGTGCTCGGCGCCGTCCGGCGGCTCTTGTCGTTCATCGTCTGCTCGCCTTGCCTCAAAGCGGTTGGCCGATCAGGTCGTGGCCCTCGGTGCCGACGATGCGCGCGCGCGTGAACTCGCCGGCCTTCAGCGTCTTCGACGCCTTTTCCGGCGGCAGCAGCCGCACCTGGCCGTCGATCTCGGGCGCGTCGGCATAACTGCGGCCCACGCCCCCTTTGCGGCCCAGCGCCGGCGCGTGGTCGACCAGCACCTGCATCGTCGCGCCGACGCGCTGTGCGAGCTTGCGCGTCGACACCTCTTCGGCCACGGCCATGAAACGTGCGCGCCGCTGTTCGCGCAGTTCGGCCGGCAGCTGGCCTTCGAGCCCGTTGGCCGCGGCACCGGCCACCGGCGAATAGGCGAAGCAGCCGGCGCGGTCGATGCGCGCCTCGCGCATGAAGTCGAGCAAGGTCTCGAATTCAGCCTCGGTCTCGCCGGGAAAGCCGGCGATGAAGGTCGAGCGCACGACCAGCTGCGGGCAGAGCTCGCGCCAGCGCGCCAGCCGCTCCAGATTGCGTTCGCCGCTGGCCGGGCGCTTCATGCGCTTCAGCACCTCGGGATGCGCATGCTGGAAGGGCACGTCCAGGTAGGGCAGCACGCGGCCTTCGGCCATCAGCGGCAGCACCTCGTCGACGTGCGGATACGGGTAGACGTAGTGCAGCCGCACCCACGCGCCGAAGCGGTCGGCGAGCCGGCCCAACTGATCGCACAGCTCGAACAGCCGCGCCTTCACCGGTTTGCCGTCCCAGAAGCCGGTGCGGTACCTGACATCGACGCCGTAGGCGCTGGTGTCCTGGCTGACGACCAGCAGTTCCTTGACGCCGGCCTCGAACAGGCGCTGCGCCTCGCCGAGCACCTCGCCTATCGGCCGCGACGCCAGGTCGCCGCGCATGCTCGGGATGATGCAGAAGCTGCAGCGGTGGTTGCAGCCTTCGCTGATCTTCAGGTAGGCATAGTGCCTGGGCGTGAGCTTCACGCCCTGCGGCGGCACCAGGTCGACGAAGGGGTCGTGCGGCTTCGGCGTGTGCTTGTGCACCGCGTCCATCACCTCCTGCGTCGCATGCGGGCCGGTCACGGCCAGCACCTTCGGGTGCATCTGGCGCACCAGGTTGCCGCCGCCCTCGCCTGCGCGCGCGCCCAGGCAGCCGGTGACGATGACCTTGCCGTTGGCGTCCAGCGCCTCGCCGATCGCGTCCAGGCTTTCCTTGACCGCGTCGTCGATGAAGCCGCAGGTATTGACGATCACCAGGTCGGCGCCGGCGTAGGTCTTGCTGGTGGCGTAGCCCTCGGCCTGCAGCTGCGTCAGGATCAGCTCGGAATCGGTCAGCGCCTTCGGGCAGCCGAGCGAGACGAAGCCGATGGTCGGTGGGGTGTCGGCAACTTGGCTCATGCGGGGTATTGTTCCGCATCGGCCGCATCGGCCGCCGCAGCTCAGCCGGATCGCTTGGCGCCGGGCATCCCGGGCAGGCCCTGGAACAGCGTGCCGGCCTGCTTGGCCATCTGTTCCTGCATCTGCGCGAACAGGTTCTTCGACTGTTCGACATAGGCATTCATCAGGCCCTGCAGCGCATTGCCCTGGCCGGTGACGAACTGCGTCCACATCTCCGGCGTGAAGGCCTTGGCGTCGTTCAGCCCCAGGCCCGGCGCGGCGAAGCGCTTCTGCAGCTCGACGAAGGTCTGCAGGTTCTTCTCCAGGTACGCACCCATCATGCCCTGCATCGAATGGCCGTAGAAGCGGATCATCTGCGCCAGCATCGGCGCGCTGAACATCGGCACGCCGCCGGATTCTTCCTCGAGGATGATCTGCAGCAGGATGCTGCGCGTCAGGTCCTCGCCGGTCTTGGCGTCGCGCACCTCGAAGTCCTCGAGCTTCAGCACCATGGCCTTGACGTCGGCGAGCGTGATGTACGAGCTGCTGCGCGTGTCGTACAGCCGGCGGTTCGGGTACTTCTTCAGCACGCGCGGTCCGGCGGCAGGCGCCTGGGAAGGTTCCGCGGCGGCGTCGCGGGGTGGGGCTGACATCTGAAGGCTCCAGTGTGCGGGCAAGGGGCTGCAACGCGTGGCAGTGGACGGTCGCAACGATTCTAGGTGCGGCCTCCGGCGCCCGCCCGCGGGGCTTACCCTGTCCGCGTCGCGGCCACGGCACGCTCCTAGAATCCCGACTCCCACGACGGCCCGCGGAGGCATTCGATGAAGCTGACCCATCTTGCAGTCGTGTGCGGCCTCGTCTGCCTGGGGGTCTGCAACCAGGCCCTTGCGCAGCCGGCACCGGCCGCTGCGGCCGCGAAGGCCGCGGCCGAGCTGCCCGCCGACGCGTGGCCGCGCGACGTCAGCATCGCCAACGCGGCGGTGCTGATGTACCAGCCGCAGGTCAACAGCTGGGTCGGCAACCGGATCGACTTCCGCGCGGCGCTGGCCATCAAGCCCGGCGGCGCGGCGCAGGAAACCTTCGGCGTGGTCTTCGCGACGGCGCGCACCCAGGTCGACAAGGCGGCGCGCACGGTGGTGTTCGAGAACCTGCAGCTGGCGAAGATCGACTTCCCGACGCTGCCCGGCCGCGGCGCCGGCTACATGAGCGCCCTGCAGGCCGGGCTGGCGCAGCAGCTGCGCACCATGTCGCTCGACCGGCTCGAGGCCTCGCTCGCCGCCAGCGGCGCGAAGCATGCGCCGGTGCAGGTGCGCAACGATCCGCCGCAGGTCGTCGTCAGCAACTCGCCGGCGATCCTGGTGCCGATCAACGGCGCGCCGGTGTGGAAGCCGGTGCCCGGCGACAGCCGCTTCCAGCGGGTCATCAACACCAGCGCGCTGATCCTGAAGGGGGGGCTGAGCGAGCGGCTGTACATGCACGTCTACGACGGCTGGCTCAGCGCGGACGCGATCGAAGGGCCGTGGACGCTGTCCGACGTGCAGCCGCTGGGCATGGCCGACGCGGCCCGGAAGCTGGCGCAGGGCGGCCAGGTCGACCTGCTCGACGGCGGGCCCAAGGCCGACCCGAAGCCGACGCTGGCCGGCCGCGTGCCGACCATCGTCGTCAGCCAGCAGCCGACCGAGCTGATCGTCTTCAAGGGCCAGCCCGACTTCGTGCCGATCAGCGGCACGCAGCTGCTGTGGGCCGCCAACACCACCGCCGACGTGTTCATCGACACCGGCAGCAACAACTACTACGTGCTGATGGCCGGGCGCTGGTTCAGCGCCCCGGCCTTGAACGGGCCGTGGAGCTTCGTCGCCGCGAATGCGCTGCCCGCCGACTTCGCGCGCATTCCGCCGGCCTCGCAGGCCGCAGCGGTGCTGCCCACGGTGGCCGGCACACCGCAGGCGCAGGAGGCGCTGATTTCGAATTCGATCCCGCAGACGGCGACGGTGCCGCTGCAGGGCGGCCCGAAGTTCACGCCCAGCTTCGACGGGCCGCCGCAGTACTCGCCGATCCCCGGCACGCCGCTGAGCTACGTCGTCAACTCGTCGGTGCCGCTGATCCGCGCCGACGCGGGCTACTACGCGGTCACCGCCGGCGTGTGGTTCACCGCCGCCGAGCTCACCGGTCCGTGGCGCGTGGCCACCTCGGTGCCCGCCGCCATCTACGCCATTCCGGCCAGCTCGCCGCTGCACTACGTCACCTACGTGCGCATCTACGACGCCACGCCGAGCGCGGTCTACGTCGGCTACACGCCCGGTTATCTCGGCACCGTGGTCTCGCCCTACGGCACGGTGGTCTACGGCACGGGCTACGTCTACGACCCGTGGATCGGCAGCGTCTGGTACGCACCGCCCTACACCTACGGCGTGGCCGCGGCGCCGGTCTACAACCCCTACGTCGGCTTCACCTACGGCTTCGCCGTGGGCCTGGCCACCGCGGCCTGGATGGAGCCCTACTGGGGCGGCGCCTACTACCACCCGTACTACTGGGGCGGCTACGGCTGCTGCGCCACCGCCAGCGCCAACGTCTACGGCCACTGGGGCAACACGGCCTACTCGGGCACGCGCAGCTGGTACGGCGGCGGCGGCGTCGCCGGCAGCACCGCCTCCGGCACCTACCGCAATGCGCGCACCGGCACCACCGGCAGTTATTCAGGCGGCAGGCAATACAACGCCTGGACCGGCAACGCCACGCGCGGCTACGACCGCACGGCCGACGGCGCCGCCGGCGGCTCGGGCAGCGTCGCACGCGCCGGCAACTTCAACACCTACACCGGCCAGCGCTCGACCGCCAACAGCGCCTCGGTCACCGGCCCCGGCGGCAGCAGCTTCGACCGCAGCGGCGCCACGACCGCGGGGCCGCAGGGTGATGCGCACGCCGGCGGCGGCTCGACCACCAACGCCCATACCGGCAAGACCAACACCTGGGACACGGCGACGGTGAACGGCAACCACTATGCCGACGTCAACGGCAACGTCTACCGCAACACCGGCGGCGGCTGGCAGCAGCATTCGTCCGGAGGCTGGGGCGCGGCCTCGGGCGACACCTCATGGGCGCAGCGCGAATCGCAGGCGCGCCGCAGCGGCGGCGACCGCGCCGACGGTTTCAACGGTTTCGGCGGCGGCGGACGCTTCGGTGGGGGCGACCGCTTCGGTGGCGGTGGCGGCCGCTTCGGAGGCGGCGGCTTCGGCGGCGGCGGCTTCGGCGGACGCTTCGGCGGCGGCTTCAGGCGCTGAAGCCCATCACCGGCGCGCCGCCGGTGGGGCCGAGCAGCTGAGCACGCGCAATCACGACGCCGTCCGCCGGGTGGCGGACATGCCTCAGCCGTCGATCAAGGCCGGATCCCAGGCATGCACCGTCTGCGTCTGCACGCCCAGGCCTTCGATGCCGAGCTTCATGACGTCGCCCGGCTTCAGGAACACCGGCTCCGGCTTCACGCCCATGCCCACGCCGGGCGGCGTACCGGTGGTGATGCAGTCGCCCGGCTCCAGCGTCATGAAGCGGCTCAGGCAGCTGACCAGCGCGGCCACGCTGAAGATCATCGTCTTCGTGCTGCCGTCCTGGAAGCGGCGGCCGTTGACCTCCAGCCACATCGCCAGGTTCTGCGGGTCGGGCACCTCGTCGGCCGTCACCAGCCACGGGCCGATGGGGCCGAAGGTGTCGCAGCCCTTGCCCTTGTCCCAGGTGCCGCCGCGCTCGAGCTGGTATTCGCGCTCGGACACGTCGTTGACCACGCAGTAGCCGGCCACGTGCTGCAGCGCGTCGGCCTCGGACACATAGCGCGCGCGGCTGCCGATGACCACGCCCAGTTCGACCTCCCAGTCGCTCTTCACGCTGCCCTGCGGCAGCACCACCGGATGCTCGGCGCCGACCGCGCAGCTGATGGCCTTCATGAAGACGATCGGCTCCTTCGGCACCGGCAGGTTCGACTCGGCCGCGTGGTCGGCGTAGTTCAGACCGATGGCCACGAACTTGCCCATGCCGGCCCAGGGCACGGCCAGGCGGCCCGGCTGCGCCACCAGCGGCAGCGTGTTCGGATCGATCTCGCGCAGCCGCTGCAGGCTCTTCGGCGCGAGCGCGGCCGGGCCGATGTCGGCCAGCACCGCCGACAGGTCGCGCAGGCGGCCCTGCGCATCGAGCAGCGCGGGCTTCTCGGCGCCCCTGGGGCCATGACGCAGCAGTTTCATGCTTTCCTTTCCGTGCTCCGAGCGGACCCGCGCAGCGGCGAGGTCCGCGGCGGCCGCACTCAGCCGCGCACTGTACGCGAGCGCGCGCCGCGGCTCTTTCAGAGGGTGGCGAGGCCGTCCCCGGGGCTGTCGGCCGGTGCCGCCTAGAATCGTGCGACACCCCGTTCTCCCTTTTTCCCCTGGGCCTGCCGACCCATCTTTTTACATGAACACGATCACGCGCTGGGTCCGCTTCGACCACCACGGACAGGCCGGCTTCGGCACGCTCGAGGCCGACACGGTGGCGGTGCACGAGGGCGACATGTTCGACCGCCCGCGCCCCACCGGCGAGCGGCTGGCGCTGGACGGCCTGAAGCTGTTGGCGCCGGTGCGCCCGGGCAAGGTGCTGGGGCTGTGGAACAACTACATGGCACTGGCCGCCAAGCTCGGGCTGGCCGACGCCGCCGAGCCGCTGTACTTTTTGAAGTCGCCGGGCAGCGTGCTCGCCCCCGGCGGCAGCATCGTCGCGCCGCCCGGCCAGGGCAAGGTGGTGTTCGAAGGCGAGATGGCGGTGGTCATCGGCCGGCGCGCCCGCGCGGTGAGCGTGGAGCAGGCGGCGGCGCACGTTTTCGGCTGCACCTGCGTCAACGACGTCACCGCCGCCGAGGTGCTGAACCGGGATTCGAGCTTCGCGCAGTGGGCGCGCGCCAAGAGCTTCGACACCTTCTGCCCGCTCGGGCCGTGCATCGCCACCGGGCTGGATCCGGCCGCGCTGCACGTGCGTACGCGCCTGGACGGCCAACTGCGCCAGGACTATCCGGCCGCCGACATGCGCTTCTCGGTGCCGCGGCTGGTGAGCCTGATCTCGCACGACATGACGCTCGAGCCTGGCGACGTGATCCTGTGCGGCACCTCGGTGGGCGTCGGCTCGATGAAGCCGGGCCAGACGGTGGAGGTGGAGATCGAAGGCATCGGCCTGCTGCGCAACCGCTTCGAAACTGCACAGGGAGCCTAAAGAGCATGAAGATCGCGATCATCGGCGCCGGCGCCATCGGCGGCTATGTAGGCGCAAAGCTGGCGCTGGCCGGCGAGCAGCTCACCTTCATCGTGCGCGGCGCGAACCTCGAGACCATCCGCCGCGACGGCATGAAGCTGATCCTCGAGGACGGCAGCGAGCAGGTGGCGCGCGGCGTCGCCGCCACCAACGACTACGCCGCGGCCGGCGTGCAGGACGTGGTGGTGCTGGCGATGAAGGCGCACCAGGTCGAGGCCGTCGTCGACGAGCTGCCCAAGCTGCTCGGCCCCGAGACGCTGATCGTCACCATGCAGAACGGCGTGCCCTTCTGGTACTTCCACGGACACGGCGGCGCGCTCGCCGGCACGCCGGTGAAGAGCGTCGACCCGCAGGGGCGCATCGCCGCGGCGGTGCCGGCCGGCCAGATCATCGGCTGCGTCGTCTATCCGGCGTCGGAGCTGGTGGCGCCGGGCGTGGTGCGGCACATCGAAGGCGACCGCTTCCCGCTGGGCGAGCTCGACGGCAGCCGCAGCGAGCGCGTCCAGCGCCTGGCCGAGGTGTTCGTCCACGCCGGCTTCAAGAGCCCGGTGCTGGACGACATCCGCGCCGAGATCTGGCTCAAGCTGTGGGGCAACCTGACCTTCAACCCGATCAGCGCACTGGCCCATGCGACGCTGGTCGACATCTGCCGGTACCCGCCGGCGCGCGAGCTGGCCGCAGCGATGATGGCCGAGGCGCAGGCCGTGGCCAACAAACTCGGCATCACCTTCCGCGTCGGCATCGACAAGCGCATCGCCGGCGCCGAGAAGGTCGGCAAGCACAAGACCAGCATGCTGCAGGACGTCGAGGCCGGGCGCGCGCCGGAGATCGACGCGCTGGTCGGCTCGGTGGCCGAACTCGCCCGGCTGACGCAGACGCCCACGCCGCACATCGACGCCGTGCTTGCACTGGTCAAGCTGTTGGCCCGGACGATGGACGAGCACAAGGGCCGCGTGCGCATGAGCGCGGCCGCCTGAGCGGCAGGCCTGCGCCGCCGCGCAGCCCCCCCCCCTCCCCCTAAAAGGCCCAAAGGCTCAAAGGCTCAAAGGCGAGGCGGAGCGGGGCGGCGCGAGGCAGGGCGATCCCCATCCCCCCGCTGGGTCGCGGCACCTAGAATCGGTTGCCGCCGCCACCGAACAGCCGTCTTGACCCCGGGCCGTCCCCCCTCCCCACGACTCGCCGGCAGCGATGCGCACGCTGCCGCGGCACCTGTCGCCGGACTTTCGCGGCGGCAGGCGGCCGCCGCCGCGGCGGCCGTGTTGCTTGCGCCCGCCGTGCATGCGCTCGAGCGTCCCGCGGGACCGGTGGTGCTCAGCGTCACCGGCCGGCTGCGCGTGCCGAACGCCGGCGACAGCGCGCAGTTCAGCATGGACATGCTCGAGCGGCTGCCGCAGCGCAGCTTCATCACGCGCACGCCCTGGTATGTCGATGCGCACAAGTTCACCGGCCCGCTGCTGCGCGACGTGCTGGCGGCGTGCGGCGCGCAGGGCAGCAACGTGCGGGCCGTCGCGCTGAACGACTACCGCGTCGACATGCCGTTCGAGGACGCGCAGCGCTTCGACGTGATCGTCGCGCGCCTGCTCGACGACAAGCCGATGGCCGTGCGCGACAAGGGGCCGCTGTTCATGATCTACCCTTTCGACGCGCACGCCGAACTGCGCAGCACGGTCTACTACAGCCGATCGGCATGGCAACTGACGACGCTGGAAGTGCAATAGCGGCCGCCACCGGCGCCCCCGCGCCGCCGCGCCGGCGCCGGTTGACGCTGTTCGGCCTGATCGGGCTGGTGCTGGCGCTGGCCCTGGCCGCGGTGGCGCTGGTACAGGCGCGGCAGTTGGCGCTGCTGAAGCAGACCGTCGTCTACCAGGACGACTACGTGGTGCTCAGCATCTACCAGGTCGAGGCCGAGTACTTGCGGCTGCGCGAGCAATGGATCCGCTCGCAGTTCCACGACGACGCGCCCAACCGCGAGGCGCTGCAGCTGCGCTACGAGATCTGGGTCAGCCGCATCGGCCTGCTGCGCAACGAGCGCACGGCGCGGCTGATGGTCGGCAATGCCGACTACGAAGCGCCGCTGCGCCTGATCGACAACTTCATCGTGCGCGCCGACCAGCTGCTCGGCACGAGCGCACCGAAACCGGTGGATGCCGCCGCGCTGGCGGCCTTGCAGCCCGAGCTGGACGCGCTCAGCGGTCCGATCCATTCGATGTCGCTGAGCGCGTCGCACCACGTGTCCGAGCAGATCGCCGAGCGCAACCTCGCGGTGCGCACGCACAACCAGGTGGCGCTGCTGCTGACCGTGTTCCTGTCGCTGATGGTGCTGGCCTTCGGCCTGATGGCGCTGCGCCAGATGCGGCTGCTGCAGCAGCGCCAGCGCGCGCTGGTCGACCTGGCCGCGCACCTGCGCGAGGCGCGCCGCCTGGCCGAGGCGGCGAGCGAGGCGAAGAGCGTGTTCCTGGCCAACATGAGCCACGAGATCCGCACGCCCTTCCACGGGCTGCTGGGCATGCTCTCGCTGCTGCGCGACACCGGACTCAATGCGCGGCAGGTCGACTACCTGCGCACCGCCACCGAATCGGCCGACCACCTGCTGACGATCCTCAACGACGTGCTCGACATGTCGCTGCTCGAGTCGGGCCGGCTGGCGCTGACCGAGGAGCCGGTGGAGCTGCGCGGGCTGCTGCGCGAGGTCGAGGCCCTGATGCGGCCGCAGGCGCAGCTGAAGTCGCTGGCGCTGCACATCGATGCCGCGCCCGGCGTGCCCGAGAAGGTGCGCGCCGACCGCACGCGCGTCAAGCAGATCCTGTTCAACCTGTTGAACAACGCGGTCAAGTTCTCCGACCGCGGCGTGGTCGTGCTCGACCTGCACCGCAGCGCCGCCGGCGACGGCCGCGAGGTGCTGGACTTCGTCGTCACCGATACCGGCATCGGCATGGACGAAGCGACGCTGCAGCGGCTCTTCAAGCGCTTCTCGCAGGGCGACGAATCGCGCTCGCGGCGTCACGGCGGCACCGGCCTGGGGCTGGAAATCTCGCGCAGCCTGGCGCGGCTGATGGGCGGCGACGTCACCGTCAAGAGCGTGCCCGGCGAAGGCAGCAGCTTCAGCTTCCGCATGCCGCTGCACGTCGTCGAGCCGGCGCCGCAAGCGCCGGCCGGCGCCCCGCAGCCCATCGAAGCCGCTGGCGGCATGGGCTCGCTGCGCGTGCTGGTCGCCGAGGACCATCCGGTGAACCGCCAGTACATGGCCGCATTGCTCGAAGGCATGGGCCATCAGCCCTTCTTCGCCGGCAACGGCCTCGAGGCCGTGCAGGCGATCCGCGAGCAGCGCTTCGACCTCGTGCTGATGGATCTGCACATGCCGCTGCTCGACGGCGTCGGCGCGACGCTGTCGATCCGCGCGCTGCCCGACGGCCCGGCGGCCACGGTGCCGATCATCGCGCTGACGGCGGACGCCTTCACGCAGACGCGCGAGCGCTGCCTGATGGCCGGCATGAACGACTTCCTGGCCAAGCCGGTGAGCCCGGAGCGGCTGTCGGCGATGCTGCGCCGGCTGTTCGGCTGCGCCACCCGCGCCGACGCCGCGCCGGCCGGATCGAGCGACGCCCCGCCGGCCGAAACGACGCCGGTGGTGATCGACCGCGGCACGCTCGACGCCGCGCTGCGCGCGATGCCGCGCGAGCGGCTGGCGCAGCTGCTCGCCACCTTCTTCGACGAAGGGCCGGACATGGTGCAGCGGCTGCGCGTGGCCTTGCGCGACGGCCAGGCGCTCGACCTGCGCGTCAACGCGCATGCGGCCCGCGGCGCGGCGCTGAACTTCGGGCTGAGCGCGCTGGCGCAGACCGCGCAGGCGCTGCACGAGGGCGCGACGCACGTGCCGGCGCACGAGATCGCACGGCTGATCCAGCGCTTCGAGCAGCAGCTGGCCGCGAGCCGAGAGGCCTGCGAGGCAGCCGGCCTGCTGGAGCCGGTGACGGGATGAGCGGGGAATCGGGAAAGGGAAAGGGAAAGGGAAAGCCGGTCAGACAATGACCGGGGAATCGGGAGAGCCGGTCAGACAATGACCGGCTCGGGCTCCAGCCTGATGCCGAAGCGGCCGTAGACGCTCTCCTGAATCGCCCGCGCCAGCGTCAGCACCTCGGCGCCGATGGCGCCTCCGCGGTTGACCAGCACCAGCGCCTGGCGCTCGTAGACGCCGGCCCTCCCGATGGACTTGCCGCGCCAGCCGCAGGCGTCGATCAGCCAACCGGCCGCGAGCTTGGCGCTGCCGTCGGGCAGCGGATAGTGCACCACCGACGGGTCGCGGCCGATGATGTCGCGGCATTGCTCGGCGCTGACCACCGGGTTCTTGAAGAAGCTGCCGGCATTGCCGATCTGCTGCGGATCGGGCAGCTTGGCGCGGCGGATCGCGCACACCCAGTCGAAGATCGTGCGTGCATCGGGCGAGGCATTGCCGGTATCGTGCACGCGTTTTTGCAGGTCCAGGTAGCCGGTCACCGGCTGCCACGGCCGCGGCAGCCTGAAACGCACGCGCGTGATCAGCGTCTTGCCCGCCAGGCCGTGCTTGAACACGCTGTCGCGGTAGCCGAAGGCGCACTGCCGCGCCGTCAGCGTCACGCCGCGGCCGGTGACCAGGTCGACGCCGTCCAGCGAATCGAGGCGCTCGGCCAGTTCCACGCCGTAGGCGCCGATGTTCTGTACCGGCGCCGCGCCGGCCAGGCCCGGGATCAGCGCGAGGTTCTCCAGCCCCGGCCAGCCCTGCTGCAGCGTCCAGGCGACGAAGTCGTGCCAGTTCTCGCCCGCGCCGGCCTCGACGATGAAGGCCTCGGGCGTCTCGCCGACCAGCCGCCGCCCGGCGATCTCGACCTTCAACACCACCGCGGCCACGTCGCGCGTCAGCACCAGGTTGCTGCCGCCGCCGAGGATCAGCTTGGGCGCCGGACCGAATTCCGGGTGATCGACGACGCGCCGCACCTCGGCTTCAGTGCGCAGGCGCAGCAGCGCCGCCGCCGCCGCCGGCAGGCCGAAGCTGTTGAACGCACGCAGGCTGGCGCGGCGTTCGACCCCCAGGTCCGCGCCAAGCGTGCGCTGCGTGCGTTCTTGCACCATGGCAGAATTTTCGCCCAAGTCCCTTCATGCCAGACTCCCATCATGCCCAGCTTCGACGCCGTCCTCGAACCCGATCTGGTGGAATTGCGCAACGCCGTCGACCAGGCCAACAAGGAGATCGGCACGCGCTTCGACTTCAAGGGCTCGGACGCCCGCGTCGAGCTCGCCGACAAGGGCAAGGAGCGCACGCTGACGCTGCACGCCGACAGCGATTTCCAGCTCGGCCAGGTGCGCGACGTGCTGCTGGCCAAGCTCAGCAAGCGCGGCGTCGACGTGCGTTTCCTCGACCTGAGCGCCAAGCCCGAGAAGATCGGCGGCGACAAGCTCAAGCAGCCGGTCGCCGTCAAGACCGGCATCGACAGCGAATCGGCCAAGCGCATCCAGACGCTGGTCAAGCAGAGCAAGCTGAAGGTGCAGGCTTCGATCCAGGGCGATGCGGTGCGCATCAGCGGCGCCAAGCGCGACGATCTGCAGGCGGCGATCGCGCTGATCAAGCGCGAGGTGAGCGAACTGCCGCTGGGTTTCGACAACTTCCGCGACTGATGCGCCGGCGCCAGCTGCCGACGGCGCTGCTGCTGCTGGCCGGCAGCATGGCCGCACACGCCCAGCAGTTGTCGCTGGCCGGCAGCTTCGGCAACAAGGCGCTGCTGGTCATCGACGGCCAGCCGCACACGCTGGCGGTGGGCCAGAGCGCGGCGGGCGTGAGCTTGCTGCAGCTGTCCGACGGCCAAGCGCTGGTACGCGGCGGCGACGGCACGACCCTGCTGCGCCTGGGCGCCGCGCCTGCGCGGCTCAGCGGCACGCCGGCGGCGGCCGCGGCGGCCCAGGAGATCGTGCTGCCGATGGGCCTGGGCGGGCATTTCATCTCCAGCGGCAGCATCAACGGCCGCGCGGTGCAGTTCATGGTCGACACCGGCGCGACGCTGGTGGCGCTGAGCCGGACCGAGGCCGAACGCATCGGCCTGGACTGGCGCCAGGCGCCGCGCGCGATGACGCAGACCGCCAACGGCGCGGTGCCGGTGCATCGTGTCAGCCTGGGCACGGTGCGCGTCGGCGAGGTCGAGGTGAGCAACGTCGATGCCGTCGTCATGCCCGCGGCCATGCCCTACGTGCTGCTGGGCAACAGCTTCCTGGTCCGCTTCCAGATGCGCCGCGACAACGACGTGCTGCGGCTGGAACGGCGCCGCTGAGCCCGCGGGGCTTGTCCCGGCAGGGACAATGCGGCAGCGCCGGATCGTGCTAGAAAGCCGGCTGCACCGGCTGCAACTGGCCGGCCTGGAGGACAAGACATGGACCTGAACTTCACGGCGGAAGAGCTCGCCTTCCGCGCGCAAATCCGCGAATGGGTGGCCGAGAACCTGCCCAAGGACATCAGCCACAAGGTGCACAACGCGCTGCGCCTGAGCCGCGAGGATCAGCAGGGCTGGGCCAAGATCCTCGGCAAGAAGGGATGGCTGATCTACAACTGGCCGAAGCAGTTCGGCGGCCCGGGCTGGAACGCGGTGCAGAAGCACCTGTTCGAGGAGGAATGCGCGCGCGCCGGTGCGCCGCGCCTCGTGCCCTTCGGACCGGTGATGGTGGCGCCGGTGATCATGACCTTCGGCAATGCCGAGCAGCACCAGCGCTTCCTGCCCGGCATCGCCAGCGGCGAGGTCTGGTGGAGCCAGGGCTACAGCGAGCCGGGCTCGGGAAGCGACCTGGCGAGCCTGAAGACCCGCGCAGAAAGAAAAACGACAAGCCGCGGCGGCGTCTACGTCGTGAACGGCCAGAAGACCTGGACCACGCTCGGCCAGTACGGCGAATGGATCTTCTGCCTGGTGCGCACCAGCAGCGAAGGCAAGCCGCAGACCGGCATCAGCTTCCTGCTGATCGACATGAAGAGCCCCGGCATCACCGTGCGGCCGATCATCACGATGGACGGCGAGCACGAGGTCAACGAGGTCTTCTTCGACAACGTCGAGGTGCCGGCCGAGAACCTGATCGGCGAGGAGAACAAGGGCTGGACCTACGCCAAGCACCTGCTGGCGCACGAGCGCACCAACATCGCCGACGTGAACCGTGCCAAGCGCGAGCTGGAGCGGCTCAAGCGCATCGCCAAGAGCGAAGGCGTCTATGACGATGCGCGCTTTCGCGACCAGATCGCGCTGCTCGAGATCGACATCGTCGCGCTGGAGATGATGGTGCTGCGCGTGCTCTCGGCCGAGAAGAGCGGCAAGCAGAGCCTGGACGTGGCTGGCCTGCTGAAGATCCGCGGCAGCGAGATCCAGCAGCGCTACAGCGAGCTGATGATGCTGGCCGGCGGCCCCTGCACCGTGCCCTACCTGCACGAGGCGATGGAAGGCGGCTGGCAGGGCGACATCGCCATCGACCGCTTCCTGCTGCCGCTGGCCGGCACCTACTTCAACCAGCGCAAGACGACGATCTACGGCGGCAGCAACGAAGTTCAGCGGAACATCGTGGCCCAAACCGTGCTCGGCTGACGGGAGACAGACATGGACTTCGAATTTTCGGACGAACAGGAACAACTGCGCGACGCCGTGCGCCGCTGGGTCGACAAGGGTTTCGGCTTCGAGCGCCGCCATGCGCTGGCCAAGGCCGGCGGCAAGACGCGCGCGGTGCTCGGCGAGCTGAACGAGCTGGGTCTGGCCGGGCTGGTGGTGCCCGAGGCCCAAGGCGGCCTGGGGCAAGGCGCGGTCGAGGCGATGATGGTGATGGAAGAGCTGGGCCGCGGCCTGGTCAACGCCCCCTACGCGCAGGCGGCGCTGGTCGCACCCACGCTGCTGTCCTACGCGCCGGCCGAGCTGCAGCAGCAGTGGCTGCCGAAGATCGCCGGCGGCGAGGCGCTGCTGGTGCTGGCGCAGCAGGAACGCCACTCGCGCTACCGGCTGGCCCAGGTGGCGGTAAAGGCTGCTCCAGCCGGCGGCGGCTGGAAGCTCGGCGGCACCAAGATCGTCGTGCCGGCCGGCGACGAGGCCGATGCCTTCATCGTCTCGGCGCGCGTGTCCGGCGCCGAGAGCGACCCGGCCGGCGTCGCGCTGTTCGTGGTCGACAAGGCTGCCGCCGGCCTGAAGCTGCGCGGCTACCCGACGCAGGACGGCGCGCGCGCTGCGGATCTGGTGTTGAGCGACACGCCGGCCACGCTGCTCACGCTGAAGGGGTGCGACGCGCTCGAACACGCGGCCGACGTGGCCATCGCCGCGCTGTGCGCAGAAGGCGTCGGGCTGATGGACCGCATGGTGGCGATCACGGTGGACTACATGCACCAGCGCAAGCAGTTCGGCGTGCCCATCGCCAGCTTCCAGGCGCTGCGCCACCGCATCGCCGACGTGAAGATGCAGCTGGAACTGGGCCGTTCGATGAGCTACTTCGCCAGCCTGAAGCTGGGCGACGAGGTCGAGCAGCGGCGGCGCGCACTGTCGCAGGCCAAGGTGCAGCTGGGCAACTCGATGCGCTTCGTCGGCCAGCAGTGCACGCAGATCCACGGCGGCATCGGCGTCACCGACGAATACGTGTCGAGCCATTACTTCAAGCGGCTGACGGTCATCGAGCTGAGCTTCGGCGACACGATGTTCCACCTCGGGGAGGTCAGCGCGCGCATGCGCGACACCGCCGGCGTGTTTGCGTGACCCCAGCGCCGGCGGCGCTGTTCCCGGGGGCGATCACCGACGTCCCCGGCCTCGCCGTCGGCCACTTCACCGACACGCGCCGCCCCACCGGCTGCAGCGTGCTGTTGTGCCCGCAGGGCGCGGTGGCCGGCGTCGACGTGCGCGGCGCGGCGCCGGGCACGCGCGAAACCGATCTGCTGCGCCCCGACAACCTGGTCGAGCAGGTGCATGCCGTGCTGCTGACCGGCGGCAGCGCCTTCGGCCTCGACGCCGCAGGCGGCGTGATGCGCTGGCTCGAGGAACGCGGCCATGGGCTGCAAGTCGGCCCGGCGACCGGCGCAGGACCGGCCGCAAGGCCGGTCCGGGTGCCGATCGTGCCGGCCGCCGTGCTCTTCGACCTGTGGCTGGGCGATGCGAGGATCCGGCCCGATGCCGCCGCCGGCTACGCCGCCTGCGAGGCCGCCCGCTGCGAGCCGCCAGCGCAGGGCAACGTGGGCGCAGGCGCGGGCGCGACGGTCGGCAAGTTGTTCGGCGTCGAACACGCGATGATGGGCGGCATCGGCACCGCGTCGCTGACGCTGGGTGCCTTCACCGTCGGCGCGCTGGTGGCGGTCAACCCCAGCGGCGACGTCATCGACCCGGCCAGCGGCCGCGTGCTCGCCGGCACGCGCGGCGCCGGCGGCCGGCCGCGCAGCGCCGCGCAGGCCATCGCCGCGGGGGAACTGCCGCCGCGCGCCATCGCCGGCATGGCCACCACCATCGGCATCGTCGCCACCGACGCGGCACTCAGCAAGGCGCAGGCCAACAAGCTGGCGACGATGGCGCACGACGGGCTCGCGCGCTGCATCGACCCGGTGCACACGATGAGCGACGGCGACACGCTGTTCGCGCTGGCCACCGGCGGCAGCGGCCGGCCCGGCGACATGACGGTGCTGGGCACGCTGGCAGCGACAGTGACGGCGCGCGCGGTGCTCAACGCGGTGCGTGCCGCCGCAGGACTGCGCGTGCCCGACCTGCCGGCCGCGCGCGAGATCCTGCCCGGCTGAGTACCTGCCGCCCCAGCCGCCGCGGCTTCATCCGGCGGATGACGATGGTGTTCTTCGATGCGTTCCGTTTGCTTGCGGTGCATCCCTGAGCGTGTTCGGCGCGCGCTGCAGGAAGGCCGCGCACCCGGCGCGTGCCGCGGCTGCCGGCGCCTGCGGCAGCACGCCTACCTGCGCCGCGCCTGGAGGTCGGCAGCGAAGAACGCGTTCAGATCCTTGCCGGCCGCCGCGCCGGCGAAGCCGTCGAAGCGGCCTTGTTCGGCGATCCGTCTCGCCGCGCGCAGGAACGCGCCCAGCGCAACGCGCGCCAGCGCGCCGCCGACGCTGATGCGCCGCACCCCCAGCGCGGCGAGCTCGGCCACGCTCAGCTCGCCGGCCCAGCCGACCAGCACGTTCACCGGCTTGGGCGCGACCGCGGCGACCACCGCGGCGATCTGCTCGCGCGTGCGCAGCCCGGGCGCATACAGGCAGTCGGCACCGGCGTTGGCATAGGCGCGCAGCCGGGCGATGGTCTGCTCCAGATCGGGCCGTCCGACGAAGAAGCCTTCGGCGCGGCCCACGAGCAGCGTGTCGCCGCCAGCCGCGTCGATCGCCCGGCGCGCCGCGCGCAGCCGCTCGACCGCGGCGTCCAGCGGATACAGCGGCTCGGCTGCGCTGCCGGTCGAGTCCTCGATCGACAGGCCGGCGACGCCGCAATCGACGGCCAGGCGCACGCTCTCGGCGACGCCCGCGGGGTCGGGCGCGAAGCCGCTCTCGAAATCGGCGTTGATCGGCAGCTCGGTGGCCGCGACCATCTCGGCCAGGTGCGCCAGCGCCGTGTCGCGGTCGATGCCGTTGTCGGGGTGGCCGCGCGACCAGGCGAAGCCCGAGCTGGTGGTCGCCAGCGCCGCGAAACCCAGGCTCTGCAGCAGCCGTGCGCTGCCCACGTCCCAGGGGTTCGGGATCACGAAACAGCCGGCTTCGTGAAGTTGTCTGAACACCCGGCGCTTGGCGGCGGCGTCGGCAACGCTCTGGTTCATCGCGATGCGCTCCTCGGGTCATGCGACCGGCGGACGGGCCTGCGGCGCAGCGCCGCAGCGCCGGCCATGCGGCGCCATGATGACACTGCCGCGCGGGTTGTGCCGGCGCTCGGCGCGTGCCGAGGCGAAAGCGGGGCGCGCGGGTGCGCGCGCTCGCCGCCGCAGCCGGCTTCGCGCGCGTCGAAGGTCTGGACATCCGCTGGCGTTCTACGCGCTGCGCGCCGGGTGGCTGCGCGCCTCGGCCAAGGCATCGACGCCGACTCCGGATTGGCTCGCGCACTCGCACTTGGCCCATGAGGCGGCGCGGGTCTACGATGCGGCGTGATGCACGCGAAGGCCGATCATGGTTTCCAAGCCGGCTGTGCAGCGCCTGTTCACGCCGCATTGAATTCATGCTCGAGAGGATGCCATGCAACAACGCCTCGACTACAAGCTCGCCTCGCCCGAGGCCTTCAAGGCCATGCTCGCCGCCGAGCAGCAAGTGCAGCGCAGCGGCCTGGAGCACTCGCTGCTCGAACTGGTGAAGACGCGCGCGTCGCAGATCAACGGTTGCGCCTGGTGCCTGGACATGCACACCAAGGATGCGCGCGCCCGCGGCGAAAGCGAGCAGCGGCTGTACCTGGTGAGCGCCTGGCGCGACGCGCCGTGCTACAGCGGGCGCGAGCGCGCGGCGCTGGCGTGGACCGAAGCGCTGACGCAGATCGCCACGCACGAAGTCTCCGACGCACTGTATGCCGAGGCGCGGCGCCACTTCGACGAAAAGGCGCTGGTCGACCTGACGCTGGCGGTCATCGCCATCAACGGCTGGAACCGGCTGAACGTCGCGTTCCGCAGCGAGGTCGGCGCCTACGTCAGCCCGCACGCGGCGCCAAAGCGCTGAACGGTGCGGCTGCCGGCGCCACGCGCGGCAGCTACCATGCGGCGGTGTCGCCGATCCTCCTGCCAATGCGATGAACACCGCCCTCGAGTCATGCCTGCGCGCCGCCACCGAGGTGCCGGCGCGCGACAGCGTCGCCGGCTGGTGGCCGCGCTGGCGCGACGGCGCGGCGCGCGCGCCCGCACCGGCCGCACAGGCGCTGCTCGGCGGCTTCGATGCCGACCGCGTCGGCTGGGCCTTCGCCAGCGGCTATCAGGCGGCGTTGCGCGCCTTGCTGCCCGGGCTGCCGCCGGACGCGGTGGCCGCGTTCTGCGTCACCGAAGAGTCGGGCAACCGGCCGCGCGACATCCGCACCCGCCTCCGGCCGGCCGCCGGCGGCGGCTGGCTGCTCGACGGCGCCAAGCGCTGGACCACGCTCGGCCCCGACAGCAGCGTGCTTCTGGTCGTCGCCGCGCTGCCCGCCGATGACGCGGCGCAGCGGCCGCAACTGAAGGTGGCGCGCGTGCCGGCCGGCGCACCCGGCCTGCAGCTGCTGGCGATGCCCGAGACGCGTTTCGTGCCTGAGGTGCCGCACGCCCGCGTGCAGCTCGACGGCGTCGCGCTCGACGACGCGGCGCTGCTGCCCGGCGACGGCTACGAACGTTACGTCAAACCCTTCCGCACGATCGAGGACATCCACGTGACGCTGGCGGTGCTGGCCTACCTGCTGCGCGAGGCGCGCCAGCGCCGCTGGCCGGCCGGCTTCGCCGAGCGGCTGTGCGCGCTGCTCGTGACGCTGGCCGCGCTGTCCGCCGCCGCCGCCGATGCGCCGGCCGCGCATGTCGCGCTGGCCGGTGCGCTGGCGCTGGCGCACGCGCTTTACGACGAGGCCGGCACGCTCTGGGCGCTGACGCCCGGCGATCCGGCCGCGCAGCGCTGGCAGCGCGACGCGGCGCTCTTCGCCGTGGCCGGCAGCGCGCGCAGCCAGCGCAGCGCGCGCGCCTGGCAGCGGCTGCAAGCCTGAGGTGCAGCTGCGCCGGATCCTGTTCAGCCAGGGCTTCGGCAGCCGGCGCGAGTGCGAAGCGCTGATCCTGAACGGGCGGGTCCAGGTAGGCGGGCTCGTCGTCGACGACCCGGACGCCGACATCGACACCGGCGGCCTGATGTTCAGCGTGCAGGGCCGGCCATGGCCTTTCCACGCCAAGGCGCTGCTGATGCTGAACAAGCCGGCCGGCTACGAATGCTCGCAGAAGCCCCGCCACCATCCCAGTGTGCTGAGCCTGCTGCCGCTGCCGCTGCGCAGGCGCGGCGTGCAGCCCATCGGCCGGCTCGACCAGGACACCACCGGGCTGCTGCTGCTCAGCGACGACGGCGCGCTGATCCACGAGCTGACGTCGCCGCGCCGGCACGTGCCCAAGGTCTACCGCGCCGATTGCGCCGATGCGGTGACGCCGCATCAATTGCAGCAACTGCGCGCCGGCGTGCTGCTGCGCGACGACCCGATGCCGGTGCGCGCCGCGGCCTGCGAAGCCGGCGGCGAGCGGCAGCTGCTGCTGACGCTGACCGAAGGCAAGTACCACCAGGTCAAGCGCATGCTCGCGGCGGTAGGCAACCGTGTGGTGGCGCTGCAGCGCGTGGGCTTCGGCGCGCTGCAACTGCCCGAGGACCTGCCGCCGGGGCAATGGCGCTGGGTCGAACGAGCCGCGATCACGCCGGGCGCTGAAGCGGCGAGCATGCGGCATCCGCGCCGTAAAGCATCGGCGCCATGAGCGAGACACCGGCCCGCGCGCTGCGCCAGTGGTGCCGGGCCGCTGACCTGCCGTTGCGGGCGCTGCAGCAGGCGGCGTTCAGCGGCGATGAACCGGTGCTGCAGTCGTCCTTCGCCGTCGGCAGCGCGGCGCAGGCGTCGATGCCGCCGGGCACGCATGCGCTGGCCGGCGCCGGGATAATCGCCGCATGCGGGTCTTCAGAGGCTTACACCACCCGGGCATCGCGCCGGCCTGCGCGCTGACCATCGGCAATTTCGACGGCGTGCACCGCGGCCACCAGGCGATGCTGGCGCTGCTGATCAACGAAGCGCGGCACCGCGGCGTGCCCAGCTGCGTGCTCAGCTTCGAGCCGCATCCGCGCGACTACTTTGCCGCGCGCGCCGGCACGCCGCAGCAGGCGCCGCGGCGCATCGCCACGCTGCGCGACAAGCTGGCGGAGCTCGAGCGCTGCGGCATCGACCAGGCGGTGGTGATGCGCTTCGACGCGCGCTTCGCCGGCCAGTCGCCGCAGGCCTTCATCGACGACGTGCTGGTGCGCGGCCTGGGCGCGCGCGTCGTGCTGGTCGGCGACGATTTCCGCTTCGGCGCCCGGCGCGCCGGCGACTACGCCATGCTCGATGCGGCCGGCGCGGCGCAGGGCTTCGACGTCGCGCGCATGCTCAGCTACGAGGTGCATGGGCTGCGCGTGTCCAGCTCCGCCGTGCGCGAGGCGCTGGGCGGCGGCGAGATGGCGCACGCTGCGGCGCTGCTGGGCCGGCCCTACAGCATCAGCGGCCATGTGCTGCACGGCCGCAAGCTCGGCCGCACGCTGGGCACGCCGACGCTGAACCTGCGCTTCGGCCACCCGCGGCCGGCCGCGCAGGGCGTGTTCGTGGTGCGCACGCACGGCCTGGCTGACGAGACGCTGCCCGGCGTCGCCAGCCTGGGCGTGCGGCCGACGATCGAGGACGCCGGCCAGCAACGGCTGGAGGTGTACTGCCTGCGGTGGCCCGAGGCGCTGGGCCGCGACGGCGCCTACGGCCGCTGCATCAAGGTCGAGCTGCTGCACAAGCTGCACGACGAGCGCAAGTACCCGTCGCTGGAGGCGCTGCGCGCGGGCATCGAGCGCGACATCGCCGGCGCGCAGGCCTGGTTCGGCGCGCAGGTCCCCATCCAGACCGCCCGGTAGAATCGCCCGATGGCACCGAGCACGCACCGGCAGATCACCCGCGATCGAATTTGACGCGCCCGGTTCGACGCGCCCCCGCGGCCCGCCCCAGGACCGCCCTGCCCCAAGACGATTGCCTCGCGGCGCCCCCTAAGCGCTGCCGACCACCATGAATGCCGCCGCTGCCAAGACCGCCGCCAAGACCGCCGCCAAGACTGCCGACTACCGAGCCACGCTGAACCTGCCCGACACGCCCTTCCCGATGCGCGGCGACCTGGCCAAGCGCGAGCCGGGCTGGGTCAGGCAGTGGAACGACGAGGGCCTGTACAAGCAGCTGCGCGACGTGCGCCGCGACGCGCCCAAGTTCATCCTGCACGACGGCCCGCCCTATGCCAACGGCCAGATCCACATGGGGCACGCGGTCAACAAGGTGCTGAAGGACATGATCGTCAAGGCGCGGCAGCTGGCCGGCTTTGACGCGCAGTACGTGCCGGGCTGGGACTGCCACGGCCTGCCGATCGAGAACGCGATCGAGAAGGCGCACGGCCGCGGCCTGGACCGCGACCAGATGCAGGCCAGGAGCCGCGCCTACGCCACCGAGCAGATCGCGCTGCAGATGGCCGACTTCAGGCGCCTGGGCGTGCTCGGCGACTGGAACCGTCCCTATCGCACCATGGACCCGGCCAACGAGGCCGGCGAGATCCGCGCGCTCAAGCGCGTGATCGAGCGCGGCTTCGTCTACCGCGGGCTCAAGCCGGTGTACTGGTGCTTCGACTGCGGTTCGTCGCTGGCCGAGTTCGAGATCGAATACGCCGACAAGAAGAGCCGGACGCTGGACGTGGCCTTCCTCTGCGCCGAGCCGGACAAGCTGGCCGCGGCCTTCGGGCTGGGCGCTTTCAGCAAGGACGCCTTCGCGGTGATCTGGACCACCACCGCCTGGACCCTGCCGGCCAACCAGGCACTGAACCTGAACCCGCAGCTCGACTACGCGCTGGTGGACACGCCGCGCGGCCTGCTGCTGCTGGCCGCGTCGCTGGTCGACACCTGCCTGCAGCGCTACGGCCTGCAGGGCCAGGTGCTGGCGACGACGAAGGGCGAGAAGCTGGCCGGCATCCAGTTTCACCATCCGCTGGCGCAAGTGCACGCGGGCTACGACCGGCTCTCGCCCGTGTACCTGGCCGACTACGCCACCGCCGACGACGGCACCGGCATCGTGCATTCATCGCCGGCCTACGGCCTGGACGACTTCAACTCCTGCATCGCGCACGGGCTGAAGACCGACGACATCCTGAACCCGGTGCAGGGCCACGGCAGTTATGCGGCCGACTTCCCGCTGTTCGGCGGCCTGGACATCTGGAAGGCGGTGCCTCAGATCATCGATACGCTGCGCGACGCCGGCCGGCTGCTGGCCACCGAGAGCATCACGCACAGCTACCCGCACTGCTGGCGCCACAAGAGCCCGGTGATCTACCGCGCCGCGGCGCAGTGGTTCGTGCGCATGGACGAAGGCGTCGGCGTCTTCACCAAGGACAAGGCCGAGAAGACGCTGCGCCGGATGGCGCTGGAAGCCATCGAGCACACCGGCTTCTATCCGGAGAACGGCCGCGCGCGGCTGCGCGACATGATCGCCAACCGCCCCGACTGGTGCATCAGCCGCCAGCGCAGCTGGGGCGTGCCGCTGCCCTTCTTCCTGCACAAGGACAACGGCGAGCTGCATCCGCGCACGATGCAGATCCTGGACCAGGCGGCCGACATCGTCGAAGCCGGCGGCATCGAGGCCTGGAGCCGCGTCAGCGCCGAACAGATCCTCGGGCCCGAGGACGCCCAGCTCTACACCAAGAGCAGCGACATCCTCGAAGTCTGGTTCGACAGCGGCTCGACCTTCTGGCACGTGCTGCGCGGCACCCATGCCCACACCGGCTCGAGCCTGGGCCACCACGACAGCGGGCCCGAGGCCGACCTGTACCTGGAAGGCCACGACCAGCACCGCGGCTGGTTCCACAGCTCGCTGCTGCTGGCCTGCGCGATCTACGGCCGCGCGCCGTACCGCGGGCTGCTGACGCACGGCTTCACCGTCGACGCGCAGGGCCGCAAGATGAGCAAGAGCCTGGGCAACGGCATCGAGCCGCAGAAGGTCAGCTCGACGCTGGGCGCTGAAATCATCCGGCTGTGGGTCGCGGCCAGCGACTACTCGGGCGACATCGCCGGCGACGACGAGATCCTCAAGCGCGTGGTCGACGCCTACCGGCGCATCCGCAACACGCTGCGCTTCCTGCTCGCCAATACCAGCGACTTCGATCCGCAGGCCGACGCCGTGCCCTTCGCCCAACTGCTGGAGATCGACCGCTGGGCCTTGACGCGGGCCGAACAGTTCCAGGCCGAGGTGCTGAAGCACTTCGAGGTCTACGAGTTCCACCCGGTGGTGGCCAAGCTGCAGGTCTTCTGCTCGGAAGACCTGGGCGCGTTCTACCTGGACGTGCTCAAGGACCGGCTCTACACCACCGCGGCGAAGAGCCCGGCGCGGCGCAGCGCGCAGACCGCGCTATGGCAGATCACGCAGGCGATGCTGCGCTGGATGGCACCCTTCCTGAGCTTCACCGCCGAGGAAGCCTGGGCGGTGTTCGCGCCCGGCCGGGGCAGCATCTTCAAGCAGACCTACTGGGACTTCGCCGGCGTCGGCGCCACCACCGACGCCGCGCTGCTGAGCAAATGGCAGTCGCTGCGCGAAGTGCGCGACGCGGTCAACAAGGCCATCGAGGAGGTGCGCGCCGCCGGCGGCGTCGGCTCGTCGCTGCAGGCCGAGGTGACGGTGGCCGCGCCGCCGGAGACGCATGCGCTGCTGGCCTCGCTGGGCGAGGACCTGAAGTTCGTGTTCATCACCTCGAAGGCCACCTTGCTCGCCGGCGACACGCTGGCGCTGACGGTCGCGCCGTCGGCCGCCACCAAGTGCGAGCGCTGCTGGCACTGGCGCGACGATGTCGGCGCCGACGCGGCACACCCGGCGTTGTGCGGCCGCTGCGTCAGCAATCTCTACGGCGCGGGCGAGCCGCGGCACATCGCCTGAGAATTGATGCAACCCCCACGCTTACTTCGTTCGCTGCCCCCCGAGGGGGCGTGTCAGCGGCTTCGGGCGGCCGGGCGCCACTGACATGGGCGCTTCGTCGGCCGGCCGGCTCGGCCTGTGGGGATGGCTCGCGCTGGCGCTGGCCGTGGTGCTGCTCGACCAGCTGAGCAAGATGCTGGTCGTCGACCGCTTCGTGCTCAACGAAACACGTGCGCTGACGCCGTGGTTCAACCTGGTGCGGGTGCACAACAGCGGCGCCGCCTTCAGCTTCCTGGCCGGCGCATCGGGCTGGCAGCGCTGGTTCTTCGTCGGGCTGGGCACGCTGGCGTCGGCCTTCATCGTCTGGATGCTGAAGCGGCATCCGACGCAGAAGCTGTTCTGCTTCGCCGTCAGCATGATCATGGGCGGCGCCATCGGCAACGTCGTCGACCGGCTGCTGCACGGCCACGTGGTCGACTTCATCCAGCTGCACTATGCGGGCTGGTACTTCCCGGCCTTCAACCTGGCCGACAGCGCCATCACGCTGGGCGCGGTCTGCCTGGTCCTCGACGAGATCCTGCGCGTGCGGCGCGGGCGCTGAACTCACTTCAGGCGCCATGGACACACCCTCCGAGCCGACCGCCGCCGACCCCGGCGGCGCGCCGACTGATCCCGCCGCCAAGCCGCCGATCGTGCTGCGGCGGCTGCGCTTCGCCGACCCGCTGCGCTGGATCGCCCGCGGCTGGCGCGACTTCATCCGCTGCCCGGGCATCGGCCTGTTCTACGGCGCCTGCTTCATGGTCATGGGCTGGGCACTGATGAAGGTCTACGAGGCCGCGCCCGCCTACGTGATGGCGCTGTCGGCCGGCTTCCTGCTGATGGGGCCCTTCCTGTGCCTGGGGTTGTACCGCGCCAGCCAGCGGCTGGAGAACGGCGAGAAGCCGGACTTCGGCGATTCGCTGCTCGCCTGGGACACGCGCACCGGCCAGCTGGCGATCTTCGGCTTCGTGCTGCTGATCCTGGAGATGCTGTGGGGGCGCGCCACGCTGGTCATCTTCGCCGTCAGCTTCGACGGCATGCCCGACCTGCGCGGCTCGCTGCTCGCGCTGACCAACCCCGAGAACCTCGGCTTCATCGTCGCCTGGCTGGGCGTCGGCGCGATCTTCGCCGGGCTGATCTATGCGGTGAGCGTGGTCTCGATCCCGATGATCCTGCACCGCCAGACCGACGCCATCACTGCCGGCCTGACGAGCATGCGGCTGTTCTTCACGCAGACGCCGGTGATGATCTTCTGGGGCGCGATCATCACCGTGCTCGTGGTGCTGGCGCTGCTGCCTTGGTTCGCCGGGCTGCTGGTGGTCGGGCCCGTGCTCGGGCATGCGTCGTGGCACGCCTACCGCGCCGCCGTGGCCGACTGAAGCCGGCTCATACCCACTCGCGTTCGAACTCAGGAACCGGCAGCTGCTGTCGGCGCAAAGCGGCCGTAGGCCGCTTTGCGCCAAGGCGCGTTCGTGCAGCTCCCCCGCGCCCCCTCCGAGAGGGGGCTCCAGCATGGCCGACGGGCCGGCCTTGCGGCCGGCGCAGGCCCCGGCCCCTCCATCGGCCGCCAGGCCGACTTGTCGAACGAACTGGAGCCCCCTCTCGGAGGGGGCTCGGGGGAGTGGTGCATAGCGCCCAAAGGCGCAAAGCGGCCGAAGGCCGCTTTGCGCCTTTGGGCGCACGTCCCTGCTTCAGTGGTCAGCAGCCAATGCCGCCAGCCAGTCGAAGACCTGCGCCTCGCGCGTCAGCTCGGTCATCGGCGGCAGCGCCGCGCGCAGCCGCTTGCCGTAGCCCATCTGCCGCAGGCGCGGGTCGCAGACGACGAGCAGGCCGCGGTCGGTCTCGCTGCGGATCAGCCGTCCGGCGCCCTGCTTCAACGACACCGCCGCCTCGGCGACGAAGTACTCGCTGAAGGCGTTGCCGCCCTGCGCTTCGATCTTCTTCACGCGCGCCTGCACCAGCGGATCGTTGGGCGGCGGAAACGGCAGCTTGTCGATGATCACGCACTGCAGCGCGTCGCCGGGCACGTCGATGCCCTCCCAGAAACTCTGTGAGCCGACGAGCACGCAGTCGCGCCCGTCGCCGTAGCGCTGCAGCAGCGCGCGCTTGGGCTGGCTGCCCTGCACCAGCACCTCGATGGCCGAGCCGCCGCGCGCGAGCGCCTCGCGCAGCGCCTCGGCAATCAGCGGCAGCACGCGCAGCGTGGTCGTGAGCACGAAGCATCGGCCCCCGAGCGCACGCGCGATGCGTGCCGCCAGTGCGCCCACCGCCGCCGGATGCGCGCCGTCGTTGGGCTTGGGAAACGGCAGCGGCACCCACAGCCGCGCGTGCGCCGCATAGTCGAAAGGGCTGCCGACGCGCAGCGTCAGCGCGTCCTCGAGCCCGGTGGTCGAGGTGAACCAGCCCAGCCGCTCGTCGTCGCCCAAGGTGGCCGAGGTGAAGATCCAGGCCTTGGGCGCGGCGCGGCGCTGCTCGCCCAGCATCTCGCGGATGTCCAGCGGCGACTGCAGCAGCCGCGCCTGCTGCACCGAGACATCGATCCAGCGCACCTGGTCGGCCTCGGCCGGCTGCGCGAACAGCGCCGCCAGCTGCGCCAGCGACAACGCGCGCTGCTGCAGCTTGTCGAAGTCCGGGCCGATCGCCGTCAGCGCGTCCAGCGCCTGCGCCACGGTCTGCGCGGCCTCGGCCAGCGCCTGCAGGCCGCTGACCCACGCCTCGCCGCCGGCGCGTTCGTCCCAGCGCAGCTTGATCACGCCGCGCAGCTCGCGCAGCGGCCCGGCGCACTGCAGCCGCAGCTGGCGCGCCGCCTGCTCCAGCGTGCCGGCCAAGGCCTGCCAGTCGCGCAGGCCGCGCGCCTGCTGCAGCCCGGCGGCGAGCAGGTCGCGCGCGAAGTCGACCAGCTGCGCCGTGCCCAGGCTGGTGCCGAGGAACTGCACGCCGGCCTCGACCAGCTGGTGCGCCTCGTCGAAGACCGCCACGTCGACGGTCGGCAGCAGCTCGGCCACACCGCTGTCGCGCAGCGCCATGTCGGCGAAGAACAGATGGTGGTTGACGACCACCAGGTCCGCGGCCATGGCCTCGCGCCGCGCGTGCATCACGTGACAGTCCCTGAGCTGCGGGCATTCGCTGCCCAGGCAGTTGTCGCGCGTGGAAGTCACCAGCGGGATCACCGGCGAGCGTTCGTCCAGGCCTTCGATCTCGGCCAGATCGCCGCTGCGCGTGCTCTGCGCCCAGGCCTCGACGCGCGCCAGCGTGCGCAGCGCCCAACGGTCGGGCAGCTCGGCGCCCTGGCGCGCGAGCTGCAGTCGGTGGCGGCACAGGTAGCTGGCGCGGCCCTTCAGCAGCGCCAGCTTGGCCGGGACGCGCAGCGCTTCGCTCAGGCGCGGCAGGTCGCGCAGGAACAGCTGGTCCTGCAGGCTCTTGGTGGCGGTGCTGACCAGCGCGCGCCGTCCCGACAGCAGCAGCGGCACCAGGTAGGCGAAGGTCTTGCCGACGCCGGTGCCGGCTTCGGCGACCAGCGCGCTGCGCTCGTCGATGGCCCGCGCCACCTGCTGCGCGAGCGCCTGCTGCGCCTCGCGCTGCGCCAGTTGCGGGTCGTGCTGCGCCAGCGGCCCCTGGCTGGAGAAGGCCAGCGCCACCTGCTGCGACAGCGGCGCGGCGGGGACGGGCGGATTCAAGCCGGCGTCGGAGGGTCGAGCTCCAGCTCCAACCGGGCGATCTTGTCGCGCAGCAGCAACCGGCGCTTCTTCAGCCGGCGCAGCGCCAGGTCGTCGTGCGGCAGGGTCTGCGCCATGCGGTCGATCATGTCGTCCATGTCCGCGTGTTCAATGCGCAGTTCGATCAACTGCCGCTGAACCGAGTGCAAGTTGTCATTGATTTGCGGACTTTGCGTCATAGCGGCGAGTTTATATTCGACGCCATGAGCGCACCAGCACAGGCGTTTCGCATTTGCGCGGCCACCGGCATGCATCGCGGCGACCGCGCCTACCAGCAGGATCAGGTCGAGATCATCACGCACGACCGCGTACCCGGCTGCGCGCTCGGCGTCGTGGCCGACGGCATGGGCGGCAAGAGCGGCGGGCGCAAGGCCGCCGATCAGGTGATGCTGACCGCGCGCCAGGTGTTCGAACGCTACGTGCCGGCCAAGGACGACGCCGGCGCCACGCTGCGCCAGGTGCTGTCCGAAGCGCACCTGATGATCAAGCTGACGGCCATCACCTCGGAAGAAGAGCCGCACAGCACGCTGGCCGCCTTTCTGGTCGACCCGACGCTGGCCTGCGCCATCGCCCATGCCGGCGATTCGCGCGTCTACCACTTTCGCGGTCCGGACCTGGTGTCGCGCACACACGACCATTCCTTCGTGCAGCGGCTCGTCGACGAAGGCCGGCTCAGCGAGGAGGAAGCGCTGACGCATCCGCAGGGCAACCTGCTCACCGGCTGCCTGGGCACGCAGCAGGATCCGCCGCTGACGGTGGCGCGCGTCGACAAGCTCGAGTTCGGCGATGCGCTGCTGGCCTGCAGCGACGGACTGTGGCACTACTTCACGCCGCGCGAGCTGGGTGCCATCGTGCACGCGCTGCCGCCGCGCGAGGCCAGCGAGATGCTCGTCAACAAGGCCCGGCAACGCGCGCGCGGGGGCGGCGACAACCTGTCGCTGGCGCTGCTGCGCATCGACCCGCTGGCCTGAAGAAGCGCGTCAGCGTGCCGCGGCGCTGGCCGCTTCGGCGACGCTGGCCGCCGACGGCACCGGCAGCGGCGTGGACTTCTTGCCGCGCGCCGCACGCTCGGCATTGCGCTGCTCCACCTCGCGCCGATGCGCGTCGGCTTCGCTGATGCGGCGCTGCCGCGCGGCGGCACGTGCGGCGGCTTCCGCCGGGTCGTCGGCGGTCTTCGAGCGCGGCACGCTGCGCTCGGCGTGCGGCATCGAAGCGGGCACCGACGCGGCCGGTGAAGCAGCGGCCGCTGCATGCGGTTGCGGCGCCGGCCTGGCCGCGGCCTCGGCCTGCTTGGCCTGCAGGCGCCGCGCGTTCTCGGCCGCCTCGGCCTGGCGCTTGGCCTCGTCGAGCGCCAGTTCGCGTTCGCGCAGTTCGGTCAGCGCCGTGCGCCGCTGCGCCTGCGCGTCGGCGATGCAGCCGGAGACGGCAAAACGCGTGCGGCATTCGGCTTCGGCCTGCTTGTAGCGGGCTTCGGCCGCCGCGCGGTCGACGCGGATCTGCTGGCGCTCAGCCGCCGCCGCGGCCGGCTCGGCGCGCGCCAGTGCGCCCCAGCCGAGCAGCAGCACCAGCGCGACCGCACCACGCCTCATGTCAGCGCGGTGTCCACGCTGCGCCGCGTCAGTCCCAGGTAGGCGGCGGTCTGCATCTCCTGCAGCCTCGAGACGGTGCGCGGGAATTCGTGGCAAAGCGGGCCTTCGGTATAGAGCAATTCGGGTTCGACCGCGGCGGAGAGGATCAGTTTCACGCGGCGGTCGTAGAGCACGTCCACCAGCCAGGTGAAGCGCCGCGCTTCGCTGGCCAGCCGCGGCGACATCGCCGGCACATCGGACAGCAGCACGGTGTGGAAGCGCGACGCCAGCTCCAGGTAGTCGTTCATCGAGCGCGGCCCGCCGCACAGCTGCGCGAAGTCGAACCACACCACGCCGCCGGCGCGGCGCCGCGCGACGATCTCGCGCTGCTCGATGTGCAGCCGCCGGTCCTCGTCGCGCACCTCGGCCAGGCGCTCGAAGGCGGCCAGCATCTGCGCGTCGGCTTCGGGCCCCAGCGGCGTGTGGTAGATGCGCACCTGGTCCATCGAGAGCTGCCGGTAGTCGGTACCGGCATCGACGTCCAGCACCTCCAGATGCTGCTTCAACAGCGCGATTGCCGGCAGGATGCGGTCGCGGTGCAGGCCGTTCGGATAGAGCGCATCGGGGTGGAAGTTAGACGTGGTGACGATGCTGACGCGATGCTCGAACATCGATTCCAGCAGCCGATGCAGGATCATCGCGTCGGTGACGTCGGCGATGTGGAACTCGTCGAAGCAGATCAGCCGGAAGCGCCGCGCGATGCGCCGGCCCAGCTCGTCCAGCGGGTTGGCGGTACCGCGCAGTTCGTGCAGTTGGCGGTGCACCTCGCGCATGAACTCATGGAAGTGCAGCCGCGTCTTGCGCTTCAGCGGCACCGACTGGAAAAAGCAGTCCATCAGGAAGCTCTTTCCCCTGCCGACGCCACCGTACATGTACACGCCGCGCGGGATTGGCGGGCGGTTGATGATCTTCGCCAGCTTGCCGCGCCTGCGCTGCAGGTAGGCGAGCCAGTCGTTCTCGCAACGTTCGAGCGCGTCGATGGCGCGCAGTTGCGCCTCGTCGGCGCGGTAGCCGCGCTCGGCCAGCGTGCGTTCGTACAGCGCGCGGACGCCCATCGGACGGGCGCGGATCAGAAGTTCAGCGTGCGCTTGTCGACGGCCAGCGCCGCTTCCTTCGTGGCTTCGCTCAGGCTCGGGTGCGCGTGGCAGATGCGCGCGATGTCCTCGCTGCAGGCCTTGAACTCCATCGCCACCACGGCCTCGGCGATCAACTCGCTGGCCAGCGGACCGACGATGTGCACGCCGAGGATCTCGTCGGTGGCGGCGTCGGCCAGCATCTTGACCATGCCGGTGGTGTCGCCCATCGCCCGCGCACGGCCGTTGGCCATGAACGGGAAGCTGCCCGCCCGGTAGGCGCGGCCGGCGGCCTTCAGCTGCTGTTCGGTCTGGCCGACCCAGGCGATCTCCGGGCTGGTGTAGATCACCCACGGGATGGTGTTGAAGTTGACATGCCCGTGCTGGCCGGCGATGCGCTCGGCCACGGCCACGCCTTCCTCCTCGGCCTTGTGCGCCAGCATCGGCCCGCGCACCACGTCGCCGACCGCCCAGACGCCGGGCAGGTTGCTGCGGCAGTCGTCGTCGACGGCGACGAAGCCGCGCTCGTCGAGCTTCAGCCCCACGGCTTCGGCATTCAGCCCGGTGGTGTTGGGCACGCGGCCGATCGAGACGATCAGCTTGTCGCAGTCCAGCGTCTGCGCGGCGCCCGCGGCGTCGGTCCAGGCCACGCTGACGCCCTTCTTGCCGCTCTTCACCCCGGAGATCTTCACGCCCAGGTGGATCTCGAGCCCCTGCTTGGTGAAGGCCTTGTGCGCCTCCTTGGCGATCTGCTCGTCGGCCGCGCCCAGGAAAGCGGGCAAGGCCTCCAGCACCGTGACCTGCGCGCCCAGCCGACGCCACACCGAGCCCATCTCCAGCCCGATGACGCCGGCGCCGATCACGCCCAGCGTCTTCGGCACCGCGGGGATGCGCAGCGCGCCGTCGTTGGACAGGATGCGCTCTTCGTCGAAGTCGGCGCCGGGCAGCGCGCGCGGGTTCGAGCCGGTGGCGACGACCACTTGTTTGGCCAGCAGCGTCTCGGGCTTGGCGCCGGCCACGGCGATTTCATAACCGCCATCCACCGCCTTCACGAACGAGCCGCGGCCGTGGAAGAAGCTGACCTTGTTCTTCTTGAACAGGTACAGGATGCCGTCGTTGTTCTGCTTGACCACCTGGTCCTTGCGGCCGACCATCTTCGCCACGTCGATGCTCAGCTCCTTCAGGCCGATGCCGTGCGCGGCGAAGGCATGGCCGGCGTGCTCGAAGTGCTCGCTCGACTGCAGCAGCGCCTTGCTCGGGATGCAGCCGACGTTGGTGCAGGTGCCGCCCGGCGCCGGCTTGCCGTCGGCGGTCTGCCACTCGTCGATGCAGGCGGTGTTCAGGCCGAGTTGCGCCGCGCGGATGGCCGCGATGTAGCCGCCGGGGCCGCCGCCGATGACGACGACGTCGAAGTTCTTGGACATGGTTGGATGGAGGTCGGGTTGAGGCCGCTACTCCAGCGGCACGAAGATCCACAGCAGCAGGTAGGCCACCAGGCCGGTGCCGCCGAAGAGGAACAGCAGCACGAACATCAGCCGCCAGATCCAGGCGTCGACGCCGCTGACCTGGCCCAGGCCCGCACACACGCCGCCCAGCCACTTGTCGCTGCGGCTGCGGCGCAGGCGGTTGATGGCCGCGGCGGCCGGCGAAGGCGCGGGCGGCTCGGCATCGATGAGCCTGGCCTTGGCGCGCTGGAACTCGTCCTCGGACAGCGTGCCGCGGGCACGCATCTCCTCGAGCTTGGCGAGTTCTTCGACGAGGCTCATCGCAGGCTCGCGGCGCGGCGCTTCAGATGTCGAACAGCAGCCGCGCCGGGTCTTCCAGCGCTTCCTTCATCGCCACCAGGCCGAGCACCGCCTCGCGGCCGTCGATGATGCGGTGGTCGTAGCTCATCGCCAGGTAGTTCATCGGCCGCACCACGACCTGGCCGTTCTCGACCACGGCGCGCTCCTTGGTGGCATGCACGCCGAGGATCGCGCTTTGCGGCGGGTTGATGATCGGGGTGGACAGCATCGAGCCGAACACGCCGCCGTTGCTGATCGAGAAGGTGCCGCCGGTCAGGTCGTCGATCGACAGCCTGCCGTCGCGCGCCTTGGTGCCGAATTCGGCGATCTTCTTCTCGATGTCGGCGAAGCTCATCTGGTCGGCGTCGCGCAGGATCGGCACCACCAGACCGCGCGGCGAGCCGACCGCGATGCCGATGTCGAAGTAGCCGTGGTAGACGATGTCGTTGCCGTCGACGCTGGCGTTGATCACCGGATAGCGCTTCAGCGCCGCGACGGCCGCCTTGACGAAGAAGCTCATGAAGCCGATCTTGACGCCGTGCTCCTTCTCGAAGCGCTCCTGGAAGCGCTTGCGCATTTCCATCACCGGCGCCATGTTGACCTCGTTGAAGGTGGTCAGGATGGCGTTGCTGGACTGGCTCTGCAGCAGCCGCTCGGCGACGCGCGCGCGCAGCCGCGACATCGGCACGCGCTGCTCGGGCCGGTCGCCCAGCTTCGGCATGCTCGGCGGCGCCACCGGCGGCAGGCTGCGCGCCGGCGCGGCCTGAGGTGCGGCGGGCGCCGCAGCCGGCTTCGGTGCAGCCAGCGCGCCCAGCACGTCGCCCTTGGTCACGCGCCCGTCGCGGCCGGTGCCGGCCACCGATGACGCGGCCATCTGGTTCTCGGCCAGCAGCTTGGCCGCGGCCGGCATGGCCACCCCGGCCTTGGAGGCCGCGGCCGGAGCAGCGGCGGCAGGCGTGGGCGCCGCCGGCGCGGCGGCACTCGGCGCCGCAGCGGGTGCTGCAGGAGCCGCCGCGCCCGCCTTGGCCTCGGTGTCGATGCGCGCGATGACCTGCTCGGCGGTGACCGTCGCGCCATCGCCGGCGACATGCTCGGTGAGCACGCCGCTGGCCGGCGCCGGCACTTCGAGCACGACCTTGTCGGTCTCGATCTCGATCAGCGTCTCGTCCATCTCCACCGCCTCGCCGGGCTTCTTCTTCCACTGCAGCAGCGTGGCCTCGGCGACGGATTCGGACAGCTGCGGTACCTTGACTTCGACGATTGACATGGGAGGGTCTCGGAGGATTGGTTTTCAGTTGCGCGAGCCGACCGGCGCGGCGAGCATCCGGTCGAGCAGGCGAAGCGGCGGCAGCGCCTCGAGTGTGCGCCGCCGCCCCATCGCCCTACTTGGAAAGCGCGAAGCCCTTCAGCTTGCCGAAGGCCTGGTCGAGCAGCGCCTTCTGCTGCTCCTGGTGCAGGTGCGCATAGCCGACGGCCGGCGAAGCCGACGCCGCGCGCCCGGCGTAGCCGAGCTTCTGGCCTTCGCTCATGTTCTCGTGCACGTAGTGCTGCACGAAGAACCACGCCCCCTGGTTCTGCGGCTCATCCTGGCACCAGACGACCTCGGTGGCATTCGGGAAGCGCTTCAGCTCGGCGGCGAAAGCCTTGTGCGGGAACGGGTACAGCTGCTCGACGCGCACGATGGCCACGTCCCAGGCCTTCTTCTCGTCGCGGCGGCGGATCAGGTCGTAGGCCACCTTGCCCGAGCAGGCGATGACGCGCCGCACCTTGTCGGCTTCGACCTCGCTGCGGCTCGGCCCGATCACGGTGCGGAACTCGCCCTTGGTGAACTCCGACAGCGGCGAGGTCGCGTCCTTGGCGCGCAGCAGGCTCTTCGGCGTGAAGATCACCAGCGGCTTGCGGAACTGGCGCACCATCTGCCGGCGCAGCAGGTGGAAGATCTGGCTCGCGCTGGTCGGCTGGCAGACCTGCATGTTGTTGTCGGCGGCCAGTTGCATGAAGCGCTCGATGCGCGCCGAGGAGTGCTCCGGCCCCTGCCCTTCGTAGCCGTGCGGCAGCATCAGCGTCAGCCCGTTGACGCGGCCCCACTTGACTTCGCCCGAGGCGATGAACTGGTCGATGACCACCTGCGCGCCGTTGGCGAAGTCGCCGAACTGCGCCTCCCAGATGACCAGCGTGTTCGGCTCGGCCGAGGCGTAGCCGTATTCGAAGCCGAGCACCGCCTCTTCGGACAGGATCGAGTCGATGACCACGAACGGGGCCTGGTTGTCGGTGATGTTCTGCAGCGGCATGAAGGTGCCGGTGTCCCACTTCTCGCGCTTCTGGTCGTGCAGCACCGCATGGCGGTGCGTGAAGGTACCGCGGCCGCAGTCCTCGCCCGACAGGCGCACCGCATAGCCGCTGGCCACCAGCGAGGCATAGGCCAGGGTCTCGCCCATGCCCCAGTCGACGTTGATCTCGCCGCGGCCCATCGCGGCGCGGTCGGCCAGCACCTTCTCGACCAGCGGGTGCACCTTGAAATTGGCCGGCACGCTGGTGATGCGCTCGGCCAGCCGCTTGACCTCGGCCAGCGGCAGCGCGGTGTCGGCCGCGTCGGTCCATTTGCGGCCGAGGAACGGCGCCCAGTCGACCGCGTACTTGCTCTTGAAGTTGGTCAGCACCGGGTCGGCGGTGTGCTTGCCGGCATCGAGCGCGGCGCGCAGTTCCTTGACCATGCCGTCCGGGCTGTCGGCCCCTTCGGCCTGCAGCACGCCCTGCGCCACCAGCTTGTCGCCATAGAGCTTGCGCGTTCCCGGATGGACGGTGATCTTCTTGTACATCAGCGGCTGCGTCAGCGCCGGCGTGTCCTGCTCGTTGTGGCCGAGCTTGCGGAAGCAGACGATGTCGACGACCACGTCCTTGTTGAATTCCTGGCGGTAGTCCAGCGCCAGCTGCGTGCACAGCACCACGGCTTCAGGGTCGTCGCCGTTGACGTGCAGCACCGGCGCTTCGATCATCTTGACGACGTCGGTGCAGTACAGCGTGGAGCGCGTGTCTCGCGGGTCGCTGGTGGTGAAGCCGATCTGGTTGTTGATGACGATGTGCAGCGTGCCGCCGGTGTAGTAGCCGCGCGTCTGCGCCAGCGCCAGCGTCTCCATGACCACGCCCTGGCCGGCGAAGGCCGCGTCGCCGTGCACCAGCACCGGCAGCACCTGGTCGCCCTCCGCGTCGCCGCGGCGGTCCATGCGCGCCTTGACCGAACCCTCGACCACCGGGTTGACGATCTCCAGGTGGCTGGGGTTGAAGGCCAGGCTCAGGTGCACCGGGCCGCTGGGCGTGCTCACGTCGCTGGAAAAACCCTGGTGGTACTTGACGTCGCCGGCCGGCAGGTCTTCCTTGGCCGTGTGGTCGAACTCGGCGAACAGATCCTTCGGCAGCTTGCCCAGCGTATTCACCAGCACGTTCAGCCGGCCGCGGTGCGCCATGCCGATGACGATCTCCTGCACGCCGCGCGCGCCGCCGCGCCGCACCACTTCGTCCATGCTGGCGATGAAGCTTTCGCCGCCTTCGAGGCTGAAGCGCTTCTGGCCGACGTACTTGGTGTGCAGATAGCGCTCCAGGCCTTCGGCCGCGGTCAGGCGGTCGAGGATGTGCACCTTTTGCTCGGCCGTGAAGGCAGGCTTGCTGCGGATGCTTTCCAGCCGCTCCTGCCACCAGCGCTTTTCGGCCTGCTCGGTGGTGTGCATGGTCTCGGCGCCGACGGTGCCGCAGTAGGTCTCGCGCAGCGCCTGCACGATCTCGCGCAGCGTCATGTGCTCGGCCTTGCTGAAGTAGGTGTTCGCCGCGCTGAACGAGATGTCCATGTCGGACTCGGTCAGGTCGTAGAACGCCGGCTCGAGCTCGGGGATCTTCGGCCGCTCGGTGCGCTTCAGCGGGTCGAGGTCGGCCCAGCGCGAGCCGACGTTGCGGTAGGCCGCGATCAGCGACTGCACGTGCACCTGCTTGCGCGCCACCGCCAGGTCGGCCTCGCTGGCCTTCAGCGCGAAGGCGTTGGCCTTGGCGCGCTGCGCGAAGGACTCGACCACCGGGGCGTGCGCCACGTCGCGCGCGTCGCTGCCGTCGGCGGCGGCCACGTTCTGCAGCCGGTCGAAGTAGGCGCGCCAGTTGTCGGGCACGCTGCCGGGGTTGTCGAGGTAGGCCTCGTACAGTTCTTCGACGTAGGGCGCGTTGCCGCCGAACAGGTACGAGTTGGACCAGGATTCCTGCATCATCTTGCGCTCACCTTTCGCTCCGGTTTCCGGGGCTTTGATGGGTTGATCAACCTTCCGCTTCACCGGCTGCACCGGGAAAAACTGGATCGCGACGCGGACCGCAAGCCCGCATTGGGCGGGCCCCGAGCGCAGCCGGCATCCCGGCGCGCCACTGTATCACCGGGCCCGCGTCCGGCTGGCCTGGCGACATTGGAACCTGGCCGCCCTACCGCATCCTGACAACGCGCCACGCAAGGCCGCGCGGGCTTTGGCGACGCCCGCTGCTGCGGGCTTTGGCGACGCCCGCTGCTGCGGGCTTTCCCCGCCGCGGCCGGCGCCGCCTTTGCCCTAGCATCCGTCGCTTCCGAACCTCTGGAGTCACCCATGAAGCTCAGTTCCCTACTGGCTGCGGCGGCGATCGCCTGCGCGGCCGCCGGCGGCACGGCGCAGGCCGAGACCCTGCGCTGGGCGGCGCAGAACGACATCCTGACGCTGGACCCGTATTCGCAAAACCATGCCACGACGCTCTCGCTGCTGCAGAACTCCTACGAAGGCCTGACGCGCTACAGCGAAAAGTACGAGGTCGAGCCTTGCTTGGCGACCAAATGGACGATGATCAGTCCGACACAGGTGCGCTTCGAACTGCGCAAGGGCGTCAAGTTCTATGACGGCTCGCCCTTCACTGCCGACGACGTGATCTTTTCCTTCGGCCGCATCAAGCAGCCGCAGGGTACCCTGCAGGTGTACGTCAACGGCATCAGCGAGATCAAGAAGATCGACGACCACACGATCGACCTGATGCTGTCGGCGCCGCAGCCGCTGCTGCTGCGCAGCCTGATCGACTTCCGCATCATGAGCAAGGCCTGGTCGGAGAAGAACAAGACCACCAACGTCCAGGACTACAAGGCCAAGGAAGAGAACTACGCCTCGCGCAACGTCAACGGCACCGGCCCGTACAAGATCACCAGTTGGACGCCGGACCAGCGCCTGACGATGGTGGTCAACAAGGACTGGTGGGGCAAGCTGAACGGCAACGTGACCGAGGTGATCTACACGCCGATCAAGAGCGACCCGACGCGCGTCGCGGCGCTGCTCTCCGGTGATGTCGACATGCTGACCGACCTGCCGACCCAGGATGTGGCGCGGCTGCGCCAGGATCCGAAGTTGAAGATCCTCGACGGCCACGAAGTGCGCACGATCTTCATCGCGCTCGACGAATACAGCCCGGAGCTGAAGTTCAGCGACGTCAAGGGCAAGAACCCGTTCAAGGACAAGCGCGTGCGCGAGGCGCTGTCGATCGCCATCGACCGCGAGGCGATCAAGCGCAACACCATGCGCGGGCTGTCGCTGCCGGCGTCGATCATCGTCGCGCCCGGGGTCAACGGCCATTCGCCTGAGATCGACGTGGCCATCAAGGCCGACCCGGAGCGCGCGAAGAAGCTGCTCGCCGACGCCGGCTATCCGAACGGCTTCGAGTTCCAGCTGAACTGCCCGAACAACCGCTACGTCAACGACGAGGAGATCTGCCAGAACCTGGTGGCGATGTGGGCGCGCATCGGCGTGAAGACCAAGCTGGTGGCTGAAGGCATGGCCACCTTCATCCAGAAGGTGCAGAACTTCGACACCTCGGCTTACCTGCTGGGCTGGGGCGTGTCCACCTTCGACGCGCAGTATTCGCTGCAGTCGCTGATCCGCACGCGTACCACCGGCGCCGACGGCAGTTTCAACTTCGGCCGCATCAGCGACCCGAAGATCGACGCGCTGGTCGACACGATGAAGACCGAGACCGACATGGCCAAGCGCAACGCGCAGATCCGCGAAGCGCTGGTGCTGACGCGCGACGAGGTGCACAGCATCCCGCTGCATCACCAGCTGCGGCCGTGGGCGATGAAGAAGGGCGTGAGCACGATCCACCGCGCCGACGACCGGCCGGAGGCGCGCTTCACATCAGTGAATCCGGGCGGATCCTGATCGGCCTGTTCCGCATGCAAAGGGTCCGCGTTGCGGGCCCTTTTTTCAGGCCGCGGCGCTGACGAAAACCGTGGCGCGGTCGATCAGCAGCCGGCGGCACCGCGCCAGTGCGTCAACCGGCGCAGATGCGCCGGCGCGCCGCGTCGTATTCGCGCTTCAGCCGCGCCACCAGCTCGGCCACCGGCGCCACCTGCTTGACCGCGCCTATGCCCTGGCCGCAGCCCCAGATGTCCTTCCAGGCCTTCTTGGCGCCGTAGTCGCTGCCGAAGCTCATCCGGCTCGGATCGCTGTGCTCGAGGTTTTCGGGGTCCAGCCCGGCATTGCGGATCGACGGCGCCAGGTAGTTGCCGTGCACGCCGGTGAACAGGTTCGAATAGACGATGTCGTCGCTGCTGCTGTCGACGATGCACTTCTTGTAGGCGTCGGAGGCGCGCGCTTCCTCGGTGGCGATGAAGGCCGAGCCGATGTAGGCGAAGTCGGCACCGCAGGCCAGCGCCGCGAGCACGCCGGCGCCGGTGCCGATCGCGCCGGACAGCGCGATCGGGCCGTCGAACCACTCGCGGATCTCAGCCACCAGCGCGAACGGGCTCTTGATGCCGGCATGGCCGCCGGCGCCCGCCGCCACCGGAATCAACCCGTCGGCGCCCTTCTCGAGCGCCTTGTGCGCATGCGTGTTGTTGATGATGTCGTGCAGCACCACGCCGCCCCACGAGTGCACCGCCTGGTTGACCTCGACGCGCGCGCCGAGCGAGCTGATGACGATCGGCACCTTGTACTTGGCGCACATTTCCATGTCGTGGTCGAGCCGGTCGTTGCTCTTGTGCACGATCTGGTTGATGGCGAAGGGCGCGGCCGGCCGGCCGGGGTTGGCGCGGTCGTAGGCCGCCAGCGTCTCGGTGATCTCGGCCAGCCATTCGTCCAGCTGCGACGCGGGCCGTGCGTTCAGCGCCGGCATCGCGCCGACGACGCCGGCCTTGCACTGCTCGATGACGAGCTTCGGGTGGCTGATGATGAACAGCGGCGAACCGATGATCGGCAGCGGCAGCTTGGCAAGGATCGGTGGCAGCGGCAAGACGGTCTCCGGTGAAAGCGGGTTCGCAACACGCCGCTGCAGTGTGCGCGGCGCCGCCTCGCAGCGCCGTCACGGCGGCGACAAGCGCAGGTTCAGAGCGCATCCATCGGCATCGCGGCGAGCCCCGCCGCGCCTTCGACGATGCTGTGGCGGATGCCCGGCACCCTGCTCAGGATGTGGTCGGCATAAAAGCGCGCGGTGGCGATCTTCGCGCGCATGAACTCGGCATCTTCGCCCGCGGCCAGCCGTTGTTCGGCGACCAGCAGCGCGCGCGCCATCTGCCAGCCGGCGACCACGTTGCCCGCCAGCAGCAGGTAGGGCACGCTGCCGGCGTAGGCCTCGTTGGGCTGCGCCTTGCTGCGCCCGGCGATGAACTCGACCACGTCGACGAAGGCCTGGCAGGCCGCGCTCAGGCTGCGCTGCATGGCCTTGGCCGCGTCGCTGCCGCTCTTGCGCAGTTCGCCCTCGGTGGCCTGGATGCGCGCGGCGATGGCCTTGGCCACCGCGCCGCCGTCGCGCGCGGTCTTGCGGCCGACCAGGTCGTTGGCCTGGATCGCGGTCGTGCCTTCGTAGATCGTCAGGATGCGCGCGTCGCGGTAGTACTGCGCCGCGCCGGTCTCCTCGATGAAGCCCATGCCGCCGTGCACCTGCACGCCCAGGCTCGTGACCTCCAGGCTCATCTCGGTGCTGAAGCCCTTGACCAGCGGCACCAGGTATTCATAGAAGGCCTGGTTCTGCTTGCGCGCCTCGGCATCCGGATGCGCATGCGCGGCGTCGTAGGCCGCGGCGGCCACCGTGGCCATCGCGCGGCAAGCTTCGATGTAGGCGCGCATCGTCATCAGCATGCGCTGCACGTCCGGGTGGTGGATGATGGTCGCCGCACCCGGCGTCGAGCCGTCGACCGGGCGGCTTTGCACGCGTTCGCGCGCGAAGGCCGATGCCTTCTGGTAGGCGCGCTCGGCGATCGCCACGCCCTGCATGCCCACCGCGTAGCGCGCGGCGTTCATCATCACGAACATGTAGGCCAGGCCCTGGTTTTCCTGGCCGACCAGGGTTCCGATGGCGCCGCCGTGGTCGCCGAACTGCAACACCGCGGTCGGGCTGGCCTTGATGCCCAGCTTGTGCTCGATGCTGACGCAGTGCGCATCGTTGCGCGCACCCAGGCTGCCGTCGGCATTGACCATGAACTTCGGCACCACGAACAGGCTGATGCCCTTGACGCCTTCGGGCGCGCCGGCCACGCGCGCCAGCACCAGGTGCACGATGTTCTCGGCCATGTCGTGCTCGCCGTAAGTGATGAAGATCTTGGTGCCGAAGATCTTGTACGTGCCGTCGGGCTGAGGCTCGGCGCGCGTGCGCACCGCCGCCAGGTCGCTGCCCGCTTGCGGTTCGGTCAGGTTCATCGTGCCGGTCCACTGGCCTGACACCATGCGCGGGATGTAGGTCTGCTGCTGCTCGGGCGATCCTGCCGTGAGCAAGGCCTCGATCGCGCCATCGGTGAGCAGCGGGCACAGCGCAAAGCTCATGTTGGCGCTGTTGATCATCTCGATGCAGGACGCGCCAATGGTCTTGGGCAGGCCCTGCCCGCCGAATCCGCTGGGGTGTTGCAGCCCCTGCCAGCCGCCGGCGCCGAACTCGGCGAAGGCTTCCTTGAAGCCCGCAGTGGTCGTGACCACGCCGTCGCACCAACTCGACGGCGCCTTGTCGCCCTCGAAGTTCAGCGGCGCGAGCACGCCCTCGCTGAACTTGGCCGCTTCCTCCAGCACCGCCGCCGCGGTGTCGTAGCCGGCCTCCTCGAAGCCGGGCAGCGCCGCGACCGCGCCGATGTCGGCCAGTTCCTTGATGGCGAAGAGCATGTCCTTGACGGGGGCGCGGTAGCTCATGGTGTCTCCGGTGACAAAGCGGGCTCCGCGAAGGGAGCCCTTTTGGGTTGGCGGTGGCGCGAGCCTACAGGCTCTTCACCAACTCGGGCACGGCGGTGAACAGGTCCGCCTCCAGGCCGTAGTCGGCGACGCTGAAGATCGGCGCCTCCGGATCCTTGTTGATGGCCACGATGACCTTGGAGTCCTTCATGCCCGCCAGGTGCTGGATCGCGCCGCTGATGCCGCAGGCGATGTACAGCTGCGGCGCGACGATCTTGCCGGTCTGCCCCACCTGCCAGTCGTTGGGCGCGTAGCCGGCGTCCACTGCCGCGCGGCTGGCGCCGAGCGCGGCCCCCAGCTTGTCGGCCAGCGGGGTCAGCACTTCGTTGAACTTCTCGCTGCTGCCCAGCGCGCGCCCGCCCGAGACGATGATCTTCGCCGCGGTCAGCTCGGGCCGGTCGTTCTTGGCGATCTCGGCGCCGACGAAGCTGGACAGCCCGCTGTCGGCGGCGGCGGCGATGCTTTCCACCGCCGCGCTGCCGCCGCTGGCGGCCGCGGCGTCGAAGCCGGTGGTGCGCACCGTCAGCACCTTGACGGCGTCGCTGCTTTGCACGGTGGCGATGGCGTTGCCGGCGTAGATCGGGCGCTCGAAGGTATCGGCGCTGACCACCTTGGTGGCGTCGGAGATCTGGCCGACATCGAGCTTGGCGGCGACGCGCGGGGCCACGTTCTTGCCGTGCGCGGTGGCAGGAAAGAGGATGTGGCTGTAGTCCTTGGCGATGGCCAGCACCTGCGCGGCGACGTTCTCCGCGAGTTGCTCGGCCAGGCTGGCCGCGTCGGCGTGCAGCACCTTGGCTACGCCCGGGATGGCGGCGGCGGCCTGTGCGGCGCCGGCGGCGTTGTGGCCCGCCACCAGCACGTGCACGTCGCCGCCGCAGGCGATGGCTGCGGTGACGGTGTTGAGGGTGGCGCCCTTGAGGGTGCCGTGGTCGTGTTCGGCTATGACGAGTGCGCTCATGATCAGATCACCTTCGAAACGTTCTTCAGCTTGTCCACCAGCGTGGCGACATCGGGCACCTTGATGCCGGCACCGCGCTTGGGCGGCTCGACGACCTTCAGCGTCTCGATCTTCGAGGCCACGTCCACGCCCAGGTCGGCGGGCTTGACGATATCGAGCTGCTTCTTCTTCGCCTTCATGATGTTGGGCAGCGTCACGTAACGCGGCTCGTTCAGGCGCAGGTCGGTGGTGACGATGGCCGGCAGCTTGAGCTTGACGGTTTCCAGGCCGCCGTCGACCTCGCGCGTCACATTGGCGCTGCCGTCGGCGACTTCGACCTTGCTGGCGAAGGTGCCTTGCGGCCGGTCGAGCAGCGCGGCGAGCATCTGGCCGGTCTGGTTGCAGTCGTCGTCGATGGCCTGCTTGCCGAGGATCACCAGGCCGGGCTGTTCCTTGTCGACCAGCGCCTTCAGCAGCTTGGCCACCGCCAGCGGCTGCAGCTCGTCGCTGCTTTCCACCAGGATGGCGCGGTCGGCGCCGATGGCCATGGCGGTGCGCAGCGTTTCCTGGCACTGCGTGACGCCGCAGGACACGGCAATGACTTCGGTGGCCACGCCCTTCTCCTTCAGCCGCACCGCCTCTTCGACGGCAATCTCGTCGAAGGGGTTCATGCTCATCTTGACGTTGGCGATGTCCACGCCGGTGCCGTCGCTCTTGACGCGCACCTTGACGTTGTAGTCGACGACCCGCTTCACGGGTACCAGAACCTTCATGTCTTGCTCCTCCTGTGCGATCAGTGGCTTGGTTGGCGCATTCTAGGCAGGTTGGGGGGTGCCGCCGCCCACCCCCTACGGCGCTGCTCGACTCGCCGCCTGCGCGGCCGCGATGCCGCGCGGCACGTCGATGCGCGCCAGCACCCCCAGGCCGGCGACGAAGAACAGGCCCGTCGACAGGATCGCGAGGCGATGGTTGCCGGCGCTCAGGAGCGTCACCAGCCCGTAGGTCATCGGCCCGAGAATCGCCGCCAAGCGCACGGCGAAGGTCCACAGGCCGAAGAACTCGGCCAGGCGCTGCGCCGGCGCAAAGGCGCCGGCGAGCGCACGTCCCACCGACTGGCTCGAACCCATGCACAAGCCGGCGATCAGCGCGGCCAGCCAGAACAGCGCGGCGCCGGTCGCGGCCGCCGCCAGCAGCGTCATGACGATCCAGCCGACCAGCGTCACCGCCAGCGCCTTGCGGTGGCCGATGCGGTCCTGCCAGTAGCCGAAGGCGAAGGCGCCGACGGCAGAGGCGATGTTCACCAGGAAGATCAGCAGCATCGTCTGCGTCTGCTTGAAGCCCAGCACCTGCTCGGCATACACCGCGGCCAGCGCGATGACCACGGCGATGCCCGATTGGTAGGCCACCGAACACACCAGCAGCCGGAAGAAGTCGCGGTAGTCCTGCGCGTGGCGCCAGGTCTGCGCCAGGCGCTGCAGCGAGGCGCGCAGCCCGCTGTCCTGCAGCGCCGCCGGCTGCGGCTGGGCGCGTTCGCGCAGCAGCGCGAAGGTCAGCAGCGACGCCAGCGCGTACACCGCGGCGGTGATCAGCATGGTCACCGGCACGAAGCGGGTGGCCGGGATGCCCTGCCCCTGCGCCCACAGCACGTAGCCCAGCGACAGCCCCAGCGTCAGCATGCCGCCCAGGTAGCCGAAGCTCCAGCCCCAGCCGGAGACGCGGCCCAGCGCTTCGCGCCGCGCCAGTTCGGGCAGGAAGGCGGCATTCAGCGATTCGCCATAGCTGTAGAAGACGTTGGACAGCACGATGGCCGCGATCACCAGCCACAGGTCGCCCGGCCCGGCCAGCGCCAGCAGCGCCGTGCCCAGCACGCAGGCGGCGGTGCTGAAGGCCAGCAGACGCTTCTTTGCGCCGCGCAGATCGGCCAGCGCGCCCAGCGACGGCATGGTCAGCATGACGATGGCGCTGGACAGCGCCAGCGCGCTGGTCCAGGCGAGGGTGGCCCACGACGCATTGGCCGCGACCACGCCAACGAAATAGGCGTTGAACACCGCCGTCAGCACCACCGTCGTGTAGCCCGAGTTGGCGAAGTCGTACATCGCCCAGCCGAACACCTCGCGCTTGCGCACGCCGGGATTCAGCGACGAAGTGTCGAACAGGGCCATCGGGCATCCTCGAGATAGTGGTGCCCAGGACGGGACTCGAACCCGTATGCCCCGCGAAGGGCCGCGGATTTTAAGTCCGCTGCGTCTACCGATTTCGCCACCCGGGCGGGCGCGGCGATTATGCGCGGCGGCCTTTTGCGCGGGCGCGCTTGACGCCCTTGCTAGACTGGATTCGAAGCGCACCACAGCATGTTCCGCCGACTCCCGCCCCCGTTGCTGCGCCGCCCGCTGGCGGCCTGGCTGGTGTGCGCGATGCTGCTGGCGCAGATGCTCGGGTTGGCGCACCGCATCGCCCATGCCGGCGGGCCGCCCGCCGGCACGGCGAGTGCGCCGGAACTGCACGTGTCGTCGCTGTTCGACACGCACCACGACGCCGCCGACTGCCGGCTCTTCGACCAGGCCAGCCACGCCGATGCGCCCGGCTGCGAATGGGCGCCGATGCCGTCGAGTGCGCAGCCGCAGGCTCCCGCGCCGTGGCCGCCGCAGCCCGACGCGGCCGCCGCGCATGGCGCCTACCTCGCGCGCGGCCCGCCCGCGCGGGCCTGAAGGACACGCGGCCCGCCCGCGCGGGCCTGACGTAACTCGGCCCCTCCTTGCCGGGGCCGTCGCCTGCGGACCTGCGTGCTCGCAGGTCCTGCCGCCCCTTTTTTTGCTTTTCATTCGTTCGGGCCCGCATCGGGTCCGGCAAGGCTTCGACCATCATGCTCAATCTTTACCTCCACGCGCCACGCAGCGCCTGGCTGGCCGCGACCGGCGTGGCGCTGAGCCCCGGCCTGCTGCACGCGCAGAACCAGGCCGGCGCGGCGCCGGCCGTCATCGTTACCGGCAACCCGCTGCGCTCCGCCGACGTCGCCGCGCCCGCCAACGTGCTCAGCGGCGAATCGCTGGTGCTGCGCCGCGGCACCACGCTGGGCGACACGCTGGACCGCCTGCCCGGCCTGTCGTCCAGTTGGTTCGGCCCCAACGCCAACCGGCCGATGATCCGCGGCCAGGATGGCGACCGCATCCGCATACTCAGCAACTCCGGCGTACCGCTGGACGCCTCCGCGCTGAGCTACGACCACGCCGTGCCCATCGATCCGCTGGTGGTCGAGCGCATCGAGGTGCTGCGCGGCCCGGCGGCGCTGATGTACGGCGGCTCGGCCATCGGCGGCGTGGTCAACACCATCGACAACCGCGTTCCGAAGGCGGCCATCGACGGCGTCGGCGGCAGCGCCGAACTGCGCTATGGCGGCCCGGCCGGCGAGCGCGGCGCTTCGGCGCTGGTCGAAGGCGGCGGCAAGGGCTTTGCCTTGCACGCCGACGGCTTCTGGCGCGACACCGACGACATGAAGGTGCCGTGGTACTCGCGCCCCTTGCCCGGCGGCGGCAGCGAGAGGGTGAACACGATCCTGAACTCGGCCAGCCGCAGCTACGGCGGCGCCGCCGGCGGCTCGATGGTCTGGGACCAGGGCTTCCTGGGCGCGGCCGTGGACACCTACCGCAGCGACTATGGCGTCGTCGCCGAACCCGACGTGACCATCGACATGTTCCTGAACAAGCTGACGCTGGCCGGCGAAGCGCGCGACCTGGGCGGGGTGATCAGCGCCGTCAGCGGCCATTGGCTGTGGTCCGACTACGAGCATCAGGAGATCGAAGGCGGCGGCGAGGTGGCCACGACCTTCAAGAACCGCGGCTCGGACCTGCGGCTGCAGGCCGAACACGCCAGGCTCTCCGTCGGCGGCGGCAGCCTCGGCGGCGTCTTCGGCCTGCAAGGGGAATCGGCCGATTTCTCGGCGCTCGGCGAGGAGGCCTTCGTGCCCAGCACCTCCACGCGCCACGCGGCGCTGTTCGTGCTGGAGGAATACAGCCTGGGCGACGCCAAGCTCTCCTTCGGCGGGCGGCTGGCGCACGCCAGGATCGACTCCGACGGCGACGGGCCGGGTCAGGCGCAGTTCGGCCCGCCGCAGTCGCGCTCATTCACGCCCTTCAGCGCTGCGCTGGGCGGCGTCTACAAGCTTGCGCCTTCATGGCGGCTGAGCGCCAACCTGGCCTACACCCAGCGTGCGCCGACCTTCTTCGAGCTCTATGCCAACGGCCTGCACGTGGCCACCGGCGCCTACGAGCAGGGCGACCCGGAGCTGGGCCAGGAGAAGGGCACGAACCTCGATGTCGCGCTGGCCTGGAAGGACGGCGCCAATGCGCTGAAGGTCGGCGCCTTCGCCAGCGACTTCTCCAACTACATCGCGCTGCTCGCTACCGGCCAGCAGGTGCCGAGCGACGAAGGACTGGTGCCGGTGTATGCCTTCAGCGGTGTGCCCGCGCGCATGTTCGGCTTTGAGCTCGAGGGCAACTGGCGCCTGCTCGAGGGCACGCAACAGCTCGACCTGGACGGCACGCTCGACACGATGCGCGCGACCAACGAAGCCAGCAGCCAGCCGCTGCCGCGCATCCCGCCGGCCCGGCTGACGCTGGGCTTGAACTGGCGTCTCGGCGACTGGACGGCGCGCGTCGAGGGCAGCTACGCCGCCGCACAGGACCGCGTGCCCGCCGACGACCCTGCGACGCCGAGCTACACCCTTGTCAATCTTTCGGCGAGCTACAGGCTGCGCCTGAGCGACGCGGACGGTCTGCTCTTCCTGCGCATCAACAACGTGGGCAATCGCCTGGCCTACAACGCCACCTCGATCGCCACGGTGCGGCCCTTGGCGCCCTTGCCCGGCCGCGGGGTGATGGTGGGGTTGCGGCTGAATTTCTGAGATTCAGCGCACCGGCTGCAACGAAGAGACTGGAGGCGCGGAGCGGAGTCGAACCGCTCTGGACGGATTTGCAATCCGCTGCATAACCGCTTTGCTACCGCGCCATGTGCCGGCCCGCGGTCGGGGCCGACAAAAAAGGGAAGCCTGGGCTTCCCTTTCGAACTATCTGGAGCGGGAGACGAGTCTCGAACTCGCGACCTCAACCTTGGCAAGGTTGCGCTCTACCAACTGAGCTACTCCCGCATGCTTCCCGAAGCCTCGCCCGCGGCCTGCCGGCCCCGGGCGAAACCGGCATTATAGAGGCAAAAGCAGCCCCCTCAATGCGGGAGCGCATCAGAGGCCGTGGCGCCCGGCGCACCATCAGCGGCCTTCGGCACGGCCTTCGCCGGCAGTTCTTCAGGCAGCGGCTGCGGCACACGCTCCAGCGCCACTTCCAGCACCTGGTCGATCCAGCGCACCGGCACGATGTCCAGGTTGCTCTTCGCGTTCTCGGGAATCTCCTGCAGATCCTTGACGTTCTCCTCGGGGATCAGCACCGTGCGGATGCCGCCGCGATGCGCCGCGAGCAGCTTCTCCTTCAGTCCGCCGATCGCCGTGACCTCGCCGCGCAAGGTGATCTCGCCGGTCATCGCCACGTCGGCCTTGACCGGGATGCCGCTCAGCGCCGAGACGAAGGCGGTGGTCATTGCCGCGCCGGCGCTGGGGCCGTCCTTCGGCGTCGCGCCATCGGGCACGTGGATGTGGATGTCGCGCTTCTCGAACAGCTCGTCCTTGATGCCGAGCCGCGCCGCGCGCGAACGCACCACCGAACGCGCCGCCTCGACCGATTCCTTCATCACGTCGCCCAGCGAGCCGGTGCGGATGATGTTGCCCTTGCCGGGCATCACCGCGGCTTCGATGGTCAGCAGATCGCCGCCGACCTCGGTCCAGGCCAGACCCACGACCTGGCCGACCTGGTTGGTCTTGTCGGCGCGGCCGAAGTCGAACTTGCGCACGCCAAGGAAGTCGTTCAGGTTGTTTTCGTCGACGACCACCTTGCCGGTGTAGGTCTTCAACTGCATGCCCTTGACCACCTTGCGGCAGATCTTCGAGATCTCGCGCTCCAGCGAGCGCACGCCGGCTTCGCGCGTGTAGTAGCGCACGATGCCGCGCAGGCCTTCGTCGGTGACTTGCAGTTCCTCGTCTTTGACGCCGTTGTTCTTCTGCTGTTTGGGCAGCAGGTAGCGGCGCGCGATGTTGAGCTTCTCGTCCTCGGTGTAGCCGGCCAGGCGGATGACTTCCATCCGGTCGAGCAGCGCCGGCGGGATGTTCATGCTGTTGCTGGTGGCCACGAACATCACGTCGCTCAGGTCGAAGTCGACCTCGACGTAGTGGTCGCTGAAGCTGTGGTTCTGCTCGGGGTCCAGCACTTCCAGCAGCGCGCTGGAGGGGTCGCCGCGAAAGTCCATGCCCAGCTTGTCGATCTCGTCGAGCAGGAACAGCGGGTTGCGCGTGCCGACCTTGGTCAGACTCTGCAGCACCTTGCCCGGCATCGAGCCGATATAGGTGCGGCGGTGGCCGCGGATCTCGGCCTCGTCACGCACGCCGCCGAGCGCCATGCGCACGAACTTGCGGCCGGTGGCGCGTGCCACGCTCTGGCCGAGCGAGGTCTTGCCGACCCCCGGCGGGCCGACCAGGCACAGGATCGGCGCCTTGACCTTGTCGACGCGCTGCTGCACCGCCAGGTATTCGAGGATGCGGTCCTTGACCTTCTCCAGCCCGTAGTGGTCTTCGTTCAGCACCTCCTCGGCGTTGCCCAGGTCGTGCTTGATCTTGGTCTTCTTCGCCCACGGCAGGTTGACCAGCGTGTCGATGAAATTGCGCACCACCGTCGCTTCGGCCGACATCGGCGACATCAGCTTCAGCTTCTTCAGCTCGTTCTCGGCCTTCTTGCGCGCTTCCTTGCTCATGCGCGCGGCGGCGATCTTCTTTTCCAGCTCTTCCAGGTCGGCGCCCTCCTCGCCGTCGCCCAGCTCCTTCTGGATCGCCTTGACCTGCTCGTTCAGGTAGTACTCGCGCTGGCTCTTCTCCATCTGCCGCTTGACGCGGCCGCGGATGCGCTTTTCCACCTGCAGGATGTCGACCTCGTGCTCCAGCAGCTCGAGCAGCCGCTCCAGCCGCTTGGGCACCTGGAACAAATCGAGCACCGACTGCTTGGCCTCGAGCTTCAGCGGCAGGTGCGCGGCGATGGTATCGCCCAGGCGGCCGGGATCATCGATGCCGGCGATGCTGGTCAGGATCTCCGGCGGGATCTTCTTGTTCAGCTTGACATAGCTGTCGAACTGCTGCGTCACCGCGCGGCGCAGCGCCTCGATCTCGGGCGAGGCCTCGGTGGCCAGCGGGATCGGCTCGACCTCGGCGACGAAATGCTCGCCATTGTCGGAGATCTGCTTGGTGTTGGCGCGCTGGATGCCTTCGACCAGCACCTTCACGGTGCCGTCGGGCAGCTTCAGCATCTGCAGGATGCTCGACACGCAGCCGACCTCGAACATGTCGTCGGCCTTGGGCTCGTCCTTGCCGGCGGCCTTCTGCGCCACCAGCATGATCTGGCGGCCGGCTTCCATGGCCGCCTCCAGTGCCTTGATCGACTTCGGCCGTCCGACGAACAGGGGAATGACCATGTGCGGGAACACGACCACGTCGCGCAGCGGCAGCAGCGGCAGATTGATCGGGTCGCTGGGAAGTATCGGATGTCCGGACATTGGAACCTCGCTTTCTCAGACCGAATTGGGGCCCGGGAAGAAAATTGCAATATGCGCGCCAAGCGGCGGCAGGTGGCGCGAAAGCCGCGGCCGGGTCAGGCGCTGGCCTTGGTCTTGGCCGGTTCGCGGTAGACGAGCAGCGGCTTGCTGCCCTCTTCGACGATGTGCTCGTCGACCACGACCTTGGCCACGCCGTCGAGCGTCGGCAGGTCGAACATGGTGTCGATCAGCGCGAATTCCAGGATCGAACGCAGCCCGCGCGCACCGGTCTTGCGCGCCAGCGCCTTGCGGGCGATGGCCGCCAGCGCCGACGGGCGGATCTCCAGCTCGACACCGTCCATCGCAAACAGCTTCTGGTACTGCTTGACCAGTGCGTTCTTCGGCTCGGTCAGGATCTGCACCATCGCGTCTTCGGTCAGCTCTCCGAGCGTGGCCACCACCGGCAGGCGGCCGACCAGTTCGGGGATCAGGCCGAACTTGATCAGGTCTTCGGGTTCGACCTCGCGGAACAGGTCCGAGACCTTCTTCTCGCTCTTGCTGTGCACGGTGGCGGCGAAGCCGATGCCCGACTTCTCGGTGCGGCTCTGGATCACCTTTTCCAACCCGTCGAAGGCCCCGCCGCAGATGAACAGGATGTTGGTGGTGTCGATCTGCAGGAAGTCCTGGTTCGGATGCTTGCGTCCGCCCTGCGGCGGCACGCTGGCCATCGTGCCTTCGATCAGCTTCAGCAGCGCCTGCTGCACGCCCTCGCCCGACACGTCGCGCGTGATCGAGGGGTTGTCGCTCTTGCGGCTGATCTTGTCGATCTCGTCGATGTAGACGATGCCGCGCTGCGCACGCTCGACCTCGTAGTTGCAGTTCTGCAGCAGCTTCTGGATGATGTTCTCGACATCCTCGCCGACGTAACCGGCTTCGGTGAGCGTGGTCGCGTCGGCGATGACGAAGGGCACGTTCAGCAGCTTGGCCAGCGTCTGCGCCAGCAGCGTCTTGCCCGAGCCGGTGGGGCCGATGAGCAGGATGTTGCTCTTGGTGAGTTCGACCTCGTCCTTCGCCCCGGCCGCGTGCTTCAGCCGCTTGTAGTGGTTGTAGACGGCCACCGACAGCGTGCGCTTGGCCGCGTCCTGGCCGATGACGTAGCCGTCCAGGCTGGCCTTGATCTCGCTGGGGATCGGCAGGTCGGACTTGGCGGCCTTGGCGCCGGCGCTGCCGTCGGCCGGCACTTCGTCACGGATGATGTCGTTGCACAGCTCGATGCACTCGTCGCAGATGAACACTGACGGGCCGGCGATGAGCTTCTTCACCTCATGCTGGCTCTTGCCGCAAAAGGAGCAGTACAGAACCTTTTCGCCGGAGGCGCCCTTCTTCTCGGCCATGGATTTGCGTGGGTTGCAGGTGCGCGGATTCGACGGGGCTCATCATAGTGCATGCACGCGGCATGCTGCGCCCGCGAAATGATGGCTGTTCCTGGGGCTGCTTGGCGCGCGTTGCGCTCGTCAGCCTCGCCTTTCGATGACCTTGTCGATCAGCCCGTAGGCCTGCGCCTCGGCGGCCGACATGAAGTAGTCGCGCTCGCTGTCGGTGCGGATCTTTTCCAGGCTCTGGCCCGTGCGTTCGGCGAGGATCGCGTTCAGGCTCTCGCGCAGCTTCAGGATCTCGCGCGCCTGGATCTCGATGTCGGTGGCCTGACCCTGCGCGCCGCCCGAAGGCTGGTGGATCATGATGCGCGAGTTCGGCAGCGCGTTGCGCTTGCCCTTGGCGCCGGCGGCGAGCAGGAAGGCGCCCATGCTCGCGGCCATACCCATGCACAGCGTGGACACGTCGGGCTTGACGAACTGCATGGTGTCGAAGATCGACAGACCGGCGCTGACGCTGCCGCCCGGCGAGTTGATGTACAGCGAGATGTCCTTGTCCGGGTTCTCGCTTTCCAGGAACAGCAGCTGCGCGACCACCAGGTTGGCGGTCTGGTCGTTGACCGGGCCGACCAGGAAGATCACGCGCTCGCGCAGCAGCCGGCTGTAGATGTCGTAGGCCCGCTCGCCGCGCCCCGACTGTTCGATGACGATCGGCACCATGCCCAGGCTGACGGTATCAAGAGCGCTCATGCATTCCTCGCGTAGTGTTCGACGGCTGTCGGACCATTATGGGTACGGGCCCGCCGCGTTCAAGCCGCCGACATCAGCTCGTCGAAGGCCATCGGCTTCGGCGTGACCTTGGCCTGGGACAGCACGAAATCGGTGACGTTCTTCTCGATCACCAGCGCCTCGACCTCGGCCATGCGGCTGCGGTCGCTCAGGTACCAGCGCATCACCTCGGCCGGCTTCTCGTAGCTCTGGCTCATCTCCTCGATGTGCGCCTGCAGCTGCTCGGGCTTGGCCTGCAGGTTGTGGCTGCGCACCAGCTCGGCCACCACCAGGCCGATCCGCACGCGGCGCTCCGCCTGCTGCTGGAACAGCTCCGGCGGCAGCGGCGCCTTGTCGGCGTCCTTGATGCCGCGCTTCTTCAGGTCTTCGCGCGCCGACGCGGCGAGCCGTTCGGTCTCGTTGTTGACCAGCGCCTTCGGCAGTTCCAGCTGCGACGCGTTGACCAGCGCATCCATCACCGCCGCCTTGTTGCGCGCCAGCACGCGCATGCGCAGCTCGCGCTCCAGGTTCTTCTTCACGCTGTCGCGCAGCGCCGGCACCGTCGCGCCGGCGATGCCCAGCGTCTTGGCGAAAGCCTCGTCGATCTCGGGCAGCTTCTGCGCTTCGATCTTGGTCACGCCGACGCGGAAGTCGGCCTCCTTGCCTGCCACGTCGCTGCCGTGGTAGTCGGCCGGGAACTGCAGCGGGAAGGTCTTCGACTCGCCGACCTTCATGCCGCGCACCGCCTTGTCGAACTGCTCCAGCATCTGGCCTTCGCCGATGATGAACTGGAAGGCTTCGGCCTTGCCGCCGGCAAAAGGCTCGCCGTCGATCTTGCCTTCGAAGTCGATGGTCACGCGGTCGCTCTCCATCGCGCCTTCGCCGGCCGGCCGCTGCGCGAAGCTGCGCCGCTGCTTGCGCAGGATCTCGATGGTGCGGTCGATCGCCTCCTCGGTGACCTCGGCGCTGGCCGACTCGATCTCGGCGCCCGACAGGTCGCCGATCTGCACCTCCGGATAGACCTCGAAGGTGGCGTCGAAGGCGATCTGCCCTTCGGGCGCGCCGTCCTTCTGTTCGATGCGCGGCGCGCCGGCAATGCGCAGCTTGGCCTCGCTGGCGGCGTCGTTGAAGGCGCGGCCGACCTGATCGTTGACGACCTCGTACTGCACCGAATAGCCGTAGCGCTGCGCCACCACCGACATCGGCACCTTGCCCGGACGAAAGCCCGCCGCCTTGACGGTGCGCGACAGCTTCTTCAGGCGCGACTCGACCTCGTTGCTGATCTGGCTGCTGGGCAGCGTCAGCGTGATGCGGCGTTCCAGCTTGTCAAGGGTTTCCACGTTCACGGCCATGATGGGCTCTTTCCACTGATGAATGTCTGGTGCGCGGGGCCGGACTCGAACCGGCACGCCCGTGAAGGCGTCAGGACCTAAACCTGGTGCGTCTACCAATTTCGCCACCCGCGCGGCGACTGGGTTGCAAAATGGCAAGGGGCCAGCGACGGCCCCCAGCAGCAACCCGGCGAAGGCCGAATTCTAGCGGCCCGCCGGCCGTGGACAATGCCGGCCGTGTCCGACGCGCACTACGAAAACTTCCCGGTCGCCTCGATGCTGTGCGCGGCGCCGCTGCGGCCTGCGGTGATGGCGCTGTACCGCTTCGCGCGCACCGCCGACGACCTGGCCGACGAAGGCGATACGCCGGCCGCGCAACGCAGCGCGCTGCTGGCCGAATACCGCGCCGACCTGCACGCGGCGGGCCGCGGCACAGGGCCCAGCCGCCGCTGGCCCGAAGTCTTCGGCCCGCTGGCTGAGGCGATGCGCCGGCACGAGCTGCCGCCGCCGCTGCTGCACGCGCTGCTCGACGCCTTCGAGCAGGACGTGCGCAACCCGCGCTATGCCGACCGCACCGCGCTGCTGGACTACTGCTCGCGCTCGGCCGATCCGGTGGGCCGGCTGCTGCTGCATCTGTACCGCGTCGGCGACGCGCTGTCGCTGCGCCAGTCCGATGCCGTCTGCAGCGCGCTGCAGTTGATCAACTTCTGGCAGGACCTGAGCGTGGACCTGCCGCGCGGCCGGCTCTACGTGCCGCTCCAGGATCTGCGGGGCCACGGTCTCGATGCGCAGGCCTGGGTGCAGCAGCCGGACAGCGCCGCATCGCGCGCGCTGGTGCGCGAGCTGGTCTCATGGGCCGGCACGCTGATGGCCGAGGGCGCGCCGCTGGCGCTGCGCCTGCCCGGGCGCATCGGCTGGGAGCTGCGGCTGGTGGTGCAAGGCGGCCTGCGAATTCTTGAGAAAATCGCCGCCATGGACTACGCCACGCCGCGCTCGAGGCCCGTATTGCATCGCAGCGATGCGCCACGGCTGTTCTGGCGCGCGTTGCGCATGCGGTGACGGGCATGCCGGCCAGCCCCGCAGCGGTCAGCCCGCAACAGTACGTGCAGGACAAGGCCGCGGCCAGCGGCTCGTCGTTCTACTACGCCTTCCTGTTCCTGCCGCCTCCGCGGCGCGCGGCGATCACCGCCTTCTACGCCTTCTGCCGCGAGGTCGACGACGTGGTCGACGAGACCCGCGACGCCGGCGTCGCCGCCGCCAAGCTCGCCTGGTGGCGCCAGGAGGTGCAGGCGGCCTTTGCCGGCCGGCCCAGCCATCCGGTGATGAAGGCGCTGATGCCGCTGGCGGCGCAGTTCCAGATCGAGCCGGCGCATCTGCTGGCGGTCATCGAAGGCTGCCAGATCGACCTGCAGCAGACGCGCTTCCTCGACTACGCGGCGCTGCAGCGCTATGGCCACCTGGTCGCGGGCATCGTCGGCGAGGTGGCGGCCAACATCTTCGGCCGCACCGAGCCCGCCACCGTGCACTATGCGCACCGCTTGGGGCTGGCGATGCAGCTGACCAACATCATCCGCGACGTCGGCGACGACGCGCGCCGCGGGCGCATCTACCTGCCGATGTCCGAGCTGCAGCAGTTCGGTGTGACCGCGCAGCAGATCCTGAAGCGCGAGGCGCCGTGGGGCTACGACGAGCGCTTCGAGGCGCTGATGTGCTTCCAGGCCGAGCGCGCGCACCGGCTCTACGACGAGGCGCTGGCGCTGCTGCCCGACGCCGACCGCCGCGCCCAGAAGCCCGGGCTGATGATGGCCAACATCTACCGCACGCTGCTGCGCGAGATCGAGGCCGACGGATATCAGGTGCTGCACCAGCGCACTTCGCTGACGCCGCTGCGCAAGCTGTGGATCGCGTGGCGCACGCACCTGCGCGGTTGAGCGCGCCGCGGGCGGATTCGCGGCCGTCGAGCGCGCTGCGCGTGGCCGTGGTCGGTGCCGGCTGGGCCGGCATCGCCGCGGCCGTGCATGCGCGCCGTGCCGGGCACGCGGTGCAGGTCTTCGAGATGGCGCCGCAGCCCGGCGGGCGCGCGCGCAGCGTGCATGCGGCCGGCGTCGCGCTGGACAACGGCCAGCACATCCTGATCGGCGCCTACAGCGCGACGCTGGAGCTGATGCGCCTGGTCGGCGCCGACCCGGCGGCACTGCTGCGCCGGCTGCCGCTGGCGCTGCAATATCCGGACGGCGGCGGCCTGCGCTTGAGCGCTGGCGCGCCGGTGCCGGCCTTCGTGCGCGCGGTGCTGGCGCGGCGCGACTGGGGCTGGCGCGCGCGCTTGGCGCTGCTGGCGCACGCCGCACGCTGGGCCGCGGGCGGCTTCCGCTGCGCGCCGGCGCTGAACGTGGCCGAGTTGTGCCGCGGCCTGCCGCCGGTCGTGCAGGCCGATCTGATCGAGCCGCTGTGCATCGCCGCGCTGAACACCGCGGCGCTCCGGGCGAGCGCGCAGGTGTTCCTGCGCGTGCTGCGCGACGCGCTGTTCAGCGGGCCGGGGGCGGCCGACCTGCTGCTGCCCGCCGCCCCGCTCGGCGCGCTGCTGCCCGAGCCGGCTGCAGCCTGGTTCGATGCGCAGGGTGTGCGCCTGCATCGCGGCGCTCGCGTGTCCCGCCTGCAAGCGCACGCCGGCGGCTGGCGCGTCGACGGCGAGGCCTTCGACGCCGTGTTGCTGGCCTGCAGCGCCACCGAGGCGGCGCGGCTGTGCCAGGGCATCGCCCCCGAATGGGCGCGGCAGGCCGCCGCATTGCGCTACGAGCCGATCGTCACCGTCTACCTGCAGTGCCGCGGCGCCCGCCTGGCGCTGCCGATGACCGCGCTGCATGCAACACCCGAGGCGCCGGCGCAATTCGTCTTCGACCTCGGCGCGCTGGGCGGCGCCGAGGGTGTCTTCGCCTTCGTCATCAGCGGCGCGCGCGGCTGGGTGCGGCGCGGCCTGCAGGCCGCGGCCGACGCCGTGCGCGCGCAGGCGCAATCGGCTTTCGCGCCGGGAACCTGGCCGGCAGCGCCGGCGCTGTTGCACGTGGCCGCCGAAAAGCGCGCGACCTTCCAGTGCACGCCGGGACTGCAGCGTCCGCCGGCACGCGTCGCCGCGGGGCTGTGGGCGGCCGGAGACTACGTGGCCGGCCCGTATCCGGCCACGCTCGAAGGCGCGGTGCGTTCCGGCCGGCAAGCGGCGGCGAATGCCGGCATGCAAGCCGCAGTTCCGTAATGCAGAAAACCGCAAAGAACGCCACAATCGCTGCATGAAGGAACCGGGCCACTCCAAGCCGGCGATCCAGGTGCTGGAGCGCAGCTTCATGCTCTTCGACGTGCTCGCCGCGCATCAGGAACCGGTGTCGCTGAAGCAGATCAGCGCCCAGACCGGCCTGCATCCGTCGACCGCGCACCGCATCCTCAACGACCTGGCCTTGGGCGGCTTCGTCGACCGCCCGCATGCCGGCAGCTACCGGCTGGGCATGCGCCTGCTCGAACTGGGCAACCTGGTGAAGGCGCGGCTGGACGTGCGCGAGGCCGCGCTCGGGCCGATGCGCGAGTTGCACAAGCTGACGCATCAGCCGGTGAACCTGTCGATGCGCCAGGGCGACGAGATCGTCTACATCGAGCGCGCCTACAGCGAGC
>DAIMFR010000015.1:0-79224 GCA_036724445.1 Rubrivivax sp. | reverse complement strand
CGCCGCCAGAGCTTTCATGCTCGGGGGCGAGCCGGACCGATCATGATTGGTTAGGAATCTTCGCGTTCTTCACGCGCTGATGGACGCACAGATCGAGTTGAACGAGTTCACCGCCAGGTCGGCGGATGCGTTCTGCTACGACAACGGCATTCGGTTTGAGCGGCGGGGCGATCGGCTTGAGATCGTCGAGGTGGATTCGGCCGCGCGGGCTGCGTGGCAGAACGACGGGCGGAAGCTTGAGCGCCTCCATGGCTACTGGTTCCACCGCGCGATGGACACATACGTCGAGCAGGTCGCCTCCGACCCGGCCAAGTGGGCAATCGGTCGACCGGAGAATTCCGATGGCAACCGGTTGGCCTGGATACGGGCTCTGCAAGCGCAGCTTCGCTTGCGTGAGGCGTACGGTGTCGCCGACGAAGTGACCTCCGCGTCCGGAGACACCGTCGATCTCTTCCGAGGGCTGCTGTCGCTCAACTTGATGTCGGTATTCTTCCAACGGGACTTCCTGGCAGCCTTTGCGGAGCGCCTTGATGCGTCGGGGAACTGGATCGTCGCTTTGCGTCGTCTGACCATGGACGGCCTGCGCGAGGGGTTTCAGAACCGGCTGCCGCTCACCTGGTCGGATCGAGACTCGAAGGTGGCCAACATCACCGGGTGGACCGTCACGGCATCCGAGCCCAAAGGCAACCCCAGAATGGCATCCGCGATCCTGGACTTCTGGACCTACGACATGGTCGCGATGGCAGAACGCCTCCAGCGCAACGAGCCAGGTCTTCAGCCCCATCTGTTCGAGCGACCGGTTCTCAAGTTCGGAGCGACGCTGGTTCAGTTGCCATGGATCGTTGGCCTGCAGAACAACAGCTCGGCTGCGATCAACAATCTGAGGCGACTCGGCGCTCGACGCGGGCAAGATCGGGACGAGGCGCAACGGATTGAGGCAGGCCTGGCGCAGCTATTCGAGACGCGTGGATTCAAGACGCTGCTGAATTGGAAGCCCTTGCGCGACGTGGACGATCCTGGCGAGGTGGACCTGATCGCCACCCTCGATGGGCATCTGTTCGTCATCGAGGTGAAGTCACCGTTTATGCGCCGATCTCAGCGGGACGCGTGGCTGCACGCCACCACCACGCTTCGCAAGGCAAGCGATCAGCTTCGCCGCAAGGTCGAAGCGGTGTCGCTGGCAATCGCCTCGAATCCCGAGCTGCGCACGTTGCTCGACTTGACCGAGGATCGGGTCCCAACTCGCCAACATGGTTGGATCGCCGACACATCCATCGAGTACGACCACCAACGCTTCGCCGGCTTTCTGAAGGTCTCAGTTGAAGAGCTGTTGATCGCGCTTCGCGATGATCGTCATCTCTTGAACGACCCCAATGGTTTGCTCGCCGGGGACTATGTGGCAGACCAGTCGCGTGAAGCCGATGCGAGCAGATCTGCCTGGACTCTGTATCCGGACGGGTTCGGTGCAGAGCGCTTCATTGCGGTGATCGAGACGGGAGCTGTTTGGGATTTGCGCGATCGAACGCAACATCGGCCAAGTACGCGGTGAGCGGGTCGACACTGTGCGCTGGTGAAGCGCTCTGCCAGAATGCTTGGGGTCGATCTGGCTCCGCCAGATCGTTCTCCGAGAGGTGCGAGTCGATCGATCTTGATGGTGACTTTCAACTACACCGCCCGTGCGGCATCGTGACGGTAAAAAAATGTGCGAAAAAGCGAGCCGGGACAATAGCTTAAGGCGTTCGATGCCAGTGCTTCTTGGTCGTTGCCCTGACCGACGCCGAGGCTCGCCGATGGTGTCCGCGATGGACGCGGGAGTCGATAGATGTCGATAGATCTCGAAAGGTCACTTCAGACCGAATCGCCTGCAAACCCGCGCCAATGCTGGTGTTCCGCACTTTGACGGTAAAAATGACGGTAAATTTCTGCCGAGCAGCCTCAGGTGCATTACAAATCAACAGCTTAGAAGGTTCGTTGATGATCGAGTGGGAGTGATTCAGCGTCTTTCTGGGGCTATCGACAAGTACCCCGCCGGACCGGCAGGCAGCGACGGACACGGTGCTGCGGCAGGCGGAGCGGCTGTCGGCGGCGTGGGCCGCGTGAAGCCGCGTCAGCGCTCGGCGATGAAGTGCTGCGTGGTCACGCTCTCGCCCGGCAGCAGCCAGCTGCGCACGCGCGCCTCCAGCTCCTCGTCGGCCAGCGTGGCGCGGGCGCGCTGGTGCAGGTAGTCGGCCCAGGAGGTGACGATGAAGCGCTCGACGTAGCGCGACGGGTCCGACAGGTCGCGGTAGGCGCGCCAGAAGGTGGCGCCGTCGCGCTTGCGCGGCGCGCGCAGCTGGCTCAGCGCGTCCAGGAACTGCTCGCTGTGCTCGGCGGCGACGCGATAGCCCAGCTCCACCGCCACCGGGCCGGCGTCGGGCGCGGGCTCGGCGGCGACGTAGAAATCGTCCCAGCGCGTGGTCACGGTCACTTCCTCGGCCTGGCTCATGCGCAGCGGGAAGGGTTTGGCCAGCAGCAGCCCGCCCAGCATGCACAGCGCCGCGGCGCTGAGCGCGAAGCTCAGGCTGACGATGTCCGACAGCGCGCCCCAGAAGGCCGAGCAGATGGCAAACGCGCCCAGCGCGCACAGCGTGTGCAGCGCCAGCGCCCGCGCGCGCACCCACATCGGCACGCTGGTCTGCGTGGCGGTGTTGAAGGTGGACATCACCGCCATCCAGCACGCGCCGCCCACGGCCAGCGCCGGATAGACCAGCGCCTTCTGCGTCGAATAGGCGGCGATCAGCATCACCGCGGCATAGAGCACGCAGGCGCCGCCGACCAGCCGCTCCAGCCCGGCGCGGGCGCGCAGCCTGCCGATCACCAGCCCGGCCGCGACCGCGCCGCCGCCCATGCAGCCGACCAGCAGGCCGACGCCGGCCGCGCCCAGCCCCAGCTGGCGCTGGCCGATCACCGGCAGCAGCGCCCACAGCGCCGAGCCGGCGCCGCTGTAGGCCACGGTGCGCACCATCTGCGCCAGCACGGTGTGCGAATGGCGCGCGAAGCGCAGCCCGGCGAGCATGCCGCCCCACAAGCGCTCGGCCGGCAGCCGCGACGGCGGATGCGGGCTGGGCGGCCAGCGCCGGATGCTCTGCAGCATGATCAGCGAACCGAGCACGGTGATGACGAAGTTCCACGGGCTGCCGGCCAGCGAGGACACCACGCCGGCCAGCGCCGGGCCGACGGCGCGCGCGCCGTTGTAGGCGATCGACACTGCGGTGATCGCGTTCGGCAGCTCCTCGCGCGGCACCGAGTCGGCGATCGTGGAGTTCCAGGCCGGCGTCAGCATCGCGGTGCAGGCGCCGGCGACGAAGATGAAGAACAGCAGGCTCGCCGGCCCGCCGATGCCGGCGAAGAGCAGCGCCGACAGCAGCGTGCCGGTGAGCGCCTGCGCCGCCAGCGCGCCGACGATCAGCCGGCGCCGGTCGGCGATGTCGGCCATCACGCCCGCCGGCAGCGCCAGCAGGAACATCGGCAGGAACACCGCCGTCTGCACCAGCGCGGACAGGAACGACGAGCCGGTCAGCTCGACCATCATCCAGGCCGCGGCCATGGTCTGCATGGCGTTGGCGACGAAGTAGACGCTGCCGCTTTGCCACAGCGCGCGAAAAGGCCGGTGGCGCAGCGCCGACCAGGTGTTGAGCGGCGGCGGGGCGTTCATTGCCGCGCATTGTCGACGGCGCGCGCGCCGCTGCGATACTGGTGCCTCCACGGCCCGAAGGAAGGCTTGCCATCATGGAAATCAAGGACCAGGTGATCGTCGTCACCGGCGGCGGCTCGGGCATCGGCCGCGCGCTGTGCGAACGTTTTGCGGCCGACGGCGCGCGCGCGCTGATCGTCGCCGACCTGCACGAAGCCCACGCACGCGAAGCCGCCGCGGCCATCGGCGCCACGGCGCAGGCGCGCACGCTGAACGCCGGCGTCGAGGCCGATGTGCAGCGGCTGGTATCCGAGGTCACCGCGCAGTTCGGCCGCATCGACCTGTTCTGCAGCAATGCCGGCGTGATCGCACGTGCCGACGAAGATGCGGCCAGCTCCGAGTGGCAGCGCCACTGGGACGTCAACGTGATGGCGCATGTCTACGCCGCGCGCGCGCTGCTGCCGCAGATGCTGGCGCGCGGCCAGGGTTACCTGCTGAACACCGCGTCGGCGGCGGGGCTGCTGAGCCAGGTGAACGCGGCGCCGTATTCGGTGACCAAGCATGCGGCGGTGGCCTTTGCCGAATGGCTGTCGATCGCCCATGGCGACAAGGGCCTGCGCGTCAGCTGCCTGTGCCCGCAGGGCGTGGACACGCCGATGCTGCGCGGCGCGGGCGGCACCGGGCGCAAGAGTTTCCTGGTCGAAGGCGCGCTGACGGCCGAGCGCGTGGCCGACTGCGTGGTCGAGGGCCTGCGGCGCGAAGAGTTCCTGATCCTGCCGCACGCCGAAGTGCTGGGCTTTTTCCAGCGCAAGGCCAACGACTACGAGCGCTGGCTGCGCGGCATGCGCCGGCTGCGCGAGAAGGTGATGGCCGGCGGCAGCTGAGGCTTCGCCTTCGCTACCCCGCCGCCACGATCACGTGCGCCTGGATCTTGCCGGCCACCGGGCCCGGGCCGTGGCGGCTGGCGATGGCTTGGGTGGCGCGCTCGGTGGCCAGCGGCAGCAGGCTGGCGTCGCGCGCCTCGATCTCGTTGCGCAGCGGCGTGCCCTCGCAATAAGCGAGCGCCGCGTCGCGTGCCGAGGGCGCGTGGCTGACTTCGTCGCGCGTCTCGAGCGCGATGTCGGTGAAACCGGCGCGGCGCAGATCGGCGCGGATCAGCGCCGCATCGTGATAGCCGTGCGGCGTGCGCGCGAGGAAGCGCGGCGGGTCGGCCGGAAACATCGCGGCCACGGCGCCGGTGACCGCGTCGGCAAAGGCGTTCTCTTCGATGCGGCCCCAGATGCTCAGCACGAAGCGTCCGCCGGGCCGCAGCACGCGGCGCGCCTCGGCGTAGCCGGCGGCGCGGTCGGGAAAGAACATCGCGCCGAACTGGCAGCAGACGACGTCGAAGGAGGCGTCGGCGAAGGGCAGGGCCAGGGCGTCCGCCTGCCGCCATTCGATGCGGTGGTCGGGCCCCTGCCGCGCGGCGGCGTAGTCGAGCATCGGCTGGTTGAGGTCGCTCACCACGTAACGCGCGGCGGCGCCGAGCCGGGGCGCCAGCGCGCGCGTCACCGCGCCGGTGCCGGCTGCCGTTTCGAGCACCGCAGCCGGCGAGCCGGCGGCGACGAGCGACGCCGTGTGCGCCGCATAGACCTCGAAGATCAGCGGCACCAGCAGCGTGTCGTAGAGCCGCGGAATCGAGCCGGCGAACAACTTGTCGATCTCGGCCATGCGGGACTCCTCGGCGGCATCAGCGGCGGCGTCAGCGGCGCCTTCGGCGCCCGGCCCTGAGCCGGCAGTGTCCGCACGATGCGCCACAGCGCCCGCGCGCGCCGGCCGACGGCCAATAGCTGCGTGCGGCGCAGGGCTTCGACACGCTCGGCACGACGCGGCCTCGAGGCCGGAAGGTGGCGAGCATGCGCTGCCCGAAGGGTCGCCGTGCACCCGGCAGCCGGGCCCTTGCTGCCTTCTTTGCATGCGCGCACCGAGGCTCGGGGGCCGGCCGGCGTCAGGCGGGCGGCAGCTCGGCCAGCAGCGTGGCCAGATCGGCGCCGAGCAGCAGGTCGTCGCGCATGCCGAACACCTGGCGGCGCAGCCGCCCCTGAGCGTCGATCAGCACCAGCGTCGGCGTGCCCTGCATCGCGTAGGCCTGCATCGTGCGCGGGATCGGCCCGTCGGCGCCCGGCGCGTCGACGCCGACCGGGTAGCCGATGCGGTACTCGTGCACGAAGGCGCGCAGCGATTCCAGACCCATCGCCGCGTGATGCTCGAACACCGTGTGCAGGCCGACGACGGCCAGCGGCGCCTGCGCGAACAGCGTGGCCACGCGCTGCATCTGCGGCAGCGCGTGCGCGACGCAGCCCGGGCACAACATCTGGAACGCGTGCAGCAGCACCACCTTGCCGCGCAGCTGTTCGAGGCTGAGCGGCGTGGGCGTGTTCAGCCAGGCGCTGGTCTGCCAGGCCGGGGCGGGGGCGAATGCCGGCATCTCAAGGAAATGTGGCTTTGCCACTTTTCTTGACCCCTGGGGGCGGGAATGACGAAGTCATTTCCTGGGGGTGCTCAGAAGTCACCGTCCTTCACGTACGGATGGCTCCACAGCGTCAGCTGCAGCAGGCACGACTTCAGCCACGCGGCGTGCATCTGCTCGACCTGCTCGGCGCTGTGGCCCTGCTTGGCCAGGAAGGGCTTCAAGGTGAAGGTCACCGGGAAGATCAGCGCGAACAGGTCGCGAAAGGGCACGATCGCGCTGGCGTCGGCGCCGTCGGTGCGGTTCTTGCCGGTGCGGTGGTGGCGCAGGCCGATCTGGTGCTGGTAGTCGAGCCAGGCCTGGTCGTACTCGGCACGCGCGGTGTCGAGGATCCACTGGCCGAAACGCTTGCGCACGCCGCCGAGGTAGTCGCCCAGCGGCTGGCCGTCCTTGCTGCCGCTGAAGCTGGCCAGCAGATGCGGCTGCGAGCCGACGAAGCCGTACCAGACGTCGAGGATCGCCTCGACCTGGTCCTTCAGCACGCCGTGCGACAGGCGCAGCGCGCGTACATCGTCCGCGCCGAACAGCGCGGTCTTCTGCATCGTCTCGAAGTCGGCCAGCGTGAGCGGCGAGCGCGGCGCGCTGCCGAGGGTGTAGCCGGGAATCTGGGTCGTCGTCATCGTCGGGCTCCTTCAGGCTGCGGCATGCGCGCTTGCGCCGCGCTGCCGGATGCGTACGGTAGGCGCCCACGCGCAGCGGCGCCAGAATGCACTTTTAGGTAAGCCCGGTGCGCAGGCCGGCGCGGCGCAGGGCGGACGAGGGGGCGGCGATGGCGGACGACGAACACGATGACGGGCAGGGCGGCATCCCGGTGGCCTCGATGGTCGAGAGCATCGTCGGCTGCAAGTGGTCGGTGAGTCTGCTGCGGCTCGCCGCCGACGGCACCAGCCGGCCGAGCGCGCTGCTGCGCGCCTGCCCGGGCCTGTCGGCCAAGGTGATGAACGAGAGGCTGCAGAAGATGCAGCGCTTCGGCATCGTGCGCCGCACCGTGGTCGGCGACAAGCCGCCGGTGGAGGTGGACTACCTGCTCACGCCCCTGGGCAGACGCTTCATCGCGCTGCTCGACGACGTGCGCCGGCTGCAGCAGGACCTGGACAGCGGCCGGGTGGCGACCGGGCGCTGAGAGCGCCCGCGGCCCGCGGCAAGCGGCAAGTGCACGCGGCTGCTCCGGCGCGCTCCGGCGCTCGCCTGCCGGCTCCCAGGCTCAGCCGAGGCTCAGAAGAGGTTCAGAAGAGGCTCAGAAGAGGCTCAGTGGTGGTGCGCCTCGAGCTCGCGCGCTTGCGCCCGGCGCTCGAGCCCGCCGCCGCCGATCCAGTCGCGCGTCGAGCGTCGGGCGCGCTCGATCAGCCGGCGCGACGCCGAGAAGTCGTAGGGCGAGACCTCGAGCGGGCACAGCGTCGGTGCGACGTGCACCTGCACCGCGGGCGGCATCGCCTCCAGCTCGTGCATCAGCTGCCACGCGATCAGCAGCGTGATCGCGTGCAAGGCCTTGGCCACCACACCCTGGGGCGGGCCCTGCAGCGCGCAGGCGTAGCCGGTGGGCAGCACGACGATGCGCGTCGCGCCCAGCCCCGCGGCCAGGCGCAGCGGCGTATTGGCGGCGATCGCGCCGTCCATCAGCGCGCGGCCGTTTATCGTCACCGGTGGGAACACGGCGGGAATGGCGGCGCTGGCCAGGATCGCATCGACCGCCGGGCCGCTGCACAGGCGCACGCCCACGCCCTGCGCGTCGGTGGCGATCACGTGCAGCGCGATGCGCGCGTCCTCGAGCTTCGCCAAGCCGAGCCGGGCTTCGAGCAGGCGGCGCAAGGGCCCGGGGCTGACCAGGCTTTCGGCGTGCCACAGCAGCCTCAGCGCACTGGACAGCGTCAGCGGGAAGACGTCGCGGCGGCGCAGGCCCACCCACAGTTCGGCCAGCCGCGCGACGCCGTCCAGATCGGGTGCGCCGGCGAAGTAGGCGGCGTTGATCGCGCCGACCGACGCGCCGACGACGAAGTCGGGCTGCAAGCCGGCTTCGAGCAGCTCCTGCAGCATGCCGACCTGGATCGCGCCCAGGCTGCCGCCGCCGGTGAAGACGAAGGCGGTGCGTTCGGCCACGCCGACGCTGCGCTTCGCGATGCTCAGCCCGCCGCCAGCCGCCGCGCGTGTTCGAGCGCCTGCGCGTCGCGGCCGATCGTCGCTGCCGCGATCGTCCGGCCGCCGCTTATGTAGCTCGCCGTGCAGTCGTGCGCGGCGAGGTCGCCGTCGATGCGGACCTCGTCCCACTGCGGCGCGTGGCCGACATAGCGGATCGTCACCTCGTGGTGCGCGCTCCAGAAGAAGGGTACGTCGCGGTACGGCGTGCGCGCGCCGAGCATGTTGGCGGCGGCGACCTGCCCCTGGCGTTCGGCAACCACCCAGTGCTCGACGCGCAGCGGCGCGCCGCCGGCGCCGCCCGGCCACAGCGCGATGTCGCCGGCGGCGTAGATGCCGGGGTGCGAGGTTTCCAGGTAGGCGTCGACGACGACGCCGCGGTCCAGCTTCAAGCCCGCGCCTTCGGCCAGCGCCAGGCGCGGGCGCACGCCGACGCCGAGCACGACCAGCTCGGCCGCAAGCGTCGTGCCGTTGCTCAGCGTGACCGTGCCATTGCCGATCGAGGCGATCGACGCGCCCATGTGGAAGCTCTCGCCGTGCGCTTCGTGCAGCCGGCGTACGAACTCGCCGAGCTGTGCGCCGAGCACACGTTCGAGCGGCTGCGCGTCGAGCGAGACCACGTGCACCGCCAATCCGCGCGCGGCCAGCGACGCGGCGACTTCGAGGCCGATGAAGCCCGAGCCGAGCACCACCGCCGACTTCGCCGTCGCGGCGCGCGCGATGATCGCGCGGCTGTCCGCCAGCGAGCGCAGCGTCAGCACCTGCGGCAGCTCGGCGCCGGGGATCGGCAGGCGCAGCGGCTCGGCGCCGGTGGCCAGCAGCAGCCGGTCCCAGGCGAAGCTCGCGCCATCCTGCGTGTGCACGGTGCGTGCGGCGGTGTCGATGCGGCTGGCGGTGGTGGACAGGCGCAGGTCAATCTGGTGCTGCGCGTAGAAGTCGCCGCCGCGCAGCGGGATCCATTCCTCGGGCGCGCTGCCGGCCAGGTAGTCCTTCGACAGGTTCGGCCGGTCGACCGGCGCGTCGGCCTCGCTGCTCAACAGCGTCAGGCTGCCCTGCCAGCCGCGCCGGCGCAGCATCTCGGCCGCGGCAAAGCCGGCCGCGCCGCCGCCGACGATGACGATGCGTTCGGGCTCGCCCGCCGGCCGCACCTGCGCCGCGCGCGCGGCGGCCGGCGCCGGCTCGCGCACGAAGAAGCGCTCGCCCTCGCGCTCGACCTTCCAGCAGGCGATGGGGTCGAAGGCCGGCGCGCCCAGCGCTTCGCCGCTGCGCAGCGAAAAGCACGCGTGGTGCAGCGGGCAGCGCACGGTGTCGCCTTCGAGCGCGCCCTGGTCGAGCGCGCCGCCGTAGTGCGTGCAGGTGGCGCCGGTGGCGAGCAGCTCGTCGCCGACGCGCGCGAGCAGCACCGCCTGGTCGCCGACATGGCCGCGCAGCAGCTTGCGCGCGCCGAAGTCGGCGAGCGTGACGCCTCGAGTCAGATCGGGGCCTGCATCCTGGGTATCGGTCGATGACATCGGTGTTCTCCTTGTCGGTCGTGCGGCAGGCGCCGAGCTGCCGCGCCGGGTTTCAGACCGCGTGCCCCAGGCCCTCGGAGCGGCCTTGTTCGAGCACGTGGGTACATCTCGAGCAGGCGGTCGATGCGCGACTCGAGCAGGCTGCGCAGCTGCGCGCGCGAGCACAGTGGCTCGGGACTGCGCTCGGGCGCGTCGGTCAGCGCGGCGCGGATCTCGGGTTCGGTCGAAAGCATGGCGGCCTCCAGCGGGATGACCGGCGCGCTCGTGCGGCGCAGCCGCACTAGCGCTTCGTTGCTGACGATGCGCACCAGCCAGGTCGAAAGCCGGCTGTCGCTGCGAAAGCCGCCGAGCCCGCGCCAGGCGCGCAGGTAGGCGTCCTGCACGGCTTCCTCGGCATCGCCGTCGTCCTTCAGGATGCTGCGTGCGCTGCGAAAGAGCAGCCGGTTGTGGCGCCGCATGATCTGCTCGAAGGCCGCGGCGTCGCCCTCGGCGGCGCGCGCGATCAACTCGTTCTCGGGCGTGTGCGCCGTGGCTGGTGCTGGCGCGAGCCGGGCGTTGGAAGAGGACATCGGCATCGCGACTTCTCCTGGATGCGCTTCGATTCTGTGCCTGTGCGCTTGACCCTGCCGGCGCCGCTTCGATCGCCATCAGCCGCCGTCGCGCTTCATCAGCTCGAGGAATTCGCGGCGCAGGCCCGCATTCTTCAGGAACGCGCTGCGCATCACCGAATTCGTCAGCGCCGCGTCCGCGTCCTTGACGCCGCGCCAGTGCATGCAAAAGTGGCTCGCCTGCATCACCACCGCCAGCTCGTGCCCATTAGACATTGGATGCAGCGGCGCGCGGCCGCGTTTCAGGCGCGTTTCAGGCTGGCGTTTGCCTGCCTCGCTGCCGCAAGCCGTGCTGCGCCGCACCGGGTGTCGGGATCGGCCGATGAATCAATCAACGAACTCGCCTTCGGCAGCATTTCGCGTGCGCACCCTCAGCCCTTCAACTCCTTGGCCAGCGCCGTGGCGTTCTGCGCCGTCAGCCCGTAGATCGACAGTTGCGGATTCGCGCCGATGCTGGTCGGAAACACCGAGCCGTCCATCACCGACAGATTGGTCACCTGATGGTGCCTGCCGCCGCTGTTCACGACACCCCGCTTGGCGTTCTCGCTCATCGCGCAGCCGCCCATCAGGTGGGCGGTGAACAGCGTGGTGCGGAACTTCGCCAGCGGCAGCTCGGCAATGGCCTTCTTCGCCTCGCTCCAGCTGCCGGCGTAGCGCGCGTCCAGATGCGCCGCGCGCACCTGCTTCGCACCCGCGGCGAACTGCAGCTCGGCCATGCTCAGATAGGCGCGTTTCACGCCGTCCCAGACGTAGCCGCTCAAGTCGTAGTCGAGCATCGGGCTGCCGTCGTCGGCCAGGCGGATGCTGCCGCCGGGGCTGTGTTCGACGAAGCCGTCGCGCAGCAGCGCCAGCACGGCATTGGTGTGCGGCAGCGCCGACATCTCGCGGCGCAGTTCGCCGCCATACAGGTTGAGCACCGCCGAGCCGATGCCGGGAAAGATGGGCGGCACTTCCAGCTTGTAGCCCATCGGCCCGGTGGCGCCGTCTTTCCACTGGAAATGGTCGGAGCCGCTGGATTGCGGTGCGCCGTAGAACGGGTCGATCGGCTCGGGCATCTGCGCCACCGTCAGCACCACCGGATGGATCAAGGTGTGCTTGCCGAGCCGCTGGTTCGGGTCGGGCAGCTGCGAGCGCAGCAGCAGCGCCGGCGTGTTGATCGCCCCGCCGGCGGCGATGAAGTGCCGCGCCTTGATCGTCACCTGCGTGCCGCTGGGCGTGCGAGCGTCATCGCGCAAGGCTTCGCCGAGCGCGCCGCTGATCTTGCCGCCGCTGTGCTGCAGCGCGCGCACGCGCAGCCGGTGCACCAGCGTCGCGCCATGGCGCAGCGCTTCGGGGATGGTCGACACCAGCATCGACTGCTTGGCGTTGACCGGGCAGCCCAGGCCGCAGTAGCCCGAATTCCAGCAGCCGCGCACGTTGCGCGGGATATGGTGCGCCTCCCAGCCGAGCTTGGCGCAGCCGCGCCTGAGCACGCTGTTGTTGGCGTTGTCCGCCGGCCAGAGCGCCACGCCCAGGCGCTGCTCCATCTTCTCGAACCACGGCTTCATGTCGTCGACGCCGTGGCCGACGACTTCGCACTCGGCGGCCCAGTGTTGCAGCGTCGGCTCCGGCGTGCGGAAGCTCGAAGTCCAGTTGACGGTGGTCGAGCCGCCGACCGAGCGTCCCTGCAGGATGGCGATGGCGCCGTCGGAAGTGGCGCGCGCGCCGGCTTCCTGGTACAGCTCGCGGAAGGCGCGGCCTTCGTCCATGTCCTTGAAGCTGTCGGAGGTGCGCAGCGCGCCTTCTTCGATGATCAGCACCTTCAGTCCGGCCAGCGCCAGGATCTCGGCGGCCGTGCCGCCGCCCGCGCCACTGCCGATGATGGCGACGTCGGCTTCCAGGGTCTGCGGCGCGCTCAGCCTGGCGCCGTCGATGACCTGCCAACCCGAGGCGATGCCTTCGGTGTAGATGTCGGGTACAGCCATGATCGTTCCTTCAGGAATTGACGGCCTTGAACATGTAGTCCAGCGGCCCGGGATAGCCGGTCGAGGGCCAGCTCTGCGGCAGCACATAAAAGCTCGACGCGACCAGCTTGACCAGCACGTTGCCGCCGGCATTCAGCGTGGCGAAGCGGCTGCCGCGCCAGCGCGCGAGGAAGGCCTGCATCTTGTCGGCGCCGGCTTCGTGCCACGCGCCCACGCCGGTGAGCACATAGCGCAGCGGTGCGATGGCCAGCAGGTCGAGCAGCTTGCGCACTTCCTTGCGGCTGCCCATGTCCATCGCCGCCAGCGTGCCGTCGATGTTGCGCAGCGTCTCATCGATCGAGCGCCGGCGCTTGGCCGCGTCGAAGTGGGCGAGTTCGGTGACGACCGCCGGCGCCAGCGCCTTGAACAGCTCGGCATCGCCGGAGTTGAGGAAGCTGAAGCCCTGCACCGGCGCCTTGGCCGCATCGCTGCAGCCGACCAGCGCCGTGCCGGCAGTCAGCGCCAGCGAGAAGCCAAGGCCGAGCTTGAGAATGTCGCGGCGCTGCAGGCCGGCCCCACCGGACTGCGCATCGGGTTCGTGTCGCATGAGAGCCTCCGATCAGCTGAACACACCGCCGTACTGCTTGCGCAACTCGGTCTTCTGCACCTTGCCGGTGCCGCCCACCGGCAGCGACTCGAGGAAGACCACGTCGTCGGGCACCCACCACTTGGCCAGGCGCTCGGCGAGGAAGGCGAGCATCTCCTCCTTCTCCAGCGCCGCGTCCGGCTTGCGCACGATGAACAGCAGCGGCCGCTCGTCCCACTTGGGATGCTTGACGCCGATCACCGCCGCCATCGCCACCGCCGGGTGCGCGACCGCGGCGCTTTCCAGGTCGATCGAGCTGATCCACTCGCCGCCGGTCTTGATCACGTCCTTGGCGCGGTCGCGGATCTGCATCACGCCGTCGGCATCGATGGCCGCCACGTCGCCGGTGGGAAACCAGCCGTCGACCAGCGGCGAAGTCTCGCCCTTGTAGTAGCCGGCGGCGATCCACGGCCCGCGCACCATCAGCTCGCCCTGCGAGCTGCCATCGCGCGGCAGCGTCTTGCCGGCCTCGTCGACCACCTTGATCTGCACGCCGTAGACCGCCTTGCCCTGCTTGGCCACGATGGCATGCCGGTCGGCGGCCGACAGCGCGTCGTGCTTGCGCCCCAGCGAGGTGGCCGTGGCCAGCGCGGTGGTCTCGGTCATGCCCCAGGCGTGCAGCACCTCGACACCGTAGTCGTCGGCGAACTTGGCGATCAGCGACTGCGCCATCGCCGAGCCGCCGACCGCGGTGCGGCGCATGGTCGTGAACTTCAGCTTGTTCGCTTCGACATGCTGCAGCATGCCCTGCCAGATGGTGGGCACGCCCGCGCTCACCGTCACGCGCTCGGACTCCATCATCTCGTGCAGGCTGGCGCCGTCGAGCTTGGGCCCGGGCAGCACCAGCTTGGTGCCCGACATCGGCGCGGCATAGGGGATGCACCAGGCGTTGATGTGGAACATCGGCACCACCGGCAGCACGGTGTCGCGCGTCGACAGTCCCAGCCCGCCGGGTGTGCTCAGCACCAGCGCGTTGAGCGCGATCGCGCGGTGCGAGTACATCGCGCCCTTGGGGTTGCCGGTGGTGCCGGAGGTGTAGCACAGCGCCGCCGCGCTGTTCTCGTCGAACAGCGGCCACTCGTAGTGCTCGCTGTGCGGCGCGATCAGGTCCTCGTAGTTCAGCACGTTGGCCACGCCCTCGATCGCCGGCGTATGGGCCGCGTCGGCCAGGCAGACCCAGGCCTTGACCTTGGGGCAGTGCGCGGCGATGCCCTTGACCAGCGGCGCGAAGGTGGCGTCGAACAGCACCACCTGGTCTTCGGCATGGTTGACGATGTAGATCAGCTGCTGCGCATGCAGCCGCGGGTTGCAGGTGTGCATCACCATGCCGCTGCCCGACACGGCGTAGTAGGCCTCGAGGTGGCGGTGGTTGTTCCAGGCGATCGAGCCGACCGCGCTGCCGGCACTCAGGCCGAGCTGGCCGAGCGCATGCGCCAGCTTGCGCGCACGCTTGGCGCAGTCGGCATAGGTGGTGCGCAACAGCGCTCCGTGCGTCTCGCGCGAGACGATCTCGACATCGCCGTGCTGCTCGGCGGCGTGTTCCAGCACGCTCCACAGCAGCAGCGGCGTGTTCATCATCAATCCGGGTTGGTACATGTGGCTCTCCTTGCCGCGGCGCCGTTCAGGGCGTGACGAGGTTGAAGTCGGGGTCGAAGGTCACGGCGTTGGCGACGATCGCGCCCAGCGCCTTCGGCTCGCCTTCGACCTTGACCATGCCCGCGCTCACCAGCTCGGGCAGCTTCTTGCCCTGCAGCAGCATCGCCAGGAAGGCCGGGCGCGTCAGCGTCAGCTTCAGGTCCGGGTTCTTCAGCACGCGGCCCTTGGTGTTGTTCAACACCGAGTTCGACAGCTCCAGCGCCCAGGTTTCGCCGCTGTCGCTGAATTCCATCTGGATCGCCGCCTTCATGCCGTCGGTCTTGGTGTGGTCCAGGCGCAGCGCGACATAGTCGAACAACAGCTCGTTGGTCATGCCGCGCACGGTATCGGGGCTGGCCGTGTTGACCGGCGACGCCTGCACGCCGTTGCGCAGCTCGTAGGCGCCCGACAGGTAGGCGTTGCGCCACGGCCCCGACTCGGCCTGGTAGCCCAGCTGTTCCAGCGCATCGGCCTGCAGCGCCTTGGCATCGGCATGGTCCGGGTTGGCGAACACGGCCTGGTTCATCAGCTCGGCCACCCAGCGGTAGTCGCCGTCGGCGAAGGCCTTGCGGCCGATGGCGAGCACCGCGGCGTCGCCACCCATCGCCGCGACATAGCGCTTGGCGCTTTCCACCGGCGGCAGACGGTGCAGCGTCGCCGGGTTGCCGTCGTAGTAGCCGAGGTAGAAGTTGTAGACCGCACGCAGGTTGTGGCTCAGCGATCCGTAGTAGCCGTGCGTGCTGGCGTCGGCGGCCAGCGCCTTCGGCACGAAGCTCTGGTTGCCCAGCTCGTCCATCACCTGGCCTTGGTTGACCAGGTGCAAGGCGCGGTCGTGGATGAAGCGGTACAGGTCGCGCTGCTTGGCCAGGTAGTCGCGGATGTGCTCACTGCCCCAGGTCGGCCAATGGTGGCTGGCGAAGGCGACTTCGGCATCCGGATAGATGTCCAGCGTCTCGTTGATGTACTTGCTCCACGCCAGCGCGTCGCGCATCTTCGCGCCGCGGATGGTGTAGATGTTGTGCATCACCTTGGTCGCCACCTCCGACAGGCACAGTGCCTTCTTGTCGGGGAAATAGATCATGAACTCCGAGGGCGCCTCCGAGTTCTGCGCCATCTGGAACTGCATGCGCACGCCGTCGACAAGCAGCTCCTCGCCGGTCTTGTCGATCAGCTGGTTCGGCGGAATCAACCCAGGCGCGGCGGCGCTGACGGCCAGGCCGAGACCGGCGCCGACCGAGCCCTTGTCGCCGGCCGGCAAGGTGATGCCGAACATGTAGTTGCCGCGCCGCGACATGGCGTTGCCGGCGAGCACGTTCTCGGCGATGGCGTTGTCCATGAAGCCCGCGGGGGCGATCAGCTTGACCTTGCCCGAGCGCACGTCGGCCTCGTCGACGACACCGCGCACGCCGCCGAAGTGATCGATGTGGCTGTGCGTGTAGATCACCGCGACCACCGGCTTGCTGCTCTTCAGCGTGTCCATCGCCAGCTTCATGCCGGCACGCGCCAGCTCCGGCGAGAACATCGTGTCGATGACGATCCAGCCGGTCCGGCCCTCGACCAGCGTCATGTTCGCCAGGTCGTAGCCGCGGATCTGGTAGATGCCGTCGGCCACCTTGAACAGGCCCTGCGCATGGTTCAGCTGCTCCATGCGCCACAGGCTCGGGTTGGCCGTGGCCGGCGCTCCGCCCTTCAGGAAATCGAAGCGCCGCGCATCCCACACGACGTGGCCGTCGGCGGCCTTCACCAGCGGGTCGGCGAGCTCGGCCAGCTTGCCGCGCGTGGCATCGTCGAAGTCGCGCGGGTCGAAAGTCGACAAGCTCTGCTGCACGGCAGCGTTGGCCCGCTCGGTGGCCGGCGTGGCCGGCTTCGGCTGCGCAAAGGCCGTGCCGGCGGTGAATGCGGCCGCGGCCAGCAAGGCTGCGGCAGTGGAGAAGGGAGTCAGTTTCATCGGGGTCCTCGTCATGCGTGGGAGGGTTGGACAGGGGAAGGCCGGCGGCGGCGCTTGGATGCCGCGCGCTTGGGCGCTGGTGGCACCGGCGCCGGCTCGAGCGAGCGCGCCAGTTCGGGAAATGCCTGTTCGGTGTACTGCGCCAGCCGCTCGATCTGCGGCACCGCATCGGGCATCGCCAGGAAGCCGATCTGCAGCCGCGGCCCCAGCGTGACCGCGGTGATGTTCAGCTGGTGACCGGCGCTGACCAGCGAGATCGGCAGCATCAGCTCGACCGCCGCACCCATCAGCCAGCGTGGCGAGTCCAGTCCGAAAGGGTTGGAGACCAGCAGGTTCGCCAGCCGCGGTGCGCGCTTCACGCCGGCCTTCTCGGCGAGCAGCGGCAGCGCATGCACCAGCGTCGTGTACAGCATCACCGTGTCGCTGCTGCGCCGGCTGAGCGACTGCTTCAGCCGTGCGGTTTCGGCACGCACCGCGGCCAGCCGCTGTGCCGGCGTGGCGTCGGCGCGGCCCAGCGGGAACTGCAGCACGGCGATCTGGTTGCCGCCCTTCGCGCCGGCGGACAAGGCGATCGGCATGTCGGCCACCAGCGGCTGCGCCGGCGTCTTGCCGTCTTGCGCGAGGTGGCGCTGCATCGCCATGTCGACGAGCGTCAGCAGCAGGTCGTTGACGGTGGCGCGCTGCGCCTTGCCCAGCGCCTTCAGCTCATCCAGCGGCAGGCTGCAGTAGGCACAGCTGCGCTGGGCCGAGAGCTTGCCGTGGAAGGCCTTGGGCACCTGCAGAAAGGGCAGCGCCGTGCCCTTGCCCAGGCCCGAGGCACGCAGGCCTTGCTCGGCAAGCAGGCCGTAGACACCGGCCGCCGACTTCAGCCAGCCCGCAGCCTGCGCGGGGCCGCGCAGCAGCGACTGCAACAGGCCGCCGCCCCGGGCGCCGCCGGCTGCGCTGCGCGGCAAGGCCTCCCACAGCGCGCGCACCTGCTTGTCCTGCGGATCCTCGGACAGCCATTGCATCATTGCGCCGACGAAGCCGCGGCCGTCGATGATGCCGTGGTGCACCTTGGCGTACAGCGCGACGCGGCCGTCGGCCAGGCCGTCGATGACCCAGAACTGCCACAGCATGCCGGATCGCTCGAGCACGCTCTCGTGCAGTTCGCAGACCTTCTTCAACAGCTGAGCCGTGGAAGCACGGCGCAGCGTCAGCCGGTGCACATGCGGCCGCAGGTCGGCCGCGCCGATCGACTCGACCGACGGCGCGCGCAGCAGCGACATCTGCAACCGATAGTCGAAAGGCGCGCCGGCCGGACGCTGCAGCATCCTGGCCAGCAGCTTGTCGGCAAAACTGCCCTTGAAATCGGCCGGCGGGCGCAGCAGCACCAGCGGGCCGATGTTGAATGGGCGCTCGGGCGATTCGAGCAGAAACATCGCCAGATCCAGCGGCGACAGCGCAGGCATGCAGGTCTCCTCGCGGGTGGGTTTGGCAGCAGGTGAGCGGATCAGGATGCCGCGGCCACATGCAGCGCGCGCACGTCGCCGGCTGCGCGCACTGGCCGTGCATCGCGCAGCAGCGTTTGCGCGCTCTGCCGCGCGTCCTCGCGCATCAGGTCGGCGGCCTTCTCGGCGATCATGATCGTCGGCGCGTTGGTGTTGCCGCTGATCACCGTGGGCATGATCGACGCGTCGGCCACACGCAGGCCGGCGATGCCGCGCAGGCGCAGCCGCGCGTCGACCACGGCCATCGGGTCGTCGGCCGGGCCCATCTTGCAGGTGCCCACCGGGTGGTACTGCGTGTCGGCGCGGTTGCGGATGTCGGCCGTGAGGCCCGCGACATCGTCGACCTGGGTCGGGTACAGCATGCGCCCGCGGATGGCGTCGAAGGGCGCCGACTCGATGAGGCGCTGCTGCATCTGCGCACCCTTGACCAGCCGCTGCAGATCGCGCTCGTCGCTGAAGAAGCGCGGGTCGATGCGCGGCGCGGCGCGCGGGTCGGTGCCGTTCAAGCCCACCGTGCCGCGGCTGTGGGGGTGCAGCAGGTCGACGTGGCAGGAAATGCCGTGGCCCAGGTGCATCTTGCGCGCATGGTCGTCGACGACCGCGATGACGAACACCAGCTGCAGGTCCGGCGCGGCGAGTTCGGGCGCCGAGCGCAAGAAGGCGCCGGCGGTGGCAAAGACGCTGGTCACCATGCCGGTGCGCTTGCGGCGCCATTCGAACATCGCCGCCGTGAACTTGGCCGAGCCGCGCAGCGACACGCCGAAGGACTCGGTGTGGCTCGGCACGCGCCAGGTCTGCACGTAGTCGATGTGGTCCTGCAGGTTCCGGCCGACGCCGGGCAGCGCGTGCGCCACCGGGATGCCGTGGCGCTGCAGCTCCTCGGCCGGGCCGATGCCCGACAGCATCAGCAGCTGCGGCGAACCGAAGGCGCCGCCCGCGAGCACCACTTCGCGCCGGGCGCGCAGTTGCTTCAGCTCGTTGCCCTGGTAATAGGCGACGCCGGTGGCGCGCTTGCCTTCGAGCAGGACGCGCGCCGACACCGCGTGCGTGATCACCTTCAGGTTCGGCCGCGACAGGTTCGGCGTGAGAAAGGCCTTGGCGGCGCTGCAGCGCTCGCCGTTCTTGTGCGTCACCTGGTACAGGAAGGCGCCGTCCTGGCTGGCGCCGTTGTAGTCGGGGTTGGTCTGCAGGCCGTTCATCTGCGCGGCCTGCAGGAACATCCGGCTGATCGGGCTGTCGTGGCGCGGGTAGGTCACGTTCAGCGGGCCGCCCTGGCCGTGGAAGTCGTCGTGGATCTGTTCGTTGTGCTCGCTGCGCTTGAACAGCGGCAGCACCTCGTCGTAGGACCAGCCGGGGTTGCCGAGCGCCGCCCAGTGGTCGTAGTCGCGACGGTTGCCGCGCACGTAGAGCATGGCGTTGATCGAGCTCGAGCCGCCCAGCGTCTTGCCGCGCGGCTGGTAGCCGCGGCGGCCGTTCAGCCCCGGCTGCGGCTCGGTCTGGTAGGCGTAGTTGTTGATCTTCGTCGGCAGCATCGCCACCACGCCGGCCGGCGCGTGGATCAGCACGCTCTTGTCCGGGCCACCCGCTTCGAGCAGGCACACGCTGATCGCCGGGTCTTCGCTGAGGCGCGCGGCGATGGCGCAGCCGGCCGAGCCGGCACCGACGATGACGTAGTCGAATTCCATGTCGTTCATGACGATGTCTCCTTCATTGATGGGCCGAGCTGCCGTTGGCCGGCTGCAGCGCCGGGTCGCCATGGCCGAGCCACAGCTTCAGCACCAGCCGCTGCACGAAATTGCCGTAGGGCGGGTAGAACAGGCCGATCGGGTAGAAGCGGTGCCGCTTGAACACCGTCTTCGCGTGCGACAGCTCGCGGAAGCCCTCCTCGCCGTGGTAGGTGCCCATGCCCGAGTTGCCGACGCCGCCGAAGGGGGCATCGTGGTTCATCACGTGCCAGCCCCAGTCGTTGATCGTCACGCCGCCCGAATGCGTGCGCTGCAACAGCTGGCCGCGCGCAGCGGCGTCGTGGCTGAAGACATACAGCGCCAGCGGCCGCGGGCCGCCCTGGATCGCGGCGATGGCGTCGTCCAGCGTGTCGTAGGCCAGCACCGGCAGGATCGGGCCGAAGATCTCCTCGCGCGCGATGCGCATGTCCGGCGTCACGCCGGTCACGATGTGCAGCGGCATCTGCCGCCCGGTGCCGCCTTCGGCGCAGGCCAGCACCTGCGCGCCCTTGGCGCGCGCGTCGTCGAGCAGCGCGACGATGCGCTGGTGGTGGCGCTCGTTGATCAGCGCCGTGTAGTCGTGGTGGCCTTCGACGCGGCTGCCGAAGGAGCGCGCAAAGGCCGCGCACACTTCGGCGACGAAGAGGTCGACACTCTCGCGCGGTACCAGCGCGTAGTCGGGCGAGACGCAGATCTGGCCGCAGTTGGTGGCCTTGCCGTGGGCGATGCGCGTCGCCGCCTCGGCGATGGAATAGCCGCGCAGCACCACGGCCGGCGACTTGCCGCCCAGCTCCAGCGTCACCGGCGTCAGGTTCTCGGCCGCGGTGCGCATGACGATGCGGCCGACGCTCGGCGAGCCGGTGAAGACGATGTGGTCGAAGGGCAGCGAGGTGAAGGCGTTGGGATCGGCCAGTTCCTCGCCGATCACCGCCACGTGGTCGGCGGCGAAGACCTCGGCCAGCATGCGGCGCAGCACGGCGTTGGTGGCCGGGGTGGCCTCGGGCATCTTGATCATCGCCCGGTTGCCGGCGGCCAGCGCCGCGGCCAGCGGCCCCAGCGCCAGATACAGCGGGAAGTTCCAGGGCACGATGATGCCGACCACGCCCTTGGGCTGGCAGCGCACGCGCAGCTGGTTGCTGAGGAACAGCAGTTCGGTCGAGCGCCGGCTCGGGCGCATCCAGCGCCGCAGGTGCGAGATCGAGTGGTTGATCTCCAGCGTCGAGCCGAGGATGTCGAGCATCTTCGATTCGGCCGGCGCGCGGAAGCCGAAGTCGCGGCTCATCGCCTCGGCCAGCAGATCCTGGTAGCGGTGCAGTTGGCGCTTCAGCGCGCGCAGGTGCTCGCGGCGCTGCGCAGCGCCCGGGTAGGGATGGCGCGCAAAGGCCTGCTGCTGCGCAGCGTGCATCGCGGCGATGTCGATGTCGGCGCGCAGCGGCGCCACCAGCCGGTCGTTCATGTCTGCTCCGTTCGCCATTTCGAGATGTTTGGCGAGCAGCGTCATCGTGCCGAGACAGTGCGGGTTGGACGAGGTTGAATGCCGCCACGGGGCAGGTGAAAATCTGCCAAGCTTCGCCGGACCTTCGTACATGCAGCCCAACCACAGCCATATGGAGGCCGCCGGTCTTGCCGCCCACAACATGCTGGGACTCGGCGCGCTGGTGGCCGAGATGTTCGATCAGGGCATTGCGGCCGAAGCGCTGCTGCAGGGCACGGGGCTGGAGCCGCGGCAGCTCGACGATCCGCAGGCGCGCATCACGCAGCAGCAGAAGCTGACGATCTTCCGCAATGCGAAGCGGCTGACATCGGTGCCCGAGGTCGGCCTGCGCGCCGGTGCGCGCCAGCGCCTGAGCGACTTCGGCGTCTACGGCTATGCGCTGGTCAGCAGCAGGACCTTCGGCGAGGCCGTGCTGCTGGGCATCAAGCACGTGCATCTGGCCGGCCCGGTGCTGGACAAGCGCTTTCGCATCGACGGCGACAGCGCGGTGTTCGAGGCGCACGGCATGCGCGAGGTGGGCGACGTGCTGCCGCTGGCCAGCGAGTTCTGGTTCGCATCGATCCTGCGGCTGACGCACTGCGTGCTCGAGGCGCCGCTGCCCTCGCGCCGCCTGCTGCTGCCCTATCCGCGGCCCGGCCATGCGTCGGCCTGCGAGCGCATGTTCGGCTGCGCGGTGGACTTCGATGCCGACGTGATGGAGTGGCATTTCGACGCCGCCGTGCTGCGCGTGCCCTGTCCCAGCGCCAACCCGATCACCGCCGGGCTGTGCGCTCAGTTCTGCGAACGCATGCTGGACAGCCTGCCCGAGGAGAGCGAGCTGCTGCGCCGCATCCGCACCGCCTGCCTGAACAGCCGCGGCGAGTTTCCGAACGCCGACGAGATGGCGGCGCGGCTGGGCTTGTCGGTGCGCACGCTGCACCGGCGCTTGGCCGAGCAGGGCCAGCCCTACCAGCACCTCGTCGACGACGTGCGCCGCTCGCTGGCGATCGAGTTCCTGCAGAACACCTCGCTGTCGGTCGAAGAGATCGCCGGACGTGTCGGCTTTTCGGAGGCATCGAACTTCCGCAAGGCCTTCCGCAAGTGGACCGGCCACGCGCCGGCGCACTTTGCAGGCAGGAGCCTCAAACGGCCTCAGCTGCCTGCCTGATGTTGTCCCGTCTCACCGATCCCGTCGTCGCCCTGTTCCTCTCGCTCGCCCTCGGTCACCTGATCGGCCGGCTGCGGGTGGGGCCGGTGGCGGTGAGCGGCGTCTGCGACACGCTGTTCGCGGCGCTGGCGCTGGGCCAGCTCGGCGTGCGCCGGCCAGCATTGCAGCACCCCCGCGCTCAGCGCCCTCGTCACACAGGCCGGCAACGGCACGCCGGTGATCGGCTGCACCGTGACCTACGCCATCGCCAACGTCCTGCTGCCGTTGATGGGGCCGATCGTGGTGAGCCTGGCCCACCGCCTGGCGCCCTGAATCCGCCCCCGCGCCGCACCGTCAGCGCTCGGGCCCTACTCGCCTTCGTTCGACGCGTCGATCCGCCCCGCGCGCACCGCCGCAACGAGTGCGGCATGGTCGCGAAGGTTCTGTTCGGCATAGTCGAGCGCGAACTGCGCCATGGCTTCGGCGAAGGTTTCGCTCTTGCCGATGTAGCCGCAGATGAGCGCGGCATCCGCGGTGCGCGCGTGGGAGCGTGCCAGCGCCCAGCCGCACATGCGCGCGTAGTTGCGCATGTTCAGCGGCGTGAAGGTCTCGATCAAGGGCTTGACCTTGACGTCGCGCAGCTGGCGCACGTAGACGTGATGGCCCTGCGGGTTGATGTAGTGGCCCAGGAACAGGTCCGACGACGCCTGCATCAGGCGCTGGCCGAAGACCACGCGCTCGCCGTGCGTGGCGAAGCCGGGGAAGTCGACGTAGGGCTCCAGCACCGACGGCCGCGCCTCCTTGATCTGCAGGAACAGCGGGTCGTTGTCGGCCGCGAACAGCAGCGCGATCGCGCACCAGGTGCCGACGCTGCCGACACCCACCACCTTGATCGCCGAATCGGCCAGTTCGTAGCGGTCGATCAGCAGGCGGCGCTCGCGCGGCAGCGATTCGCGCCAGCTGCGCAGGCTTTCGCGCGCCTTGGCCTCGAAGTCCGCCGCCAGCATCTCCGCCGGGTGGTAGATCAGCGGCGGCACGTCGCGGATGCGCGGGCGGCCCTCGGCGGCGTAGGCCAGCCGCGCATATTCCTCGCCGGCATCGCGCCGCTGCGCCTTGGCCAGCAGCTTGCGGTGGCGCCGCCGCACCTCTTCGTCCACGGCGCCTTCGACCAGTTCGGCGAAGTCGAGCGACGCATACCAGGCTTCGAGCACCGTCGCCTGCGACAGCTCGCGCAGCTTGTCCGCATAACCCTGCACCGCCTGCATCGCCGCCGCGCGGGCTTGCGCGGTGTCGTGCCGGTTGTGGCGGCTGGCGACCACGAAGCTTGCCGCCAGGCGCTTCAGGTCCCACTCCCAGGGCGCGGGAAAGGTTTCGTCGAAGTCGTTGATGTCGAACAGCACGCGCCGTTCCGGCGTCGCGAAGCCGCCGAAGTTGGCCAGATGCGCATCGCCGCAGGCCTGCACGCCGATGCCGGTGCGCGGCGTGCGCGCCAGGTCGGCGGCCATGATCGCGGCGGCGCCGCGGTAGAACGCGAAGGGCGATGCCAGCATGCGGCCGTAGCGGATCGGCACCAGGTCTTCCAGGCGGCCGCGGCTGGATTCGATCAACAGCTCGATCGGGTCGGGCCGCGCCGCATCGGGCGCAAACCCGGCATGGCTGTCGCGCGGGCAGGCGGCGCGCAGCGCCTTGCCGGCAGCGATGCGCTGCCGGCGCGTGCGCTGGTAGGCCGGCTTGTCCAGATGGGCGGCGTCGGCGATGGTCTCGGCGATCTTCAGCTTCGGCGCTCGAGGCGCTGCGGGTGGGGACGTTTTCTTGACACGGGTGGGCATGGAACCTCTCTTCGTCACAGCAGCAGCAAACCCTTGAGGCTGTCCAGGATCTGCTTGAACGGCGCGCGCGTGGCCGCGACCGCCGCCATCGGCAGCAGCACCGCAACGGTCAGGGGCACGAGGCTCTCCTTCGTCACCGGCACCGGCAGCATGTTCTTGACGGCTTCGTAGCTGGCCGCGATGTCGGCGAGCGACGACATGTCGGGCGCTCCCAGCAGTTCGTCTCCCGGTGCGCTGGCTGCGGCGTGGCCCCACTTCGCCTCGAAAGCACGGTGGTGCCGCCCGACGAGCGCGCCGTAGGTCGTGAGCCCGTGACGCTTGAGTCCGACCAGCAACGGCATGAACGCGAACAGCGGGGCGACGAATACGGCAAGCACGAAGACCAGCAGCCCGGCGGCGGCGAACTTGAAGCTCGACAGCGCCACGCCGCCATAGACGACGAGCTTGAGCACGCTGGCCGAAGCCACCGTGCTGAGCGCGAATACGAACAGCAGGTAGGTGTTCGGATACTGGCCGATGAAGGCGATGCCGCCGCAGCGGTCGGGATGGGTGGCGACCAGGCGCAACCCGCTGCGTGCAATGCCGCGCAACATCATCGCCCACACGCCAAAGCGCCACAACCAGCGGCCGAGCAGGAACCAGAACAGCGGCAACACGACCAGGCGCACCCACCAGCCCGCCCAGGTCAGCTGCAGCTCGCCGCCGGCGACATGGCCGAACCAGGTGCCGCCCGGGACATATTCGGCACCGGTGACCCAGACGAAGGAAAGCACGCCCGCCGCGATGAACACCGCCGTCTCGGCCAGCCAGGAGCCGGTGCGGCGTTCGCAGCTCAGCCGCAGTGCCGCAAACCGGGCACGCGACTCTTCACCGACGATGTCGTGCGCGACGAACTGCGTGACCAGCCACGCCATGCGCCGCTCCGAACTGGCCTCCATCAACACGAAGGCGAAGATGGCGATCGCCGCCGCGTGGATGCTGAAATCGTGCAGCGCCGAGCGCTCATGCTCGGCGTTCAGCACGACGCCCTGCAGCGCCGCCAGCACGATCACCGGCAGCCAGGCGAGCAGCGCGAACAGCAGCCCGCGGCGCGCGGCGTTCAGCTCCGTGTCGCTCAGCAGGCCGAGCTTGCGCTGCAGCCGGTAGAACGGCCCCTGGCGGTTGAACGAGAAGGGCAGTGCCGGCGCATCGGCGTACTCGTACTGCGTCATCGCCACGGCCCTCGCCCAGACCGTCAATACGGCGGATTGACGACGATGTACTGCGTGCCCTGCGGCTGGTACCAGCTGCTGCCGCACTGCTGGTAGACCATGCCGCCGTAGCTCACCGGCACGCAGTTCGGCGGCACCGAATGCACGATCGAACCGATTACCGCCGAGGTGACGGCGACCGTGGCCGTCACCGCCGCAGCGGTGGCGATCGGGTGGTAGTCGTCGTCCCAGCCGTTGTGGCAGCAGCCGCCGCGGTTGTCCACGTCGATATTGACATTGCGGTTGACGTTGACGTTGTTCACGCTGGTGTTGCGCACGTTGTTCGTGCGCTTGTCGGCGTGCGCGTTGTTCACGCGCGGCGCGCCACCGCGCTGCTGGGCGTGGCCGCCGCCATGGCCGCCGCCCTTTCCCTGGGGCCGCGCCAGGGCCTCGGGCGGCAGGCTCAATGCCGTGGCGGCGAATGCGGCGCTTGCCAACAGCGCGATGCGGGAGGCGAAATGCCGGGTGCTGATCATCATCTGCGCTGCTCCTTCACTTGGTCTTGCGCGGCACCATCTCGATCGCCTGCGCACCCTTGGGCGCGCGGAAGCTGAAGCTCGAGGCCTTGAAGTCGGGTGTCAGATCCCATTCGATCAGGCTCACCGACTGCGGGCGCGCTTCGTCGGCGCGGTTCGTGATCACCAGCTTGCGCGGCAGCGGCCGGCCGGGGCGGGCCGAGATCCAGATCTGCCAGTCGATCTTGCCCTGACGGAACGCGTACTGGTTGCACACCTCGCCGTCGACGATGTCCTGGCCGACGATCATCGCCGACTCGATGCCCTCGGTAGGCGCGGCGCGGGTGCCCCAGACGAACATGTCGGCCAGCGGCAGCTCGATGCCGTACTTGCCCTGCAGCGCGTCGGCCAGTTCGGCCAGCGTGCCGTTGAAGGGCACGCTGGCATAGACGTTCTGCGCCGGCGTGAACAGCGTCGCCTGCTTGCCGTCGTAGTAGAGCGTGCGCTGGGTGCGCGGCGTGTCCAGCCGTGCGCGCAGCCGGTTCGGCCGCTCGACCTCCAGCTTGGCGCTGGCCGAGTGCTGCACTTTCTGTCCGTCTTCCAGCACACGTTCGCCGGTGAGCTCGGTCTCGACCTCGAAGCGCTTGAGCGTCTGCAGGTAGGCGCCCATGTCCTTCAGCGCCTGGACGGCTGCGGGGTCGACTGCGCTCGGGGTGCCGGCAGGTGCCGACGCCGCCGTCTGCGCCAGCGCGAGGGGCGGCGCGCCCGCGGCGAGCGCCAGCACGCAAAGGGCCAGGAATCGTCGATGCATCTGCTGCTCCTTGGTCTTGGGGGAGGCCACCATCAGTTCTTGAACTGCATGTTGAAGCCCACGAAGATCTGCCACTGCGGCCAGCCGCCGCCCTTGTCGGCCACTGAATACTGCGGTTCGACGAACAGGTTGTAGACCACCTTGTCGCTGACGATCACATGGCCGAAGCCCACGCCCAGCGGCATGCTGTAGGTGCTGTTCTCGAAGTTGTAGGCCCAGATCGGCGCGGCGCGCAGGTAGTTGCCGCCGCCGAGCTGGTAGAACGCAAAGGGCTGGAAGCTGCCGAGGTTGACGTTGGTGTCACCCGAACCGGCCACGCTGCCCTGCCACGACAGCAGGTAGCCGTACTGGAACTTGGGCGAACTGGCGTCGAACAGCACGTTGACCAGCCCGAGCGTGACCTTGTCGCTGCCCAGGCCGTCCTCGGTGGCGGTGGGCAAGGTGGTCTGCGGGCCGATGCCGAAGCTCACAGCCGGGTTGCCGACGTCGATCAGGTAGGCGGCGAACAGGTTCAGGTCACCGAGGCCGTTCTCGCGGCTTTGCGACGGGCCCACCGGCCAGCTGTTGACCGGCAGCGAGGCGCGCATCAGCCAGTTCGTCTCGCCCAGCTTGAAAGGCCGCGCGTAGCGCAGCCAGAACTGGTTGGCGCTGCGCTCGCCTTCGGTGAGCTTGCCGATGTAGTAGTCCTGCAGGTTGAAGGCGGTGCTGTTGGCCAAGGGGTTGTTGGCCTGCGTGGCCGCGCTGTCCTGTGCTTGCGCGGCGCTGGCGCCAACCAGGGCCGCGGCCAGCGCCAGGTACCGCATTGCCAGCGTCACGGCGTGACGATGTTGAACCAGAAGTCGAAGCTGTCCAGGTAGGACACCAGTTCTTCGAGCTTGGCCGGGTTGCCCTGCACCTTGACCGCACCCGAGCGCTCCGCGTCCGCGAGCGTGGTCTGCTTGAGCATGATCTTGTTCAGCGTGTCGCGCGTCAGCGTCACCGTCGCATCGGCGTTGCTCAGCTTGCGGCCCTCGGTGTGGTTCAGCACGCCGTGCACCATCTCCACCCCATAGTTCTGCTTCAAGTCGGTGAACTCGAAGTTGAGGTTGATGCGCTTGCCCTCGGTCTTCTCGGGCATCAGGCGCATCGCCAGGTAGTCGAAGAACAGGTCCGTGCTCATCGCGCGCACCGTGTCGGGGCTGGCGGTGTCGGGTGTCGGCAGCTTCTTCACGCCCTCGCGCAGTTCCTTGGCGCCGGTCAGGTAGAAGTTGCGCCATGGCCCGTTCTCGGCCTGGTAGCCGAGTTGCTCGAGCGCGTCGGCCTGCAGGTTGCGAGCCGCGGGGTTGCCGGGGTCGGCAAAGACGGCGTGGTTCGTCACCTGCGCCACCCAGCGGTACTCGCCCTTGTCGTAGTACTCCCTGGACTTCTTCAGCAGGTTGTCCATGCCGCCCATCATCTCCACGTACTTTTTGGCCGAGTCCTCGGGCGTCAACTCGTGCAGCGTAGCCGGGTTGCCGATGAACCAGCCCAGGTACAGCACGTACGTCGCCTTGACATTGTGGTTGAGCGAACCGTAGTAGCCGCGGTTGGAGAAGTTGTCGGCGATCTCCTTGGGCAGCTTGAACTGCTCGGCGATCTCCACCATCGTGTAGCCCTTGTTGGCCAGGCGCAGCGTTTCATCGTTGATGAAGCGGTACATGTCGCGCTGCTGCGCCAGGTGCTCGTTGATCTGCTGGTTGCCCCATATCGGCCAGTGATGCATGCTGTACATCACCTGCACCTCGCCGCCCCACAGGCTCATCGCCTCGTTCAGGTACTTCGACCACGGCAGCGGCTCGCGAATCTTGGCGCCGCGCAGCGAATAGGTGTTGTGCAGCGTGTGCGTCGAGTCCTCGGCTGCGTTCAGCGCCTTTTTCTCCTTGATGTAGAAGAGAAACTCCGACGGCGCCTCGCTGCCGGGTGCCATCAGGAAGACGTAGTTCAGGCCGTCGATGACGCGCGTCTCGCCGGTCTTGGTGATGATGTCGGTCGGCGGGATCAGCGTCACCGTGCCGGCGGAGGTGGTGGTGCCCAGGCCGGCGCCGACCTGGCCGGTGGGGCTGGGCGGCAGCAGGTTGCCGTACATGTAGCTGGCACGGCGGCTCATCGCGGTGCCGGCCATCACGTTCTCGGCCACCGCGGCTTCCAGGAAGCCTTCGGGCGCGTAGATCTTGACCTTGCCGGCCTTCACGTCGGCCTCGTCGATGACGCCGCGCACGCCGCCGTAGTGGTCGACGTGGCTGTGCGTGTAGACCACGGCCACCACCGGCTTCTTTGGCCGGTGCTGGAAGTACAGATCGAGCGCGGCCTTGGCCGTCTCGCTCGACACCAGCGGGTCGAAGATCGTGATGCCGTCCTTGCCTTCGACGATCGTCATGTTCGACAGGTCGAAGTTGCGCACCTGGTAGATGCCGTCGGTCACCTGGAACAGGCCCGAGATGTTGAGCAGCTGCGACTGGCGCCACAGGCTGGGGTTGACGGTGTCGGGTGCGCCCTGGCCTTCCTTGATGAAGGCGTACTTGGCGGGGTCCCAGACCAGGTTGCCGTTGGCGCCCTTGATCATCGCTTGCGGCAGCGGCGCGATGAAGCCCTTGTGCGCCAGCTCGAACGAGGTCTTGTCGTTGAACGGCAGTTCCTTCAGCACCTGCGCGTTGGCGGCCTGGGTGGCGGCGCTGGCCGGCTTCGGGCTGCCGGGCACGCCGGCTTGCGCGGCCTGCGGTTGCGAAGGCGTCTGGGCGCAGGCGGCGAGGCCCAATGCCGCGGCGAGGACGGTGATGCGATGAATGTTGGAGTGCATGAGTTGTTGCCCTTTTTTTCCTCGGAAACGGGTGCCGGAAGGCAAGCGGGCCTGCCCATTGCGACAGCGAGTTGGAGCAGATGCAGCGCGCCCCACCCGCCGTTCATCACTCGAGCGGCGCAAAGATCGTCTTCCAGTCGTTCTTCATGCTGATCAGCGTCCAGCCCGCGGCGCGGTACTGGTCCAGCCCCTTGTCGAGCCTGCCGGCGTGCGACTCGCGGTCGTAGGCGTATTCGCGCGCCGCGTCGTCGTGGTGCACGATCATGCCCAGGCGCAGACCCGCTCCGGTGGTGGTGTACTGCAGCATCGCCAGGTCGCCGTCGGAGTTGCCGAAGGCGGCGATCGGCCGGCGCCCGATCAGCACCTCGATGCCCACCGGCTTGCCGGCGCCGTCATTCACGTGCTCGATCTGCGGCTGCATGATCAGCGCGCCTTGGCCGTCCTTGACTTCGTACAGCAGCTTCTGGCGCGTGCCGATCACCTGCTCGGGCGGAATGCCGTAGACACGCTCGCTGAAGGGGCGCATGAACTCCGCCGAACCGCCGGAAGAAACGTAGGTGCGAAAGCCGTTGGCGCGCAGGTAGCGCAGCAGCTCCTGCATCGGCTGGTAGGTCAGCGTGTCGTAGGGCCGCTTGAAGCGCGGGTCCTGCGCCTTGGCCAGCCAGCCGTTGACGACCGTGCCGAACTGCTCGGTGCCGAGGCCGCTCTGTGCGGCCAGGGCCAGTTCGAGGACCGCCTTCTCGCCGCCGGCCATCACGCCGCGCAGATCGCCGGCGATCGCCGACCGATAGGGCTCCTTGTCCTGCCACTGCGGATGCTGCGGCGCCAGCGCCTGGATGCGGTCGAGCACGAACTTGACTTGCGTGTACATCGGGTACTCGAGCCAGAGCGTGCCGTCGTTGTCAAAGACCGCGATGCGCGCATCCGGCGCGACATAGTCCTTGCCGCCTTCGCTGCTGACCGCGTTGACGAAGTCGACGATGCGCTGCCTGGCTGGGCCTTCGTTCCACGACGGCAACGGGTCGGCGAGCGGTGCCGCCCCGGGCAGCGGCGCGCAAGCGGCCAGCGCAAGGGTCGCGCCAACGGCAGCCAGCCAGCGGCGGCGGGTCGGATGCGGCAGCGGTACGCCGAATGGCATGAACTCTCCCTGGGTTGGCCTGACTTGCGGCAGACCGGGCGGCAGCGCTGCGGCGCGTCGGCGCACCCGCGGCAGCGCAGCCGCCAGAACTCAGTTGCCCGTGGGCAGCGACAGGTTGAAGCCTTCCTTCTGCAGCGCGTCGCGCACGAACTGGAAGCGCTGGTACTGCGTCAGCGTGATCGGGCCGGCATAGCCCTCGCTCTGCAGCTTGCGCGGCGGGTACTGCACATAGGTCTTCATCAGGTCCTTGATCGCCTGGTTGATGGTCACCAGCGTCCAGGTGCGCTCGGTGAAGTTGTTCATGAAGAGGTCGTAGCGCTCCTGCGGGTCCTGCCACAGGTCGAAGACCTGCGGCACGGTAGCGACGTACTTTTCCGGCCCCTTCCAGCCGAGGTTGCTGTCCACCGCCAGGCCGCCGGTGGCCTGGCCGTTGTCGCCGCGCAGGTTGAACACGGCCTTGTAGTTGCCGACGCGCGCCGCGCCCGGGGTCAGTTCGTTCTCGGTGAAATAGAACCAGGCCTTGCGCGGATCCTTGCCGGTGCCGAACAGCACCGGCGTGATGTCGTAGCTGTCGAAGATGATCGGCTTGCCTTCGCGGTCGTTCTTCGGCAGTTCGATGCCGCCGAGCTTGGCAAAAGTGGCCATCAGGTCCAGCCCGCCGACGATGTCATGGTTCCTCACGTCGGCTTTGATCTTGCCCGGCCAGATGGCGATCGCCGGCACGCGGTTGCCGCCTTCGCGCACCGTGCCCTTGGTGCCGCGAAACGGCGTGTAGCCGGCGTCGGGATAGACGTCCTGCCAGGCGCCGTTGTCGGTGGTGTAGAAGACCAGCGTGTTCTTGTCCAGGCCGAGCGCGCTCAGCTTGTCCATGATGCGGCCGATGCGCGTGTCCAGTTCCACCACCGAGTCGGCGTACTTGCTCTTCGACATCGACTTGTACTGGAACTCCGGCGCCGGCAGGTTCGGCTGGTGCACCTTCATGAAGTTGACGTTGATGAAGAAGGGCTTGGACGGATCCTTGGCGGCGGTGTCCAGGAACTCGAGCGCCGCCTTCTCGACGTAGCCGTCGAAGAACGGGATGCCGACCACGCCGTTGGGGTAGTTCACGCCGTGCAGCGTGACGTTTTCGCCCGGCTTGTCGACGTACTGGCCGTTGATCTTGAAGTCCTCCTTCGGCTTCTCGCCGGCCTTGCCGGACACCGAACCGATCGTCACCTTCTGGAACATGGCGCGCAGCTGCGGGTCCATGTCGGGGAACCAGGTCGGGTCGGCGTAGGTGTAGGCGTTCAGGTGGTACAGGCCGACGTACTTCATCACGTCGTAGCCCTGCGCATTGGGCAGTGCGTAGTCGGCTTCGCCGAGGTGCCACTTGCCGGTGAAGTAGGTCTGGTAGCCGCCTTGCTTGAGCACCGAGGCCAGCGTCCATTCGGCGGCCGGCAGCCCGCCGCCCTGGCCCTGGAAGGCCACGGTGGTCATGCCGCTGCGGTTGGGGATGCGCCCGGTCTGCATCGCCGCGCGTCCCGGCGTGCAGCTCGGCTGCGCGTAGAAGGTGAAGAAGGTCATGCCTTCGGCGGCCATGCGGTCGATGCTCGGCGTGGGCATGCCGCGGCCCTCGCCGCCGCCGTAGGGACCGAGGTCGCCGTAGCCGGTGTCGTCAGACACGATGAACAGGATGTTGGGCTTGTCGGCGGCGCGGGCCGTGCCGAAGCAGAAGACCAGGCTCAGGCTGGCCAGCGCCAGCAGCTCGGCCATTCGGCCGCCGATGCGCAGCCAGGAAGTTCGTGACTTGTGCATGCGTTCCTCCATGTTCATGCTTGTCGGCGCCCTGTTCTTGGCATCCGGCGATCTTGATCTCCGTCAATGTCCGGCATGCTCGGCGCATGCCGACGGCCGCGCATCGCGACATGGGGCAAGGCGGCTTGCCTCTTCGGGCAAGCCCGTCAAGGGCCCTGCGACGCCGCACCCGGGCGCTGCTCGCCGATCAGCGCGCGCACCTGCGCCGCCAGCGCACTGCCGAATAACGGCTTGGCCAGGAAATGCTCGATGCCGTGCTGCGCCACGGCGCGGCGCACGTGCGCCTCGTCATGCGCCGAGATCGCGAGTACCGGCGCGTTCGAACCGCGCTCGCGCAGGCGGTCGGTGAACTCCAGCCCGGACATGCGCGGCAACTGCAGGTCCACCACCACGCAGGCCGCGGCTTCGGCGCGCTGCGAGCGCAGCGCGTCCTCGGCGTTGGCGAAGGCGCGCACCTCGAATCCGCACGCACGCAGCACGCGCTCCAGCGCCACGCGCAGGCCATCGTCGTCGTCGACGAGCACGACGAGCGGCCCCGGCTGCGCACCGCCGGCAGCCACGCCGGATCGCATGGATTGCGGCATGCGGCGCATGCTGGCCCAGGCTGGCTCGCGATGCACTGCTGGGCGGGGGCAAACGGGCCTGCCCTTTGAGGCAAGCCTTTGGGGCAAGCGGCGGCGTTCGCCGTCAGCTGCCGGGGGGCGGGGCCGGGGGCAGTTGCGCCGCGATGCGGCCGAGTTCGGCGGCCGTGCCCGCGCCGAGCTTGGCCATGACCTGGGCGCGTTCGTACTTGACCGTGCGCTCGCTGATGCCCAGCGTGTAGGCGATCTGCTTGTTCAGCTGGCCGGCGGCGACGAGCTCGAAGACCTCGCGCTCGCGCGGCGTCAGTTCGCCCAGCCGGTGGTGCAGCGCGGCGTCGGCCGCAGCGCCGGCGCGGCGCTGCGCGTCGCTGCGCAGCGCCGCGGCCACCGCCTGCAGCAGCGTGTCGCGCTCGACCGGCTTGGTCAGGAAGTCCGCCGCGCCGGCCTTCATGGCGCGCACGCCGGTGGCCAGGTCGCCGTGGCCGGTGAGGAAGATCACCGGCTGGCGCAGGCCGTGGCGGCGCAGCGACTCGAACAGATCCAGCCCCGATGGCCCGGGCATGCGCAGGTCCAGCAGCAGGCAGCCGGGGGCATCGGCGGGCGCGGCGAGCAGAAAGTCGCCGGCCGATGCATGGGCCTGCACGCGGTAGCCGGCGGCCGCCAGCAGCCGCTGCAGCGCCTGGCGCAGCGAAGCGTCGTCGTCGACGATGTGGACCAGCGGCTCGGCGCTCATCGCAAAGTGTCTGGATCGGGCGCCAGCGGCAGTTGCATGCGGAACTCGGCCCCATCGGGGTGGGCGATGGCGCTGATCGTACCGTCGTGCGCTTCGACGATGGAACGCGCGATCGACAGGCCCAGACCCATGCCGGTGTCCTTGGTGCTGTGGAAGGCCTCGAACACCTGCGCCACGCCGGCCTCGCCGAAGCCGCGGCCGTGGTCGCGCATCACCAATTCCACGGCCGCGCCTTCGCTGCGGCTGCGCAGCTCGATGCGCCGGCGCGCGGCCGGCAGGGCGGCGCAAGCGTCCATGGCGTTGAGCCACAGGTTGAGCAGCACCTGCTGCAACTGCACCGGGTCGCCCAGCACGACGTCGTCTTGCGCGTGCAGCGACATCTGCATCTCGATACCGCGCTGGCGCGCCTCGCCGCGCAGGATCACGGCGGTGTCCTGCGCCAGCCGGTGCAGCGAGACGCGCGACGGCACGGCCTGCCTGCGCGTCAGCAGGCCGCGCAGCCGCTTGACCACCTCGCCGGCACGCACGTCGTCGCGCCGGATGTCCGACAGGATCTGCAGCAGGCCGTCGCGGTCGATGCGGCCCGCCTCGAGCAGCATCTGCGCCGCATCGGCGTTGCTCAGGATCGCGCCGAGCGGCTGGTTGATCTCGTGCGCGATCGAGGCCGTCAGCTCGCCGGCCACCGCCAGGCGCGAGGCGTGCAGCAGCTGCGCGCGCTGCGTCTGCAGCCCTTGCTCGGCCTGCTGCCGCCGGCGCCGCTGCAGCAGCAAGCCGGCGATGAGCAGCGATTGCAGCGCCAGCGCCAGCCCGACCAGCAGCGACGGCAGCCAGTAGCGCTGCAGGAACGATGGCTCGGCAAAGCGCAGCTCGCAGCCCGGCGGCAAGGCTGCGGCGTTCAGGCCGAAACGGACCAGTTGCCGCGCATCGGCGATGCAGGTGGAGGTGGAGGCAGTGCCTGCGTCCGCGTTGGGAGTGGCCGCTGTGGCGCCGTCCAGCACGCCGGCGAGCAGGGCGCCGGCGCGCTCGCCGCGGCGCGCCAGCGAGTCGAGCGAGCCGCCGGCCAGCCCATGGCCCATGTAGGAATCGAAGACGCCATAGATCGGCGTGCCGCTGCGCGCGCTGAGCTGCTGCACCACGTCGCGGGCGCGGTGCACGCCGCCGCGCGCATCGCGCATCACGCTCAGGTAGAAGACGATGGTGTCCAGGGTCTCGCCGGCCAGGCGGTCGCCCACGGCCGCCACCGTCGAGCCGTCCAGCACTTCGATGTCCAGCCGGCCGCTGAACTCGGCCAGCGCGGGGCGCAGTTGCGCCCAGCGCGTGCGGTCGAACAGCGACTGGCCGTTGACGACCAGCAGTTTGCGCGCCTTGGGCTGCAGCGCCAGCGCCATGCGGATGCTGCCGGCCGCATCCAGGTCGATGCTCAGGCCGCTCAGCCCGGCATCGGCCGGCAGCTTTTGCGCGAAGCCCGGGCCGACCGAATGGAACAAGGCCGGTGCCTGCGGCCAGAGCTGGGCGCGGTGCGCCAGGTAGAACTCCACCGCCGGTTCGCTGGCCAGCACCAGCGCTTCGATCGGCAGCCCCTGGTACTTGCGCGCCAGCAGGTCGGCCAGCGTGGGTGCCGGCACGCCGAAGCGCAGGCTGTCGGTCGACTCGTGCAGCCAGATCACGCGCCGTGGCGAGCGCTTGGCGACCTCGGCGCGCATGGCATCGTTGATCGTCAGAAAGGCCGGCAGGTAGGGTTCGCTGCCGGTGATGACGAGCACGTAGGCCGGCGTGTCGGTCGCGCCATGCGCGGGTGGACCGGCCAGCAGGAGAACCAGGAAGCCGGCCAGAGCTGGGCAAAGGTGGAAAAGGGAGTAAAGGCCGGCCCAGCGCTTCATTCGGGCCGCGGCCACCGTGCTGAGCTTGATCGCAGGCAGACGTGTCCCGGCGGCAAAGAACCCTTTGCGGCGAACGCACGGCTCCACGACCTGGTGGCGGCGCTCGAGCCCCTTGCCGCTTGTCGCTGGGCGCACTGCGCCGCTCTCAAGGAAATGTGGCTTTGCCACTTTTCTTGACCCCTGGGGGCGGGAATGACGAAGTCATTTCCTGGGGGTGCTCTCAAGGAAATGTGGCTTTGCCACTTTTCTTGACCCCTGGGGCGGGAATGACGAAGTCATTTCCTGGGGGTGCTCAGTAGCCGCGCATGCGCGCCAGCCGGTCCATGTGCCAGCCGGCGTCGCCGTACAGCTCCTGCAGCACGCGCGCGCGCTGCATGAACAGGCCGAAGTCGAGCTGGTCGGTCATGCCCATGCCGCCGTGCATCTGCACGCCTTCCTGCACCGCCAGCGTCGCCGCGCTGCCGCACTTGGCCTTGGCCACAGCCACGGCTTGCGCCACGGCCTCGGCGGCCTGCTGCGGCGCGCTGTCCAGCGCATGCAGCGCCTTGGCCAGCGCGGCGCGCGCCAGTTCGATGTCCACGTAGACCGTGGCGGCACGGTGCTGCAGCGCCTGGAACTCGCCGATCAGCCGGCCGAACTGCCGGCGCTGCTTCAGGTAGTCGAGCGTGCGCTCGAAGACCTCGTCGGCGATGCCCAGCAGCTCGGCCGCGGCGGCGGCGCGGCCGAGCTCCAGTGCCTGCTGCAGCGTCGCCTCGCTGCCGCCGGGCAGGGCGGCATCTTCGGGCAGCTGCGCGTCCTGCAGCGACACGCGGGCGGCGTTGTGCGCGTCGGCCATCAGCGTGCGCTCGACCTGCACGCCGGCCGTGCCGCGCGGCACGGCGAACAGCGCCAGGCCGTCGTCGCCACGCGCCGCCACCAGCAGCAGCGATGCGACATGGCCGTCGAGCACGAAGCTCTTGCTGCCGTGCAGCCGCCAGCCGCCGCCGTGACGTTCGGCGCGCAGCGCGATGGCCTCGGGCCGGTGCTTGATGCCTTCGTCGACGGCCAGCGTGGCGATGGCCTCGCCGCTGGCAATGCGCGGCAGCCAGGCGGCTTGCTGTGCGGCGCTGCCGGCGACCTGCAGCAGCCGTGCGGCGACCACGCCGCTGGCCAGGAAGGGCAGGGCGCTCAGGTTGCGGCCGATCTGCTCCATCAGCACGCCGACTTCCACCGCGCCGAGCCCGGCGCCGCCATGCGCTTCGGGCACGGCCACACCGGCGTAGCCGAGATCGGCAAAGGCGGCCCAGGTGTTGCCGGCAAAACCCGCCGGGTCGCGGCTGTCGCGCATCTGCCGCAGTTGCGCGACCGGTGCATTCTCGGCCAGGAAGCTGCGTGCGCTGTCGCGCAGCATCGCTTGTTCTTCGTTCAGCAGCAGGCTCATCGTCAGGCTCCGGGCAGTTCGAGAATGCGCTTGGCGATGACGTTGAGCTGCACTTCGCTGGTGCCGCCTTCGATCGAATTGGCTTTGCTGCGCAGCCAGTCGCGCGCGGCTTGGCCGTCGTTCGATGCCGCGCCTTCCCATTCGAGCGCATGGCTGCCCAGCGCCGACATGATCAGCTCCTGCCGGCGCTTGTTCAGCTCGGCGCCGCAGTACTTCAGCGCCGACGAGAAGGCACCGTGCGCCTGCTTGGCGCGCGACAGCTCGCCGAAGCGCTGCATCAGCGCGCGGAACGCGGCTTCGTCGACCTCGAACTCGGCGATGCGTGCGCGCAAGTGCGGGTCGTCGAGCCGGCCCGTGGCGTCGCGCCCCAGGCTCTGCGCGGCCATTGCGCCCAGCGGCTGCTTTTCAGCGCGCTCGCCGATCGCGCCGATCATCTCGCGCTCGTGCGTCAGCAGGTACTTGGCGACATCCCAGCCGCCGCCGCTCTGGCCGACCAGGTTGTGCTTCTCGACGCGCACGTCGTCGAAGAAGGTCTCGCAGAACGGCGACTTGCCGGAGATCAGCGTGATCGGCTTGGTGCTCACACCCGTCGTCGCCATGTCGAAGAGCACGAAGCTGATGCCGGTGTGCTTCTTGGCCGCGCTGTCGGTGCGTACCAGGCAGAAGATCCAGTCGGCTTGGTCGGCATAGCTGGTCCAGATCTTCTGGCCGTTGACGAGGTAGTGGTCGCCGCGGTCCTCGGCGCGGGTCTGCAGCGACGCCAGGTCCGAGCCGGCGTTGGGCTCGGAATAACCCTGGCACCAGCGAATCTCGCCGCGCGCGATCTTCGGCAGGTGCTCGCGCTTCTGTGCCTCGCTGCCGAACTTCAGCAGCGCCGGGCCGAGCATCCAGATGCCGAAGCTCCACAGCGCCGGCCGGCAGTTCAGGCGCCGCATCTCCTGCTGCAGCAGCTGCGCCTGTTCGGCCGTGAGGCCGCCGCCGCCGTAGTCGCGCGGCCAGGTGGGCACGGTCCAGCCGCGTTCGCCCAAACGCTGCAGCCACAGGCGCTGCGCTTCGGACTGAAACGCGGCATGGCGGCCGCCCCAGCAGTAGTCTTCCTCGCCGCGCAGCGGCCGGCGCATCTCGGGCGGGCAGTTGGCTTCCAGCCAGGCGCGGGTTTGGGCGCGGAAGTCCGCCAGGCTCGTGGTCTCGCTCATGGCCGTCAGATGGTCACGCCGCCGTCGACGACGATGGTCTGTCCGGTCATGAAGGCGCTGGCCGGCGAGGCCAGGAACACCGCGGCGCCGGCGATCTCGTCGGGCTCGCCGATGCGGCGCAACGGGGTTTCGGCGCTGCGTGCGGCCAGCAGCTCGGGGTCGTCCCACAGCGCCTTGGCGAAGTCGGTGCGGATCAGCCCCGGCGCGATGCAGTTGACGCGCACGTTGTGCGGGCCGTATTCCACCGCCAGGTTGCGCGCCAGCTGCAGGTCGGCGGCCTTGCTGATGCAGTAGGCGCCGATGATCGGCGAACCGCGCAGCCCGCCGATCGACGAGACGATGACGATCGAGCCGCCCTTGCGCTCGATCATGCCGGGCGCCACCGCGCTGATCAGCCAGTGGTTCGACAGGATGTTGTTGTCCAGCACCTTGCGGAACTGCTCGTCGCTGATGCCGGCCATCGGCCCGTAGTAGGGGTTCGACGCGGCGTTGCAGACCAGCACGTCCACCGGGCCGAGGCGCTGCGTGGTCTGCTCCACCAGCTGCTGCAGCGCTTCCTTCGACGAGATGTTCGCCGCCGCCGCGATCGCGCTGCCGGCGCCGTGCTTCGCGTTGATCGCCGCGGCCACCGGCTCGCAGGCGTCGAGCTTGCGCGACGAGATCGCCACCTTCGCGCCGTGTTCTGCCAACCGTTCGGCAATCGCCTTGCCGATGCCGCGCGACGAGCCGGTGACGATGGCCACCTTGCCGTTGAGTGAGAACAGGTTCATGGTCGGTCCTTGGGTGTTGCTGGGGTGTTGATCTTCGGGGCGGGCGAACATAACAGAGCCGGCGCGGCCGGCCTTGTCACGCGGGGGACGCCGGGGACGGGCGCGAAGGCTCAGGTGCCGGGGGCGATGCCGCGGCGCCGGCGCATCGCGGCGCCGATGCGCTGCAGGGTCTCGTCGTCGATCAGCCGCGCCGCCATCGGCAGCAGTTCGGCCTCTTCGCGCGCCATGTGCTGCAGGTTGCCGTCGACGAAGGCTTCGACCTGCGCTGCGTCCAGCGCCGCCGGCTCGCCTGCGGCCAGGCGCGCGAGCACGCTGCGCAGCGCCTGCCACTGTGCATGCAGTTCGCGGTGCTGCTGCGTCAAGGCGGTGGTCAGGTCGCGCAGGCAGACCGCGTCGGAGCCGGCCATGGCTTCGAGCAGCGCCGGGAACAAGTCCTCTTCCTCGTCGGCATGGTGGTCGACCGCGGCGCGGTCGAAGTAGCGCATCACCGCCGTCGACGCCTCTTGCGCCTGCGCATCGGCGCCGTGGGCCGCGACATGCGGCGGCAGCCGGCGCAGCGTCCGGCACTGGCGCTGCAGGCGTTCGTGGCAGGCCGCCAGCATGTCCAGCGGGGCGTCGAAGCCCGCGGCGGGGCGCGGGGTGCCGGGCAGAAGTTCGGAGGGCATGGTGCCGAGCATGCCACCAGCGGCGTTCCAGGTCGAGCCAAGGGTCGAGGCGGACCCGAGGGCGGGACGGCGAGAATCGGCGCCGTGCCAGCCGCCGCCGAACCCGATGCCTTGCCGCGCGGCGCGGTGGCCTGCCTGTCGGCCAGCGCCTTCGGCAGCGGCATGTCGCTGCGCGTCAACGATGCGCTGCTGCCGAAGCTGGCGCAGGAGTTCGCGGTCCCGCTGGGCACGGCCGCGCAGGTCATCAGCCTGTTCGCCATCGCCTACGGCGTGGCGCAGCTGTTCTTCGGGCCGCTCGGCGACCGCTTCGGCAAGTACCGCGTCGTCGCCTGGGCGGCGGCGGCCTGCGGCGTTGCCGCGCTGGCCTGCGCGCTGGCGCCGGGCTTCGACGCGCTGCGTGCCGGCCGCGTGCTGTCGGGCGTGGCCGCCGCGGCGATCATTCCGTTGTCGATGGCCTGGATCGGCGACGTCGTGCCCTATGCGCGGCGGCAGCCGGTGCTGGCGCGCTTCCTGATCGGCCAGATCGCCGGCTTGTCGGCGGGCGTCTGGCTCGGCGGTTTTGCCGCCGACCACCTGTCGTGGCGCGCGCCTTACGTGCTGATCGCGCTGTTGTTCGCCGGCGCCAGCGCGGCGCTGTTCGCGCTGCAGCGGCGGCTGCCGCCGGCCGCGCGTGCGACGACGCGCGCCGCCGGGCCGGCCTGGAAGCGCGTGCTGTCGGAATTCGGCGGCGTGCTGTCGCAACGCTGGGCGCGTGCGCTGCTGCTGCTGGTGTTCGTCGAAGGCATGTGCCTGTACGGGCCCTTCGCCTTCATCGCCACGCACCTGAATCAGCGCTTCGGGCTGTCGCTGGCCAGCGCCGGCTCGCTGGTCATGCTGTTCGGGCTCGGCGGGCTGGTGTTCGCGCTGGGCTCGGGGCGGCTGCTGTCGCGGCTGGGGGAGGGCGGCCTGGCGCGCGGCGGCGGCGTGCTGATGTGCGCGGCGCTGCTGGCCATCGGCCTGGCGCCCGCCTGGGGCTGGGTGCCGGCCGGCTGTTTCGTGCTCGGGCTGGGCTTCTACATGCTGCACAACACGCTGCAGGTCAACGCCACGCAGATGGCGCCGCAGCGGCGCGGCGCCGCGGTGTCGGCGTTCGCGGCCTGCTTCTTCCTGGGGCAGTCGGCCGGCGTGTCGCTGGGCGGGTGGTGGGTCGGCGCGCTCGGCGCCGGCCGCTTCATGGTGGCGGGCGCGGCCGGACTGCTGGCAGTGGCCTTCGCCTTCGTTGCGCTGTGCCGCCGGCTGCGGCCGGCGGCGCATTGAGGCGCCCGGGCGCCGGCGCGGCGGGCCGGCGGCCTTCAGCGCTTGCGCCGCGCCGGCAGGCGCGGCGCAGAGCGCGCGACCGCATCCGCAGTCTCTACTTCGCCTTGTAGCGGCCGTACTCCAGGCGCGCGATGGCGCGGCGGTGCACCTCGTCCGGGCCGTCGGCAAAGCGCAGCGTGCGCTGGTGCGCATAGGATTTGGCCAGGCCCGCATCGGTGCTGACGCCGGCGCCGCCCCAGGCCTGCATGGCGTCGTCGATGATGCGCAGCGCCATGTTCGGCGCCTGCACCTTGATCATCGCGATCTCCAGCTGCGCGACCTTGTTGCCGACCTTGTCCATCATGTCGGCGGCCTTCAGGCACAGCAGCCGCGTCATCTCGATGTCGATGCGCGCGTCGGCGATGCGTTCGTCCCAGATGGTCTGCTCGGAGATGCGCTTGCCGAAGGCCGTGCGCGACTGCAGGCGCGTGACCATCTTCTTCAGCGCCACCTCGGCCGTGCCGATGGTGCGCATGCAGTGGTGGATGCGCCCCGGGCCGAGGCGGCCCTGCGCGATCTCGAAGCCGCGGCCTTCGCCGAGCAGCAGGTTCGATACCGGCACGCGCACGTCCTTCAGCAGCACCTGCGCGTGGCCGTGCGGCGCGTCGTCGTAGCCGAACACCGGCAGCATGCGCTCGACCTTGATGCCCGGGGTATCCATCGGCACCAGGATCTGCGACTGCTGCGCATGGCGCGGCGCATCCGGGTCGGTCTTGCCCATGACGATGGCGATCTTGCAGCGCGGGTCGCCGACGCCCGAGGACCACCACTTGCGGCCGTTGATCACGTAGTGGTCGCCGTCGCGCTTGATCGAGGTTTCGATGTTGGTGGCGTCCGACGAGGCGACCGCCGGCTCGGTCATCAGGAAGGCCGAGCGGATCTCGCCGGCCAGCAGCGGCTCCATCCACTGCTTCTTCTGCTCGTCGTTGGCGTAGCGCGCCAGCACTTCCATGTTGCCGGTGTCGGGCGCCGAGCAGTTGAAGACCTCGGAGCCGAAGCCGATCTTGCCCATCTCCTCGGCGCACAGCGCGTATTCCAGGTTGGTCAGCCCGGCGCCCTGGTAGGGGCTGTCGGCGGGCAGCGAATCATGCGGCAGGAACAGGTTCCACAGCCCGGCCTTCTTGGCCTTGGCCTTCAGTTCCTCGAGCACCGGCACCACCTGCCAGCGGTTGGCACCGAAGCCTTCCAACTGCGCGTCGTAGGTCGCCTCGGCGGGGTAGACGTGTTCGTTCATGAACTCGACCACCCGGTTGCGCCAGTAGGTCTGTTTTTCGGACATCGAGAAATCCATGCTCTCTCCAGGTTGGCAGGCCTGTGCGGCCATGCGCGACAGTAGCAGAGGATGCGCCTCCGGGTTGTCCCCAACGTGGCAGGCGGGGACTGTGCGGCGCCTGTGCGCGGCGACCGCTGGGCGAGTTGCTGTGGCCCGAAGAGCGCGAGGTGATCGGTGCGAGGCCACGCATCCTGCCGCAAGCGCCGCTGCAACCGGCCGCCAGCCTGGTCGATCTGGAGCACGCACGGCTGCGCGCAACGATGCAGCCTTCGCAAACCGTTGCAGCATCCGTGGCACCCACCCGTGGAAGACGCCAGCCGCAGTCGCTCAGAAACTGAAGGAGTGCCATCATGACCGAAGCAGTCCGCTCCTTCGGCGCCTTGGTGCCGCTCCCGATGGCGTTTGGCTTCACGGGCCGGCGTGCCGAGTCGGCTCCAGCAGTGCACTGGCGGCGCCCTTCTTGTCCGGCCCGCGCACCCTTGCGCAGCTGCGACCGGGACCGCGCATCAAGCGGCGGTCTGCTTGTCCTTCGCCTTTTCGGGGTGGAAGCTGTCGTAGCGCAGCTGCATGCGCCGCAGCGCCAGTACGCCGTAGAACACCAGCAGCACCATCGCCAGGATCAGCACGCCGACCAGCATCCTCTCCAGGATGAAGTTGCCCTGGCGGTTGGCGACGTAAGAGACGACGATCAGCACCAGGATGCCCAGGTTGACGGCCGCGTTGCCGGCTTTGGACAGCACGAAGTGCAGCGTGCCGAAGCCGGCCAGCTGGTAGAGCATGAAGGGCAGGATCGCGGCCGCCGGGATCAGCTCCGAAAAGCCCAGTGTCACGTCCACCGAGGCCACCGCCGCGTCGTGCAGCAGTTTGCTGTTCGCGAGTTCGTGGAACAGGCTGGGCACGGCGGTCAGCAGCGGCACCACCGCCAGCAGCTCCAGCACCAGGCAGCCGCTCCATACGCCGGTGCGCGACGAATGGTCGGCGCCCGCGCCGTCGGAGCCGGAGCCGATGAAGATCACCGCCACCACCGCCGACATGCTGGCCAGCATCAGCAGCTCGACGCTGATGCCGAAGCCGGTGGGCTCGCCCACCTTCAGCAGCAGCAGCGCCAGGAAGCCCGGCGTGTAGAACATGATGCGGCAGGCGCGCGCCCAGACGCGCGCGTCGCGCTGCGGCGGCAGCACCGGCAGGGGCTGACCGTCGATGCCGGTGGTGGCCCGATCCTTGGACATGCGCAGGCTCCTCGTTATGGTTCATGAGCAAATGTGGCTCCGCCACTTTACTCATACCCCCGCGGGGGGCGGCCGGCAAGGCCGGTCTGGGGGCGCTCTTGAGGAAACGTGGCTTTGCCACTTTTCTTGACCCCTGGGGGCGGGAATGACGAAGTCATTTCCTGGGGGCGCTCTGAAGTGTGCGGGCAAAACGCTGTCACAGCGCCACGGCGAACACCGGCACCGGCAGCGCCTTGCCCTTGAGTTGCACGCCGCCCAGCGGCTCCAGCGCCTGCGTGCCGTGCAGGCCGGCGGCGGTGTCGCCGTCGATCAGGATGGGGCGGCCGGCTTCCTTGGTGTAGGCCTCGAGCCGCGCCGCCAGGTTGACCGTGTCGCCGACGCAGGTGTAGGTGGCGCGCTCTTTGGTGCCGGTGTAGCCGGCGATCATCTCGCCGGTGGCGATGCCCACGCCGATGTCCAGGCGCGCCCTGCCGGCGGCCTCGCGCTCGACGTTGAGCAGCGCGATCAGCTCGATCATCTCGCGCGCGGCGCGCACCGCGCTGCCGCAGGCGTCGGCAAGCGGCAGCGGCGCGCCGAAGACGGCCATCAGCCCGTCGCCGACCATCTGGTTGACCACGCCGCCGTGGCCGGTGATGGCGTCGAACATCAGCGTGTAGAAGGTGTTCAGCAGCTCGATCGTCTCTTCGGGCGATTGCGCTTCGGTGATCGAGGTGAAGCCGCGGATGTCGCAGAACATCACCGTGCCGGCGATGCGCCTGCCGCCGAGCGCGAAACCCGAGCGCTGCAGGTCATCGGCAACCTCGCTGGTGGCGAAGCGGCGCACCAGGGCCGCTTGCTGGTCGCGCAGCCGCTTCTTCTCGAGGCTGGAGCCGATGCGCGCGCGCAGCAGCACCGGATTCACCGGCTTGTGCAGATAGTCCTCGGCGCCGAGTTCGATGCAGCGCGCGATCTCGGCCACGCCTTCGAGCGAGCTGGTGACGATTACCGGCAGGCCGCTCAAGCGCAGGTCGGCGGCCAGCTGCTCGAGCAGTTCGAAGCCCGTCATCTCGGGCATCTCCATGTCCAGCAGCAGCAGGTCGAAGCTCTCGCGCCTGAGCATCTCCAGCGCGATGCGGCCGTTCTCGGCCATGGCCACGCGGTGGCCCAGCTGCTCCAGGCTGCGCGACAGCAGCAGCCGGTTGACCTTGTTGTCGTCGGCGACGAGCAGGCGGGCGCCGGTCTCAGCCACGGCAGAGCTCCCGCAGCGCGGCGGCCGCGCGTTCGTACTCGGCCTGCAGCGCGTCGAGCGGCGCAGTTTCAGCAGGCAGTCCACCCAGCTCCAGCTCGCGCGCCATCTCGCCCAGGCGCAGGGCGCCGAAGGTGTGGGCGTTGGACTTCAGCGAATGCGCTGCGCGGCGGAACCGGTCGGCCGCCGCCTCGGCCCGGGCGGCGCGCAATTCGGCCAGCATCTGCGGCGCTTCCTCCAGGAAGGTGCCGATCAACTCGGACACGAACTCGGCGCCAGCGCTGTCCTGCAGCTCGGCAAAGGTGGCGGCGTCGATGGCGTCGTCGTTCATGTCAGCGTTCCGTTCGCAGGCGAACATTGTCCAGTGCGGCCACCAGCGCGTCCACCAGCGCGTCCACGCGGATCGGCTTGGTCAGGTAGTCGTCCATGCCGGCAGCAATGCAATCCTCGCGATCCCCTTGCATCGCATTGGCGGTCATCGCGATGATGCGCGGGCGTTGTCCGGCGGGCCAACGCGCCACGATGCGCCGTGAAGCCTCCAGCCCGTCCATCTCCGGCATCTGCACGTCCATCAGGATCACATCGTAGGGCTGGCGCGCCACGCATTCGACGGCCTCGAGGCCGTTGCCGGCCACGTCGGCGCGGTAGCCCATCTGCTGCAGGATGCGCAGCGCCAGCTTCTGGTTCACCACGTTGTCCTCGGCCAGCAGGATGCGCAAGGGGTGGCGCTGGGCCATGCCGGCATCGATCGCCGGCCTGGCCGGTGCTGGCGCCGCGGCGCGCGGCGCGGCGCCGGCCAGCAGCGCCGCCAGCGTGTCGAACAGCGCGCTCTGGTGCAGCGGCTTGGCCAGGAAGGCGGCGAACCATTCGCTGCCGGCGCCGCTCTCGCGCCGGCCGAGGCTGCTGAACAGCACCAGCGGCAGCGTGTGGCCGGCGGCGCGGATGCGCCGCGCCAGCTCCAGGCCGTCGATGCCCGGCATGTGCATGTCCAGGATCGCCGCATCGAAGGCCGCGCCCTGCTGCAGCCACTGCAGCGCTTCGGCGGGGGCGTCGGTGTCGCGCACCTGCATGCCCCATTGGTCGGTCTGCAACGCGAGGATGCGGCGGTTGGTGGCGTTGTCGTCCACCACCAGCAGCCGCCGGCCGGCCAGCACCGGCTGCTCGCCCAGCAGTTCGCGCCGCGTGCCGGGCAGCGCCGCGGCGCGGCGCGCAACGATCGTGAAGCGGAAGGTCGAACCCAGGCCCGATCCCGCGCTTTCGGCCCACATCGTGCCGCCCATCAGCTCGGCCAGCCGCTTGCTGATGGCCAGCCCAAGGCCGGTGCCGCCGTACCTGCGCGTGGTCGATGAATCGGCCTGGCTGAAGCTGCGGAACAGCTTGCCCAGACCTTCGGGCGTCAGGCCGATGCCGGTGTCGCGCACCGCGAAGCTCAACTCGCAGCCCTCGGCGTTGCCCGCGGCCGAGACGTTCAGCACCACCTCGCCGGCTTCAGTGAACTTGAGCGCATTGCTCAGCAGGTTGAGCAGGATCTGGCGCAGCCGCGTGACATCGCCGACGATCGCCGCCGGCACCTCGCCGTCGAACACATAGGCCAGGTCGAGCTGCTTGTCGGCTGCGCGCGGCGCCACCAGGTCCAGCGCCGACTCCACGCACTCGCGCAGGTCGAAGGGCTGCAGCTCGACATCCATGCGCCCGGCCTCGATCTTCGAGAAGTCGAGGATGTCGTTGATGATCGTCAGCAGCGCGTCGCCGCTGTCGCGGATGGTGGCCGCAAAGTCGCGCTGCTCGGTATTCAGCGGCGTGTCGAGCAGCAGCCCGCTCATGCCGATCACGGCGTTCATCGGCGTGCGTATCTCGTGGCTCATCGTCGCCAGGAAGCTGCTCTTGGCTTCGTTGGCGGCTTCGGCCTGCATGCGGGCGCCTTCGGCTTGCGCGCGGGCTTCCTGCGTCTGCCGGAACAGCCTCGCGTTCTGGATGGCGATCACCGCCTGGTCGGCGAAGGTGCGCAGCAGGCTGAGCTCCTTGGCGGAAAACGGCTGCGGCGGATCGCGCGACACCTGGATCGCGCCGACGCCGCGTCCTTCCCAGAGCATCGGCGCGAAGGCCACCGAGAAGCTGCCGACGGCTCGGGCGATGCGCAGCAGCGGCGCGGGCACGCCGGCGTCGTTGAGCACGTCGCCGAAGTGGACGACGCGCTGCTCGCGCATCGCGATCTCGGTCGCGCTGCCGGCGAGCGGCCGCGGGAATTCAACGGCCACCGAGCGCACGATCGGCATCGAGTCCGGGTTGCGGGCGCGAAAGCCGGCGCGCTGCAGCATGCCCGCGTCGTCGATCAGGTAGATGCCCAGCCCCGTCGCTGCGAACAGCCGCTCGCAGCTGTCGAGAATCTTGTCGAACACCGGCTGGGCGTCGGCCACCGAGCTGCTGATGACCTGCAGCACCTCGGCGGTGGCGGTCTGCTGCTCCAGTGCCTCCTTCGTTTCGTTGAACAGGCGCGCGTTCTGGATCGCGATCACCGCCTGGTCGGCGAAGGCCTTCACCAGCGCATGCTCGGCGGGACTGTAGCCCCGCGTGTCGCTGTAGGCGTCCTCGACATCGCGTGCGATGCCCAGCGAGCCGATGCCGCGGCCCTGCCACATCAGCGGCATGGTCAGTGCGGAGTAGGTCAGGCCCAGCCGCTGCGCGCCGCGCCGTATCGACGGCGGCACGCCGGCGTCGTTCAGCACGTCGCGATGGTCCAGCGCTTCGCCGCTGTCGAAGACCGTGGGAAAGGCGGTGTCGGCCAGCGGCATCGGATACACCGATCGCAGGCCGGACTCCAGCGCCAGCACGGCCGCGTCGCCCAGCCGGCCGCGCAGGGCAGCGGTGCAGTGAAAGCGTTCCAGCCCGACCATGCCCGCGTCGTCGACCAGGTACAAGCTGACCCCCATGCAAGGCAGCAAGCGCTCGCAGCATTCCAGGATCTTGTCGAACACCGGTCCCGGATCCCCTACCGAGCTGCCGATGGCCTGCAGCACCTCTGCGGTGGCGGTCTGCCGCTCCAGCGCCTCGTGCGTCTCGTTGAACAGGCGCACGTTTTCGATGGCGATCACCGCCTGGTCGGCGAAGGTCTGCACCAGGCTCAGCTCGGCCGCGGAGAAGGGGGCCACCTCGTTGCGCAGCAGGCCGATCGTGCCGATCGCCTCGCCTTCGCGCAGCAGCGGCACGTTCAGCACCGTGCGGAAGCCCAGGCGGGACTGCAGCTCGCGGATGTCGGGGTATTCGCCGTCGATCACCGTCAGCACGTCCTCGACGTGGATCGCGCGCCGCTCCAGCGCGGTACGGCCGGCGATCGAGCTGCGCCGCAACGGCAGCGGGTCGAGCGCCGGCGCCGGGGCGTAGTTGCGGCCGTAGCCGGTCATCGCATGCAGCGCGCCGTCGCGCAGCAGCCACACGCGCGCGCCGTCGGCATGGCACAGCACGGCGGCGCGCTGCGCCACGGCGTCGAACACCGGCTGCACGTCGGTGGGCGATTCGCTGATCACCTTCAGCACCGCGGCGGTCGCCGTCTGCCTCTCCAGCGCCTCGCGCGTCTCGTGGAACAGCCGCGCGTTCTGGATGGCGATCACCGCCTGGTCGGCGAAGGTCTGCAACTGGCTGATCTCCTGCCGCGCGAAGCCGGTGGGCGGGTGGCGGATGATGCTGAGCAGGCCGACCGAACGGCCCTCGCGCACCATCGGCACCAGCAGCTGCGAGTACGGCTGGGCACCCAGGCGCTCGGCCACGCCGCGCAGGAACGGCGGCGTGGCCGGATCGAACACGTCGCGAAAGTGCATCGGCTCGTGGCGCCGTGCCAGCGCCTCGAACTGTTCGGCCGGCAGCGGCTCGGCGAAGATCTGCCGCAGCTGCGGCAGTGCCGGCCCGCGATGCGCGGCCAGCTCGACCCGGCCGCCGGGCTGGAACAGCACGATGCCCTGTTCGGCGCTGTCGAACAGCCGGGCGCAGCCTTCGAGGATCTTGTCGAACACCGGCGCGGTGTCGGCTACCGAGCTGCTGATCGCCTGCAGCACCTCGGCGGTGGCGGTCTGGCGCTCCAGCGTCTGCTGCGTCTGCCGCATCAGCTCGGCGTTCTCCAGTGCGCGCTGCGCCAGTTGCGCGGTGCGTTCGGCGACCTTGGCCTCGAGCCCTTCGCTGGCGCGCAGGTTGGCGATGGCCACCGCCGCCTGCGCGGCCAACATCGCCAGCAGGTCGCGGTCGGCGTCGGTGAAGCGGCCGAACACGCCTTCGATGTCGGCGTAGAGAAAGCCGAGCAGTTCGCGCTGCGCGCTCAGCGGCACCACCAGGCACGAGCGCTGGTCCACCGCGCCGGCACCCGCCGGCCCGTGGCGCAGGCAGGGCAGGCGCGTACGGCGCGCTTCGTCCAGCCACGGCGTGATCGCCTGCAGCAGCGTGTGCGGCGCTTCGCCGGGCGGCAGCATCGCGCCGCCGATGGCGAGGCCTGCGCGCTGCGGCAGGACCAGCAGCAGGCGTTCGGCGCCGCTCAGCTCGATGGCTTCTTCGACCAGGAACTGGCGCAGCTCGGCCGGATCGTGGATCTGGTTCATGCGCACGCCGGCGTCGACCAGCCGCTCGACCGGCTCGCGCAACTGGGTCGCCGCGCGCAGGTGCGCGAGCCAGCGCACGGGCGGCAGGCGGCGCCGGCGCGCGTCGGCGACCCAGGCCTGGATCAGCGCGCGGTGCTCGGCCACCTTGTTGAACCAGCTGCGGCGCAGCCCTTCGTCGCTGAGGCTGGCCACGCCCTCCAGCATCACACCATAGGCGGCGGCCAAGGCGCGCCGCGCTGCGGCGGCATGGCCGCAGGCCTGCAGCGCACGCACATGCCACCACCAGGCCGCGGCCGGCGTGAACATGCTGCCCAGGCCGCCGCCGCGTGCGTGCAGCTGCTCGACCGCCTGGCGCGTGGCCGCCAGCGCGGCCTTCGGCTCACCGCTTGCGACCAGCAGCTGCCCCAGCTCGGTCAACGCGACGACGCGCAAGGTGGTGTCGCCGTGGACGTCGGCATGCGCCAGCGCGTTCTCGAAATGCTGCCGGGCGCTCGGCCACTGCGCGTGCAGCCGCGCGACGCGACCGAGCACCAGTTGCAGCAGCGCGGCGAACCACGGGTCGTCGTTGCGCTCGGCTGCGGCGGCGGCCACGGCTTCGTCGGCAAAGCGGCGCGCCGCCTCGGCATGGCCCATGTGCGTTTCGAGCACCGACTGCATTGCGCGGAAATAGGCCGATCGTTGGCGCAGCGCATTGATGGCCTCGGTGCTGGCCAGATGCCCGCCCGGGTTGCGCGCACGCGCGAACAAGCCGATCGAGGCGTAGGCCATCGCCAGGTTGCCGAGCGCCGCGCTGGCGCGATCGGGCTGGCCGGCGGCGATGAAGGCGGCGATCGCCTCCTTCAGGCCCTTCAGGCGCAGCGCCATGTCGGCATGCTCGCGGTACAGCAGGTTGGCGGCCGCGCCGATGCCTTGCTGGTCGCCGTCTTCGCGCGCCAGCGCCAGCGCCGCGCCGGCACAGCGCTCGCGCTCGCGCGTACGGCCGAGCTGGTCGTGCGCGTAGGCCTGCACCCACAGCGCACGGCCCTGGCCGGCCTTGTCGCCGAGGCTCGCGAACAGCCGCGCCGCCTCGAGAGCGTGGCGCAGCGCGGCGCGGTTGTCGAAGCGGCGGAACTCGGCTTCGCCGAGCTGCAGCAGCGCCTTCGCCTGCAGCGCGGGGCCGGAACGGCGCGCGGCGGCGAGCGCCTCGCCGGCCGAAGCGGCGGCCGCGGCCAGTCGGCCCTGCCGGATCTGCAGCGACGCCAGCCGGCACAGCGCCAGCGCCTGCAGCGCCGGGCGGCGCTCTTCGCCGGCGAGCTGCAGCATCTGCTGCGCGTCGGCCGCGGCGCGCTCCGTGTCGCCCAGCGCCATCAGGCTGTAGGCGCGGCGATCCAACAGTTCGATCTGCCGTGCCTTGGCCTGCGGCGCGGCCAGCGCCGCGTCGGCCAGCGCCACGGCCTGCGCTTGCTGTCCGCTCCAGGCGCAGTCGTCGATGGCGCGCAGCAGCGCCGCAAAGGCCGGGCGATGGCTGCCGCCGCGCGCGGGGCGCCGGGTGGCGGCTGTCGGCTGCGGCGTGGGCATGGCGGCGGCGGGAGGTGCCGGCCAGTCTACGGGCGAGCGGGCAGAATCGCCAGCGTCCAAACCGCTGCCGGAGCCTTGCGATGAAGCTGCACCAAACGCGCCGCGCGCTGCTGGCCGCGCTGCTGCTCGGCGCGGCGCTGCCGGCGCCGGCGCAAGCCCAGCGGCCATGGCCCGAGCGGCCGATCACCCTCGTCGTGCCCTTCGGCCCCGGCGGCATCGCCGACCTGACGGCGCGCAGCGTGGCGCAGGCGATGAGCGCGGCGCTGAAGGTGCCGATGATCATCGACAACAAGCCCAGCGCCGGCAGCATCGTCGGCAGCGCGGCGGTGGCGCAGGCGGCGCCCGACGGCTACACGCTGCTGCTGATGAGCAATGCCAACGCGGTCAGCGCGGGGCTGTTCAAGAAGCTGCCCTTCGACGTGCAGAAGGACTTCGCGCCGGTGGGCCTGCTCGGCGTCTTCGACCTGGCGCTGTTCGTCAATGGCGACGCCAAGCTGAAGAGCGTGCGCGAGCTGCTCGACCAGGCCCGGGCGCAGCCGGGCAAGCTGACGCTGGGCACGATCGCGGTGGGCAGCACGCAGAACCTGTCGGCCGAGCTGTTCAAGAGCCGCACCGGCATCGACGCGCTGATCGTGCCCTACAAGAGCTCGCCGGCGCTGCTGACCGCGCTGCGCGCCGGCGAGATCGACGCGGCCTTCGAGATCCTCGGCCCGATGCTGCCGCAGCTGCAGGCCAAGGCGGTGCGCGCGCTGGCCGTCAGCTCCGACCGGCGCTTCGCCGCCTTGCCGGACGTGCCGACGATGCGCGAGGCTGGCGTGGCCGACTACAACGTCGCGTCGTGGAACGCGCTGGCCGCGCCGGCGAAGACGCCTGCCGCGGTGATCAACCAGCTCAACGCCGCGGCCAACGAGGCGCTGAAGTCGCCGGCCGTGCAGCAGCGGCTGCTGGCCCTGGGCGTGCGCGCGCAGGGCGGCACGCCGCAGCAGTTGCAGGCGCTGCTCGCCGCCGAGATCCGCCATTGGGGCGAAGTCATCCGCGCGGCGAAGATCGAACCCGAGTGAGCATGGACCTGAAGCAGCTCGAGTACTTCGTGCACGTGGCCGAGTTCGGCAGCTTCACGCTGTCGTCGCGCTTCCTGCGCGTGGCGCAGCCGGCGCTGAGCCGTCAGGTGCGCGCGCTCGAGGTCGAGTTGCGCCAGACGCTGTTCGTGCGCAACGGCCGCGGCGTCACGCCCACCGAACCGGGCAAGCGGCTGCTCGAGCATGCGCGCGGCATCCTGCAGCAGGTGCAGCGCGCGCGCCACGACCTGGAGCAGCAGCGCGGCGCGGTCACCGGCCAGGCGGTGATCGGCCTGCCGCCCAGCGTCAGCCGCACGCTGACCGGACCGCTGGTGCGCGCCTTCCGCGAGCGCTTTCCCGGCGCCAGTTTCGGCGTCGTCGAAGGCTTGTCCGACCACCTGCTCGAATGGCTGGCGGTGGGCCGCGTGGACTTCGCGCTGGTCTACAGCGGCAGCGCGCCCTCCGGCATCGAACTCGAGCCGCTGTGCATCGAGCCCATGTACCTGGTGGGCGCGCGCCCGGCGCGCGGCGGAGCCCGGCTGGTCGGCGCCGCCGTCAGCCTGGGGCAGGTGGCACAGGCCGAGCTGGTGATTCCGCCGCGGCCGCATTCGATCCGCATGCTGCTCGACTCGTCGCTGGCCGACGCCGGGTTGCAGGCGCGCATCGCGCTGGAGATCGAAAGCGTGCCGACGATCCTGGACCTGGTGCAGCACGAAGGCTTCCATGCGGTGCTGACGCTGAACGCCATCCGGCGCAGCGGCAACGAGGCCAGCTTCCAGGCGCGTCCGATCGGCAAGCCGCCGCTGGCGGCGACGCTGCGCCTGGCCACCTCGGCGCAGCGCCCCGGCGGCCCGCTGCTGGAGCAGTCGATCGCGCTGGTGAAAATGCTGGTCGCCGAGCATTGGGCTTGACGCCGCCTACTGCGGCTGAGCCGGTGCCGGCGCCGTTCAGGCAGTCCCGGCCCAGCGTGCCAGCAGTTGGAAGCCGAGACCGGCCAGCGTGCCGGCGGCAAGACCGGCGGCGACTTCGCCTGGCGTATGTCGGCGCAGCTTCAGGCGCGACCAGCCGACGGCCAAGGCCAGTACCGCCAGCGCGGCCAGCGCCGGCAGCGCCGGCCACGACAGCACCGCCGCATAGGCGCCGAAAGCGCCGTGCAGCGACAGCTTCATGCGCCGGCTCGCGGCCAGCGCGCCCAGCACGATCGCGCCCGTGGCGCCGAGCCCGGCCGCCAGCACCAGCGAACCCGAGCTGAGCCACAAGCCCACCGCCGCAGCCAGCAGCTGTCCGACCAGGAACAGGTTCAGGTCCAGCCGTTCGGCCGGCACCGAGGCATCCACATGCGACCAGCGGCCGCTTCTCACCCGCAGCAGGCTGAACACGCCGACGCTGCACACCACCACCAGGCAGGCCGCGGCGGCGAGCCAGGTGTCGCGCGGCGGTGCGCCGCGCTGCGCCGCGGCCAGCAGCACCGCCGCCGGCATGACCAGCGCCGGGTGGCCGACGATGGACAGCGCCCGCGCCGCGCTAGCGGGCAGCGTCGGCATCGAAGGCGGCGTCCGGCGGCAGTTGCAGCCCGGTGGCCAGCTGGTTGGTCTTGGCCGCCAGCGCGACGATGGCCAGCAACTCGGCATGCATCGCGTCGTTCATGCCCTTGGCGCGCGCCGCCGCGGTGTGCGAATGCACGCAGTAGCCGCAGCCGTTGGCGATGGACACGGCGATGTAGATCAGCTCCTTGGTCAGCGGATCGAACAGCGTCGGCGCGGCCATCAGTGCCTTGACCTCGGCCCAGGTGCGCTGCAGCAGCGGCGGGTCGAAGGCCAGGCGGCGCCACAGCTGGTTGACGAAGTCGGTCCGGCGCGTGGCGCGGATGTCGTCGAACACCGCCTTGACGCGCGGGTCGGCTTCGGGGTCGGCGGGCAGGGGAACGGTGGTCATGGCGTGCTCGTTCAGAGGGGTTTCGGGCAAGCTGTCACGAAGTGCGCTTCGGCGTGGCTTGTTGCGCCCGAGGCCGCGGCCCCAGCAGCCATGCGCGCCGCCGCGCAGCAGCTTCAGTGCGAGCGTCGGGCGCCGGCGCGCCGGCTGTCGGCTCTCCCATGCTGCGCCAACTACTCGCCAAACCTGAACTTGCTGGCTTCCAGGTACTCCTCCAGCAGCTCGATTCCGACCCATCGGCGGGCAAGCCGTTGCGCGACTGCGCCTGCGGTGTTGGAACCCGCGAACGGGTCAACGACGAGGTCGCCTTCATCGGTGAGCAGCTTGACGAAGAACTCGGGCAGCGCGGCCGGGAACCGGGCGGGGTGAATCTTGATGCCGGCTTCCTTGCAGCGAATGGTGTACTGATCGTTTGCCGAGTTGTTGCCCGCGATGAGCATTTCCGTTGCCACCTGATCCTCGAGCACGTTCGATGGAATCGAACCGCCTGAGCTGATCTTGTCGAAGGACGACGTGATGTTGTGTCCCGACGGCCGGACGGTGGCTCTGACGCCGCGTTGAGCGAGGCGAATCATGTCCGGGCTGTACGGCTTGAGCACCTTGCGGTTGTCCGCCTTGGGGAAGGGCGTCTTCGACAGCCACCAAACGTGCTCGACCGAGTCTTTGATCCTGACGCGGCGGACGGTGACCCACTCGGCCGGAACGGGCATCTTCGCCGGGTTGTACCAGTAGCACTCCTGCGCGAGGTGGAAGCCCAGGTCTTCAACGAGCGCGATCATGAGCTTGTAGTGGTACAGCGAGCGCGTAGGCGAGCCTGGGTTCCAGCTGCCTCCGATGTTCAGGACGAAACTGCCGTCGTCCGCAAGGACTCGATGGATCTCGCGAGCGAAGGGCAAGAACCAGTCAACGTAGTCTGCCTTGCTTACGTTCCCGTACTCCTTCTTGAAGTGAAGTGCGTAGGGCGGCGATGTGAACACCAGGTTCACGCTGTTGTCGGGAAGCGCCCTGAGCACTTCGCGGGAGTCACCGAGGTACGCAGCGCCCGATTCGGTTTCGTAGAACGCCTCGACAGCGCGCATCAGCTTCGCAGGGTGCTCCTGCGAGGACGCAAAGAGGCTGGGCTGTGGGGCGTCGAGCAGCTTGTTCATCGAGTCCAAGGCATAACCGCTGCTAGCATGCAGCATCTAAAGTGTAGCAGCAAATAGGTTGACAAGAGCAACCGATAAAAACACTGGGTCGTTCGAGCCGGCCGAGTGGATCAACCAAGCTGAGGCGGCGCGCCTTCGGGGCGTCTCGCGGCAGGCGATCGCGAAGCTCGTGGCCAACGGTCGGCTGCGAACGCTTGCGGTCGGCGGCCGGACTCTCGTGAGCCGTGCCGATGTGCTCGCATTTGCGCCCAACCCGCCTGGCCGACCGAGGATGACTCGCGATGAGTGAGGAAACGCTCGAGGCCGTTCGTGAACTGCTTGCCCAATGCACGCCCGAGGAACGGGCGGCGATCTTCAAGGAGTTGCGTGCAACGCATCCGATCCACCCCTACGAGGCGGTGATTGGCGCTCCTGCCGAGATGATTCTTGAAGCGGTGTACCGTGCGCCGGAACTGACGCGCCGGATGCTGCGCGGTGTGATCGCCGATGCAGCGTTCCGAACCTTCGTTGTCGGGGTGCTGGCGGCAAGAGGCTGGCGCGACGTGACGCCCGAAGGAAACTTCGCCTATGACTACAGCGTCGATGACGGGAACGGTCCGATTACGGTTCAAGTGAAACTGCAGCGCAGCGAGCGCGGCGCGCCCGTGGTGAAGGACGGCAAGCGATACGGATTCGATGGCGAGGTCTTCATGGCCGAGACTCAGAAGACGCGAACCGGCACCGATGGCGACGAAAACCAAACGCGGCCTTACCGGTATGGCGAGTTCGATGTCTTGGCTGTATCGATGCAGCCTTCGTCGGGCAACTGGGGCTCATACATGTACACGCTCGGGCGCTGGCTTCTGCCAGGCAAGACCGAAAGCGAAATGGCGACCTTGCAGCCGGTGACCAAGACGGCGGGCGAGTTCTGGGCGGACGACTTCGAGGTCGCGGCGCGCTGGTTTCGCGTAGCCGATGCGGGCAAGCGCTTGGAAGACCGCAACGCGTCGCGTTCCGGAGGAAGGCGTGCGGTCGCGAAGAAGGCAACAAGGAAGCGGGCGCCGAAGTAGCGGGCTATTCGGTTCGGGCCAGATCGATCCGGGGCGGCCTTGCCGTTGACCGCCCGCTCAAACCCCCAGCGCCCCGCGCAGCCCCGCCAGCACCGCATCCGGCGCCTCGGCCATCAGGTGGTGTCCGGTGGGCACGGTGACGATCTTCGCCTTCAGCGCCGCCGCCAGTTCCTTGGTCGCCTTCGGCGGCGTCATCTGGTCGCGCGCGCCGGTGATCAGCGTGGTCGGGCACTGGACCTTGGCCATCGCCTCGGCACCGCCCTTGTACGCGTCGCAGATGCGGAAGTCGTGCTCGAACAGATTCACCTCGTCCGACAGCGCCTGCTGGTTGCGCATCATTGCGCGGTTGCTGCCATGCACCCACATGCCGGGGGCGGGGTAGCTGGGTTTGCTGGCCAGCGTGCTGATCGACAGCGCGTTGACCATGTCGATCGCCCTGTACGGCGCCTCGCGCGCGCTGCTCAGCAGCGCCTCGCTGACCTTCATCGGGTAGGCCGCGCCCAGCAGCACCAGCCGCGTGATGCGCGCGGGCGCGCGCGCGGCGGCTTCCAGCGCGATCAGCGTGCCCATGCTGTGGCCGACCAGCGTGGCCTGCGGCGCGCCGGCCGCGCTCAGCAGCGCCAGCGTCCAGTCGGCCAGCGCTTCCACGCTGGGCAGCGGCGGGCCCTCGCTGCGGCCGTGGCCGGGCTGGTTCGGCGCCAGCACGCCGAAGCCGTGGTGCGCGCACCAGCGCGCCAGCAGCGTCCAGCCGCTGTGGTCGCCCATCGCGCCGTGGATGAAGACGACGCAGGGCAGGGCGGGGTCGAAGGGCTTGCCCCCCGTGTAGGCAAAAGCCTCGCGGCCCTGAACGATGAGCTTCATGCGGCCCTCTCTGCGGCTTTCAGCGCGCGCTTCAGATCGTCGATCAGGTCGTCGGCGTCTTCCAGCCCGACGCTCAGGCGGATCGTGCCCGGGCCGATGCCGGCCTGCTGCAGCGCGGCGTCGTCCATGCGGTAGTGCGTGGTGCTGGCCGGGTGGATCACCAGCGAGCGGCAGTCACCGACGTTGGCCAGGTGGCTGAAGAGCTTCAGCGCGTCGATGAAGGCCACGCCTTGCTTGCGGCTGCCCTTCAGGTCGAAGCTGAAGACCGCGCCGCAGCCGCGCGGCAGCAGCTTGGCCGCCAGCGCCCGGCTCGGGTGGCCGTCGAGCTCCGGATAACCGACGCTTTGCACCATCGCATGGCGGCTGAGGAAAGCCACCACCTTGCGCGTGTTCTCCACGTGCCGCGCCATGCGCAGCGGCAACGTTTCGATGCCCTGCAGGATCAGCCACGCGGTGTGCGGGCTCATGCAGGCGCCGAAGTCGCGCAGGCCTTCGCGGCGGGCGCGCAGCAAGAAGGCGCCGACGGTGCTCTCCTCGTGGAACACCATGCCGTGGAAACCGTCGTAGGGTTCGGTCAGCTCGGGGAAACGGCCCGACTCGTGCCAGTCGAAGCGGCCGCTGTCGGCCAGCAGCCCGCCGACCACGGTGCCGTGGCCGCACAGGAACTTGGTGGCCGAGTGGTAGACCAGGTCGGCGCCGTGCGCCATCGGCTGCATCAGCCACGGCGTGGTGAAGGTCGAATCCACCAGCAGCGGCAGTCCGGCGTCGTGCGCGATGGCACTGACGGTGGGAATGTCCAGCACCTCCAGGCCCGGGTTGCCCAGCGTTTCGCCGAACAGCAGCCTGGTCTCGGGGCGGATTGCCGCGCGCCAGCCGTCGATGTCGCCGGGCTTGACGAAGCTGGTGGCGATGCCGAAGCGCTTCAGCGTGAAGTGCAGCAGGTTGTGGCTGCCGCCGTAGAGCGCGCTGCTGGCGACGATGTGCGCTCCCGCGCCGGCCAGCGTGGCGATGGCCAGGTGCAGCGCCGCCTGGCCGCTGGCCACGGCGATGGCGCCGCTGCCGCCTTCGAGCGCGGCGATGCGTTCTTCGAGCACGGCATTGGTCGGGTTGCTGATGCGGCTGTAGACATGGCCCGAGCGTTCCATGTTGAACAGACTCGCCGCATGCTCGCTGCTGTCGAAGACGAAGCTGGTCGACAGCACGATCGGCACCGCGCGCGCGCCGGTGGCGGGGTCGGGCGCGGCGCCGGCATGCAGCGCCAGCGTGTCGAAGCCGGGGTCGGAGTATCCGGACATGGGGAAGGCTCGCAGAGGTTGTGACTGGGGTCGGGGCCGGGGCCGGGGCATTGTGGTGCATCCGTGCGCATGCCGCGGTTCAAGTGTCCTGACGGGCGTCCGATATCGCTGCCAACGACGGCGATGCCCCGATGACCGACAGTTCCCTCTCTGCCTACCCGCCGGCGCCGCTGAGTGCGCCGCGTGCCGCCTCTTCGCTGTGGACCCCCGGCGTGCGGCTGATGCGCCGCCTGCCCTTGCGCATCGGCCTGCCGCTGCTCTGGCTGGGCCTGTGGCTGCCGCTGCTGCCCGCGTTGTGGCTGTTGGGCTGGCTGGCGCCGCTGCCCGACGCGTGGCGCGCGCCGGCGCTGGGCCTGCTGGGTCTGGCCGGGCTCGCCTCGCTGTACCTGCTGGTGTGCGCCGGCAAGGCGCTGTCCCAAAGGCTGGCCGTCCTGCACGGCGAGGCGCGCCAGCGCGATCAGCAAATCACGCGGCGTGTACGCGAACTGGCCGAGGCGCGCGAGGCGCTGCAGCTGCAGCAGCAGGAGATCCGCGGCGCGATCGACGAGACGGCGCGCCGCACGCTGGCGCTGTCGGGCCTGCTCGATGCCGGCATGCAGGACGCCGATCGCGCTGATGCCGATCTGGAAGCGATCCAGGACGAGGAACGCAACGCCTTGCAGCTGATGGCCGCGTTGCGCGCCCGGCTGCTGACGCTGGCGCAGCATGCCCAGGCGCTGGCCGAGGCCGCCCGGCAGGGCGCCGGCGGCGGGGCGGACCAGCACCCGGCCGACACGCTGAGCGGCGCCGCCAGCGCCGAGCTGACGCAGTGCCACCAGCTCAGCGAGCGCATCGGCGGCGCCGAACGGCTGAACGAAAGGCGCATCGAATCGATGCGCCGCGCCACCGACAGGCTGCACTACCGCGCCGAGCGCGGCCTCGGCGAGGCGCAGCAGCTGATGGCGCTGACGCGGCAGGTGCAGGCGGCGCAGGCCGCGTCGGCGCAGCGGCTGCAACGCATGGCCACGCTGTGCGCCGCGCTGGACGCGCCGGACGTGCCGCCGGCGGCGGCGAACGAAGGCAGCGCCGCCGCCTGAGCCGCGCGCGCTGCGGCGCGTCGCCGCGCTGCGCTTGGTACGATCGCGCACCCCCCTGCCTTCCTGCGCGATGCCCGGCAGCACCTTCGGCGAACTGTTTCGCGTCACCAATTTCGGCGAGAGCCACGGCCCGGCGATCGGTTGCGTGATTGACGGCTGCCCGCCGGGCATGGCGCTGGCCGAAGCCGACATCCAGCACGACCTGGACCGCCGCCGCCCCGGCACCAGCCGCCACGTGACGCAGCGGCGCGAGGCCGATGCGGTGCAGATCCTGTCCGGCGTCTACGAGGGCCTGACCACCGGCACGCCGATCGCCTTGCTGATCCACAACACCGACCAGCGCAGCAAGGACTACGGCAACCTGCTCGACACCTTCCGCCCCGGCCACGCCGACTACGCCTACTGGCGCAAGTACGGCCATCGCGACCCGCGCGGCGGCGGCCGTGCATCGGCGCGGCTGACCGCGCCGACGGTGGCGGCCGGCGCCGTGGCGAAGCGGTGGCTGGCACAGCAATACGGCACCACCTTCGCCGGCTGGATGACGCAGATCGGCGAGCTCGCGATTCCCTTCGAAGACGAGGCGCAGATCGCGAACAACCCCTTCTTCGCGCCCAGCGCCGCCATCGTGCCGCAGCTCGAGGCCTACATGGACGCGCTGCGCAAGGCCGGCGATTCCTGCGGCGCGCGGCTGACGGTCACCGCACGCGGCATGCCGGTGGGCCTGGGCGAGCCGCTGTACGACCGGCTCGACGCCGACATCGCGCACGCGATGATGGGCATCAACGCCGTCAAGGGCGTGGAGATCGGCGCCGGCTTTGCCTGCGTCGCGCAAAAGGGCAGCGAGCACGGCGACGAGTTGTCGCCCGAGGGCTTCCGCAGCAACCATGCCGGCGGCGTGCTCGGCGGCATCTCCACCGGGCAGGACCTGTTGGTGAGCATCGCCGTCAAGCCGACCAGCTCGATCCGCATCCCGCGTGCGTCGATCGACCGTGCCGGCCATCCCGCCGTGGTCGAAACCTTCGGCCGGCACGACCCCTGCGTCGGCATCCGCGCCACGCCGATCGCCGAGGCGCTGCTGGCGCTGGTGGTCATCGACCATGCGCTGCGCCAGCGCGCGCAGTGCGGCGACGTGGCGCTGCCGCAGCCGCCGATCCCGGCTTCCACCGCTTCTGCCCGCGGCGCCTGACTCTGACGCATGGCGCCGGCGGGCGCCGCTGATAATCCGCCGCCATGAAGATCCTGATCCTGGGCGCCGGCCGCGTGGGCGAGAGCGTGGCCGAGAGCCTGGTGTCGGAGCAGAACGACATCACCGTCATCGACACCGACCCGCAGCGCCTGTCGCTGCTGCAGGACCGCATGGACCTGCGCGGCGTGGTCGGCAACGGCATCCAGCCGTCGGTGCTGCGCGAGGCCGGCGCCGAGGATGCCGACATGCTGATCGCCTGCGCGCCGCTGGACGAGACGAACCTGGTGGCCTGCAAGATCGCGCACGACCAGTTCCGCATCCAGACGCGCATCGCGCGCGTGCGCAGCCCCGAGTTCACCGACGGCAGCCCGCTGCTGCGCCCCGAGGGCTTCGCCGTCGACGAGGTCATCTGCCCCGAGGAGAGCCTGACGAACTACATCCGCAAGCTGATCGAATACCCCGAGGCGCTGCAGGTGCTGGAGTTTTCGCAAGGGCGCGTCAGCCTGATCGCGGTGCGCGCGATGGAAGGCGGGCCGATGGTCGAGCACGCGATCGCCGAGCTGCCGGCGCTGGTGCCGGGGCTGCCGATGCGCATCGTCGCGCTCTACCGGCGCGACGCGCGCGGCCAGGATCTGCAGATCGATTGCGACGGCAGCACGCGCATCGAATCCGGCGACGAGCTGTTCGTGCTGGCCGCCAACGAACACGTGCGCGGCGTGCTCGACGCGCTGCACCGGCGCGACCAGCCGGTGCGGCGCGTCATCATCACCGGCGGCGGCCGCGTCGGCCTGCGCCTGGCGCGGCAGATCGCGCGCAGCTGCCAGGTCAAGCTGATCGAGCACGGCGCGCAGCGCTGCGAGTACCTGAGCACCGAGCTGGCCGGCCGCGTGCTGGTGCTGCACGGCGACAGCACCGACGAGGATCTGCTGGAGCGCGAGAACGTGCAGGACACCGACATGTTCCTGGCGCTGACCAGCGACGACGAGGACAACATCATGTCCTGCCTGCTGGCCAAGCGCATGGGCGCGCAGCGCGTGCTGGCGCTGATCAACCGCCGCGCCTATGCCGACCTGGTGCAGGGGCAGGGCACGCGCATCGACATCGCCATCTCGCCGGCGCAGACCATCATCGGCGAGCTGCTGGCGCACGTGCGCCGCGGCGACGTGGCCGCGGTCTACAGCCTGCGCCGCGGCGACGCCGAGGCGCTGGAGGCGGTGGCGCGCGGCGACGAGAAGAGTTCCAAGGTGGTGGGCAAGCGCATCGAGCAGCTGGCGCTGCCGCCGGGCGCGGCCATCGGCGCCATCGTGCGCGAGGGCCCGGGTGTCGACCTGAAGCCGGCGCGCGAGGTGATCATCGCGCACCACGACACGGTCATCCGCAGCGGCGACCATGTCATCGTGTTCCTGCCGCGCAAGCGCATGGTGCGGCAGATCGAGAAGCTGTTCCAGGTCGGCGCGACCTTCTTCTGAAGCACGGCAGATGAACTCGCCGCTGGCGGTCACGGCCCTGGTCGGGCGGGTGCTGGTGCTGTTCTCGCTGTTGATGGCGGTGCCGCTGGCCTTCGCGCTGACCGAGCACGACCCGGCCGAGCGCGCGTTCCTCACCGCCATCGCCATCACCTTCGGCGCCGGCGTGGGGCTGACGCTGGCGACCAGGCGCTTCCGCCGCGAGCTGCAGCTGCGCGACGGCTTCGTGCTGGTGACGCTGATCTGGCTGGTGCTGCCGGCCTTCGCGTCGCTGCCGCTGCTGCTGGCCATTCCCGGCATCAGCGTCACCGATGCCTACTTCGAGGCCATGTCCGGCTTCAGCGCCACCGGCGCGACGGTGCTCAGCGGGCTGGACCGGCTGCCGCTGTCGGTCAACGTCTGGCGCTGCTTCCTGCAGCTGGTCGGCGGGCTGGGCATCATCGTGCTGGCGGTGGCCATCCTGCCGCTGCTGGGCGTCGGCGGCGCGCAGCTGTTCAAGGCCGAGATGACCGGTCCGATGAAGGACGCGCGGCTGACGCCGCGCATCGCCGAGACGGCGCGCGGCCTGTGGACGGTGTACTTTGCCGGCTGCGTGGCCTGCTTCTTCGCGTATCGCTGGGCCGGAATGAGCTGGTCCGACGCCTTCATGCACATGTGCAGCACGATGAGCCTGGCCGGCTTCTCGCCGCACGACGCCAGCTTCGGCTACTGGAACTCGCCGGTCATCGAGGCGGTGGCGGTGGTCTTCATGCTGCTGGCCGGCATCAGCGTGGCGCTGTACTTCGTCGCCTGGCGCCAGCGCTCGCTGCTTCCGCTGTGGCGCAACGTCGAGGCGCGCGCCTTCGTCGGCGTGATGGCCGCGGCGGTGGCGGTGATCTCGCTGTACCTGTGGCAGGCCGGCACCTACGCCAGCTACGCCGAGGCCTTGCGCCACACCGTGTTCCACGTCGTCTCGGTGGGCACGACCACCGGCTATTCGACCACCGACTACTCCAAGTGGCCGCCGTTCGCGCCGCTGCTGATGCTGCTGCTCGGCTGCTTCGCCACCTGTGGCGGCTCCACCGGCGGCGGCATCAAGATGCTGCGCATGCTGCTGCTGCTGAAGCAGGCGCAGCACGAGCTGGTGCGCATCGTGCACCCGAAGGTGGTCAATCCGGTGGTCATCGGCGGCCAGGTGGTGCCGCAGCGCGTGATGCAGAACATCATCGCCTTCATGATGGTCTACGGCGCGATGCTCGTGGCGCTGACCATGCTGATGGTGTTCAGCGGTCTGGACATCGTCAGCGCCTTCACCGCGGTGGTGGCCTGCGTCAACAACATCGGCCCCGGCCTCGGCATCGTCGGACCGGCGCTGAACTACGGCGCGCTCAGCGATTTCCAGACCTGGATCTGCACCTTCGGCATGGTGCTCGGCCGGCTGGAGATGCTGTCGCTGCTGGTGCTGTTCACGCCGCAGTTCTGGCGCGGGTAGAAGGTCATGATGACTCCGAACGCAGCACGCAGACGACCACCGCGATGGTCGTGAACGGCACACTGATCTTCAAGAGGTCGCCGATCGTGTGATCGGTTGCCGCGGCGATCAGGTCCGTGCCGATGCAGCGGCCTTCGCCGTGCCGCGGCCGATCAGCCCCAGGCTCAGCGCGGTGCCGAGCAACACTACCGCACAGCCGGCGACCATCGACAGGGTCAGCGCCTCGCCCAGGTACAGCGCGCCGGAGACCATGGCCACCAGCGGGCTGAGGAAGGTGACCGACATCGTGCGCACCGCGCCGATGCGGCGCAGCAGGCGGAAGTACATCAGCATGCCCAGGCCCGAGCTGGCGATGCCCAGCAAGCCCAGCTCGATCCAGGCGCGCGTGCCGGGGGCTTGCGTTGGCCAGGCGGCCCAGGCCAGCGGCGCGAGGAACAGGCTGGCCGCGCCCAGGCTGCCGGTGGTGGTGACCAGTGCGTCGACATCGGCCATCGCGCGGCGCGTGTAGGTCGCGCCCAGGCTCCACAGCAGCGCGGCGCCAAGTCCGGCGGCCACCGCCAGCGCAGCGTGGCTGCTGCGCAGCGAGGCGGGCCCGCCGCTCATCAGCCACAGCACGCCGGCAAAGCCCATCAGCAGCCCGCCGATGCGGCGCGCGCCGAGCCCCGTGTGATGGCCGATTTCATCGAGCGGCATCGCTGAGGCGCTGAATCGTCAGCCCCTTGATCACAGGCCTTTCTCCGTGGTCAGTCGCGCCGAAGGCCACTTGCCGCCTTCGATCAATTCCCGTAGCAAGGCGCGCGTCTCCGCTTCAAAGGCATTCACGGCAGCGGAACGAGGGCGGCGTTTCACGGTCGCCAGTCCCCAGTGGCTCTCGAAGCCCTGGATATTCGTGTAGGAGAGGCGATCTTTGGCAGGCGAGCCGGCAATGGCGCAGGCAGGCAGGATGGTGAAGCCCATGCCGGCTTCGACGAACTTCATCAGGAGCAGGGTATTGACTTCGATGATCGTGTTCGCATCGACACGCGCCTTGGCCAGGACACGCTCGAGCTGATAGCGGATTCGCGTGGTGTGCGGCAGCATGATCAATGGCTGCTTTGCCACCTGCTTGAGATCGAGCGCCTTGGTGGGGCTCAACCCCGCTGATTTGGGGCCGATCATGCAGGCGCCTTCTACGGCAAGCTTCGCCAGGGTTAGTTCACTATCGCGCTCCACTTCGGTGAGCACCGCCAGGTGCAGTTGGCGCGCCTTGAGTGCGCGGCGAAGGTCCATTGTGGTGCCTTCGGTGATGTGGATCCTCACGCGCGGATAGAGGCGCAGGAAGCGCGGAATTAGCTGCGAAGTGATCAATCCGCTCCATGAGAGCGGCATGCCGACGGCAAGTTCGCCCGTGGGCTCGTCGGTGCTGGCCCGCAGTTCGTCCTGCAGGCTGACGAGGCGGCCCAGGATTTCACGTGCCACGTCGCGAAAGTGCACGCCGGCGGCGGTGAGCCGCACCCCGCGCCCATGACGTGCCAGCAAGGGCGTGCCGGCTTCCTCTTCCAGTTGCTTCAGATGGCGGCTCAGCGCCGGCTGCGTCAAGTGGAGTTGCGCGGCGGCGCGGGTCACGTTGCCAAGTTCGGCCACCTTGAGGAAGTAACGCCATTCGCGTGAGTTCATGGTCGAGGGTCAGGAGAGGAACGATCGTTAGCCATATCAGATATGACATGGATCGCATAACAACAATGACCATTGTTGCATCGGAGTTTGACTCCTAGAATTATCTCAATCGATCAACAAGAACGGCGTCGGCCGATATCCGGAGGTAAATCCCCATGACCAAATTGCGCGAAATCGGCTCCGGCCTGTACTTCCCGGAGGGCCCCGTGGCAATGCCCGACGGCTCGGTCATCTTGACCGAAATCGGTGGCCGAAAAGTCAGCCGCGTCTACCCTGATGGCAAGGTCAGCACGGTGGCGGAAGTCGGTGGCGGCCCCAACGGCGCGGCCATCGGCCCGGATGGTGCGCTCTATGTCTGCAATAACGGCGGGCAGAATTTCTCGATCGTGCAGGGGATCACGTTCCCGGGCGACCAGTCGGAGGACTACGCGGGTGGCTCGATCCAGCGGGTTGACCTGGCGACCGGAAAGTTTGAGACCCTCTACACCCACTGCGGCGACCTGAGACTCAAGAGCCCCAACGACCTGGTGTTTGACCGGCATGGCGGCTTCTATTTCAGCGACCACGGAAAGATGCGTCATCGCGATCGCGACCGCGGCGCCGTCTATTACGCCAAGGCCGATGGCTCGTCGATTGCCGAAGTCGCATTCCCGATGGACGGCCCGAACGGCGTGGGCCTGTCACCGGATGGCAAGACCCTGTACGTCGCCGAGACTTGGTCCAGGCAGTTCTGGGCGTTCGCGATCGAGGGGCCGGGCAAGCTCGGGCGAGACCCCAAGGCCTTGTTCGCGCACGGCGGCAAGTTCATGGCGGGGGCGCCCGGCTTCCGGTTCTTTGACAGTTTGGCCATCGATGCCGAAGGCTTCATCTGCATCGCCTCACCGGGCGAGGGCGTGATCAGCGTCTACGCGCCGGACGGAAAGCTGGCCGAGGTGGTCGAGACGGGTGACCCGCTTCTGACCAACATCTGCTTCGGCGGGCCAGGTCTGAAGACGGCCTACTTGACGCTGGCCGGTACCGGTCGCCTGGTGGCCATGGACTGGCCGCGGCCTGGCCTCCCCCTTGCCTATCTGAATGATTGAGGCCTGGCGTGGATACCAGTCTCTCCAACAAGGTGACCGTCATCACGGGTGCCAGCCGGGGCATCGGTCGGCAGCTGGTTCAAAGCATGGCCGAGGCCGGCGCGCGCTTGGTGTTCTGCGCCCGCAGCGAAGCGCCGATCCAGTCCTTGGCCAGTGAACTGCAGAAGGCGGGCCATGATGCCTTGCCTGTGGTTGCGGATGTGAGCCAGGAGAGGGCGGCGGCGGAGGTCATCCAGGCGGCGATAGCCCGTCACGGGCGGGTTGACGTGCTGGTGAACAACGTGGGCATTGCCGGCCCGACCAAATCGATCGAGGCCACCTCGCTCGACGAATGGAACGATACGCTCACCGTCAACCTGACCAGTGCCTTCCTTTGCCTTCGCGAAGTCGTTCCGCACATGAGGCGGCAGGGGGGCGGCTCCGTCGTCAACATCGGTTCGATCACCGGCAAGAAGCCCTTGATCTACCGGGTCGGCTACGCCGCCGCAAAGATGGGAATGATCGGGATGACGCGCACGGCTGCCGAAGAACTGGGCCCGGACCGCATCCGCGTGAACTGCGTATGCCCAGGCTCGGTCGCCGGCGAGCGGCTCGATGAGGTGCTGGTTGCCCAGGCCGAAAAACGAGGCATGACGATGGAACAGATCCGCGCCTTTGCCGCTGGCATGTCGCCGCTGAAGGCATTCACCACCGCGCAGGATGTGGCAGCCCTGGTCACCTTCCTGGCGTCCGATGCTTCCATTCACATGACCGGGCAGGACATCAACGTCTCTGCCGGCCAGGTCATGTACTGAGGATGGAGCTGGCCATGTCGAGCCCTTTGCCTGACAGCTTCTGGCCGCGGCGGCTGCCGCACCAGCTCGAACTGCCGCAAGCGCCTGTCCACCAGAACCTTGCCGCCAGCGTCCTCCTGTACTCGGACAAGGTGGCGATGCGCTACCAGGAGCAGTCCATCACCTACCGCGAGCTGCAGGATGCGGCGGCGCGCATCGCCGGCTTCCTGTCTGTTCATGCCGGCGTGAAGAAGGGCGACCGGGTAGCGATCTGGCTCCAGAACTGCCCGGAGTACGTGGTGGCCACGTATGCCGCCTGGATGATCGGCGCTGTGGTGGTACCGCTCAGCCCGATGCTCACCAGCAAGGAGATCGGCTATTTCTTCCGGGATGCCGGCGCGCGGGTGGGGGTGATCGATGCGGACTTCATGCCGCGCACTGAAGACCTCGTGCAGGACGGCCTGATCGATTGCATGGTGGTGGTGGGCGATGCGCCGCATCGACCCGACCTGGCGGTCAGTTGGCAGCAGGCTGCCGCTTCGGAGCCGGCCACCGTTGCCGATACGGGGCCGGACGACCTGGCCTTGCTGCCCTACACCTCGGGCACGACGGGGGTACCGCGGGGCTGCATGTTGAGCCATCGCTCGCTGCAGGCCACGATCCAGGGCGCCGTGCAGTGGTGCCAGCACACGGCCTCCAGCGTTCATTTCGCGGTGCTGCCGTTTTTCCACGTGACCGGATTCCAGCAGTCGATGAACGCGCCGATTGCCAGCGGCGGCACCATCATCATGATGAAGCGCTGGGACAAGGTGCAGGCCGAGCGGCTGATCCGCCAGCATCGGGTGACGTCCTGGGTGGCGATCACCGCGATGCTGGTTGATTTCATGAACGATCCGGCGTACGGCAAGGACGCGTTCACGACCATCCGCTTCATCGCCGGCGGCGGCGCCGCCATTCCCCAGGTCGTGCACCAGCGGGTGCGGGAAGTCTTTGGCACTGACCTAATCGAAGGCTACGGATTGACGGAGACCATCAGTCAGACCCACCTCAACCCGCCGGACCGGCCCAAGCAGCGCTGCGTCGGGCTGCCCACCTTCAACACGCGATCGATGGTGGTCGATGCGGATCTGCAGCCTCTGGGCGCGAATGCGCAGGGAGAGATCGTCGTTCATGGCCCGCAGGTCATGAACGGCTACTGGAAAAAGCCCGAGGAGACGGCGGCGGTCTTCTTCGAGCGCGATGGCGTGCGCTGGTTTCGTACCGGTGACCTGGGGTACTTCGATGACGAGGGATATTTTTTTGTCGTCGACCGCATTAAGCGGATGATCAACGCGGCGGGCTACAAGGTGTGGCCGGCCGAAGTGGAGGCCATCCTCTACAGCCACCCCGCGGTTGCCGAGGCCTGCGTGATCGGTGTCACCGACGCGCATCGCGGAGAAACGACCAAGGCGCTGATCATTTTGAAGCCCGGTGCGGTCGGAACGGTCAGTGAGGCAGATATCATCGGCTGGTCGCGCGAGCAAATGGCGGCCTACAAATACCCGCGTCTGATCGAGTTCGTGAGCGATTTTCCGCGCCTTGCCTCGGGGAAGATCGATTGGCGTACCGTGCAAAGCCGCGCGCGAGAAAATTCTCTATGAATTTTCCCGCACCGAACTCCCCCCCGTTTCTTGTCTTCGATAAGGTTGCCATCCACCTCGGTGGACGCGAGATCCTGTCCCCCACCTCGTTTGAAGTCAGGCGCGGTGAATTCGTTTGCATCGTAGGCCCGAGCGGCTGTGGCAAGACAACGCTGCTTCGTGCCGCGACAGGCCTGGTGAACCCCACGTCCGGCCAGGTTCTACGCAATGGTGAGGTCGTGAGTGGCCCGTCCCGTGAAGTCGCGGTGGTTTTCCAGGATTACGGCAGGGCGTTATTGCCCTGGCGTACGGTGAAGGGGAATGTGAGCCTCGCGCTGGAGGCCGCTGGCGTGACTGCACGTGAGCGTGCGGCGCAGATCTCCTCGGTCCTTGCGAAAGTTGGGTTGACCAGGCATGCCGACCGCTTTCCGTCCCAGCTTTCGGGTGGCATGCAGCAGCGCGTGCAGATCGCGCGTTGCCTCGCGCAGCAGCCGCAGCTCATGATGATGGACGAGCCGTTCGGCGCGCTGGATGCGCTCACGCGGCAAAGCCTGCAGGACGAGGTGGCGCGTCTGGGGCGCGAAGAGCGCCTGACTACGCTCTTCGTCACGCACGACCTGGAAGAGGCGATCTATCTGGGCGACCGGGTGATCGCGCTCCAGGCCAATCCCGGGCCGGGGCGGCCGAGCTTGGCACGCTTGATCGACGTGAGGATCCCGCGCCCGCGTGACCAGCTCACCACCAAGGAGCACCCGGAGTTCCTGCGCCTGCGCCGTGAACTGTTTTCCTTCATCGAGCAGACGCATGACTGAAGGTCACAGCAAGGGATTTTCGTCGGTCATCTGGCGAGCCTGGGCCATCCCGGTCCTTCTGCTGGTGATGCTGGAGATTTACGTCACGCTGGCCGGGCAGGGCAGCGACTCGCTGGCGCCGCCGACCCAGGTCGCCAAGACCTTCGCACTGGCGCTGGTGGATGGCGCCCTGTGGGAGCCGACACGGTTCACGCTCGGCGCAGCGGCGACGGGCCTTCTGCTGGCCTCGCTACTGGGCATCGTGCTGGGAATTGTCATCGGCTTGTCGCGGCGGGCCTCCACCATGAGCCGTCTGTCGGTCGAAGTGCTGCGGCCCGTGCCCCCTGTCGCCCTGATTCCGCTGTCCATGCTCGTGTTTGGTTTTGGTTTGAGCATGGAAATCTCAATCGTTGCATTTGCTGCGTTCTGGCCCATGCTGATTCTCACGCAGTCGGCCGTGCAGCAAGTGGAGCCGCGCCTGCTGGAAGTCAGCAGGGTTCTGGAATTGAGCCCTATCGCGCGCTGCTTCAAGGTCATTTTGCCCGCCATCGTGCCGCGTCTGTTCGTCGCTTTCCGCCTGGGCGTGGCGGTGGCCTTGGTTGTTGCGGTGACGGTCGAGATTGCCGGTAATCCACACGGCATGGGGTACGCCATGATCGTCGCCCAGCACAGTCTGCAACCGGAACTGATGCTGGCGTGGCTGCTCTGGATCGCCCTGATCGGCTACCTCATCAACCAGGGCGCTCTCAAGCTCCAGAGATTCATCGGTCGACGGATGGGGGAGGTTGAATGAGCCGCTCTCGCCTGACCTGGATCGATTGGCTGGGTTCTGTCCTTCTGTTCGCCGCACTTCTCGCGCTGTGGTGGGGCGCAAGCCATCAGGGCTGGATCAGCAAGATGTTCCTGCCTACACCGGAAGCCACCCTCGATAAATTGCAATCCGGGCTGGCCTCTGGGGATCTCGCGAGTTTCACCGAGGCCACGGTGGGGCGGATGGTGGAGGGCTGGCTGCTGGCCTCGCTGTTCGGTGTCGCGTTGGGTGCATTGATAGGAGTTTCTCAGCGCGCGCGCGGCTATCTGCAGCCAACGCTCGAATTCGTTCGCCCTTTGCCTGCGTCGGCGATGCTGCCCTTGGCCATCGCGCTTTTCGGGTTGAGTGCGAACATGGTGCTGTCCGTGGTGGCCTTCGGCGCGATGTGGCCGGTGTTGCTGGCCACCGTGCACGGCTTTGCGACCGTCGAGCCGCGCCTGGTGGAAGTGGGGCGTTGCCTTCAGATTAGTCGGAGCGCCTTCATCTTCAAGATCGGCCTGCCGAACGCGCTGCCCGACATCCTCGCCGGCATGCGCTTGTCGATGACGATTGCATTGATCGTGACCGTAGTCGGCGAAATGATTGCATCGCAACCTGGTCTGGGTCAGGCGATTTTGCTTGCCGCGCGGGCATTCCGCTCCAGCGAGCTGTTCGCGGGCATTGTGCTTCTCAGCCTGATCGGCTTTTTCAGCAATGCACTTCTGAGCTTGGTGGAGCAGCGCCTGCTCAGGTGGCAAAGGTAGCTGCGATTTCGTGTTCACGAGAATTTGACCCAGTCGGAGTAGGAATGCCAGTCGCCCAGCACCCCCTCCACAGATCCGTACGTGCGGCACTACAGCATACGGCTCCTGCCTCGGGTCATGACGATAGGACCAGCAGGAAGCAGCCCTTCGTATCCGCCTCTGGACGTTTGTCGCACGAACCCGGTTCGAAGCCCGGTGCACGTTGCCAACCGACGGATTTCCCTTGGCCTGCCGCCTTCCCTCCGCCACCTCCGCGGCCCGGCCATCGCAGACCCGGCGTTGTTCGACAGCTTCCTCGGTACTACGCCGCGATCCGACTTCCCGCGCCCGTGGCTCATCGTCGTGTGCCCCCGGGCTTCACGATGCGCGCTGCAGCAAACGTCTCCCGACGCACCGCAGTAGGACGCGGGACCTTCCGGTTCCCGTGCGAGATGTTTCCGCGCGTGCGCGGGGTCTGTGACCGCCCGGGGTCCGCTGCACTCTTGCCATCGGGATCACTCCCACGGCTGCATCGGTGTGGCCTTCGGTGCGTCTCCACCACCTCGGCACCCAGGTCACCCCAGGACCGAAGTCCGGGGCCATGGATTACACGGCTCAATACCCGGCCGGCGCGTACCCCTGTCAACGCTTCGCCCACACCCTCACGAATGTGCACGCATGACTCGGGGCCGCCGTACGTGGCTAAGCCTTCAACATATGACTCTTTCATTCACAACACCTCGCCGGCTTCTACCGGCGCACCGGAGACAGCATGAAAACTCTCAAGACGGCGGTCGTTTCTATCGCGCTCACGGCCCTTGCGGCCACAGCGTGGGCGCAAACGAAGATCAAGGTCGGCTACACCGGTTCAACCGACTATGTGGCCGCGTTTGTGGCCAAGGAAGAAGGCTTCTTCCAGAAGCGCGGGCTCGATGTCGAGTTGCAGTTGATGACGAACAATGCGCTCGGGCCGGCCGCACTGCAGTCCAATTCGCTGCAGGTCGCCACGCCGACCCCGCCTGTCCTGCTGCAAGCCCGCGATGCTGGCATTGACATCGTGTATGTCGCCGGCGGCAGCGTGATCACCAAGCAGACGACCACCGTTGGCCTGGTGGCCCGCCCCGGCCTGGACATCAAGAACGCCAAGGACTTCGAAGGCAAGAAGGTGGCGATTCCCGGCCTGGGGGCAATCCTGCACATCACGTTCCAAAAGTGGCTGATGGATCGTGGCGCGGACCTCAAGAAGGTAACCATGATCGAGTTCGCCATGCCGCAGATCGCCGACGCGGTCAAGGGCGGCACTGTCGATGCCGCGGTCGTGACGGATCCTTTCCTGACCCGTATCACAACGACCGGCATTGGCAACCTGGTCTCCTACTACATGAGCGAGACGTTCCCCCCGGGAACCATGGGCGTTGGCTACGCCACGACCTCCGCTTGGGCGGCGGCCAATCCGGCGGCCCTAAAGGCGTTCCGCGAAGCCATTGCCGAAGGTGCCGCTCTGGCTACCAAGGATTCTGCGCTGGCGCGCGCGGCGATTGGCAAATACATCAAGGTGCCGCCGGAAATCCTGAGCACGATGCAGATCGCCACGCTGGACCCGATCGTGACCGAGAAGCAGGTCAACGATTGGTCGACGATCCTGGTGCAGCAAGGGATGCTGAAGGCCGGCGAGCCGGCCTCCAAGATCGTCGCCAAGTAACTGCGAGCGTCATCGGGCGGGCCTCAAACGCACGCTATCGACTCCTGAAGCGATCGAGGCGATCCGACGGCTGCTGGCCGACACGCACGCCAACCGCTCGGCGCTGGTGCGCGCCACCTGCGAGCGCTTCGGCTTTGTCGATGCCCTGGGCTGCGCGCAGACCGCGGGCTGCGTCAAGGCACTGCGGGAGCTTGAGCACGCGGGCCACTTCGCGCTGCCCGCGGCCGGCCCGAGAGGCCGTCGCCCGGGCCAAGCCGGCAGCGCCCGGCGCCTGGGCGAGCGGGTGCCCGAGCCGCGCGACGTTCCCGCGTCGGCCGGTGCGCGGCCAGCTGCGGCCACAGGCCGCGCCAGAGCAGGATCGGCAGCAGCACCAGCGCCGCGATGCCCAGCCGCAGCGACACCAGCGGCAGCGGCCCGAAAGCCGGCACCGCGGCGCGCGTGAACAGGTAGGCGCCGCCCCACAGCAGGCTCAGCACCAGCAGTTCGATCACGTCGCGGGGGCGCATTGACCCCGAGCTTAAAGGAACGCAGCACGTGCCTAGAATGAACGCCCTTCGGCCTGCGGGCCGCCACTGCTGCGGGAGACTGTCACATGCGCGACTACCTGAAGTTCTACATCAACGGCGCCTGGGTCGACCCGGTCACGCCGAAGACGCTCGATGTCATCAACCCGGCCACCGAAGCCGTGGCCGGCCGCATCTCGATGGGCTCGGCCGCCGACGTCGACAAGGCGGTGCAGGCCGCGCGCGCGGCTTTCGAGACCTGGTCGCGCAGCAGCGTCGACGAGCGCATCGCCCTGTTCGAGAAGCTGATCGACGAATACAAGAAGCGCTACGCCGACATGGCCGCGGCCATCACCGAGGAGATGGGCGCGCCGGCCATGCTGTCGCAGAAGGCGCAGGCGGCGATGGGCATCGGCCACCTGCAGTCGGCGCTGGCCGTGCTGAAGAACTACCACTTCCAGGAGCCGCGCGGCACGACGCTGCTCGTCAAGGAGCCGATCGGCGTGTGCGGCCTGATCACGCCGTGGAACTGGCCGGTCAACCAGATCGCCTGCAAGGTGGCGCCGGCACTCGCCGTGGGCTGCACGATGGTGCTCAAGCCGTCGGAGATCGCGCCGTTCTCGGCGCAGGTGTGGACCGAGGTCATGCATGCCGCGGGCGTGCCGGCGGGCGTGTTCAACCTCGTCAACGGCGACGGCCCGACGGTGGGCGCGGCGATCTCCAGCCATCCGGGCGTGGATATGGTGTCGTTCACCGGCAGCACGCGTGCCGGCATCGAGGTGGCGCGCAACGCCGCGCCGACGGTCAAGCGCGTGCACCAGGAACTGGGCGGCAAGTCGCCGAACATCGTGCTGCCCGATGCGGACCTGAAGAAGGCCGTCACCGCCGGCGTGCGCGGCGTGATGCAGAACAGCGGCCAGAGCTGCAACGCGCCGACGCGCATGCTGGTGCCGAACGCCAAGATGGCCGAAGCGCTGGCCGTGGCCAAGGAAGTGGCCGAAGGCACGACGGTCGGCGCGCCGGACAGCGGCGCGGCGATCGGCCCGGTGATCTCGGCTACGCAGTGGGACAAGATCCAGACGCTGATCAACCGCGGTATTGCCGAAGGTGCGAAGGTCGTCGCCGGCGGCCCGGGCAAGCCGGCCGGGCTGGAAACCGGCTACTACGTCAAGCCGACGGTGCTGGGGCCGGTGGCCAACGACAAGACCGTGGCGCGCGAGGAGATCTTCGGCCCGGTGCTGGTGGTCATCGGCTACGACACGGTGGACGAAGCGGTGGCCATCGCCAACGACACGCCCTACGGGCTGGCGGCCTACGTGTCGGGCGGCGATCTGGAGGCCACGCGCAAGGTGGCGTCCAGGCTGCGCGCGGGCCAGGTCAACATCAACAGCGCCGCGCCCGATTTGATGGCGCCTTTCGGCGGCTTCAAGCAGTCGGGCAACGGCCGCGAATGGGGCGACCATGCCTTCGCCGAATTCCTCGAAGTGAAGGCCGTGCTCGGCTACACGCCGAAGGCCGCCTGAGCCCCACCGACCTGCGACAAAGGAGACAAGCACGATGGCCGCGATCAACGACGTGATCGACCTGAGCATCGAGGACGGCATTGCCGTGATCACCTCGAACCACCAGCCCGTCAACGCGTTGTCGGCCATCGTGCGCGACGGCCTGACCGCGGCCTTCGACCAGGCGCTGGGTGACGACAGCATCAAGGCCATCGTGCTGACCTGCGCCGGCCGCACCTTCTTCGCCGGCGCCGACATCAGCGAGTTCGGCAAGCCGCCCAAGGGCGCGTCGCTGCACGCGCTGTTCGACAAGATGGAGAACGCCGGCAAGCCGATCGTCGCGGCGATCCATGGCACCTCGCTGGGCGGCGGCTTCGAGACCGCACTGGTGTGCCACTACCGGCTGGCGGTGCCGTCGGCGCGCGTGGGGCTGCCCGAAGTCAAGCTCGGCCTGCTGGCCGGCGCCGGCGGCACGCAGCGGCTGCCGCGCATCGTCGGCGCCGCCAAGGCGCTGGAGATGGTCACCGGCGGCGCGCCGGTGGGCGGCACGGCGGCGCTGGCGATGGGCCTGGTCGACGAGTTGGTGCCCGAAGGCGGCGACCTGCGCGCCGCGGGCGTGGCCTTCGCGCGCAAGCTGCTGGCCGACAAGCGCCCGCTGAAGAAGGTGCGCGACCTGACGGTGGCCGGCGCGACGCCGGAGCTGTTCGCCGAATTTCGCGCCAGGAACGCCAAGGCCTTCCGCGGCTTCGAGGCGCCCGAGGCCAGCATCCGCTGCGTCGAAGCGGCGGCCCGCCTGCCGATGGAGCAGGGCCTGAAGTTCGAGACCGACGAATTCATGAAGCTGGTCGTCGGCACGCAGAGCAAGGCGCAGCGCTACATGTTCTTCGCCGAGCGCCAGGCGGCCAAGATCGACGGCCTGCCCGAAGGCACGGCGACGCGGCCGGTGAAGCGGGTCGGCATCATCGGCGCCGGCACGATGGGCGGCGGCATCGCGATGAACTTCCTCAACAAGGGCATCGCGGTGACCATCGTCGAGACGCAACAGGCCGCGCTGGAGCGCGGCACAGCGACGATCCGCAAGAACTACGAGAACACCGCGGCCAAGGGGCGGATGACGCAGGACGACGTGGAAAAGCGCATGGCGCTGCTGACGCCGACGCTGGAGCTGAACGCGCTGGCCGGCGTGGACCTGGTGATCGAAGCCGTGTTCGAGAACATGGAGATCAAGAAGGAGCTGTTCGCCAAGCTCGACAAGATCGCCAAGCCGGGCGCCATCCTGGCCAGCAACACCAGCTACCTCGACGTGAACGAGATCGCCGCGGCCACCAGCCGTCCGCAGGACGTGGTCGGCATGCACTTCTTCAGCCCGGCCAACGTGATGAAGCTGCTGGAGGTGGTGCGCGGCGCGAAGACCGCGCCCGACGTGCTGGCCACGGCGATGGACATCGGCAAGAGCATCGGCAAGGCGGCGGTGGTGGCCGGCGTGTGCCACGGCTTCATCGGCAACCGCATGCTGGCGCAGCGCCAGGCGCAGGCCAACGCGCTGATCCTCGAAGGCGCGATGCCCTGGGACGTGGACCGCGTGGCCTTCGACTTCGGCTGGCCGATGGGCCCGTTCCAGATGTCCGACCTGGCCGGGCTGGACATCGGCTGGTCGAAGGAAACGAGCAAGGGCGCGACGATCCGCGAGCGGCTGTGCGAGCTGGACCGGCGCGGCCAGAAGACCGGCGCCGGCTTCTACGACTACGACGCCAAGCGCAACCGCAGCCACCCGGCGCTGGTGGAAAAACTGATCCTCGACTTCGCGGCCGAGAAGGGTATCGTGCGCCGCCAGATCGACGACCAGGAAATCCTCGAGCGGCTGGTCTACCCGATGATCAACGAGGGCGCGAAGATCCTCAGCGAAGGCATCGCGCAGCGCGCCAGCGACATCGACGTGGTCTGGATCTACGGCTACGGCTGGCCGGTGTACCGCGGCGGCCCGATGTTCTATGCCGACACCGTCGGCGCGGCCAACGTCGTCGCGGCGCTTGAAAAGCACCTGCCGCGCCTGGGCGAAGGCTTCGTCATCGCGCCGCTGCTGCGCCAGCTGGCGCAGGACGGCCAGCGCTTCACTGCCGGCTGAGGGCCCGCGTGGCGTGGGCCATCACGCCTGCGGGCATCCGTGCCAGTGACGAGCAGCTCAGCGATCTGAAGCGGCGCCTGCTCGCGACGCGCTGGCCCGACAAGGAGCCCGTCGCCGACTGGTCGCAAGGCGTGCCGCTGGCCTACATGCGCGAGCTTTGCGAGTACTGGGCGCATCGCTACGACTGGCGCGCTTGCGAGGCGAGCCTGAACCGCTTCGACCAATTCAAGACCGAGATCGACGGCGTCGAGATCCACTTCATCCACGTGCGCTCGGCGCATGCCGACGCGCTGCCGCTGCTGGTCACGCACGGCTGGCCAGGCTCGATCGCCGAGTTCCACAAGATCATCGAGCCGCTCGCCGACCCCGCGGCACATGGCGGGGATGTCGCCGACGCCTTCCACGTGGTCTGTCCGTCGCTGCCCGGCTACGGCTTCTCGGGCAAGCCCGTCGAGCCCGGCTGGAGCGTCGAACGCATCGCCAGGGCCTGGGGCACGCTGATGCAGCGGCTGGGCTACGGCCGCTACGTCGCCCAGGGCGGCGACTGGGGCTCGATGGTCACGACGGCGATCGGGCAGCTGGATCGCGGCCCGTGCCTGGGCATCCACCTGACGATGCCGATGGTCGTGCCGGACCCGGCGACGCTGGCACAGCTGACGGCATCGGAGAAGTCCGCGCTGGCCGATCTGAAGCGCTACCGCGCCGAGGGCTCGGCCTATGCGCGCCAGCAGGGCACGCGGCCGCAGACGCTGGCTTACGGCCTGGCTGATTCGCCGGCCGGCCAGGCGGCGTGGATCGTCGACAAGTACCAGGCGTGGATGGACTGCGACGGCCATCCGGAGAAGGTGCTCAGCCGCGACGAGCTGCTCGACCAGGTGATGCTGTACTGGCTGCCCGACAGCGCCGCGTCGTCGGCGCGGCTGTACTGGGAGAGCTTCGCGCGCGTCAACCGCGAGCCGGTCGACCTGCCCACCGGCATCAGCCTGTTCCCGAAGGAAATCTTCCGTTTGTCGCGGCGCTGGGCCGAACAGCGCTTCAAGCACATCGTCCACTGGCGCGAATTCGACCGCGGCGGCCATTTCGCCGCGCTCGAGCGCCCGGCGGAGCTGGTCGAAGAGATCCGCAGCTGCTTCCGCCCGCTGCGGCGAACGCGCTGCGCACCGCCGCCGTGAAGCCCGGTATTCAAGCCCGCCGCGCGATGAACCGCGCGATCGCCGCGATGACCTGCTCCGGCTGATCGCGGTGCGGCGAATGGCCGCAGTCGGGCAGCTCCAGCAGTTGCGCCGCGGGCACGTGCTGGCGCAGGCGGTGGATCTGTTCCAGCGTGCCGAATTCGTCGTCCAGCCCCTGGATCGCCAGCAGCGGGCAGCGGATGCGCTCCAGCCCGGCCTCGATGTTCCAGTCGCGGAAAGCCGGGTCGAGCCAGATGTCGTTCCAGCCCCAGAAGGCCGAGGCCACGTCGTCGTGGTGTTTGGCCAGGCGTTGCGGCATGTCGGTGGCGGCAAAGGCCTCGCGTGCGCCTTCGATGTTCTGCACCGATATCGGCTCGACGAACAGATGCGGCGCCAGCACGACGAGCCCGGCCACCGCCTGCGGACGCTGCACGGCATAGAGCAGCGCGATCGACGCGCCGTCGCTGTGGCCGAGCATCCAGGGCGCGTCGTCGACGCGCAGCTTGTCGAGCAGGGCGGGCAGCAGGTCGTGCGCCTGGCGGTGCATGTAGTCGACACCCCAGCGTTCGTCGTGCGGGCGCGGCGTCGAGCGGCCGTAGCCGGGGCGCGAATAGACCAGGCCGCGGCAGCCGGCGGCGTCGATCAAGCGCTGCGGGAAGTCCTTCCACAGCGAGCGCGAGCCCAGGCCTTCGTGCAGGAACACGAGCAGCGGCCGGCCGGCACGACGGCTCTCGCGCTGCGGCCAGACCCATGCGTATTCGATGCGCAGCGGCCGGCCCTGCCAAGTCAGTTCGGCGAACTCGACCGTCACGTCACTTGCCTGCTTCCCGCTCGCGCAGCTTGAAGCGCTGAATCTTGCCGGTGGCGGTCTTCGGCAGGTCGGCGACGAACTCGATCTGCCGCGGGTACTTGTAGGGCGCCAGCTTGTCCTTGACGAAGCCCTGCAGTTCGGCCTCGGTGGCCGCGCCCCCGGTCTTGAGCACGACGAAGGCCTTGGTCTTGGTCAGGCCGTCGGCATCGATGATGCCGATCACCGCGGCCTCGAGCACCGCCTCGTGCTGCACCAGCGTGGCCTCGACTTCGAAGGGCGAGACATAGATGCCGCTGACCTTGAGCATGTCGTCGCTGCGCCCGCCGTAGGTGTAGCTGCCGTCGTCGTTGCGGATGTACTTGTCGCCGCTCTTGGTCCAGCCGCCCTGGAAGGTCTCGCGCGTCTTGGCGCGGTTGCCCCAGTACATCATCGC
>DAIMFR010000014.1:0-80541 GCA_036724445.1 Rubrivivax sp. | reverse complement strand
CATCGGTTCGCCGCTGATCGTATTCCCTGTTTGGTTCCGGCTCTGCCGGCTTAGGCGATTAGGATTAGCCACCGGCCCGAACCCGAGCGGCCCGATGCCCGACTACAGGAGACAAGAGAATGGAATTCGACGCGATCCTGATCCCGCCGCGCCGCGCCGCCATGGTCGCTGCTGGCCGGTGGCCCGACCGCACGATCAACGACTACCTCGACGACTGCCTGCGCGGCTGCCCCGACAAGGTCGCCCTGACGGCGCTGTCGATCGATCGCAACCAGACGCGCCGCTTCACCTATCGCGAGCAGGCGGCACTTGCCGACCGGATCGCCGTCGGCCTGTCCCGCCTGGGCGTGGGCCGCAACGACATCGTGTCGTGCCAGTTGCCCAACTGGTGGGAGTTCACGCTGGTCTACCTGGCCTGCTCGCGGATCGGCGCGGTCATGAACCCGCTGATGCACATCTTCCGCGAGCGCGAACTCTCCTTCATGCTGGCGCACGGCCGCAGCAAGGTCGCGATCGTGCCGAAGCAGTTTCGCGGCTTCGATTTCGAAGAGATGCTGCGCAGCCTGCAGCCCAGCCTGCCCGACCTGAGGCACGTGCTCGCGATCGGCGGCGAAGGCCCGGACAGTTTCGAGGCGCGGCTGACCCTGCCCCAGTGGGAGCTCGAGCCCGACGCCCGCGCCATCCTCACCGGCCACCGTCCGGGCCCGGACGACGTCACGCAGATGATCTACACCTCGGGCACCACCGGCGAGCCGAAGGGCGTCATGCACTCGGCCAACACGGTGCTGTCCAACATCCTTCCTTACGCCGAGCGGATGCGGCTGTCGGGCGAAGACGTCGTGCTGATGGCCTCGCCGATGGCCCACCAGACGGGCTTCCTGTACGGATTGATGATGCCGATCGTCCTCCAGGCGAGCGCGGTGCTCCAGGACATCTGGGACCCCGGGCGCGCGGCCGACCTGATCCGCGAAGAGGGCGCCACCTTCACGATGGCCTCCACGCCCTTCCTGACCGACCTCGCGCGGTCCGTCACGCAGACGGGCAAGGCCCTGCCCAGCCTGCGCACCTTCCTGTGCGCGGGGGCGCCGATCCCCGGCCCGCTCGTAGAGCAGGCGCGGGCGGCCCTGGGCGCGAAGATCGTTTCCGCCTGGGGCATGACCGAGAACGGCGCCGTCACCACGACCCTGCTCGACGACGACGACGAGCGTCCGGTCAACACCGACGGCTGCCCCCTGCCCGGCATGGAGGTGCGCATCGCCGACGCGGACGGCGCAACGCTCCCGACGGGTGAGACGGGGCGCCTGCTGGTGCGCGGCTGCTCGAACTTCGGCGGCTACCTCAAGCGTCCCCACCTGAACAACACCGACGCCGAGGACTGGTTCGATACCGGCGACCTCGCCTTCGCCGACGCACGCGGCTACATACGGATCAGCGGCCGCAGCAAGGACGTCATCATCCGCGGCGGGGAGAACATCCCGGTGATCGAGATCGAGGCCTTGCTGTACCGCCATCCCGCGATCGCGCAGGTGGCGATCGTCGCCTACCCCGACGCGCGGCTCGGCGAACGAGCCTGTGCGTTCGTCGTGCCCAAGCCCGGGCAGAGCCTCGACTTCGCCGCGATGACCGAATTCCTGAAGTCGCACAAGCTCGCGCTCCAGTACCTGCCTGAGCGCCTCGAGATCCGCGAGGCGCTGCCGGCCACGCCGTCCGGGAAGATCCAGAAGTTCAAGCTGCGCGACGTGTTGACGCAGGAGTCGCCATGAAGCGGCTCGACGGCCGGGTCGCCCTCGTTACCGGGGCCGGCGGCCCGATGGGCAGGGCGGTCGCCCTGAAGCTCGCCCGCGAAGGCGCCCGGCTGGTGCTCACCGACATCTCCGGCAACCGCCTCGCCGGCACCGAACGGGACGTCGCCGAGGCGGTCCCGGACGGCGGGCTCGTCGCCGTCCGGGCCAACGTGATGAACCGGCAGGAAGCGGCGCAGGTGGCGGCCCGCGGGGTCGAGGCCTTCGGCCGGATCGACGTGCTGATCAATGTCGTGGGCGGGATCCGCTCCCCGCGCCTGTATACCCCCTTCCTCGAGCTCGACGAAGCCCAGTGGGACGACACCCTCGCGCTCAACCTGAAGCCGGGCTTCCACCTGATCCGCATCGTGGCCCCGGGAATGCTGGCGTGCGGCTGGGGCCGCATCGTCAACGTGGCCTCGGTGGTCTTCGCGGGTGAGGCTGGCCAGGCCGACTACGCGGCAGCCAAGGCGGCGGTGGCCTCGCTCACCCGCACCCTGTCAATGGAGTTTGCGCCGCACGTCAACGTCAACTGCATCGCGCCGGGCATGATCCAGACCAGCGTCTTCGAGCGGCTGGCCGACGAGGACCGCCGCCGGTTTCTGGCGAAGTGCCTGTTGAACCGGCCGGGCCTGCCGGAGGAGATCGCCGACGCGGTCGCCTTCCTGTCCAGTGACGAATCGTCGTTCGTCACCGGCGAGATCCTTGCGGTATCCGGCGGCAACCACCCGAGTCTCTGAGCCAGGCCGCGTCGCCGGCCCCATCAACGAACTCAGCCGCAGGAGAGAAAGCCGCCGTCCACAGTCAGCACGCTGCCGTTGACGAAGGCCCCGGCGGCCGACGCGAGGTAGACGGCAGCCGGGGCGATGTCCTGCGGCAGCCCCCAGCGCCCGGCCGGCACGCGCTCCATCAGGCGTGCGGTGAATGCCTCGTCGGTGTGCAGCGCGCGGGTGAACTCGGTCGCGATGTAGCCGGGCGCGATGGCATTGCAGGTGAGCCCGAGCGGCGCGACTTCCACCGCGAGCGCCCGGACCATCGAGGTCACGCCGCCCTTCGCGGCCGCATAGGCCGGGATCCGGGACTTGGGCGACTGTACCGCCACCGATCCGATCATGATGATGCGCCCGAACCGGTTGGCGATCATTTGCGGCAGGACCGCCCGCGTGGCCAGGAAGGCACCGTTCAGGTGGGTGTCGATGACGGCACGCCACTCGTCGTAGCTGAACTCCACGAAACTCTTGCGCGTCTGGATGCCGGCATTGTTCACGAGGATGTCGACCCGCCCCCGCTCGGCCATCAGCGTCCCGACGCCGACCGCCACGGCGGCCTCGTCGGTGACGTCGAAGGCGCATGCCGAGCCTTCCAGCCCGGCCGCGCGGAGTTCCTCCAGCCGCGGTTCGAGGACATCCTGGCGCAGATCGTTCAGCACCACGTGCGCGCCGGCTTCGGCCATGCCCCGCGCGATGCCCCAGCCGATGCCGCGCGCCGATCCGGTGACCAGGGCGACCCGTCCCTTCAGCGCGAACTGTTCTTCGTGCCTGCTTCGCTCGTCCATCATGACCTCCTTCATTGATCGTGTCGGCCGGCTCTCAGCGCATGCTGGCGCCGCCGTTCACGTCGAGCACGCTGCCGCAGACGAATCCGGCGCCCGGCGAGCACAGAAATGCGATCGGCCAGGCGATCTCCTCGGGGCGGGCGAAGCGGGGCACCGGCATCGACCGCAGCGCCGACGGATCGGCGTTCGCGAGCATCGCCGTGTCGGTGGAGCCGGGCGCGACTCCGTTGACCATGACCTCGGGCGCGGCCCGCCGCGCGAGCCACCGGACCATGGTATGAACCGCACCCTTCGAGCACGCGTAGTGCAGCGGCGAATCGGCATAGCTGCCGCCGGTATGCGCGGCGATGGAGCCGAGCAAGATGATCCGGCCCCTGCCCCGAGCCTTCATGCCGGGAAGAAGCAGCCTGGCGACATGAGCCGGCGCGCGCACGTTCACGTGCATCGCCAGGTCGAAGTCGTCGTCCCAGGCCTCGTCGTCCCATCGGCTGCGCGGAAAGACACCGGCGTTGAGCACGGCGGCATCGAGCTCGCCAGCCTCGGCGCACAAGGCCTCGATCGCGTCGCGCGACTCGAGGTCGCAGGCGACGAAACGGTGTCGGCGCCGATTGCGGCTCGACACGCCGGCCAGTCCGTGCGCCTCGGCCCGGTCGGTCAGGACCAGTTCGGCGCCCAGCTCCGCGAGCAGCCTGGCCGTTGCCTGCCCGATGCCGCCCGATGCGCCGGTGAGGAGTATGCGCATGCCGTCGAGCGCGTACGGTCTGGCGGCCCGCGGCACGGCCGCAACCGGCCACACCCTGCGCCGGGCCGCAGGATCGAGAGCGGGCGACTGCCGCTCCTGGGCCGGATCGCGCAGGCATCGAGCAACCGGCACCGGCAGCGCCGGCAACCTGGATCCGCCCGCGGCAACGACCCGCTCGAACAGGCCGCGTCCGGCGAAGGCTGGATCGGCTACCGCGGACGCCAGCGACTCCACGACCGAGACGCAGGCGTCGAGGCCGGCGAATCGCTCGCGCCAAGCCTCGGCGCTCGCGCCGGCAATCCGTTGGGCAACCTTCGCGGTCGTGGCGGCCGGGTCGGGGCGATCGTCGCGGTCAGCGGCATCGAGCCCGATCGCATCGCAGAAGACCTGCCAGAACCGCTCCTCGATCGGCGCCGCTGCCAGGTACCGGCCGTCCGCCGTGCGGTAGATCCGGTAGCGCGGCGACCCCCCCGTCGTCAGCTCGCCGCCGGGACGCGGCCAGCGGCCGCCGGCGAGCCCGGCGGCCATGCCCCAGTACGCGAAGGTGAACAGGTTGTCGCACATCGCGACGTCGAGGTGGCAGCCGCGCCCCGTGCCGGCCCGCTGCTGCAGCGCGAGCAGGATGCCGATCGCCGCCGGATAGGCGCCCCCGCCGATGTCGGCGGCGAGCACCGGAGGCAGCACCGGTGCCCCGTCGCTTGCGCGGCTCAGGCCCAGCAAGCCGGTCTCGGCCATGTAATTCAGGTCGTGCCCCGCCTTCAGCGCGCGCTCGCCCGACTGCCCGTATCCGGTGATCGAGCAGTAGACCAGCCCCGGGTTGTCGCGAGACAGCGCCTCGTAGCCCAGGCCCAGCCGCTCCATCACGCCGGGCCGGAACTGCTCGATCACGACATCGGCCTCGCGCGCCAGCGCGAGCACGTGGGCCCGGTCGGCCGCGTCCTTGAGATCCGCGCACAGGCTGGTCTTGCCCCGGTTCAGCAACGCGAAATTGCCGCTCGAATCGCCGAATGCCGGCTCGTAGCCGCGCATCTCGTCGCCGCTGCCCGGCCGCTCGACCTTGACCACCTCCGCGCCGGCCTCGGCAAGCAGCAGACTCGCCAGCGGCCCCGGCAGCAGGGTCGAGAAGTCGAGAACCCTGATGCCGGCGAGCGGCGGCGAAAGGTCCGGCACCATGGCGTCGGGCATCCCCTTGTTCGAGGTTCAGAAGCTCTCGCGCAGCTGCATCTCGCGCAGGATCACCAAATGCTGGATGTCGTTGGTGCCTTCGTAGATTCGGCACACACGCGCGTCGCGATAGAGCCGCTCGACCGGGAAGTCGGTCAGGTAGCCGTAGCCTCCCAGGGTCTGGATGGCCTCCGAGCACACCCATTCGGCCGTCTCCGAGGCGACCAGCTTGGCCATGCAGGCCTCCATCAGGCAGTTCCGGCCCGCATCGGACAGGGCAGCGGCATGCAGGACCATCTGGCGCGCCGTCTCCACGCGGGTCAGCATCGCGGCCAGCCGGAAGCCGACCGCCTGGTGCTCGATGATCGGTTTGCCGAAGACCTCTCTCTCGCGCGCGTAGGCCAGGGCCGCCTCGAAGGCCGCGCGCGCGATGCCCACGGACTGCGCGGCGATGCCGATGCGGCCGCCCTGGAGATTCGACAGCGCGATCCGGTAACCGTCGCCCTCGTTGCCGAGCCGATCGGCGACCGGCACGCGGACGTTCTCCAGCGCGATCTGGCAGGTATCGGAGGCCCGCTGGCCGAGCTTGGACTCCACGCGCGCGACCACGTATCCGGGCGCGCTGGTCGGCACGATGAACGCCGTGATCCCGCGCGGCCCGCCGCCCGCCGCGGTGCGCGCGAACACGAGCGCCACGCCGGCGTTCTTGCCGGTGGTGATGAACTGCTTGATGCCGTTCAGGACGTAGCCGTCACCGTCGCGGCGCGCGCGCGCCGCCAGCGCGCCGGCGTCGGAGCCGCCGTGGGCCTCGGTCAGCGCGAACGCGCAAAGCATCCGGCCTTCTGCCATCGGGCGCAGCCAGCGCTCCTTCTGGTCGTCGGTGCCGAACCTGGCGATCGGCATGCATCCGACCGAGTTGTGGCCGCTCATCACGGTCGAGGTCGCCGCGTCGCCTGCGGCGATCTCTTCGAGCGCGAGCGCGGTCGAGACGCTGTCGGCCGCTGACCCGCCCCATTCGGCCGGGACGTTCATGCCCATCAGGCCGAGGCGGCCCATCTCTTCGAGCGCCTCGCGAGGGAAATGCGCCTCGCGGTCCCAGCGCGCCGAATTCGGGGCGAGCCGTTCACGGGCGAACTTGCGCGCCATGTCGCGGATCATCGTCTGCTGCTCGTTCAGGATCATCTCGACCGTTCCCGTCTATCGATCCGCCTTGCCGAGCTCGTCCAGCAGCCGGCCGGCGATGATCACTTTCTGTACTTCGCTGGCGCCTTCGTAGATCCGCAATGCGCGGATCTCGCGATACAGCCGCTCGGCGATGTGTCCCTTCGTGACGCCCAGCCCGCCGAAAATCTGCACGGCTGCGTCGATCACGCGTTGCGCTTCCTCGGTGGCGAACAGCTTGGCCATGCTGGCCTCGCGGCTGATGCGCGCGCCGCTCGCGTCCTTGACCCAGGCGGCGCGATACACCAGCAGGGCCGCGGCGTCGATGGAAAGCGCCATCTCTGCAAGCCGCGCCCGGGTCATCTGCAGGTCGGACAGCGGCTGCCCGAACAGCCTGCGGGTGGCCGCGTGCCGCAGCGCCTCGTCGAGCGCCCGCCGGGCGAAGCCGAGCGCCGCAGCGCCGACCGTGGAGCGGAACACGTCGAGCGTAGCCATGGCGATCCGGAAGCCGTCGCCCGGCGCACCCAGCATGTTCGCCGCTGGGACCCGCGCGCCGTCGAAGGCGAGCGAGCCGATCGGATGCGGGGCCACGAGGTCGATGAGCTGCGAAACCTGGAAACCCGGCGTGCCGGACTCCACGACGAAGGCCGACAGGCCCTTTGCGCCAGGCGCCTCGCCGGTGCGGGCGAAGACCACGTACAGGTCGGCGATGCCCGCGTTCGAGATCCAGGTCTTGGTTCCGTCCAGGCGCCAGTGATCGCCGTCGCGCACCCCCCGGGTCGCAAGGGCGGAAACGTCGGAACCGGCTTCCCGCTCGGACAGCGCGAACGCCGAGATGGCCTTGCCCTGCGCAACCTCGGCCAGCCAGCGCGCCTTCTGCTGCGGCGTACCGAACAGCCCGATCGGCCCGCTGCCCAGACCCTGCATCGCGAACGCAAAATCGGCCAGGCCCGCGTGGCGCGCCAGCACCTCGCGGCAGATGCACAGGCCGCGGGCGTCGAGCGGACCGTACAGGGCGCCATCCCGGCCGCCCACAGCAGTCGCGAGCCAGCCGGCCTCACCCATCGCCGCCACCAGCCGCCTGACCGCCTGCGCTACTGCGTCGCTGGACTCAGCGTGCAAATCGGCATCGCCCAGGTGCCCCGCGGCCCATTCGTCGACGCGATCGTGCAGCGCCCGGTGGGCGGGGTCGAGGAACGGCCAGGACAGGAAGCTTCGGTCGGACATCAGTTGCCTTCGAAGGCGGGCTTTTGCTTTGCCACGAACGCGTGGTAGGCACGCCCGTAGTCCTTCGTCTGCATGCAGATCGCCTGCGCCTGCGCCTCGGCCTCGATCGCCGAGTCGACGTCCATCGCCCATTCCTGGTGCAGGCAGGTCTTGGTGATGCCGTGCGCGAAGGTCGGGCCGTCGGCGAGTTCCCTGGCCAGCGCCTGGGCCACGGACAACACCGCCTCGGGCGTCACCAGCCGATTGAAGAAGCCCCAGCGATCGGCCTCTTCGGCGGTCATCACGCGGCCCGTGTAGAGCAGTTCGGAAGCCCGGCCCTGGCCGATGATTCGCGGCAAGATCGCGCACGCACCCATGTCGGCGCCGGCGAGCCCGACGCGCACGAACAGGAAGGCCGTCTTGGCGCGCGGGGTGCCGATGCGGATGTCGGAGGCCATGGCAACGATCGCGCCGGCGCCGGCGCAGATGCCGTCGATGGCGGAGACGATCGGTTGCGGGCAGTGGCGCATCGCCTTGACCAGATCTCCGGTCATGCGGGTGAAGTCCAGCAGGCCTTGCATATCGTCGGCCTCCTGCATGCGCACCAGCGGGCCGATGATCTCGTGGACGTCGCCGCCCGAGCAGAAGTTGCCGCCGGCCCCGGTGATGACGATCGTCTTGACGTCGCTGGCGTGGCGCAGCTTGCCAAACAGGTCCCGCAGTTCCGCGTACGACTCGAAGGTCAGCGGATTCTTGCGCTCGGGACGGTTCAGCGTGATCGTCGCCACCTCCCCCTCGCACTCCCACTTGAAGTGGGTGGCCTGGTAACAGGCCATCTCGATTCGTTGCATCGCGTTCTCTCCTGTTGGTCGTGTGTGATGTCGTGTCGCGCCGCCGGCCTCAAACCATGGTCAGGCCGCCCGACACGCTGAGCACCTGTCCGGTGATGTAGTCGGAGCGGCCGCTCGCGAAGAAGAGGATCGCGTCAGCGACGTCGGAGGGTTTGCCGAACCGGCGCAGCGGGATCGCCCGCAGGAAGGCCTCGCGGTGGCGCTCGGGCACCGCCATCAGCATCGGGGTTTCGGTGGGGCCGGGGCACACGCAATTGACGTTGATCGAGCAGCGCGCCATCTCCCGTGCCAGACTCTTGGTGAAGCTGATCAGTCCGCCCTTGGCGCCCGAGTAGACGGTTTCTCCGGAGCTGCCGACGCGGCCGGCGTCGCTCGCCACGTTCACGATCTTGCCCGAGTTGCGCTCGACCATCGGGCGCAGGAATGCCCTTGCAAGACGGATCGGGCCCATCAGGTTGATGTCCACGATTCGCTCCCAAAACTCCGGCTCGTTGTCCATGAAGGCCTGGGCCCTGCCCCATCCGGCACCGTTCACGAGGACGTGCACCTCGCCTGCGCCGAGCACCCGCTGCGCGAAGCCCGAGACCGAATCGGGCGAAGCCACGTCCAGCGGCTCGAAGGCGGCGTCCAGGCCCTCGGAGCGCAGCCGATGCGCTTCTGCGTTGCCCTTCTCGGCCGACAGATCCGCCAGCACCACTGCTGCCCCGGCCCGGGCCATCGTCGCGGCCGTCGCCAGGCCAATGCCCGAAGCCGCGCCGGTCACCACCACTCTCTTGCCCTCGAGTCTCATTTCAGCTTCCCTTCCCCTGTAGAAAGCCGCGCACGCGCAAACGCGTCTGCGGGTTGTTCAGCAGCGCGATCGTCTCGTGGATCTCGACTGCCATGCCGTGTTGCATCGAGCCGGCGGCAACCGCCAGGCACTGCTTGCATGCCGCGAGGGCATCCGGCGCCATCGCTGCGATTTGCCCTGCCAGCCGCATGGCAAACGCATCAAGATCCGTCCCCGGCACGGCCCACTGCACGAGCCCGAGCTCGCGCGCCTCGACTCCCGACACGGCTTCGCCGGCCAGGATCAGCCGGCGCGCGACTCCCGTACCGCACAGCCGCGACAGACGCTGCGTGCCGCCCGCTCCGGGAAGGAGCCCCAACCGCGCTTCGGGCAGGCCCAGCTGCGCCTCGGCAGCCGCGACCCTGAGGTCGCACGCAAGGGCCAGCTCGAGCCCGCCGCCGAAGGCCGAACCGCCGACCGCGGCGATAGTGACCTGGTGCAGGCCCTCGATTCGGTCGTAGAGCCGCTGCATGCGGCGGATGGTCTCGATCATCTCCGCGGGGCCGGCCTCGCCTTCGACTTCGAAGCAGTCGCGCATCAGCTTCAGGTCGGCTCCGGCGCAGAACACACGCTGTGCCGAGCGCACGAGCACCACCACGATCCCGGGACGCCCGGCGAGCTCGTCGAGGATCCCGTCGAAGCGCGCGATCCATTCGCGGTTGATCGCGTTGACGGGCCGGCGGTCGAGGGTGACCACGAGGGTCGATCGGTTGAATTCGTACGTGATCATGATGATGAATGAATGCTCATTCAGTTATGCTCATCCTAGCGGGCAGTGCGCATCGCGTCAAGCGTCGAATGCCGAGCGCCGGGCGCGCCGCTGCGGCTGCCGTCAGCTCGCCGCCTGCCGGCGAGCTTTGGTTTCCTGCGTCCCGCGCGCGGCCACGAAGCGGCTGTACTGGGCCTTGCCCTTGGGCGTGGCGAGTGCGCGAACGCAGAAGTCGAACCCCTCGTCCACGTATTCGCCGATGGTGGCGAACTGGCTCAGGCGCCAGTACTTCAGAGCCCAGGCGTGCGCATGCAGCACCAGCCGGTAGGTCAGCAACTCCACGTTGGCGTCCTTGAACAGGCCCGCCTCGATGCACGAGCGGATCCGCTGCGCCATCAGCTCGTTCGTCTCGAGTTCCGCCTGCTTGATGTACTCGCGATAGGCGCGCGGCAGCGACAGCGTCGAGCGGTAGGCCAGGACGGTCGCGTCGCGATGGCGGTCGACCACGCGGCAGTAGGTGTCGAGCGCGGCGTACAGCCGGCTGAGAGGTTCCGTGCCGTCGTCGCGGCTGGACTCGAGCTGGCGGCGGAAACGCTCCATCACGAACATCAGCGAGAGCAGCAGGACGTCTTCCTTGGTCTGGGCGTACTGGTATATGAGGCCCGTGCTGACGCCGGCCTTGCGTGCGATCTGCTGCATGGTCGTGCGGTAGAAGCCCTGGACCGAGAACAGCTCTACCGCGGCGGCCACGATCTGATCGCGCCGCCGCTGCACCAGGGCTGGGTCAGTCACCTGGCTCTTGACGACGGTCGCGTCGAACGCCTTGGGCGCTGCCAACACGGACTTCTTCTTCATCGCTGCGGCGTCGTGCTGCTGGACTCTCGATTGTGCCGGGTCGGCCCGGCGCTGCCCGGCCGGTCCTGCAGGCGCTTCCAGAGGCCGCTGGCGCTCAACAGGACGCGCTCGCCGCAGCGCAGCGACCCGCGCACGAACACGATCGAGCGGGTGATCCGCGTCACCGTTGCTTCGCCCTCGACGAGTTCGCCGGGGCGGGCGCTGTCCACGAGGTCGCAGTTCAGGCTGACGGTCGCCACCTCGACCGTGCCGACGGCGCGCTGGACCGTCAGGCCCAATGTCTGGTCGGCGAGGGTGATCAGCATCCCGCCGTGCATTACACCGCGGGCATTGCAATGGCGGTCGGCGGCGCGAAGGGCGAAACCGCCTCCGTCCTGCCGGATGAAGAGCGGGCCCAGAGGCTCGGTGAACGGACCGTCCGGCATGTCGCACACGCGATAGCCCGGGGGTACATCGGTTCGCAGGGCGTCGCTCACCGCTGGCCTCAATGACGCGGCGCGCCGCCGCGGGCCGCACGGCCGCAGGCGGTCTCGAGGACGAGTTTACCGAGCGCACGCCGCGCGGCGATGGTCTCGAGCGCGCGCGACGCGTGCTCGAGCGGCAAGACGGCCGTGACCGGGGGATCGAGCCGGCCTTCGCGCCAGAACCCGAAGATGCGGGCCTGGGCGTCGCGCATCCTTTCCGGGAAGGCGTCGCGATAGTCGCTCCAGTGGAGGCCGCAGACCGAGATGTGCTTGATCAGCAGGTAGTTCGCCTTCAGCGACGGAACATCCCCGCCGGCGAATCCGACGACCACCAGGCGCCCTGACCACGCGAGCGCGCGCAGGCAGGCATCGAAAACGGGCCCGCCCACCGATTCGATGACGAGGTCGGCACCTTGCCCGTAGTTCTGGTCGTGAACCTGGCGCCGCACCGAGTCGCGCAGGTCGGCATCCCCGGTCCGTACCACTCCGTCAGCGCCCAGACCGCGGACGAACTCCGCCTTGTCAGGGCTCGACACGCCCGCGAGAACCCGGCAACCGGCCGCCTTGGCCAGTTGCACCGCCGCTGCCCCGACGCCGCCGGACGCCCCGGTGACGAGCACGGTTTCGCCGGGCTGCAGCGCGCCGCGATCGAAGAGCCCGAACCAAGCGGTCTGGTAGGTCAGCCCCAGCGCCGCGGCCTTCAACATCGGCAGCGCATCGGGCATCGGGAAGCAGTGCTCCTCCCTGACCGCGATCTGCTCGGCGAAGGCGCCGTTCTCGCGCTGCGCCATCACCCGTTCGCCCACGCGCAGGCGGCGCACGCCGGCGCCGACTTCCAGAACGACGCCGGCGGCCTCCTTGCCGGGCACGAACGGCACGCCGGGCAGATTCTGGTACTTGCCGGCGACGGTCAACAGGTCCGGAAAGTTGACGCCTATCGCATGCACCTCGATGAGCACCTCGCCGGCGCCCGGTGCGGGCAGCGGCCAGTCGCGCACCTGCGCCGCCTGCGGCGGACCGAAAGCCTCGACGACGACCGCCTTCATACGGCAACGTGCTTCTTGAGGTTCTCGATCGACATCCCCTGCGCGTTGCCCTCCTCGACGACGGTTCCCTTGGACAAGACGTAGTAGCGCTTGGCGACCCGATGCACGAGGCTGAAGTTCTGTTCGATCAGCAGGATGCTGGTGTTCCCTGCGGCCAGGCGCACGAGGGTTTCGGCGAGTTCGTCGACGATGACCGGGGCCAAGCCCTCGCTCGGTTCGTCGAGGATCAGCAGGTCCGGATTGGCCATCAGCGCGCGGCCGATCGCGAGCATCTGCTGCTGACCGCCGCTCATGGCTGTACCGGGCGTGTCCGCACGTTCCCGCAGGATCGGAAACAATTCGCAGACCGAGTCGAAGTTCCACGTGCCGGGGCGATTCACCGCCGCGCCCAGGGCGAGGTTCTCCCGCACCGTGAGCCCCGGAACGATCCGGCGTCCTTGAGGGACGACGGCGATGCCGCAGCGCGCCGCAGTGAAGTGCTTGATCGACGCCTGCGCGGCGCCGCGAAAGGCGATCGCACCGCTGCGGACGCGGGCGATGCCCAGACAGGCATTGACGACCGTCGTCTTGCCCACGCCGTTGCGGCCGAGAATGGCGACCCGTTCGCCTGCGCCGATCTCGAGCGAGACCTCGTTGAGAATGCGGGCCTCGCCGTAGTAGGCGTCGACCTTGGACAGGCTGAGAAGCGTCATGCGAAACTCGATCCCAAATAGGCGCGGACGACTTCGCCGTTCGCGCGAATCTCGTCGCACGAACCCTCTGCGAGCACCCTTCCCAGATTCAGGACGGTGATCCGGTCAGACACCGTGAAGATCACCTCCATGTCGTGCTCAACCAGCAGCACCGTGACCTTCCAGCTCGTCGCCAGGTCCTTGAGCAGGCGCGCGAGTACGAGCGACTCCTTGATCGACAGGCCGGCGGCCGGCTCATCGAGCAGCAGCACCGAGGGTCGACCCACGAGCGCCAGCGCGAGATCGAGCCGGCGCTGGTCGCCGTAGGCGATGTCCGCCGCCCGGCGCTGGCCCAGTTCCGAAAGTCCGAGCACATCGAGCACCTCGTCGGTGTTGTCGATCTCGGCCATCCGCGCGGCCAGAGCGACCTGCTGGCGGACCTCGAGATCCGGAAAGATGTTCGTCTTCTGGAACGACCGTGCGAGGCCGGCACACCTGCGGGCCTGCGCAGACAGGCGGGTGATGTCGGACCCGTTGAAGACGACGCGCCCCCCGGTGGGGCCGCCGCGGCCGCAGAGAACGTCCATCAGCGTCGACTTGCCGGCGCCATTCGGCCCGATCAGGCCGCGGATCTCGCCCGGCTCGAGCTGCAGCGTTACGTTGTCCAGTGCGGCGAAGCCCCCGTAGTGTCGAGTCAGACCGACGCCCTCGAGTGCGAAGCCCGTCATTGCTTCTTCTCCGTCGCCCAACGGCTGATCCGCTCCACGAGCCCGCTCACCCCGTGCGGCAGCGTGACCGTCACGATGATCAGCGTCGCGCCGATGATCGCGGGCCAGTGTTCGGTGAGATCACCCACCGCATCCTTCACGACGAAGAAGATCATCGCCCCGAGGGGAGGCCCCCAGACTGCCTTCGCTCCCCCGATGACCGCCATGATCAGCGCCTCGCCGGACAGGCTCCAGTGCAGCACGCCCGGCGTCACGAAGGCGTTGTACAAGGCGAACAGCACGCCTGCGAGCCCGCCGATCGCGCCCGAGATGGCGAACACGAACACCCTCGGCATCAGCGTTTGGTATCCGATGTAGCGGGCGCGCTCCTCGTTCTCCCGAATGGCCACCGTCAGCACGCCAAAGTGGCTGCGCGCAAGCACCGCGAGCGCGAGCACCACGATCACCAGCGCGCTCCAGCAGACGACGAACATCGTCGAAGGCGACTGGAACAGTTCGACATCGACGCCGAACAAGGTCGCAGGCAGGCGAACCGGCATGCCGTCGTCGCCATTCGCGAGCTCGCGCCAGCGCAACATCAGCTCGTGCAGGGACTGCGCCACCGCCAGCGTGATCATCGAGAATGCCAGCGGCGGCAGCCGCACGATGATCAGACCGATCAGGAAGGCGAAAACGGCCGGCAAGGCGATGGCCGCGAGCACCGCCAACTCGGCAGGCATCACACCGAAGGACCCGTTCAGGGCGAGCAAGTACCCGGCGATGCCGAAGAACGCGGCGTGACCAAAGCTGGTGAGCCCGTTTTGCCTGATCAGGAAGCCGATCGCGGTCGCCAGGATCGCGTAGATCACCGCCTGCGTCATGAGCGTCAGGATCAGCTGCGAGTCGACGAGCCGGGGCACGGCCACACCTGCCCCCAGGAACACCGCGGTCGCGACCAGCATGCGGACGTACGCCGGCCGGGAGGCCGGGCCGGCCGCAGCGGCGTCCGGCGCGGCACGGGACACGGGGCCGCTCACTTGCCGCCTCCCGCGAGCCCATGCGGGCGAAAGCCCAGCGCAAGGACCATGATCAGCAGCGGTATGACCGACGCCACCTGCGGCACGTAGACCAACCCGAGGTTGTGGAACTGCCCGATCACGAGCGCCGCGATGAACGCGCCGGTGAAGCTGGTCAGACCTCCGGTGACCACCACGATAAAGCAATCGATGATGATGTAGCCGCCCATCGACGGCGACAGCGCCAGCAGCGGGCCGGCAACCGTGCCCGACAGCCCCGCGAGCCCGGTGCCGATCGCCACGACGAAAGCGCTGAGCCGATCGGTGTCCACGCCCTGTATGCCGGTGGTGACGGGGTCGACGCTCGATGCCCGCACGTACAGGCCCACCTTGGTCGCCTTGAGCCACAGCGCGAGGCCGAGCGCGACGACTACGGCGACCCCGATCACGAAGAGCCGGTACACCGGAAACTGCGAACCGAACAGCATCACCGAGCCGGCCAGAGCATCAGGCGCAGCTACCGAGATGTAGTCCTTGCCCCAAATCGTCCGCACGACGTCTTCCAGGACGAAGAGCAGGCCGAAGGTCACCAGGAGCGTGACGGTCGGCTCCTCCTTCGACAGGGGGCGAAACGCGAAGCGGTCCAGCAGCACGCCGAACAGCGCCAAGACTGCCACCGAGACGAACATCCCCATCCAGAACCCGAGGTAGGCAGCCGCCGCGTACGACACGTAGGCCCCCACCATGAACAGCCCGCCGTGCGCGAAGTTCGTCACCCGGCGCAGGCCGAAAATCAGGACCAGACCCACGGCGAGCACGTACAGGAAGCTTCCGTAGACCAGTCCGTTAATGATCTGGATCATCGCTCAGAGTTCTCCGTCGAATCCCGCGCCGCCGAGTCGCGCGACTGCGGCGGAGCAGATGCTGCACTGCGGCCGGGGGGTCAGAGCTTGCAGCTGCCGTCCGGCGCCGGGGTCGCCACCTCGGCAGGCACGATCATGTTGATGACCGGCTGCAGCTTGCCGCCGACCGCTTCGACGATGCCGAAGTAGTTCGGCCCGATCAACTGGTTATCCTCCTTGCGCATGGCCTGCGTGCCGAGGATCGTCTCGAAGGTGCCGCCGGAGATCGCCTTGGCCACGTCTGCGGGCTTCACGCTGCCGGCCTTTTTGACCGCCTGAAAGATGACCTGCATGCCGATGTAGGCCTCGCCCTGGAAGTTGGTCGGCGCGTCGCCTGGATAGGCTTTTGCCCAGTCGGCGACGAACTTCTTGTTGGCAGGCGTGTCGAGCGTAGAGCTGTAGTTGATGATGGTGTTGATGCCCTTGACGACATCGCCCAGCACCCTCACCGTGCCGTCGGTCGTGAAGCTCACGCCGCCCGTGGTGACCTTGTCGAAGAGGCCGAACTGCTTGGCCTGACGGGCGAAGGTGATCGCATCGCGGCCGGCCAGCGCGACCCAGACGCCCTCGGCCCCCGAGTCGAGCACCTTCTGGATGTGCGCGGCGTAGTCGTTTGCGCCGAACGGCGGGTAGTTTTCCGAGACCACGCTCTTTCCAGTGGCGGCCGCCGCGTTCTTGAAGCTCTCCCCGGAGTTGCGGCCCCACGCAATGTCGGCCGCGACGACCGCCCACTTCGCCTCCTTGCGCGTCTTCAGCCAGGGCTGGACGACCGCAGCGTCGGAGTTGTCGGGCCGATTGACCCTGAACAGCCGCCGCTGGCATTGCTTGCCGGTGATGTCGTTGGCCTTGTTGATGCTGGCCACGAAGGTCGCGTTCCAGCGATTGAGCATCGGTCCGATCGCGAGGACCTCGCCCGAGGCGATGGTGGCCGTCATGATGTTGAAGCCGTCGAGAGCGAGCTTCTCGGCCTGCTGGCGGGCCAACTCGGGCTTGGCCTCTGTGTCGAGGAATCGAACCTCGACCTTGCGCCCGTCGACCCCGCCTGCGGCATTGGCCTCGTTGACCGCGAACTCGACCGCGCGCTTGGCTTCGTCGCCGAGCGACGAATACGTGCCGGTCAGCGCGGTCGGCACGCCGATCTTCAGCGGCTCCTTTGACGCCCACGCAGCCGCGGGCAGCGCCAACGCGAGCGCCAACACCAACGCACTCGGGAACCACGCCCTCTTCGAACCGTTCATCGCCACGTCTCCTGGTTTGCGCCGGTTCACCCAACCGACTGAACGTTCATTCAATCATGCGGGATGCCGGATGTCAAGAGCCCGACCGCAGGTTCCGAAGAGCGGCCGGCGCCGGTCGACCGGACGATTCGGTGCGCGAGCCGGCGGGACCGCATTCCCGCCCGGCGCTCGCCGCCGCGAGGCGGCCGGCATGCACGGGCTGCAGCCCACGCGGCGCATCGCCGCTTCCACCCGCGGCGGCGCCGAAGTGTTCATATTCTGACTGACGCTTCATTCATCTTGCGCTATGCTCCGGATCGACCGACCCCCGCGAGCACCCGGGCGGGTGCGGCGGGCTGGCCTGCGGGATCATCGCGACGCGCGTCCAGCCTATGCTTTGGAAGGAGTCTTCGAGTGTTCTTCCACACCGTCCTGATGCGCCTGGCGGACCCGGACGCGGCGTTTGTCGCACGCGTCGAGGCCTACGCTGCCCGTGTACGCGCCGAGCTGCCCTACGTGCGCACCTATCACTTCGGCTCGAACCTCGCGTCCCGGTCGAGCGAGTACCGGTGGCTGGTCGTCGCCGCCTTCGACCGCGCGGAGGATCATGAGCGCTACCAGCTCTCCCGGGTACACCAGGAGATGAAGGCCTTCATGGCCCCCCGGATCGAGCAGCTCGTCGCCGGCGACGCCGACACATCCGAACTGTAGACGCCCCATGGCTGAGCACGAACCGATTGCCGCCCAGGGCCAGGTCTGGTATCCGAGCGACGCCTTTCGCGCCGCCGCCAACTGGCGCACCTTCATGAATGCCGAAGGGCTCGGCGACTACCCCGAACTCGAGCGCCGTGCGACAGACGACCCGCGGTGGTTCTGGGACGCGCTGCTGCGCCACCTCGGTATCCGTTTCCGTCAACCCTATTCGACCGTGCTGGACCTGTCGGGGGGGCTTCCCTGGCCGAAGTGGTGCGTCGGCGGCACCATGAACATGACAGAGACCCTGCTCGACCGCCATCTGGCGGCCGGCCGCGGCGAACACGAGGCGGTGGTCTGGGAGGGCGAGGACGGCACCGTCCGTACGTTGAGCTATACCGAGTTGTCCTCGCAGGTGAATCGCCTGGCCTCGGGGATCGAGTCACTCGGACTGAAGCCCGGCGACGCCGTCGGCATCTACCTCCCGATGGTTCCGGAGGTCGCGATCGCATTCCTGGCACTGGCGCGCGTAGGCTGCATCGTGCTGCCTATGTTCTCGGGGTTCGGCCCGTCCGCGATCGCGACGCGGCTGAACGATGCCGAGGCTGTCGCGCTGATCTGCGAGGACTTCTGCATGCGCCGCGGCCGACGGGTGGACATGCTCTCCGTGGCCGTCGACGCTGCGCGGGAGGTACCCACGCTGCGCCACCTCGTCGTGGCGCGGCGCAACGGGGAGCGCGCCGGGCCAGCGGAGCCCGAGAAGACGAGGCGCGACACCGATGGCGCGCACTGGCAGGAGGTCCACTGGGCACGGTTGATCGAAGCGGGCTCGCCCGAGCACGCCGCGCAGGAGGTGGCTGCGGAGCACCCGCTGATGATCGTCTACACGTCGGGAACGTCCGGCAAGCCGAAGGGAACCGTTCACACCCACTGTGGCCTCACCGCGAAGACGGGCGAGGATTTCCTGCTGTGCTTCGACCTCAAGCCACAGGACCGACTGCTGTGGATGACCGACTTCGGCTGGCTGGTCGGCCCGCTGCAGGTGACGGCCGCACTGCTGGCCGGCGCGACGGTGGTCCTGGTGGAGGGCGCGCCCGACTACCCTGAGACCGGCCGGCTGTGGAGGCTGGTGGCGCGGCACCGGGTGAGCTTCCTCGGCATCGGTCCGACGGTGGCGAGAATGATGAAGCGCCACGCGGGCAAGCCTTGCCGACAGAACGACCTGTCGTGCCTGCGGGTCGCGGCTTCGACGGGCGAGCCGTGGGACCCGGACTCGTGGACCTGGGTGTGCGAGAGCGTGCTCGACGGCAACGCACCGCTGATGAACTACTCCGGCGGTACCGAGGTCGGCGGACTGTTGGCGACGAACGTGCTCTACCCGATCAAGCCGGCCAGCTTCTCGGGCCCTATTCCCGGAACCGGCGCAGACATCGTCGACGAGCAGGGCAACAGCCTGGCGCCGGGCCAGGTCGGCGAGCTGGTCATGCGCCAGGCCTGCATCGGCATGACGCGCGGCCTCTGGCGCGACCCCGGACGCTACCTCGACAGCTACTGGCGGCGGATCCCCGGCATGTGGGTGCATGGAGACTGGGCTTCCCGCGACGCCGACGGCTCGTGGTTCATCCACGGCCGCTCGGACGACACGATCAAGATCGCCGGCAAGCGTACCGGCCCCGCCGAGATCGAGGCGCTGTTGCTCGCGACCCACATGGTGAGCGACGCCGCCGCGGTCGCGATCCCCGATCCGGTCAAGGGCGCGGCGCTGGTGTGCGTGGTGATCCCCGCCGACGGCGCACGCGCGAACGCCAGGCTTCGATCGGATCTCGCGCACGCAGTCGTGAGCGGGTTGGGCAGCTCGTTCAGGCCAAAGCGGATCGTGTTTTCCTCTGACCTGCCGCGCACCCGGAACCTGAAGACGATGCGAAGGGTGGTTAGGGCCGCGCTGCTCGAGGAAGATCCCGGCGATCTCTCGACGCTGATGAACCCCGAGGCGGTCGATACCATCCGCCAAGCGGCGAAAGAAGAAGGCGCGTGAGCAGGCGATCAGCCACGGCGGCCAGCAGCCAGCGGCCAGCGGCATCAACGACTCTTGCGGCGGCGCCCCTCGCCGCAGCGGGGCCTCGAAGTTCAGGACCGCTCCGGCGCGAAGCCGCTTTGGATGCGCGGCCACGACGCGCCTGCCGCGATCGCGCGGCGCTCGATGGAGCTGATGGAGCAGCGCGATCTGCTGAAGCGGGTTCGGTAGCCTGCAACATCCGGGCACCGACCGGCCACCATTGAGGCAATTTCATGCTGCAAAGCACAACGGGCCAGCCCCCTGCGAGGCTAACCCGTTGATTTCTTTGGTCGGGACGGCGGGATTCGAACTCGCGACCCCTTGCACCCCATGCAAGTGCGCTACCAGGCTGCGCTACGCCCCGAAGAAGCGCGGATTATAGACGCGGGCCTTTGCTGGACCCTTTGTCGGCCCGCCGCGGGACGACTACGTGCCCAGCAGCTCGCGTATCGACAGCAGTTCCTGGCGCAACTGCTGCACGCTCCATTCACGCAAGTCGGCGGGCGTCGGCACGGCCGGCGCCAACGCGACCGGCGGCGCCGCGTCGTCCGTCACCTCCACCTCGTCCTCGGGCAGCACTTCGGCCAGCGGCTGCGCCGGCGGCGCGCCGCGCGTCAGGCCCAGTTCGCTCAGGCGGTTGCGCGCGCCGCTGATGGTGAAACCCTGGTCGTAGAGCAGGTCGCAGATGCGCCGCACCAGCAGCACCTCGTGGTGCTGGTAGTAGCGCCGGTTGCCGCGGCGCTTCATCGGCTTGAGCTGCGTGAACTCCTGTTCCCAGTAACGCAGCACGTAGGGCTTCACGCCGCACAGCTCGCTCACCTCACCGATGGTGAAGTAACGTTTGGCGGGGATCGACGGAAGCGTTTTCTCCATTGAAATCAATACGATCTAACGGGGAATCTGATACTTTACTCGAAGTCTTCTCCGAGCGGCGTGCCGCCCTGCACGATGGCCTTCAGCTTGTGGCTGGCATGGAAGGTGACGACGTTTCGCGCCTTGATCGGAATGCTTTCGCCGGTGCGCGGGTTGCGCCCGGGACGCGGCGCCTTGCGCCGGATGTTGAAGTTGCCGAAGCCCGACAGCTTGATGTCGCCGCCCTGCACCAGCGTGTCGTGGATGATCTCGAAGAAGGCTTCGACCATGTCCTTGGACTCGCGCTTGTTCAGCCCCAGGCGCTCGAACAGCAGTTCAGCCAGTTCGGCCTTGGTCAGCGTCGGGGTCTCGATGCTCGGCAGGATCACGGTGTCCATGGCTAGACGGTTGCTCCTTGTTGGGCTCGGGGTTCAGCCGCGCAGACGGGCGGCAAAGGCCGTCGCCGCGCGCTGCACGGCGGCGGCGACGGCGGCGTCGATGCGCTCGTCGGTCAGGTTGGCGGCGTCGTCCAGCAGTTCCAGCCGCAGCGCCATGCTGTGCTCGCCGGCGTCGATGTCGGCGCTGGCGCGCGCCGGGCGGTAGACGTCGAACAGCAGCACCGAGCGCACCAGCCCGGACGCGTCCTGCGCCAGCGCCGCCACCAGCTGGTCGTGGGGCACGTCATCGCGCACCACCAAGGCGATGTCGCGCCACGACGATTGGTGCCGCGGCACGGCCGCCGCCTGCGGTACGTGGCGCGCCAGCACGGCGTCGAGTTCCAGCTCGAACAGCAGCGGCGCCTGCGGCAGCTCGTAGGCCTGGCGCCACTGCGGGTGCAGTTCGCCGACGTGGCCGATGGCCCGGCCGTCGAGTTCGACGCGCGCACAGCGCCCCGGGTGCAGCGCCGGATGCGTGTCGGCGACGAAGCTCGGCTTGCGCGGCGCGAGCAGCGCTTCGATGTCGCCCTTCAGGTCGAAGAAGTCGGCCGGGCGCTCGTCCAGACCCCATTGCGCGGCGTCGGCCGCGCCATAGGCCAGTGCCCCCAGGCGCAGCGGCTGATCGATGCCGGCCACCGTGCTGCCGCTGTCGACGACGTTCGCGTCGCGCCTGAACACGCGGCCGATCTCGAACACGCGCACGCGCGGTGCGCGGCGCGCCAGGTTGTACTGCAGCACGCCGAGCAGGCTGCCGGCGAGGCTGGAGCGCATCACCGCCAGCGGCGCGGCGATCGGATTCAGCACGCGGATCGGCGCGTCGTTGCCGGCCAGCTGCCGTTCCCAGCGCTCCTCGACGAAGCTGTAGTTGATGGTTTCCTGGTAGCCCAGCGCCGCCATCGCCTGGCGCAGCGCATGCGCGCTGCGCCGCGACTCGCTGGCCACGCGCGCGCGGATCGGCGCCACCGGCGGCGTATCGGGCAGCTGCTGGTAGCCGACGATGCGCGCCACTTCCTCGATCAGGTCCTCCTCGATCTGCAGGTCGAAGCGCCAGCTCGGCGGCGTCACCGCGAGCCTGCCCTCGCTCTCGCTGAAGTCGAAGCCCAGGCGGCGGAACACTTCGGCGCACTGCGCCTGCCCCAGCGGCATGCCGATGACCTTGGCCGCACGCGCCACGCGCAGCGTCACCGGCTGCAGCGGCGGCAGCTTCAGCACCTGGTCGTCCAGCGGGCCGGGCTCGCCGCCGCAGATGTCCAGGATCAGCTGCGTGATGCGCTCGATGTGCGCGGCGGTCAGCGCCGGGTCGACGCCGCGTTCGAAGCGGTGGCCGGCATCGGTGGCGAAGTTGAAGCGCCGCGAGCGCCCGGCCACCGCCTGCGGCCACCAGAACGCAGCTTCGACATAGACGTGGCGCGTGTCGTCGGACACCGCCGTGGCGTCGCCGCCCATGATGCCGGCCAGCGACTCGACCCCCTCGGCGTCGGCGATGACGCCGACGGCGGCATCGATCTCGATGGTGTTGCCGTTGAGCAGCTTCAGCGTCTCGCCAGCGCGGCCCCAGCGCACGATCAGGCGCTCATGGATCTTGTCCAGGTCGAAGATGTGCGATGGCCGGCCGTACTCGAACATCACGTAGTTCGAGATGTCGACCAGCGCGGTCACCGAACGCTGGCCGCAGCGCGCCAGGCGCTCGACCATCCAGGCCGGCGTCGCGGCCTTGGTGTTCACGTGGCGCACGATGCGGCCGGAGAAGCGGCCGCACAGGTCCGGCGCTTGCACTTCCACCGGCAACTTCTGGTCGTGCCGCGGCGGCACGGCTTCGATGGCCGGTGTGCGCAGCGGCGCGCCGGTCAGAGCGGCCACTTCGCGCGCCACGCCGTAGACGCTGAGCGCATGCGCCAGGTTCGGCGTCAGCTTCAGCGTGAACACGGTGTCGTCCAGGCCCAGCAGCTGGCGGATGTCGGCACCCAGCGGCGCATCGGCCGGCAGCTCGAGCAGACCGGCGTGGTCGTCGGACAGCTTCAGCTCGCGCGCCGAGCACAGCATGCCGAAGCTGTCGACGCCGCGCAGCTTGCCGACCCGGATGGCAAACGGTGCCGCGCCCTCCTCCGCCGGCGGCAGCTCGGCGCCGACCAGCGCCAGCGGCACGCGGATGCCTGCGCGGGCGTTGGGTGCGCCGCAGACGATCTGCAGCGGCCCGTCGGGCGAATGCGCGCCGGCCTGCACCTTGCACACGCGCAGCCGGTCGGCGTTGGGGTGCGGCACGGCCTCGACGATCTCGGCGACGACCACGCCGCGGCATGGCGGCGCGACCGGGTGCGTGTCTTCGACCTCGAGCCCGGCCATCGTCAGCAGATCGGCCAGTTCGGCGGTGGTGATCGGCGGGTTGCAGAACTCGCGCAACCAGGATTCTGGGAATTGCATGCGGTGCTCGCTGGGCTACTTGAACTGCGACAGGAAACGCAGGTCGCCGTCGAAGAACAGGCGCAGGTCGTTGACGCCATAGCGCAGCATCGTCAGCCGGTCCGGGCCCATGCCGAAGGCGAAGCCGATGTGCGTTTCCGGGTCCAGGCCGAAGTTGCGCACCACGTTCGGATGCACCTGGCCCGAGCCGCAGACCTCGAGCCAGCGCCCCTTCAACGGGCCGCTGGCAAAGGCGATGTCGATCTCGGCCGAAGGCTCGGTGAAGGGGAAGAAGCTCGGGCGGAAACGCACCTGCAGTTCGTCGGTCTCGAAGAACTGGCGCAGGAAGTCGCTGAACACCGCCTTCAGGTCCTTGAAGCTGACGTTCTCGCCGATCCACAGGCCTTCGCACTGGTGGAACATCGGCGAATGCGTGGCGTCGCTGTCCACGCGGTAGGTGCGGCCGGGGGCGATCACGCGCAGCTCAGGCATGCGCGCCGCGCCGGCATGACGCTGCGCATGCGCCTGCGCGTAGCGCACCTGCATCGGGCTGGTGTGCGTGCGCAGGTTCAGCCAGCGGCCTTCGCCGTCCTTCATGTCGACGTAGAAGGTGTCCTGCATCGAACGCGCCGGATGGTTCTCGGGGCTGTTCAGCGCGGTGAAGTTGTGCCAGTCGGTCTCGATCTCCGGTCCGTCGGCGACGTCGAAGCCCATCGAGGCGAAGATGGCCTCGATGCGCATCATCGTGCGCGACACCGGATGCAGCCCGCCGCTGCCGCGCTGGCGCCCGGGCAGCGTCACGTCCAGCGCCTCGGCGCGCAGCTGCGCCTGCAGCTCTCCTTCAGCCAGCGCGTCGCGACGCGCCTGCAGCAGCGCTTCGACTCGGGCTTTGGCCTGGTTGATCGCGGCGCCGCGTGTCTTCTTCTCTTCGACGCTGAGCGCGGCCAGGCCCTTCATCAGTTCGGTCAGACCGCCGGCCTTGCCGAGGAAGCGCGCCTTGGCGTTTTCGAGCTCGGCAGGCGTCGGCGCGGCGTCGAAAGCCGAGCGTGCCGCCTGCACCAGTGTGTCCAGATCGTTCATGGCCTCACGGGGAAATACAAGCGCTTGGCACTTGCGTTGGAGCCTCAGATCGCGAAGCGCTGTGAAGCCGCATCGCGGCGTGTCCTAAACAAAAATGGCCGCCCTTGCGCGACGGCCATCGAATGCTGACCAGCCGCCACGCGCCTCGGGTGCAAAGGCGCGGGCGCTGCGATCAGCCGAGCTGAGCCTTCACCTTGTCGACGATGCTGCCGAAAGCCGCCGGATCATTGACGGCCAGATCGGCGAGGACCTTGCGGTCGATGTCGATCTGCGCCTTCTTCAGGCCGGCCATGAACTTGCTATAGCTGACGCCGAGCTCGCGCGAGGCCGCGTTGATGCGGGCGATCCACAGCTGGCGGAACACGCGCTTGCGCGTGCGGCGGTCGCGGTAGGCATATTGCCCGGCCTTCATCACCGCCTGCTTGGCGATGCGGAAGACGTTCTTGCGGCGGCCGCGATAACCCTTGGCCAGGGCCAGGATCTTCTTGTGGCGGGCGTGTGCGGTGACTCCACGTTTGACGCGAGGCATTTCCTACTCCCCTCAGAGGCCAGCAAAAGGCAGCATCTTGGCGACGCTGCCCAGGTTGGTCTCGTGCACCTCCTTGACGCCACGCAGGTGGCGCTTGCGGGTGGTGGACTTCTTCGTGAGGATGTGGCGCTTGAACGCCGCACCGCGCTTGACGGTGCCCCCCGGACGCACGCGGAACCGCTTGGCCGCGCTCTTCTTGGTCTTCATCTTGGGCATTGCTGCTCCTTCCCTTGATTTGCCGTCTGCAGGCGACCGCGCGTGGTGCGCGGTGCTTGTCGGCCTGCAGCGGCTTCTTGCGCTTCCGGGGTGACCAGACCCTGGAGGCGAATCCCTCGTCAACTCGTCACTTCCTCTTCGGCGCCAGCACCATGATCATCTGGCGGCCTTCGAGCTTGGGCATGTGCTCGACCACCGACACGTCGGCCAGTTCGTCGCGGATGCGTTCCAGCAGCCGCATGCCGATCTCCTGGTGCGTGATCTCGCGGCCGCGGTAGCGCAGCGTGACCTTGCCCTTGTCGCCGTCTTCGGCAATGAAGCGGCGCAGGTTGCGCATCTTGATGTTGTAGTCGCCTTCGTCGGTGCCGGGCCGGAACTTGACTTCCTTGATCTCGATGACCTTCTGTTTCGCCTTGGCCTCGGCCGCCTTCTTCTGCTCCAGGTACTTGAACTTGCCGTAATCCATCAACCGGCACACCGGGGGATCGGCGGTGGCGGCGATCTCGACCAGGTCGACATCCTTGTCGCCTGCCATCTGCAACGCATCCATCAGGCTGACGATGCCCAACGGTTCGTTGTCCACCCCATTCAGGCGCACCTGCGGCGCCATGATCTCCCGGTTCAACCTGTGCTTGCGCTCCGCGTTCGGAGTGCGGCGGTCCATGAAGGTAGCGATAGTTCAAACTCCTTTGCGCGACACCAAGGCAAACGGGCCGCGGACAACGACAAAGGCGCGCCGGCGCCGTCAGACCTTGAGAGCGATGTCGTCGGCGAGCTTCGCAGCGAAGTCGTCGAGCGCCATCACCCCCAGGTCCCTATTGCCCCGGGCGCGCACCGAAACGGCTCCGTTTGCCTTTTCCTTGTCGCCCACGACCAGGATGTACGGAACCTTCTGCATCGAATGCTCGCGGATTTTACGCGTAATCTTCTCGTTGCGCAAATCGCTTTCTACCCTAACTCCTTGTTTTTGAAGCGTTTTCGCGACGCTTGCCGCGTAGTCCGCCTGGCCGTCGGTGATCGGCGCCACGACCACCTGCAGCGGCGCCAGCCAGGCCGGCATCGCGCCGGCGTGCTGCTCGATCAGGATGCCGATGAAACGCTCCAGGCTGCCGACGATCGCGCGGTGCAGCATCAGCGGCCTTTGCCGGCTGCCGTCCTCGGCCACGTATTCGGCGCCCAGGCGCTCGGGCATGTTCGGGTCGATCTGCATCGTGCCGCATTGCCACTGCCGGCCGATGGCGTCCTTCAGCGTGTATTCGATCTTCGGTCCGTAGAACGCGCCCTCGCCCGGCGAGATCTCGAACTCCACCCCGCTGGCGCGCAAGCCCGCCATCAGCGCCTGCTCGGCGCGATCCCAGGCTTCGTCCGAGCCGATGCGCGCCTCGGGCCGCGTGGCCACCTTGTAGATGATCTCGGTGAAGCCGAAGTCGCGGTACACCTTCTGCAGCAGCGTCGTGAAGGCCGCGCATTCCGCCTGCACCTGGTCCTCGGTGCAGAAGATGTGGCCGTCGTCCTGCGTGAAGCCGCGCACGCGCATGATGCCGTGCAGCCCGCCGGTGGGCTCGTTGCGGTGGCACTGGCCGAATTCACCGTAGCGCAGCGGCAGCTCGCGGTAGCTCTTGATGCCCTGGTTGAAGATCAGGAGGTGGCCCGGGCAGTTCATCGGCTTGAGCGCGTAGTCGCGCTTCTCCGACTCGGTGATGAACATGTTGTCGCGGTACTTGTCCCAATGGCCGGTCTGCTCCCACAGCGTCTTGTCGAGGATCTGCGGACCCTTGACCTCCTGGTAGCCGTTGTCGCGGTAGACCGCGCGCATGTACTGCTCGATCTGCTGCCACAGCGTCCAGCCCTTGGCATGCCAGAACACCGTACCCGGCGAATGTTCGTCCAGGTGGAACAGGTCCAGCTCGCGGCCGAGCCGCCGGTGGTCGCGCTTCTCGGCCTCCTCGAGCATCTGCAGGTACTGCTGCAGTTCCTCCTTGGTGGCCCAGGCCGTGCCGTAGATGCGCTGCAGCATCTCGTTGCGGTGGTCGCCGCGCCAGTAGGCGCCGGCCACCTTCATCAGCTTGAAATGCCTGAGCTTGCCGGTGCTGGGCACGTGCGGGCCGCGGCACAGGTCCTCGAAGCTGCCCTCGCGGTACAGCGACACGTCCTCGTTGGCGGGGATGCTGGCGATGATCTCGGCCTTGTACAGCTCGCCCAGGCTCTTGAAATAGGCGACGGCCTCGTCGCGCGGCAGCACGCGGCGCACGACCGGCTCGTCCTTTTTCGCCAGCTCGGCCATGCGCTGCTCGATCGCCTGCAGGTCCTCGGGCGTGAACGGCCGCTTGTACGAGAAGTCGTAGAAGAAGCCGTTCTCGATCACCGGGCCGATGGTCACCTGCGCCTCGGGGAACAGTTCCTTCACCGCATAGGCCAGCAGGTGCGCAGTCGAATGGCGCAGCACTTCCAGGCCCTCGGGGCTCTTGTCGGTGACGATGGCCAGCGGCGTATCGGCGTCGATGCGGTGGCTCAGGTCGACGACGCGGGCGGCGTCGCCGACGCCGATCTTGCCGGCCAGCGCCGACTTGGCCAGCCCCGGGCCGATCGAGGCGGCCACTTCGGCCACCGTCACGGCGCCGGGGTACTGCCGCAGCGAGCCATCGGGCAGCGTGATCGAGATCATGGGTACAACTCCGGAAAGCAAAAAGCGCGGTGGAAGACCGCGCTTTTCATGACGAGTGAAAGTACAGAGCGTGACCGCGCGGCCGCTAGCAAGCCCAAGGGGCAGTGACGAAGCCCCGAGTTCGCGGTGTCATAACCATGCTGCCTTTCCCGTCCTTGTTGATGGCTGAAGCTTCGATTGTAGGCCAGCACTTCACACCAGCGGTTCGGCGGCGATGGGCCGGCCGCTCGACACCAGTTGCGCGAACTCGTCGGCCAGGCGCTGGCCTTCGCGCAGCGCGCGGCCCCAGGCCGCGACACGCCCCTTCAGGTCGTCGCCATAGGTCTTGAAGTCGTTGCGGTCAGGCAGCTTGGCGTTGGGCAGTGTGGCGATCCATTCGGGCCGCGGCGACAGCAGCACCACGTTGTCCAGATGCGCGGTGGCGCGGTGCCGGTGCTTCAGCGCCTTGTCCAGCCAGCCCGGGATCACCGTCTTCTGGAAATGCGGGTACAGCACCAGCCCGTCTTGCATCGCGCCGTAGTTCAGATGCAGGTGGTAGTCGGTGATGCCGCCGTCCCAGTACGCGCCCGGCGGCGCGCCGGGGATGTCGTGCACCGCATCCAGCCAGAACGGGATCGAGCAGCTGGCCAGGATGCCCGGGCACAGGTTGTCGGCAGCCAGCGCCACCTGGTGCGTGCGGTAGTCGTGCAGCGGCAGCGGCAGCGGCTCGCGCGTATCGGAGAAGACCACGCGCTCAAGCCAGCCGCCCATTGCCTTGCGGCTGACGGTGTTGGTCAGGAACGCGCCCGCGTAGCCCAGCGGCATGCGCAGCCGTCCCTGGCGGCGCAGCAGGTGCCGGCCGCGGCTGGTGAACACATGCAGCCGATAGCGCGGATGGCTCAGCACTTCGGTCTCGCGCCGTGCGAAGCGCTGGCGCAGCTTGGCGCCTAAAACTTCGCTGACGTGGCGCGGCGCCGGCGGCTTGCCCGGCGCGTGCTCGTAGTCCTGGTGGATGTAGTCGTCGGCCATCTGCGCCAGTTGCGCCGCCGGATCGGCCAGGCAGGCGCTGGCCATGCGCCAGGCACCGATCGAAGCGCCGAGCAGGTGCACGCTGTGCGTCGCGGATGGAGCCTCGGCCAGCCATGCGCCGAAGATGAAGCGGTCCAGGCCGTTCAGGATCAGCCCCTTCGCGCCGCCGGCCGCCGCTGGGATGACGCGCACGTCCTGCGGCCGCAGCCCGCGCTCGCGCAAGCGCTGCAACGCCGTCGCGCCGGCATGGATCTGCAGGGCCCGCATGGCGGGAACTCCAAGCGCTGCGCCGGTCAACGCCCCGAGCGCAGCTTGGCGAAGGCCTCGGCCATTGCCGAGCCGGTCGAACCGGATCGGGGCGCCGGCCCGCGCATGCGTTCACCGCGTGCCGCGGGCTTGAACCCTTGGTCGGCCGACTTCGGCGCCGGCTTGGCATCGAGCTTCATCGTCAGCGCAATGCGCTTGCGCGCCAGGTCGACCTCGAGCACGCGCACCTTGACGATGTCGCCGGTCTTGACGACTTCGCGCGCGTCGTTGACGAAGCGGTTGGCCAGCTGGCTCACGTGCACCAGCCCGTCCTGATGCACGCCCAGATCGACGAAGGCGCCGAAGGCGGCGACGTTGCTGACCGTGCCCTCGAGCAGCATGCCGGGCTTCAGGTCCTGCAGATCGTGCACGCCGTCGTTGAAGCGCGCCACCTGGAAGTCGGGGCGCGGGTCGCGGCCCGGTTTTTCCAGCTCGGCGAGGATGTCCTTGACGGTGATGGCGCCGAAGCGTTCATCGGCAAAAGCCTCCGGCTTCAACTGACGCAGCACGTCCGACGCGCCCATCAGCCGCTCGATGGGCCGGCCGGTGGCGGCAATCATCTTCTGCACCAGCGCGTAGGTCTCCGGATGCACGCCGCTCTGGTCCAGCGGGTTGTCGCCGCCGCGGATGCGCAGAAAGCCTGCGGCCTGCTCGAAGGTCTTGGGCCCGAGGCCGGCCACGTCCAGCAGCTGCGCGCGGTTGTTGAAGGCGCCGTGCGCGTCGCGCCAGCGCACGATGCCCGCCGCCACTGCCGGGCTGAGCCCCGATACGCGCGCCAGCAGCGGTGCCGAGGCGGTGTTCAGGTCGACGCCGACGCCGTTGACGCAGTCCTCGACCACCGCGTCCAGCCGCCGCGCCAGCGCGCCCGGGTTCAGGTCGTGCTGGTACTGGCCGACGCCGATGCTTTTCGGCTCGATCTTCACCAGCTCGGCCAGCGGGTCCTGCAGCCGGCGCGCGATGCTGACCGCGCCGCGCAGGCTCACGTCCAGATCGGGCAGTTCCTTGCTGGCGAATTCGCTGGCCGAATAGACCGAGGCGCCGGCCTCGCTGACCACCACCTTCTGCAAGGTGCGCGGCGGCGCCGCCGCGCCCAGGCGGCGCAGCAGTTCCGCGGCCAGCGCGTCGGTCTCGCGGCTGGCCGTGCCGTTGCCGATGGCCAGCAGCTCGACATCGTGCGCGAGGGCCAGCCGCTGCAGCGTGTGCAGCGCGCCTTCCCAGTCGCGCCGCGGTTCGTGCGGATAGACGGTGGCCGTGTCCAACACCTTGCCGGTATCGCTGACCACCGCCACCTTGACGCCGCTGCGTATGCCCGGGTCCAGGCCCATCACCGCACGCCGCCCGGCCGGCGCGGCGAGCAGCAGGTCGCGCAGGTTGTGGCCGAAGATCCTGATGGCCACGTCTTCGGCCTGCTCGCGCAGGCGGCCGAACAGGTCGCGCTCCAGGCTCAGGCCGAGCTTGACCTTCCAGGTCCAGGCCACACAGCGGCGCAGCAGGTCGTCGGCCGGCCGCCCGGCGTGGCGCCAGCCCAGATGGCTGGCGATGCGCGTTTCGGCCAACGATATCTGCCCCGGCGCGCCCGCGGCGCCTTCATCCGGCGCGGCCAGCCCGGCATCGAGGATGTCGAGCGCGCGGCCGCGGAAGACCGCCAGCGCGCGGTGCGACGGCACGCTGCACAGCGGCTCTTCGTAGTCGAAATAGTCCTTGAACTTGGCCGCCTCGCTGCCGCTCGGATCCTGGCCGGCACGCAGGCTGGCGCGCAGCCGCCCTTCGGCCCACAACCAGTCGCGCAGCATGCCGAGCAGCACCGCGTCTTCGGCCCAGCGCTCGGCGAGGATGTCGCGCACGCCGTCCAGCACCGTGGGCACGTCGGCAAAGCCGGCCTCGGCGTTGATGAAGGACACGGCCTCGGCCCGAGGATCGAGCCCGGGGTCGGCAAACAGCCGCTCGGCCAGCGGCTCGATGCCGGCCTCGCGCGCGATCGCGCCCTTGCTGCGGCGTTTGGGTTTGAAGGGCAGGTACAGGTCTTCGAGCTCCTGCTTGGTGGGCGCCGCATCGATCGCCGCGCGCAACGGCGGCGTCAGCTTGCCCTGCTCCTCGATGCTGCGCAGCACCGCGGCGCGGCGCTCGGCCAGCTCGCGCAGGTAGGCCAGGCGCGCTTCCAGCTCGCGCAGCTGGCTGTCGTCCAGGCCTTCGGTGGCTTCCTTGCGGTAGCGTGCGATGAAGGGCACGCTGGCACCGCCGTCGAGCAGTTCGACGGCACGCTCCACCTGCGCCGGGCGCGCGCCCAGCTCGGTGGCAATCTGCAGCAGGATCGGGTCCAAGGTTCATGTGCCGCGTCCAGCGGCGGCTCGTGAAAAGCGGCGCAGTGTGCCATGGCCGCCGTGTCCACCGCGATGCCGGCCGCGAGCGCCGCAGCGTGAACATTGCCCGGCCTGGCGCCTGCCGACCCGCCGGGCCGCCGGCGCAGCCGCCGCCAGCCTCAAGCCGCTGCCGGCCGGGCCGATAGCGCGGTGATGACGCACAGCCCCCCGCTCGGCGCCTGTTTCGCCTGCACGCCGCACGCGGCTTGCCGTTGAACGCCGATGGCCGAGTCGCTGCAACTGGCCGGCTACGTGGCGCTGCCCACGGCCCTGGGCGCGCTGATGATCGTGCTCGCCTTCTACATGGCGCTGGAGCTGTCGCACCGGGCGCAAGGCTTCGATCGGGGCGCGGAGCGCAACACCTGGCTGATGGCCTCGGCCGCGGCGGCCAGCTGCGGCATCGTCTCGGCGCAGGTGCTCAACCTGTGCCGCGTGCTCGCCGCGGACGGCACCAGCTTCCACCCGTGGCTGAGCCTCGCTTCGCTGCTGGTGGTGCTGGCGCTGAGCCTGGCAGCCGCGCACTGCAGCTTCGTGCCCGCTACCGGCGCGCGGCGCATCGCGGCCGGCGCGGCAGGCTTCGCGGCGGCGGCGCTGGCCGGACAGACGCTGCTGACGATGTCGCTGGGCCTGCAGCCCGGCATCGCGTGGAATCCTGCCGCCCTGGGTCTGAGCTGGCTGGTCAGCGCCGCCGGCTTCGCCTGGGCGCTGCGCACGCTGCTGCCACGTCCCGAAGCCGCCCGTTGGGGGCTGCGGCCGCGCCAGCTGGCGGCGAGCCTGATTGCCGGTGTCGGCGTGCTGATCGGCCAGACGCTCAGCGTGGCGGCCGCGTCGCTGCCGGGGCTGGCGTTGATCGACGATGTCTCGCTGGTCTCGCCGATCACGATGACGACGCTGGCTTCGGCGGGCGTCGGCGAACTGCTGCTGTTGATGCTGCTGGGCTGCGCCTTGGACTCGCGGCTGCGCGGGGCGCTGGATTCCGCGCGCGCGTCCGCGCAGGCCGACTCGTTCCGCGACGGCCTGACGCGGCTGCCGACGCGCGCCGCCTTCGACGGCCTGATGTCGCAGGCGCTGCAGCAGGCCGACGCGGCGCGTGCGCCGGCGGTGCTGATGCATATCGCGCTGGACCGCTTCAGGCTTGTCAACGACGAATTCGGCCACCAGGCCGGCGACGCCGTGCTCAAGGCCGTGGCCAAGAGGCTGCGCGAGCTGGCGCCGCCGCACCGCGTCGCGCGGCTCGGCGGCGACGAGTTCCTGATGCTGATCGACGGCGGCGACGCGCTCGGGCGGGCCCAGGCGCTGGCCGCCGCGGTGCTCGAAGCCGTCGCGCGGCCGGGCCTGTTGGACGGGCGCGAACTGACGATCGGCTGCTCGATCGGCATGGCTCACTATCCGCAGCACGGCGCGCAGTCGGTGCTGATCTCGCATGCCGCCGTGGCCACGCGCGCCTCCAAGGCCAACGGCGGCGCCACCTTTTCGGTGTTCGACCCGCGCATGGCCGACGACGTGCGCGATCAGGCCGAGCTGCTGAACGACCTGCGCCAGGCGCTGTCGCGCCGGCAGCTCGAGCTGTACTACCAGCCGAAGATCCATGCGCCCAGTGCGCAGGTCACTGCCGCCGAGGCGCTGCTGCGCTGGCACCATCCGCGGCGCGGCATGATCAGCCCGACGCTATTCATCCCGATGGCCGAGCGCAGCGGGCTGATCAACGCGCTCGGCGCCTGGGTCATCGACGAGGCCTGCAAGCAGGTCCGCGCCTGGCGCGACCAGGGCTTGCGCATGCGCGTCGCCGTCAACCTGTCGGCGCAGCAACTGCGCCAGCCGGGCCTGCCGGCGCACATCGCCGCGGCGCTGGCCAAGCACCAGATCAACCCCGACCTGCTGACCTGCGAGATCACCGAATCGGTGGCCATGGAGGACACCGAAGCCACGCTGCGGCTGTTCAACGAGCTGGCCGCCGTGGGCGTGCACATCTCGATCGACGACTTCGGCTCCGGCTATTCGAGCCTGGCCTACCTGCGCAAGCTGCCGGCCACCGAACTGAAGATCGACCGCGGCTTCGTGCTCGACCTGGAGCACAGCGAAGGCGCACGCAAGATCGCCGAAGCCGTGGTCAACCTGGCGCAGGCGCTGAACATGAAGGTCATCGCCGAAGGCGTGGAAACCGACGGCCAGTACCAGATCCTGCGCCGCCTGGGCTACGACCAGGTGCAGGGTTTCCTGTTCGCCAGGCCGATGACCGCCGCCGCGCTGGCGCTGTGGGCCAGCGGCAGCGACGGACCGCGCTCGATCCAGTTCAGGGAATCGCTGTTCCAGGAAACCACGACGCTGGCCACCGCGTGACGCGCGGCGCGCCACGGCCCGCCGTCGTGGTCCTGTGATCCTGTTGGTCGGGGCGACACGATTCGAACGTGCGACCCTCTGCTCCCAAATTTTTTTACACGCTCGAATTGGTGCGGTTCGCCGCTGAGCGATTCGTTGAGAATCAATAACTTAGGTTACGATAGAGTCCGATAGAACCCGTTGCTTTTCGGCACCACCCGTTATTTTTTCTGAACGTGGTTCTGAACATGAAACGGCGCCGACCGACCGGATGCCGAACGATGAAGGGGTCTGAATCGTGGCCGAGAACCTACTGACCGATGCCCGCGTGCGCACCGCGAACCGCGACCGCGATGGGCTGTACCTGAGCGATGGCGGCGGGCTTCGCATCCGCCTGCTCGACCCAAGCCGCAAGCATCCGCGCGGCGCCCGCCTGGCCGAGTTTCACTTCAAGCTGAAGGACGCGGCCGGCGAGTACCGCAACGGCGCCTTACACCTGGGCACGATCGGCGAGCCGTTCACCGATGCCGCCGGCCTGGTGCGCGGCTTCACGCTGGCCGACGCGCGCCGAGCGCGCGATGGGGCGCGCGAACTGGTTGCCAAGGGCCAAGACCCGCGCACCGTGCAGCGCCTGGCGCGCGCCGATGCGGCCGACGCGCAGCGCCGCCGCCTGGCCGCGCTCGATGCGCGGCGCACGCTGCGCCAGACCTTCGACGAATGGGAGCGGCTGTACCTGGGCACGCACCGCAAGGACGGCGGCGCCGGCCTGCGCGGCATGTTCGAACTGCACGTTCTGCCCTACGTCGGCGAACTGCCGCTGGAAGAACTGCGCCGCCCACACCTGCTAGACCTGCTCGACCGCGTGGCGATCGCCGGCAAGAAGCGCACCGCGAACCAAGTGCTCGGCGCGGTGCGCCAGCTGTGCCGCTGGGCGATGCTGCGCGATTGGCTGCAGGCCGATCCGACCTTCGGCGTGACCCGTGCCGCCGCCGGCGGGCGCGAGCTGCCGCGCGAACGCACGCTGTCGGCGCTGGAAATTGTCGAGCTGCGCGACAAGCTGCCGCGCTCAGGGCTGAGCGAGCGCATGCAGTGCGCGGCCTGGCTGCTGCTCGCAACAGCCGTGCGCGTCGGCGAGCTGAGCGCGGCGAAGGTGGCCGACTTCGACCTGAGCGCGGCCGAGTGGCACATCCCTGAAACCAAGACCGGCCGCGCCCATCTTGTGCACCTGTCGCCCTTCGCGCTCGGCCTGGTGCGCCAGCTGGTCACGCTCGGCGCCGGCTCGGCCTACATCGTGCCGACGCACGCGCCGAGCGATGGCGCCGAGTCCGAAGACCGTCCCATCGGGGCGCAGACGGTAGGCAAACAGCTGCGCGACCGCCAGCGGGCCGCGGCGCTGAAGGGCCGCAGCAAGGCCAGCGGTGCACTGCTCTTGAGCCGCGGCGAGTGGACCGCACACGACTTGCGACGCACCGCCGCGACGATCATGCGCGAGACGCTCGGCGTGAGCAGCGATGTCGTCGAACGCTGCCTCAACCATCGGCCGCAGGGCATCGTGGCCGTATACCAGCGCGGCGAGCTGCTCGCCGAGCGCCGCGCCGCTTTCGACGCCTGGGGCGCCGAGCTGGAGCGGCTGCAGGCGCTGGACGCTTCGAACGTCGTCGCGCTGCCCGACGCGAGGGCGGCGGCATGAGCGCCGAACTCACCGAGGCCGAGCGCCAGACCATGCGCAAGCGCTGGGCTCGCCGCCGCGCGGCGCAGATGGCGAAGCCGGTGCCGGAACTCGGCCCGGCCGACCTGCACCGCCTGCTTATCGAGGCGAGCCGGCATAAGGTCGCAGTCGCGCTCGCGCAGGTCGAATACAAGCGCCGCACCGCGGCCGAAGCCGACGCGGCCGACGAGCACGGCATCGCGCAGACGCTGCGCCTGCTGGCGACGACCACGGAAGTGCAGGCCGCGCTCGAAGTGGCGAGCCGGCGCGAGAGTGAACGCGGGTTCGCCCGCTGGCGACGCACCGAACGCAATCGCTTGCAGGCGCGCCGGCCACGGCCCGGCGCACGCCGGCCGATCAGGGACGCGATCCTTCTGACGCTCGCGCCGCTGAAACGCGAAGGCGTCGAGTTCCGCACGCTGATGCGCCGATGGCGCGCCGAGCGCATCGGATCGCTGCGCCTGGTCGGCCTGGGCGACGGGCGGCGCTTCCGCGTCGTCGACGAAAACGGCGAGGCCAGTGACGCCGCGGTCTACACCCGCGGCACGCTGCAACGGCTATACAGCGAATCGCAACGAGTGCTGACCGCTAGCGCCGGCTGGCGGTAAACGCGGCCCGACGATTCCCTCCGTGTTTGAAACGGAGGAATGCAATGGGCATCAAGGCACTACGGGCTGCGCCGGGAACAAGCGCGGCCGAACTTCTGACCGACGAGCAAGGCGCGACGCTGTTGAACGTCGGAGCCACGTTATTTTCCGAGCTGCAGCGCGAGCCGGACTTCCCGGCGCCGGTCTGGCTGGGCGAGCGCGCGAAGCGGCACGTGCGTTCCGAGCTGCTGGGCTGGGCGCTGCAGCGCCGCAAGCGCGGCACGATCACCTGTGGTGCGCAGTGACCCGCGGCCAGGTCGACAAAGCGCTGCTGGCCCTTGGCCTGGCCCTGTCCGAAGACATGCACGGGCGGGCATGGCGCGCGTTCCGGAGTTCCGTCCCGGACTTTCCGGACTTCTTCCCGGACTTCGCATCGGCCGGAAAGCTAAGCCTGGCTTCATTTTCCGGACTTCCGGACTTCCCGGAGTATTTTCTGCACAAGGATCGACACCCGCGCCGCGCGCAGGTTTGCCCCCGACGTGCGCGACGATGTGGCCGATGCGTGGCCGCCGAAATGCACGTGCCGAACTCCGGAACCCCGGAAAGCGCCAGTCCGAACGGTGCAAAGCTAGAGCTGATGCGGGTTTGCGGGCAGCGGCATGCGCCGAAAAAGTCCGGGAAGACTCCGGAAGAACTCCGGAACAACTCCGGAAACACTCCGTGCTTTGCCCTTCGGGGCGGAAATTTCCGCGCAAAGACACTTCCCTCTGGCGCCACCTACCAAGCCGGGCGAGCAGTTCGTGAGCGCCGGTAGTCCCTCGTCGCTTGCCGAGATCGAGGCCGTGCTGAACTGCATTCCGCCAGACATGCCGCGCGACGAATGGGCGCGCGTGGCGATGGCGCTCAAATCCGAACTCGGCGATGCAGGGTTCGCGCTGTTCAACACCTGGTCGGCGCGCGCCGAGCGCTACAGCGAGCGCGCCGCGCGCGACACCTGGCGCAGCGTCAAGCCAACGGGGGGCGTGCGCATCGGCTCGCTGTTCCACCTGGCGCGCCAGCATGGCTACAAACCCGAGCACCAGCACTCGCTGAAGCCCCCGCACGCCATGCGCGCGGACCTTGCGGCCGCCGCAGCAAAGAACAAGGCCGCCGCCGCGGCGGCCGACGCCGAGCGGCACCGGCGCGGCGCCGACGCAGCGGTTAAGGCGTGGTCCGGCGGCAGCGAGTCGGGTTCATGCCCCTACCTCACGCGCAAGGGCATCGGCGCGCATGGCGTGCGCTTCACGCCGGCCGGCGATCTGCTGGTGCCGATGCGCGACGCGGCCGGCGAGCTGGTCAACGTGCAGACCATCCGCGGCACCGCGCCGCAGGGCGACGCACCGGCGAAGCTGTACACGCGCGGCGCGCGCAAGTCCGGCACCTGGCACCGGCTCGGCGAGCCGGACGGCGCCGACTGGCTGCTGATCGCCGAGGGCTACGCCACCGCCGCGACGCTGTTCGAGGCCACCGGCCGGCCGGTGGCGTGCGCCTTCGACGCCGGCAACCTGGTGCACGTCGCGCGCGCGCTGCGCAAGCTGCACCCGATGGCGCGCATCGCAATCGCGGGCGACGACGATCGCGACACGGCCGAGCGCACCGGCCGCAACCCCGGCCGCGAGAAAGCCGACACCGCGGCCCGGGCTGTGCGTGGCGTCGCGATCTTTCCCGAAGGGCTGCCGCCTGGCGGTTCCGACTTCAACGACCTGCAGGCGTCTGAGCGCACGACCTCCGGCCCGGCCGCCGGGCTCGAGGCCGTGCGCGCGCAGGTCGAGGCGGCGCTGCAGGCCGCGAAAAGCTTGAAGGCAGGCCTACCCCCTGACTCTGACGAAAAAAACGCTCCTGAGCCCGATACGCAAGCCGATCGGTTCCGCGTTGATGAAGACGCACTCTGGTATGACCCGCCCGACAGTGGCGACGGCGGCGGCGCGGCGCCGATCAAGGTCTGCGGCCGGATTCGGGTTCTGGCGCTGGCGCGCGACGCGCACGACGGGGCGGGCGCGCTGCTGCTCGAGTTCGATGGGCACTTCGGCCGCGGCCGGCGCTGGTTGATGCCGCTTGCGATGCTCGCGGGCGACGGCACCGCGTACCGTGCCGAACTGCTCGCGCTGGGCTTCGTGGCGCCGGTCGACGCCAAGCGCCGCTCGCTGCTCACGCTGTATCTGCAATCGCGCCGGCCGAAGGCGCGCGTGCGCTTGACCGATAAGACCGGCTGGCATGGCCGCCGCTTCGTGCTGCCGCGGGAAACGCTCGGCGACGATCCCGACGATCGTCTGATGTTTCAGAGCGAAAGCCCGGTCGAGTCCCCCTTCGCGCAGCGCGGCACGCTTGGAGACTGGCAGCGCCACATTGCCCGACTGTGCGCCGGCAATACCCGGCTCGCGTTCGCAGTGTGCGTCACGTTCGCGGGTCCGGCGCTCGCGCTGTCGGGCATCGCCGATGGAGGCGGGATTCACTTTCACGGCGACAGCAGCGCGGGCAAAACAACGCTGCTGCGCGCCGCCGCGAGCGTATGGGGCGCCCCCGACTACAAAGGTCAATGGCGCGCAACTTCGAATGGTCTTGAAAGCCTGGCCGCAGCGCACTCCGACTGCACGCTGATCCTTGATGAGCTGGCGCAACTCGACCCGCGCGAGGCAGGCGAGTCGGCCTATCTGCTTGCCAACGGCGTTGGGAAGCAACGCGCCGGCCGCACCGGCACGGCCCGGCCGCGGCTGGCCTGGCGGGTGCTCACGCTGTCGGCCGGCGAAATCGCCCTAGCCGAGCACATGGCAGAGGCCGGCCGGCGCATGCGCGCCGGTCAAGAGCTGCGCATGGCGAGCGTGCCAGCCGACGCGGGCGCGCATCTCGGCGCGTTCGAAGAGCTGCACGGATTCGCGGCGCCGGGCGAGCTGGCGCAGCACCTGGCGCGCGCCGCCGAGTCGACATATGGCACGGCCGGCCGCGCCTGGCTGGAATACCTGACCGCAAACTTCGACGACGCATCGCGCGAGCTGCGCGAGGCCGTCGACGCGATCGCGTTGCAGATCGTGCCCGAGTCCGCGTCCGGCCAGGTGCAGCGCGTCGGCCGGCGCTTCGCGCTGGCCGGCGCGGCCGGCGAGCTGGCGACGGCCGCGGGCGTGACCGGATGGCGCAACGGCGAGGCGACGCACGCGGCCCGGCGCTGCTTCAATGCGTGGATCGAGTCGCGGCCCGGCGGTATCGGGATGGCTGAGGACGCGTCGATGCTGCGCCAGATTCGCGGATGGTTCGCCGCACATGGGGATGCACGCTTCGTCGACTGGGACCGCGGCGACGATGACCACGCGCCGCGCACGATGCACCGCGCCGGCTGGCGCAAGCGGCGCACGATTACCGGGCTGCGCGATGCGAACGGCGATTGCGTGTCCGCATCGTTCGATGAATGGTTCGTGCAGGTCGACGTGTTCCGCGGCGAAATCTGCAAGGGCTTCAACGATCGCGCCGCGCTGCGGCTGCTGAAGTCGCTCGACCACCTGCACACCGAAGGCAAGGGTCTGACCTGCAGCGCGTCGCCACCTGGTGCGCATCGCGCGCAAGTGGTCCGCGTGAAGTCATCGATCCTTCAGGAGTCCGACGAGTGAGCCCACAGGCGCCCGCGTGTGGGTGTGCCGTGGCGGAATTTCTTTTGCGCGCGCCCTCGCAACCGTCCGAGGGTCGACGGTTGTGCTTTCCAAGGCGGGCGGGTCCTTCCGGCGCCTGATGGTTGCGGGTAGTTCGGGCCCCGTGTGGTCTGTAGTACACGAGATTCAAAAATGGTTGAGGTTGCATCGTGACAGTGAAACAGCACGGAATGAAGGCGAGGATCGCGCGGGAGTTGGGCATCAGCGGGCAAGCCGTATCGAAGCTCATCAAGCTCGGCATGCCGACGAGCAGCGCCGACGCGGCGCGGCGCTGGCGCCGCGACAACCTGCACCCGGGGCGGGTGCGCCCTGACCCCGGCCCGAGCCCTGAAACGCTGCTGCAACGTGCGGCCGAAGCGTGCCAGCTCGGCGAGGCCGCTCGCGTAGCGAACCAGCTCGAAGTTGTGGCGGACCATGTGCGCGCCGCGCTTCGAGCTGTGCCGAAGCCACACCGCCCGCAGCTCTTGTTCCCCTTCGCCTTGTTCATTGCGCTCATAGGGCCGCGACAGATGAGCGCAATGTCGCCACAACCTCGTCGAGGTGCTCCCGCCGAGCCAGACGATGTGGCCGCCGAAATGCACGTGCCGAACTCCGGAACTCCGGAAAGCGCCGTCGAAGCGGATCAAGAGAGTCTCGACCCCGGCGAAGTCGCCTACGCGTTGGCATGCGGCGAGGCGTACATCCGGTGAGGCCCGACGATGCGCTGCTCGCCGAGGTCGTGCGCGCGGCCGTGCGCGCCGCGCTCCGGCCGTTGCACGATGAGATCGACGCGTTGCGTTCCGAGCTGCTGCATGCCGTGGCGGCCCTGCAGCCGCGCCAGCCCGTCAGCGACGCAACCGCCAGATTCGTCGCCGCGATGGTCTCGGGCTGGGGCGATGTGCCGTTCACGACTGCCGGCCTGATCGCCTGGTGCGAGCAGCGAAGCACGCCGCTGCAGCGTGACGTGGATGCGGCAGCGCGTGCCCTGTGCCGCCTGCCCGCTGATGCCGACCTGGGGCCGCGCGTGCTCGGCGGCCGGCTGCGCGAGCTGGCGAAGCACGGCGTGGTGCGCCTGGCCGGCGAAAGGCGCGGCGCGGCCATATGGGCCGTGTGCGAGTCGCACATCCGCACATCCGCCGGTTGAGCTTCTACCGTGAGGGCTTCACAGCTCCCCTATACGGCACCATGAGCAGCCTCCGCACCCCCCCCGATCCTGTCGGCCGGTTCAACGTCGAGCCCTTGACCCTATCCCCAAAGGAGCTGGCCGGATACTCGATAGCCCGCGCGCTTGAGTCGGCCGCCAATGGCGACTGGTTCACCGCCGGATTCGAGCGCGAGGTCAACGAGGAATCGCACCGCCGCGCCGGCACGCAGCCGCGTGACATCCACTCGTTCATTGTTCCGAGCCAGATTCTGGCGCAGCGTGATCTGACCGTGGCGTCACCCTCCGGCGGCGGCTATCTGACCGATAGCCCGGCGCTCGGCGTGGTTGACGCCCTGCGCCCCGCCAGCGTGGTTTTCAAGGCTGGCGCGCAGAGCTTGACCGGGCTCCGGCCGAATGCGACCTACGCGAGGCAGGGAGGCACGTCGACCGTGACGTGGCAGCCGACCGAAAGCACGCAGGCCGCCGAGACGGCCAGCTACAACCTGGCGTCGATCGCGGTTCAGGCGCGAACCGTCGGCGCCTACGTCGAGCAGAGTTGGTTGTCGCGCCGGATGGCGCCGGACCTGACGGAAGCGATGGTGCGGCGCGATCTGCGCCTGACCCTCGCGACCGCACTGGACATCGCGGCACTCGACGGCAGCGGCAGCGGCGAGCCGCTCGGCCTGCTGAACACCGTCGGCATCGGCACATTCACCGGCACCAGCGTCGACTATGCCGACCTGCTCGAGGTGCAGGCCGACATCCTGGCCGCCAACGCCCTGACCGATGGCGGCGCCTTGTCCTTCGTGACTGCGCCAGCCGTCGCCCAGCTTCTGGCCGCCCGGCAAGGCTTTTCCGCAGACCGCCCGCTGTGGGCCGGCCCGCTGGCTGCCGGCCTTCTTGTCGCGTGTCCCGCGCGCAGTTCGATGAACGTGCCGGCCGACACGCTGCTGTGCGGCGACTTCTCGCAGCTGATGATCGCCGAGTTCGGCGTCGGCATCGAGCTTCGCGTCAACCCGTTCGCAAGCTTCCAAGCCGGCATCATCGGCTACGGCGCTTTCCTTTCGATGGACGTGGCCGTCCTGCAACCGCTGGCCTTCTCGGTCGGCACGGGGGTGAGTTGAGCATAAGCGGCGTGCCCCCTTACATCCTCGTCAAGCTGAAGAAGGCCGCGCCTTACGCGCGCGCGGCCGGGCGCGATATTCGCCGCCACGGCTTGCACGGCAACATGCACTGCCTGCCGCCGGATGCGGCGCTGCGGCTGGTGAAGTCCGGGCAAGCAATGCTGCTGCCGCACCAAAGCCTGCATGCCCTGAGCGCTGCTGCGGGCGCCGCAGCATGAGCGCGCCCCTTTCCGCGGCGACGCTGGACCGCTGGACAAATGAAGCGGCGGACATCATCCGCGACGCACTGGCTGAACAGGGCATCGATTTTCCGCGTCGCGTGCACCGCGCGCGGCAGCGGTGCTATGCGATGGGTGCCTAGAACGGCGCTGCACGCCCATGAAGCGATCCGTCATTCCGCGCCTGCCGCGGGCGGTTCAGCGCCAAGTCAACCGGATGGCGGCCCAGCGCGCCCGCGCCGAGGTCGAGGCGGCATGGCGCCGGCACCAGTTGGCCTTGCACGCGGCCGCGCTGGATCTACTGACCGCCGGCCGCACGCCAGCTGACGTACTGCAGGAGCTGAGCGACGGCGCCGCGGCGGGTCCTTCCCGACGTTCGTAACGCGGGAGATTCGAGCCACATCAGCCGCGCTTGCGCAGCGATGGTGACGGGGTGGTCAGTGGGGGTAGTCAGTAGCCCCATCATCATGAGGAAGGCCGCGAACGCGGCGGGCATGGCGCGCGTTCCGGAGGTCCGGCCCGGACCTTCCGGACTTCTTCCCGGACTTCGCATCGGCCGGAAAGCTAAGCCTGGCTTCATTTTCCGGACTTCCGGACTTCCCGGAGTATTTTCTGCACAAGGATCGACAAGCCGCGCCGCGCGCAAGTTTGCCCTCCGATCCGAGCGCGCTGGGTAGGCATCGGCGGGCGCCGTTAGGGAACGCATCAAGCCCCCGTTAGAGCCCGCCATACGTTCTGAACGCGATTCTGAACGTGACGCCAGCTGACTAGAAAATGGCTTAGGTCTTTCGACGCTAAGCCGTTGATTTCATTGGTCGGGGCGACACGATTCGAACGTGCGACCCTCTGCTCCCAAAGCAGATGCGCTGCCAGGCTGCGCTACGCCCCGATGCGCGCATTGTATGCACCCGGGTTCGCGGTGCCGATCAGTCGACGACGGTCGGTGCCGGCAGGCGCAGTTGTTCGCAGATGGCCATGCACTGGCGGATGTGCTGCTCGCACACGTAGCGCAGCGCACCGTAGGTCAGCACCGCCGACAGACCCTGCCCGGCGATGGGCACGAGCTTCAGCGCCTGCTGCGCGCTCAGGCGCACGCCGACGACGCGCAGCATCGCCATCACCAGCTCGCGCGTGACGACGCGCCCGACCAGCATCGTGCCGCCGGCGGTGATGGCCTTGAAGACCACCAGCTTGCGGTCCGGCGCCAGCCGCTCGACCTGCTCGGCGCTCAAGCCGAACTTGCGGTTGATGTCCGGCAGCACCTTGACCAGGATGCCGACATTGGTGGCCCAGTCGACGCCGGGGATCGGCACCACCGCCACGCCGGCGGCGACCAGCGCGCGGCGCGACACCAGGCGGCGGCACTCCTTGGCCACCGCCTCGATCTGCGCCGGCGTGCACGGCACCACCTCCCATTCGGCTGCTGCTGCCATGCCGGGCTCTTTCACACCGGCGCAGCCATGATCACGATGCCGTCGGCGTCGGCATAGAGCCAGTCGCCCGGCCGCACCCACACGCCGCGCAACTGCAGCGCCACGTCGCGCTGGCCCTGGCCCTGACGCTCGGTGGGCAGCGGCATGGCGGCCAGCGCGCGGATGCCGACTTGGCAGGCCGCGAGTTCGGCCACGTCGCGCACCGCGCCGTCGATGACCAGCCCGGCCCAGCCGTTCTTCGCCGCGGCCGCGCCCAGGTTGCCGCCGAGCAGCGCGCGCTTCAGCGAGCCGGCGCCGTCGACCACCAACACGCGGCCCTCGCCAGGCGACTCGACCGCCGCCTTGAGCAGCGAGTTGTCCTCGAAGCACTTGACCGTGCTCACCGGTCCGTGGAAGCGCGTGCGCGCGCCGAAGTCGCGGAACACCGGCGGCAGCACGCGAAACGCGCCGTCGGTGTCGCCCTTGTGGGCATCGCACAGGTCGCAGGTGGCGGGTGCTTTCTCGCTCATGATCTTGATGAGGGCCGTCGATGCTGCCTTTATAGCCGCTGCCGGCGTGCCTGCCGATCAACCCGGGCCCAGCCAGGCCAATGCGCCGGCGCCGGCCACGCGCCCGCTGGCCATCGCCGCGGTCAGCAGATAGCCGCCGGTGGGCGCTTCCCAGTCGAGCATTTCGCCGGCACAGAACACGCCGGGCACGGCGCGCAGCATCAATCTCTGGTCCAGGGCCTCGAAGCGCACGCCACCGGCCGTGCTGATGGCCTCGGCCAACGGCCGCGCGGCGCGCAGTGTCAGCGGCAAGGCCTTGATCGCCGCCGCCAGCCGCAAGGGGTCGGCGAGCGTGGCCTTGTCCAGCAGTTCATGCAGCAAGCCGGCCTTGACGCCGGCCAGCCCGAGCCGCGACTTCAGATGCGTGGCCAGCGAACGTGCGCCGCGCGGTCGCGCCAGTTCGGCCTGCACCCAGGCTTCGCCGCGCGCCGGCAGCAGATCGATGCGCAGCCGCGCGCTGCCGGCCTGCGCCAGCTGCGCGCGCAGCCGCGCCGAGGCGGCATAGACCAGGCTGCCTTCGATGCCGTAGGCGCTGACCACGCATTCGCCCGCCTGGCGCCAGGTCGAAGCGTCGTCGCACTGCACTTCGATGGCCACCGTCTTCAATGCCGCGCCGGCATGGCGGCTGGCGAAGTGGCGGCTCCAGCCGGCGCCTTCGCGGCCGGCGACCTCGAAGCCGCAGTTCGCCGGCTGCAGCGCAGCGATGTCCACGCCGCAGTGCTGCAGCCAGCCGGTCCACGCGCCGTCGGAGCCCAGCCGCGGCCAGCTCGCACCGCCCAAGGCCAACACCACCGCGTCGGCCGGCACGCAGCGCGTGCCGGCCGCGGACGCGAAGCGCAACGTCGGTGCGCGAGCCTGTGACGGCTGCCAATCGATCCAGCGCTGACGCATGTGAAACTGCACGCCCTGCGCGCGCAGCCGCTGCAGCCAGGCGCGCAGCAGCGGCGCGGCCTTCATGTCTTGCGGGAAGACGCGGCCGGAGCTGCCGACGAAGGTCTGGACGCCGAGCGCCGCCGCCCAGTCGCGCAGCTGCGCGGCACCGAAGTCTTCGAGCAGGGCGCTCACCTCGCGCTGGCGCGCGCCATAGCGGGTGACGAAGCGCTCGGCGGCCTCGCCGTGCGTCAGGTTCAGCCCGCCCTTGCCGGCGAGCAGGAACTTGCGGCCCACCGACGGCATCGCGTCGTAGAGCTGCACCGCGGCGCCGCCTTGCGCCAGCACCTCGGCCGCCATCAACCCGGCCGGCCCGCCGCCAACGACGACCGCGGTGCGCGGCTTCTTCAATCGCTGGCGCGCAGCGCGGCGCGCAGCTCCGCACCGACCTCGGGCCGTGCCGCGAAGGGGTCGCTCGGGTTGCGCGGCTGCAGCAGGTCTTGCATGCGCGAGCGCACCGAGGCCAGCGCCTGCGGATGGCTGTAGATGTAGAAGCGCCGCTCGCGCAGCGCGTCGAACACGAACTGCGCGACCATCTCCGCGGTGACGCGACCGCTGCCGACGGCACGCTCGCTCATCGCCTGCCCGATCAGCTGGCTCTTCGTCGGCTCGGCTGCGCTCAGATCGGCCGGCCGGTTGCGCTCGCTGTGCATGATGCCGGTGGTGACGAAAAACGGGCACAGCACGGACGCGCTGATCTGGTCGGTGACCAGCCGCAGGTCCTGGTACAGCGTCTCGCTAAGCGCCACCACCGCATGCTTGCTGACGTTGTAGACGCCCATGTTCGGCGGATTCACCAGCCCGGCCATCGACGCGGTGTTGACGATGTGGCCTTCGTAGTGCGGATCGCGCCGGGCGGCTTCGAGCATCAGCGGCGTGAAGCTGCGCACGCCGTGCACCACGCCCATCAGGTTGACGCCCAGCACCCACTGCCAGTCCTTCAGCGAACACTCCCAGATCAACCCGCCGCCGCTGACGCCGGCGTTGTTGAACACGAAGTGCGGCGCGCCGAAGCGCTGCTGTGCGGCCGCGGCCAGCGCGGCCACCTCGCCGGCCTGCGCCACGTCGACGCGCATCGGCAGCACCGCGGCGCCTAGACCGGCGATTTCAGCGGCCGCCTGATCCAGCGCGTCGGCCTGCACGTCGGCCATGACCACGTTCATGCGCTCGCGCGCGGCGATGCGCGCGGCCTCCAGGCCGAAGCCCGACGCGGCACCGGTGATGACCGCGGTGCGGCCTGCCAGTTGCTTCATTTCAGTCCTTCTTTTCAGCCCTCAGCTGGAAGCCGAAACGCGGGAAGTGCACATGCACGATGCCGGCGCGCGGGTCGTGGCGGCGCAGCACCGACTCGGCGGCATTCAGCCCGACCAGCGTGCCGGCGACCGGGTCGGTGCCGTGGTCGGTGGCCGACACCACCACCGCCTGCCCGGCCTGCAGACCCATTCCCGGCTCGACCGCCGCCGGCGCGTATTCGCCAGCCGCGCCGGCTGCGGCGGCCACGGCCAGCGCTTCGCGGCTGTGCAGGTCGAGCGGCCGGCCGTGGCCGAAGGCAAACAGCCGGTCGAGCCAGGGCCCGATGGCCGGATAGTCGTCGAGCAGTGCCGCCACCGGCTTGGCCAGGCGGATGAACCACAGGCAATGCCCGGCCGAGAAGTCGGCGATGCTCGGTGCGGCACCGCACAGCCACGGCCCGCCGCGCCGCAATTGCGCGTCCAGCGCCGCCAGATGCGCGTTCAACTGCGCGGCGGCATCGGCGAGCGTCGGCCGCGGCGCGGCGTTGGCGCGCATCGCGGCACGGTCGGCGGCGAAGGCCTTCAGCGCTTGCGGCGACTGCCCGCTCATGATCACCGCCGCGCCGGCCGGCTGCATCGCCCAGCTGACGGCCGCCGGGAACAGCAGCGCGTCGGCCCACTGCGCCAGCAGCGGGGCCAGCGGCGCCGATTCGGGATACAGCGCCGGCTGCGGCTGGCGCGCCTCGAGCACGCGCGCGATCAGCGAGGTGTCGCAGTAGACATCGGCGCCCACCTGCAGGATCGGCGTCTTGCGGTAGCCGCCGGTCAGCGCGACCACGTCCGGCTTGGGCATCACCGCAGGGATGATCACCGAGCGCCACGGCAGGCGCTTGCAGCCGAGCATCAGCCGCGCCTTCTCGGCGAAGGGCGACATCGGGTAGTGGTGCAGGATCAGTTCATGCGCATCGGCGCTCACGTGGGCCTCCAAATCATCTGCCGGTGGGGAGTTCCGGCGCGTGCACGTCCAAAGCGTCGAAGCGCGTCCAGCTCCAATGCACGTCAGACGAGCCTGACCAGTTGCTTGCCGAAGTTCCTGCCCTTGAGCATGCCGAAAAAGGCTTCCGGCGCGCTCTCGATGCCCTGCGCGACGCTCTCGCGGTACTTGAGCCTGCCGGTTGCCACGAGGCCGCCCAGTTCCTGCAGCGCGGCCGGCCAGTGCTGCATGTGCTCGCTCACGATGAAGCCCTGCAGCTTCATGCGGTTCAGCAGGATCAGCTGCGGCGCGGCCAGCGGAGTCGGCTCGCCGTTGTAGCCGGCGATCATGCCGCACATGGCGATGCGCGAGAACGCGTTCATGTTCTGCATCACCGCGTCGAGCACGGTGCCGCCGACGTTCTCGAAATTGCCGTCGACGCCCTGCGGGCAGACCTCCTTCAGCGCCGCAGACAGCGACTTCAGGCTGGCATGCGCCCGATGATCGATGCAGGCGTCGAAGCCGAACTCCTGCACCACGACGCGGCATTTCTCCGGTCCGCCGGCGATGCCCACCGCCCGGCAGCCGCGCGCCTTGGCCAGTTGGCCGACCACCGAGCCGACCGCGCCGCTGGCGGCGCTGACGACGAGGGTCTCGCCGGCCTTCGGCTCGATGATCGTGTTCAGCCCGACCCAGGCGGTGACGCCCGGCATGCCGACGGCGCCCAGGTAGGCGGACATCGGCACGCGCGTGGTGTCGATTTTCTGCAGCACGCCGCGCTGCTTGGCGTCCACCAGCTGGTACTGCTGCCAGCCGCCCATGCCGACGACACGCTCGCCGACGCGGAAGGCCTCGGACTTCGACGCCACCACCTCCCCGGCGCTGCGCCCCTGCATCACCTGGTTCAGCGGCTGCGGCGCGGCGTAGCTCTTGGCATCGCTCATGCGGCCGCGCATGTACGGATCCACGCTCATGTAGTGCAGGCGCACCAGTACCTGCCCATCCTGCAGCTCGGGCACGGGAGCTTCGACCAGCCTGAAATTGTCGGCCGTCGGCTCGCCCGCCGGACGCGACACCAGATGCCACTGCTTGTTGATCATCCGAACCTCCTCAATCCGATGCGTCGGGCGACTGGATGCGCCGGCCTTCCACCGGCAGCCCCGCCAGGAACTTGAAGGTGCCGGTGGCGTGCGCCAAGCGTTCACCGGACGGGCTGTACAGCGTGCCTTCGCAGAAGCACAGCGACGCACTGCGCTGCAGCAGCTTGCCGACGCAGGTGACGCGGCCGCGCGCCGGCTTCATGAAGGTGGTCTTCATCTCGATGGTGACCACGCCGCGCGGATCCGGCCCTTCCTCGGGCCGCCGCGGCGCGCGCGTGGCATGCGCCATGACCACGTCGAGCAGCGTCATGACCACGCCGCCGTGCGCCACGTGCCAGGAGTTGTGCAGTTCGTCGCGGATGTCGAGCGCGATCTCGCTCTCGCCGTCCTCGAAGCGGATCAGCTCCGCGCCGAGCAGGTGGATGAACGGAATGTGCCGCGCGAACTGCATCAGCCGCCGCCGTGCACGCTGCTGACGCCGCCGTCCACCGCCAGGATCTGGCCGGTGATGTGCTTGCCCGCGGCCGAGGCGAAGAGCAGCGCCGCGCCCTTCAGGTCGTCGTCGTCGCCCAGGCGCTGCAGCGGCGCCTGCGCGGCCAGTTTGTCGCTGCCGTGTTCGGCCAGGGTGCCTTGGGTCATCTTGCTCGGGAAGAAGCCCGGCGCCAGCGCGTTGACGGTGATGCCGTAGGCGCCCCACTCGCCGGCCAGCGTGCGCGTGAAGTTGACCACCGCGCCCTTGCTGGTGCCGTAGGCGATGAACTTGACGTCGATCGAGCCGCTCAAGCCGGCGATCGAGGCGAGGTTGATGATGCGCCCCTGCCGCCGCGGGATCATGCTCGCCTTGCCCACCGCCTGGCTCATCAGGAAGATGCTGCGGATGTTCAGGTTCATCACCTTGTCCCAGGCCTGCAGCGGATAGTCCTCGGCCGGCGCGCCCCAGGTGGCACCGGCGTTGTTGACCAGGATGTCGATCTGCCCCAGCTGCTGCATCGCCGCGTCGCAGACCTTCTGCACCTGCGCCGGGTCGCTGGCGTCGGCGGCGATCCAGTGGGCCTCGATGCCCTTGGCCTTCAGGTGGGCCACGGCTGCCTCCAGGTCGGCCGCCTTGCGCGAGCTGAGCATCAGCTTGGCGCCGGCCTCGCCCAGCGCTTCGGCAATCTGCAGGCCCAGGCCGCGCGAGCCGCCGGTGATCAATGCGGTCTTGCCGCTCAGGTCGAAGAGTTTCTGGATCGGGGTGCTCATCGGCAATTCTCCGAAGGTTGTCAGGAACGGCGCGAACGCAGCCACAGCAGCAGCGCGCCGGCGGCGGCCAGCGCGCCGCCGATGCTCATCAGCGTCACGGTGGCGGCCAGGTGGTGCTTGCGGAACCACAGCCCCAGGCCGAAGACGAACAGGCCCGCGTAGAGGCAGACCCAGACCAGCACGTCCAGCGTGTGGTTGCTCATCGTCAGAACCAGGCGTCGCGCATCTCGCGGCACAGCGGCTGCCGCGCCGCCACCGGCAGCAGCCAGGCGTCGATCTTCGGCAGCTCGTAGGCGTAGAAGTAGCGCATCGCCGCCAGACGCCCATGCAGCGCATCGAGCGTGGCCGCATCGGCCGGCTCGCGGCCCAGCCGCGCCTCGCAGGCCAGGGCCACGTCCAGCCACAGCCAGGCCAGCACGACATGGCCGAAGGCCTGCAGATACGGAGTCGCATTGGCCAATGCCTGCTCGGGCGTGGCCTCGGCCCACGCGGCGCGCGTGGCCGATTCCAGCGTCTGCAGCGCCGTCAGCAGCTGCCGCGCAGGCGCGCGCAGCGTGTCCTGCGCAGCGGCCCGGTCGGCCGTCGCGCGCAGGCGCGAGGCCAGCAGCTTCAGCGCCGCGCCGTCGTGCATGACCACCTTGCGGCCCAGCAGGTCCAGCGCCTGGATGCCGTGCGTGCCTTCGTGGATCATGTTCAGGCGGTTGTCGCGCCAGTACTGCTCCACCGGGAAGTCGCGCGTGTAGCCGTAGCCGCCATGCACCTGGATCGCCAGGCTGTTGGCTTCCAGGCACCACTCGCTGGGCCAGCTCTTGGCGATCGGCGTCAGCACCTCCAGAAGCAGGCCGGCGTCGCGCGCGCTGCGTTCGTCGCCGGTGTGCAGCTCGTCGACTAGGCGCGCGCAGTACAGCTCCAGCGCCAGCCCGCCCTCGGCGTAGCTCTTCTGCGCCAGCAGCATGCGCTTGACGTCGGCATGTTCGATGATCGGCACCTGCGGCTGCGTCGCATCCTTGCCGCCGACGCCCACCGGGCGACCTTGCGGCCGCGTGCGCGCATAGGCCAGCGAGGCCTCGTAGCCGGCCATGCCCAGCATCACGGCGGCCATGCCGACGCCGATGCGCGCCTCGTTCATCATGTGGAACATGCAGCGAAGGCCTTCGCCGGGCTGGCCGACCCGCCAGCCCACCGCGCCCGCCCGGCCGCCGGGCGTGAAGCGGCCTTCGCCGAAGTTCAGCAGCGTGTTCGTGGTGCCGCGCCAGCCGCATTTGTGGTTCAGGCCGGCCAGCGCGACGTCGTTGCGTTCGCCGGTCAACTGCCCGCCGGCATCGACCATCTGCTTCGGCACGACGAACAGCGAGATGCCCTTGGTGCCCGGCACCGGCCTGCCGTCCGGCCCCGGGATCTTGGCCAGCACCAGGTGCACGATGTTCTCGGTGATCTCGTGCTCGCCGGCCGAGATCCACATCTTGTGGCCGTACAGGCGGTAGCGCGGGCCCAGCGCATCGGCCTCGTGGTCGTCGCCGTCCGGCAGCGCCTTGGTGGCCACGTCGGACAGGCTGGAGCCGGCCTGCGGCTCCGACAGGCACATCGTGCCCGCCCAGCGGCCCTCGAACTCGGCCGCGGCGAACACGCGCTTTTGCGCCTCGCTGCCGTGCGCCATCAGCAGGTTGGCGTTGCCCACCGTCAGCATGCTGGAGCCGATGCTCGCGCTGGCCTTGGCGAAGAAGGCGTTGGCCGCCGCCTCCACCGTGTACGGCAGCTGCATGCCGCCGTGCGCGTAGTCCTGCGCGGCGGCCAGCATGCCGCTGGCGGCATAGGCCTTCCAGGCGTCGTGCGTGGCCTGCGGCAGGATCACCTTCTCGCCGTCGAAGCGCGGCTCCTCGGTGTCGACCAGGCGGTTGAAGGGCGCGTACTTCTCGCGCGCGATGCGCTCGCACGTGTCCAGCACCGAGGCGAAGGTTTCGGCCGAATGCTCGGCGAAGCGTGGCCGCTGCAGCAGCGCGCCCTCGGCCAGCGAGCCTACGGCCAGCCAGTCGTAAAGCAGGAAGTCAACGGTGGCGCGCATTGGTCATCAGCCCAGGCGCTCGGTCGCCACCAGCGCCATCGTCGCCGCGGCACGCAGCACATGCACCCGCTCCTCACCGCGCTGGCACCAGACGTCGGCTTCGGTGAAGCTGATCTGGCGCCCCGGCTTGGTCACCCGAGCCTCGCACAGCAGCCGCTCGCCACGCGCCGCGCGCAGCAGCCGCACCGACAACTCGGCGGTGATGACGACGAAGCCCTCGGATGCCAGCGTCTGCGCCGCCGCGCCCATCGAATGGTCGGCCATCGTCACCATCACGCCGGCATGCACCTGGCCGGTGTGCTGGTAGTGGCGCGCTTGCAGCGCCAGCGCGCTGTCGATGCGGCCCTCGGCGCCGGCGGTGGGCTCGATGCCCAGGTCGGCCATGAAGGGCGCCCTCGCGAAGAAGGCGCGCAGCGTGTCGAGGTCGGTCTTCATCAGGGTTCAGGCCAGCGCGAAGCGGCGCAGCGCCGCGGCAGCGATCGGCGCGCCGCGCTCCTGCACGAAATGGCCGCCGTCGGCAACCTCCAGCGGCTCGGGGCAGCCGCGGATTCCCTTGCGCAGCGAGTGCATGGCCGGCGCGCCCAGCACCGGGTCCAGCATGCCGATGGCCATGAAGCTGTCGCCCGACCATTGCTCCTTCCAGAAGCGCGCGGCGCGGCGGCTGGTCTCGGCGCCTGGCGCATCGTCGCTGTCCGGCACCAGGTTCGGGAAGCGGCGCACGCCGGCCTTGTAGTGCACGTCAGGAAAAGGTGCGTCGTAGGCCGCGGCCTCCTCGGCCGTCATGCCGGGGTTGCCGCGCAGGAACAACTTGCCGATAGCCATGTCGGGCTGCGTGTTGGAATAGGCGCGCCACTGCTTGAAGCCTTCGGTGACCGTGCCCAGCCCCAGCCCGGTGTTCATCACCAGCAGCCGCGTATAGCGCTCGGGTTGCTGCAGCGGCAGCGTCAGGCCGAGCAGGCCGCCCCAGTCCTGCACCACCAGCAGCACGTTGCGCAGATCGAGCTGCTCGACGAAGCGCAGCATCGAGTCGCGGTGCTTGTCGAATGTGTACCAGGCATCGTCCTCGGGCTTGTCGGAACGGCCGAAGCCGAACCAGTCCGGCGCCACGACGCGCAGGCCGGCGGCGGTGAACACCGGGATCATCTTGCGGTACAGATAGGCCCAGCTCGGCTGCCCGTGCAGGCACAGCACCGTCGCCGGCGCATCGCGCGGGCCTTCGTCGACGTAGTGCATGCGCAGCCCGTCGAGCTGCGCATAGCGCGGCGCGTAGGGGAAATCCGGCAGCCGCGCGAAGCGCTCGTCCGGCGTGCGCAGCACGTTCATCGTGCGCTGGATCAAAGCACCTCGAACACGCCGGCCGCGCCCATGCCGCCGCCGACGCACATCGTCACCACCACGCGCTTCGCGCCGCGGCGCTTGCCTTCGATCAGCGCATGGCCGGTCAGGCGCTGGCCGCTCAGGCCGTAGGGGTGGCCGACGGCAATGGCGCCGCCGTTGACGTTGAGCCGGTCCATCGGGATGCTTAAGCGGTCGGCGCAGTACAGCACCTGCACCGCGAAGGCCTCGTTCAGCTCCCACAGGTCGATATCCTCGACCTTCAGGCCCAGGCGCTTCAGCACCTTGGGCACCGCGAAGACCGGGCCGATGCCCATTTCGTCGGGCTCGCAGCCGGCCACCGCGAAGCCGAGGAAGCGGCCCAGCGGCTTCAGGTTCTTCGCTTCAGCGTAGCTGTCGCTGACCAGCACGCAGGCGCCGGCACCGTCGCTGAACTGGCTGGCGTTGCCGGCCGTGACCACGCCGCCGGGCAGCGCCGAGCGGATGCCGCGGATGCTGTCCATCGTCGTGCCCGGCCGCAGGCCCTCGTCGGCGCTGATCGTCACTTCCTTGGTGCGCAGGCCCAGCTGCGCGTCGGCCACACCCGCGGTGACGGTGCAGGAGACCATCTCGTCATTGAACTTGCCGGCTTCCTGCGCGGCGCAGGCCTTCTGCTGGCTGGCGGCGCCGTATTCGTCCATGCGCTCCTTCGGCACCTTGTAGCGCTTGGCCACGTTCTCCGCCGTTTCCAGCATGCTCATGTAGATCGCCGGCTTGTGCTCGACCAGCCAGCTGTCGGCGAGCATGTGCTTGTTCATCTCCTGCTGCACGCAGGAGATGCTCTCCAGCCCGCCGGCCACCAGCAGCTCGCTCTCGCCGGCAATGATGCGCTGCGCGGCCATGGCGATGGTCTGCAGCCCGCTGGAGCAGAAGCGGTTGACGGTGGCGCCGCTGACCGAGATCGGCAGCCCGGCGCGCAGCGCCGCCTGGCGCGCGATGTTCATGCCGGTGGCGCCTTCGGGGTTGGCACAGCCCATCAGCACGTCGTCGATCGCGGCCGGATCGACGCCGGCCCGCTCGACCGCGGCCTTGATGGCGAAGCCGCCGAGCGTGGCGCCGTGCGTCATGTTGAAGGCGCCCTTCCAGCTCTTGGCCAGGGGCGTGCGGGCGGTGGAGACGATCAGCGCTTGGGTCATGGGGTTTCTCCGGTGCGATTCGGTGTTCAGGTGAAGCTCTTGCCTTCGGCCGCCAGCCGGGCCAGCCGCGGCGCGGGCTGCCAGAAGGCGGCGTCGTCGTGCGGGTTGCGCGCGAAGCGCTTCATCGCCTGCACCACGTTGAACAGGCCCACGGTGTCGGCATAGCACATCGGCCCGCCGCGCCACAGCGGGAAGCCGTAGCCGGTGAGGTAGATCATGTCGATGTCGCTGGCCTTGCTGGCGATGCCTTCTTCGAGGATGTGCGCACCCTCGTTGACCAGCGCGTAGACCAGCCGCTGCACGATCTCGTCGTCGCCGATCTTGCGCGGCTGGATGCCGAGCGAGGCGCGGTGCTTGTCGATCATGTCGGTCACGACCTTGCTGGGAATCGCGTCGCGCTTGCCGGCGACGTAGTCGTACCAGCCGGCCTGCGTCTTCTGGCCGTAGCGTCCCAGTTCGCACAGCAGGTCGGCGGTCTTGCTGTACTTCATGTCCGGAAAATCGACCGCGCGGCGCTTGCGGATCGCCCAGCCGATGTCGTTGCCGGCCAGGTCGCCCATGCGGAACGGGCCCATCGCGAAGCCGAACTTCTCGATCGCCTTGTCCACCTGCTGCGGCGTGGCGCCTTCGTCCAGCAGGAAGCCGGCTTGGCGGCTGTACTGTTCGATCATGCGGTTGCCGATGAAGCCGTCGCACACGCCGGAGACCACCGCGGTCTTCTTGATCTTCTTGCCCACCGCCATCACGGTGGCCAGCACGTCCTTGGCGGTCTTGTCGCCGCGCACCACCTCCAGCAGCTTCATCACGTTGGCCGGGCTGAAGAAGTGCGTGCCGATCACGTCCTGCGCTCGCTTGGTGAAGGAGGCGATCTTGTTCAGGTCCAGCGTGCTGGTGTTGCTGGCGAGAATCGCGCCGGGCTTCATCACTTCGTCGAGCTTCTTGAACACCGCTTCCTTGACGCCCAGCTCCTCGAACACCGCCTCGATCACCATGTCGGCGTCCTTCAGGTCGTCGTAGGACAGCGTGGTCTTCAGCAGCGCCATGCGCTGCTCGTACTTGTCCTGCTTCAGCTTGCCCTTCTTGACCTGCGCCTCGTAGTTCTTGCGCATCACGCCGACGCCGCGGTCCAGCGCCTCCTGCTTCATCTCCAGCATCGTCACCGGGATGCCGGCGTTGAGGAAGTTCATCGCGATGCCGCCGCCCATCGTGCCGGCGCCGATCACCGCCACCTTCTCGATCTTGCGCTGCGGCGTGTCCTCGGGCACGTCGGGAATCTTGGCTGCAGCGCGCTCGCCCAGGAAGGCATGGCGCAGCGCCTTGCTCTCCGGCGTCAGCATCAGCGCCAGGAAGGTGTCGCGCTCGAAGCGCATGCCGTCGTCGAACTTCATCTTCACGGCCGCCTCGACGCAGTCCACGCACTTGGCCGGCGCCGGGAAGTTCTTCGCCATGCCCTTGACCATGTTGCGCGCGAAGGCGAAGTAGCCGTCGGCGTTGGCATGCGTGGCCTTCATATCGCGCACGCGCGGCAGCGGGCGCGTATCGGCCACCTCGGCGGCGAAGGCCAGCGCGCCGGCCAGCAGGTCGCCGTCGATCATCTTCTGGATCAGCTTCTGCCCGGGCAGCGCGGCGAGCATCTCGCTCTTCACCGGCTCGCCGCTGACGATCATGTTCAGCGCGGTCTCCACGCCCAGCACGCGCGGCAGGCGCTGCGTGCCGCCGGCGCCCGGCACCAGGCCGAGCTTGACCTCGGGCAGCGCCACCTGCGTGCCCGGTGCGGCCACGCGGTAGTGGCAGGCGAGCGCCAGCTCCAGCCCGCCGCCCATGACCACGCTGTGGATCGCCGCGATGATCGGTTTGCCCGACGCATCGAACTGCTGCCACAGCGACAGCAGGTTCGGCTCGGCGATGGCCTTGGGCGTGCCGAACTCGCGGATGTCGGCGCCGCCCGAGAAGGCGCGGCCCGCGCCGGTGATGACGATGGCCTTGACGGCGGCATCGGCATTGGCCTTGTCGACGCCGTCGGCAATGCCGCGGCGCGTGTCGTAGCCCAGGCCATTGACCGGCGGATTGTTCAGGGTGATGACGGCGACGTTGCCGCGGACTTCGTAGCTGGCTGTCATGGCAATCCTCTTTGCTGATGCGTGCGTCGGCCGGGGCCGTGGGCGTGGTGGCCCGAAAGGCAATTTTTCATTTTAGGTCGGCGCCTGCAGCGACCCTTGTCCCTACGGCGACAAGCGGTCGGTGCCGCCGGCTGCGGACCGGCAGCCGGGTCAGGCAGCGACCGGGCGATCAGGCCACGGCGGGCCCGCCGCCGGCGGCACGCGCCCGGCCGGCGTCAAAGGCTGCGGCCTTGCCGGCGAGGCGGGCGCACCCGGCGCCATCGCGCGGCCGCGGCCTCTGCCGCTGCAACTACTTGGGCTGCAGCAGCTTCTTCAGGTTGGCGAGGTTTTCCTCGAAGCGGTCCTGCACGAGCTTCCAGGCCTGCTTGCGCGACTTGGCCTCCATCTGCGCCAGTTCGCGCACGTTGGCGATGGCGTCCTGCACGCCCTGCCGCGCCAGCTCGGCCTGCTTGCTCAGCATGGCGCTGCCGCTGGCGTCCTTGGTCGCGTCGCGCCATTTGACGAAGGCTTCCTTCAGCATCTCGTTGCGCCGTTCGGCCAACGCCTTGATGCCCTCGTAGGCCTGGCGGTTGGCTTCGGCCAGCGCTTCCATGTCCTTGCGCTGGGATTCGACGATGGCCGCGATGTCCACGCCGGGCAGCTTGAACTTGGCCAGGGCCTTGCCCAGATCGCCGACCGGCGCGCTCCGGGTCTTCGCGGCTGCCGGCGCGGCGGATTTGCGCGCGGCCTTCTTCGCGGCAGGCGCCTTGTGCGCCGTCTTCTTCGCAGCGGGGGTCTTGCGGGTCACCATGGTCGTCTCCTCAGCGTGGGTCGGGGTTGGGGGCTCGGATGATCAGATGGCGTGCGCGGCGATGGCGTCGATGATCTGCGGCCACATCGAGATCGGCAGCGCATGTCCCATGCCCTTGATGACCTGCAGCCTGGCGCCGGGCACCGACTGCGCGACATCGGCGCCGCAGGCCAGCGGCACCAGCGGATCGGCGTCGCCGTGCAGCACCAGCGTCGGCACCGTGACGCCGGCCAGCGCCGCCTTGCGGCTGCCCGAGGCCAGGATGGCCATCAGCTGACGCGCCACGCCGGCAGGGTTCAGGCCGCGCGCGAAGTTCTGTTCGGCACGCGCCAGATCGCGCGCCTCGTCGAGCGGGAAACTGCCGGCGCGCAGCACCTTCCAGGTCTGCACGTAGCTGTCGAAGTAGCCGGCGCGGTCGGTCGGCGTGGGCTTGAACAGCATGGCCAGCGCCTGCGGCGCCGGCGGCGGCAACCCCGGCGCGCCCGAGGTGGACATGATCGAGGTCAGGCTGCGCAGCCGCGACGCATGGTGGATGGCCAAGGTCTGGCCGATGGCGCCGCCCATCGACGCGCCGACCACGTGCGCGCGCGCTATGCCCAGGCAGTCGAGCAGCCCGATGGCGTCGTCGGCCATGTCGCGCAGATCGTAGGCCGCCTTCACCGGCTTGCCCTGCATCGCCGTCATGAACGCGGCCGACACGTCCGGCAGGCCGGCGGCCTCGAAGCGCGTCGACAGGCCGATGTCGCGGTTGTCGAAGCGGATGACGCGGTAGCCGCGTGCCGCGAGCCGGCTGCAGAACTCGTCGTCCCAGGCGACCATCTGCGCGGCCAGCCCCATGATCAGCAGCAGCGGCGGCGCGTCCGCGCCGCCGAAGGTGTCGTAGCACAGCTCGATGCCGTTGGCCTTGGCCAAGGCCGGCGGGGTGCGCGTCACGCCGGTTGCACCGGGCATCTCGTTTGATTCGTTCATTTCAGACCTCCAACCATTCCTTGCGTACGTCGTCGTCGGCGCGCAGTTGCGCCGGCGTGCCCTCGAAGACGATGCTGCCGTGGCCCATCACGTAACAACGATCGGAAATCTGCAGCGCGATGGTCAGCTTCTGTTCGATCAACAGCACCGAGACGCCGCGGTTCTTCAGCTCGTTCAGGTACTCGCCCACCAGTTCGACGATCTTCGGCGCCAGGCCTTCGGTGGGCTCGTCGATCATGATCAGGTCGGGGTCGCCCATCAGCGTGCGGCACAACGTGAGCATCTGCTGTTCGCCGCCGGACATGACGCCGGCCTCGGTATGCTGGCGCTCCTCGAGCCGCGGGAACATGCGGTACATGTCGCCGAAGGACCAGCGCGGATTCTTTTTCCCGCGCTTCTCGCCCAGCATCAGGTTCTGGTGCACCGTGAGCTTCGGAAAGATGTCGCGGCTCTCGGGTACGTAGCCGACGCCCCGATGCGCGATGTCGAAGGTGTGCTGGCCGAGGATCTCCTGGCCCTTGAACTGCACCGAACCGAGGCCCTGCACCAGCCCCATCACGGTCTTCGCGGTGGTCGACCGGCCGGAGCCGTTGCGCCCGAGCAGCGCGACGATCTCGCCCTGCTCCACGCGCAGGTCGACGCCGTGCAGGATGTGGCTCTTGCCGTAGAAGGCATTCAGATCCTTGATCTCCAGCAGCGCGGCCATCTCAGTGCCCTCCCGCTTCGGCCGCCTGCTGGTCGGCCAGCACCGATCCGAGGTAGGCCTCCTGCACGCGCGGGTTGGCGCGCACCGCGTCGGGCGTGTCGAAGGCGATGACTTCGCCATAGACCAGCACCGCGATCTTGTCGGCCAGGCCGAAGACCACGCCCATGTCGTGCTCGACGGTCAGCAGCGTCTTGCCGGTGGTGACCTTGCGGATCAGTTCGATGAAGCGCTTGGTCTCGCTCTTGCTCATGCCGGCGGTCGGCTCGTCGAGCAGGATCACGCTGGCGCCGCCGGCGATGGTGATGCCGACCTCGAGCGCACGCTGCTCGGCGTAGGTCAGGTTCATGGCCAGCGTGTCGCGCTTGTGCTGCAGGTTGACCATCTGCATCAGTTCATCGGCGCGCGCATTGGCGTCGTGCAGCTTGGACAGGAAGCGCAGGAACGAGTAGCGGTAGCCAAGCGACCACAGCACCGCGCAGCGCAGGTTCTCGAACACCGACAGGCGCGTGAACAGGTTCGACACCTGGAAGCTGCGCGCCAGCCCCTTGCGGCTGATCTCGTAGGGGCGCAGCTGGTCGATGCGCTCGCCGTTGAGCACGATCTCGCCGCTGCTGGGGCCGAAGCGGCCGCTGATCAGGTTGAACAGCGTGGACTTGCCGGCGCCGTTGGGGCCGATGATGGCCACGCGCTCGCCGGGGCGCACCGCGAGGTTGGCGCCGCGGATGATCTCGGTCTTGCCGAAGGACTTGCGCAGGTCCCTCAACTCGACCGCATAGCCGCCGCGCCCAGCCGCGCTCATAAGGCACAACCTCCGCGCTGATCGCGCTCCGGTGTGAGCGCTTTGGGGCGGCCATGCGCGCTCATAAGGCAACCTCTCGGCCCATGAGGGTCGGTCGAGCAGCACGGCGCAGGGTTGTCCACGGCGGCGGGCGGTCGGCGCTTGCGACGAACCGACCGACCGCCGCGGTGGGCAACCCGTGTTCGACGCGCCGCGTTTCGCACTTGACATCCCGGCCGGTTGCCGCCGAGGGTGTGCACCGACTTCCGTGCCCCTGCGGTGACTGCCTAGTGCGCTTGCCTTCGCAAGGCCCGCGTGAGACCCGCAGCCCGCAGGGCGCCGGAAGGCCGCGACGGGCCCCAAGATGTAGCGCCACGCGACCGAAGCTGGAGCGCCTGTTTATGAGCTTCCCGCCGCGCCTTCCGACACGGGCAGTCATAGCGCAACTCCAAGGAGTCTGTCCATGAGCAACGATGCTTGTACCGAAGTCTTCGTCGGGCTGGACTGGGCGGTGCACACGCACGCGGTGTGCGTCATCGACGCCGCCGGCTCGGTGCTCGATCGCTTCGAGGTCAGCCACGACCGCGACGGCCTGGCCGAGCTGATGCACCGCGTGGGCCAGCACGGCCAGCGCCTGCGCATCGCCATCGAGCGGCCCTCGGGGCTGATCGTCGATGCGCTGGTCGAGGCCGGCCACGAGGTCTTTCCGATCCACCCCAACGCGGTCAAGGCCAGCCGGCCTCGCTACCGCAGCCACGGCGCCAAGAGCGACGCCAGCGATGCCTACCTGCTGGCCGACCTGCTGCGCACCGACGGCCACCGCTGGCGCGCGTTGGCACCGCAGTCCGACAACATCCGCGCACTGCGCGCCTTGGTCCGCTCGCGTGACGACCTCGTCGCTGCCCGCGTCGCGGCAGCCAACCAGCTCACCAGCACCTTGCAGGCCTTCTGGGCCGGCGCGGCAGTGATCTTCGCCGACGTGGCTTCGCCGATCGCGCTGGCGTTCCTGCGCCGCTATCCGTCGCCCAGTTCCGCCAAGCGGCTGACCGAGTCGCAGTTGCAGCGCTTTTGCAAGGCCCAGCACTACAGCGGCCGGCGCAGCGCTGCAGACCTGCTCGGCAGGCTGCGCGCCGCAGCCAACGGTTGCGTGGGCGCACAAACCGAGAAGGCCCTGGCCGAGGTCGTGCGCGTGCAGGTCAGGGTGCTCGTGCCCATGGTCAGGCAAATCGCCGAACTCACCCACTGCATCGAGCAGCTCATGCGCTCGCTGCCCGATGGCTTGCTGATGATGTCCTTCCCGCGCGCCGGTGAGGTCTGCGCCGCGCAGATCCTGGCAGAGTTGGGCGACGTGCGCGAGCGCTTCCTCAGTGCCGACCAGCTCGCCGCCGAGGCCGGCACCGTGCCCGTGACCTACCAGTCCGGCAAGACGCGCAGCGTGGCCTTCCGCTGGGCCTGCAACCACCGGCTGCGCCAGGCCATCACCTGCCTGGCCGACAACTCGCGCCACGCCAACGACTGGGCCGCAGCGTTGTACCGCGCCGCACGCGGCCGCGGATGCGATCACCCCCACGCCATCCGCATCCTCGCCAGAGCCTGGTTGCGTGTGATCTGGCGCGCCTGGACCGACCGCAAACCCTACGACCCCGCCCTCCACGCCAGCGCCGTCGCGCTTGCTTCCGTACAGGGTGGTTGACCCAAGATGTCTCACGCCGCCACCCCGCTGGCCAGCGCGCGCTCGATTTCGCTGTTCACTGCATGCCACTGTTCGACGAAGCGGCGTCGGGCGACGGCAAACCCTGCGCCGCCGGCCAGCATCACCACGACGGCGCTCGCCCAGTGGGCGGTGGATTCGACGTTCAGCGTCAGGCCGAGGAAGCGCAGCTGCGGCCCGGTGGCCAGATTGAGCTTGATGTGGTAGATCATCTCGATCAGCGCCGCGCCGCCGGCGAGCATCAGCAGGCCGGTCGCGGCGAGCGCCAGGTAGGGCAGCGCCAGGCGGCCGAACTTGCCGAAGCGGGCCACGCGCAGGTTGATCAGGATCAGGCTGGCAAAACCGCCGGGCGCAAACATCACCATGAACAGGAAGATCAGGCCCAGGTACAGCAGCCACGCCGGGGTCAACTCGGACAGCAGCACGAAGGCCACCACCATCAGCACCGCGCCGATGATCGGGCCGAAGAAGACGGTGGCACCGCCAAGGAAGGTGAACAGCAGGTAGGCGCCCGAACGGCCGGCGCCGACCACCTCGGCGGTGGCGATCTCGAAGTTCATCGCGTACATGCCGCCGGCCACCCCGGCGAAGAAGCCGGCGATGACGAAGGCCAGGTAGCGGATGCGCTGCATCTCGTAGCCGATGAACTCGACGCGCTCGGGGTTGTCGCGCACCGCGTTCAGCATGCGCCCGAGCGGCGTGCCGGTGAAGGCGTACATCGCCGCGGTGCACAAGAAGGTGTAGATCGCCAACAGGTAGTAGACCTGCAGCGCCGAGGCGTAGTTGATGCCCAGCACCTTCTCGCCCACCACGCGGTTGGCGCTGACACCGGCTTCGCCGCCGAAGAACTCCGGCACCATCAGCGACATCGCGAACACCAGTTCGCCGATGCCCAGCGTGATCATCGCGAACGGCGTGCCGGCCTTCTTCGTCGTCACGTAGCCCAGCAGCACCGCGAAGAACATGCCGGCGAAGCCGCCGAGCAACGGGATCAGACTGATCGGGATCGGCAGGCCGCCGCCGAGGTGGTTCATCAGATGCACGGCGACGAAGGTCGCCAGCCCGGTATACACCGCGTGCCCGAAGCTGAGCATGCCGCCTTGTCCGAGCAGGATGTTGTAGGACAGGCAGGCGACGATGGCGATGCCCATCTGCGACAGCATGCTGCGCGAGAACGGGCTGCCGAACAGCAGCGGCGCCACCAGCAGCACCACGGCGAACAGACCCCAGACGAGCCAGCGGCCCGATGAGCCTGCTTTTGCTGCAGCTGCCATCGCTCAGCCCTCCCGGGTGCCCAGCAGCCCGCGCGGCCTGAAGATCAGGATCAGCACCAGGAACAGGAAGGGCAGGATCGGCGCGACCTGCGACACCGTCATCTTCAGCAGCGTGTTGTCCGCCAGCGCCGGACCGGGCTGCAGGCCCACGCTTTGCACCAGGCCGAGCAGCGAATAGTCCAGCGCCACGGCGAAGGTCTGGATCACGCCGATCAGGAGCGACGCGAGGAAGGCGCCGGCCAGCGAGCCCATGCCGCCGACCACGACGACGACGAAGATCACCGCGCCCACGCTGAAGGCCATCGCCGGTTCGGTGACGAAGGTGCTGCCGCCGATCACGCCGGCCAGGCCGGCCAGCGCGCAGCCGGCGCCGAAGACCATCATGAACACGCGCGGCACGTTGTGCCCCAGCGACTCGACCATGTCCGGATGCGTCAAGGCGCTCTGGATCACCAGGCCGACGCGCGTGCGCGTCAACAGCAGCCACAGCGCCACCAGCATCAGCAGCGCCACCAGCATCATGAAGCCGCGCGTGGCCGGGAACGGCGAACAGACCACGCGCACCGCCGCATCGGCGGCGCGGCACAACGCATCCGGCGCGGCGCCGAAGACCAGGCTCAAGCCGTCGACCGACGAGTTGATCAAGGTGAATGCCGGGCCGCGCAGCAGCTCGGGCGGCTTGAAGTCCAACGCCGTGCGGCCCCAGATCAACTGCACCACCTCGAGCACCACGTAGGCCAGACCGAAGGTGATCAGCAGCTCGGGCACGTGGCCGAACTTGTGCACGCGGCGCAGGCACACCTTCTCGAAAAGCGCACCGAGCAGGCCGACGACCAGCGGCGCCACGATCAGCGCAGGCCAGAAGCCGACCACGGTGGCGATGCTGTAGCCGATATACGCGCCCAGCATGTAGAAGCTGGCGTGCGCGAAGTTCAGCACGCCCATCATGCTGAAGATCAGCGTCAGCCCCGAGCTGAGCATGAACAGCAGCAAGCCGTAGCTCAGCCCGTTGAGCATCGAGATGGTGAAGAACTCCATGGTCCGGCCTTCTTGGCAGCTGGCGGTTGCAGGAGCACCCGGCCCGCCCCTCCCTGCAGGGCGGCCGGGCGTGGCGGCTTCAGAGCGATCGGGCCTTCAGAACGTCGCCTCTGGACATGCGCTCGATCAGGACGGCCGCTTCATCTGGCAACTGGTCGGCGTGCTCGCGACATAAGCCTCGAACTCCTTCACAGGCACCAGCGTCATGCCGGTCTTCTCGGGCGAGTACGGGAACTTGGCGCTGGCCTTGTCCCAGACCACCAAGTACAGCTTCTGCTGCAGCTGGTGGTCCTGCTTGCGCATCTCGACCTCGCCGTTGAAGCTGTTGAACTTCATACCTTCCATCGCCGGCGCCACCTTGACCGGGTCGGTCGACTTGGCCTTGGCCATCGCCAGGCCGAGCAGCTCGAACACCGGCTGGTACGAGAAGGTGAACAGGTCGTCGTTGGTCTTCTGTTGGAACTCCTTCATCCATTGCGATGGCTGGCCACCCATGTTGTAGTGCGCATAGCCGATCTGGAACACGCGCCCGGCGCCGCCGGTGCCCAAGGCCGACGGCGTGCCGGTGACGCCGGTGTAGTAGGTGTAGAACTTGCCGTTGTAGCCGCCCTCGTTGGCGGCCTTGACCAGCAGCGCCAGATCCGAACCCCAGTTGCCTGTGATCACCGTATCGGCCCCCGAGGCCTTGATCTTGGCGATGTAGGGTGCGAAATCGCGCACCTGCGCCAGCGGGTGCAGGTCTTCGCCGACGATCTTCACGTCCGGGCGCTTTCGCGCCAGCATCTCTTTCGCGTACTTGGCCACCTGCGCGCCGTGCGAGTAGTTCTGGTTGAGCAGATAGACGTTCTTGATGTCCGGCTGGTCCTTCATGAAGGTGGTCAGCGCTTCCATCTTCATCGATGTGTCGGCATCGAAGCGGAAGTGCCAATAGCTGCACTTGCTGTTGGTCAGGTCCGGGTCGACGGCGGCGGTGTTCAAGTAGATCACCTCCTTGCCCGGGTTGCGTTCGTTGTGCTTGTTGATCGCATCGACCAGCGCCAGGGCCACCGATGAGCCGTTGCCCTGCATGACGTAGCGCACGCCCTGGTCGATGGCCGCCTTCAGCGCGTTCAGGCTCTCGGTCGGACTCAGCTTGTTGTCGAAGGGCACGATCTCGAACTTCACGCCGGCCGGGTTGCTGGCGCTGTACTTCTCGGCAATGAAGCGCGCGGTATTGACCTGGTTGTTGCCTAGCGGCCCCATCAACCCGGTCAGCGGGTCGATCCAGGCGACCTTCACGGTCTGCCCGGCCAGCGGCTTGACCTGCGCCAGCGCGGCCGAGGATCCCAGCGCCAACGCGCCGCTGACGACCGCAGCGGCCATACCCATGAACCATTGACGACGCAGCCCATTCATTGCCAGACCTCTCATGAATTGAACAAAAAACGTGCGCGGATTATGGGCGCAGGATCGAGGCACAGGACCGGCGGTGTCACAGGGTCTTCCCGCCCCGCCGCCGCAGGCTCGAAGACCCTCGCCGGCGTGCAGGCGCCAAGGCGGCGCGAGAATGCGTGCCACGCCACGGCGCCTGCCGTGGCGCAGCCGCAGGATCCTCATGAGCAGCAAGCCGATCGACGACCCGAGTTACCCGGTGCGCAAGAGCGATGCGCAGTGGCGCGAGCAGCTCGACCCGATGCAGTACCAGGTGGCTCGCCACGCCGCCACCGAGCGCCCCTTCAGCGGCCGCTACTGGGACCATTTCGCGCCCGGCCGCTACGACTGCATCGGCTGCGGCACGCCGCTGTTCAAGTCCGACTCCAAATTCGACGCCGGCTGCGGCTGGCCCAGCTATGCCGAGCCGATCAACGCCGAACTCATCGAGACCTTGCGCGACACCAGCCACGGCATGGTGCGCGTCGAGGTGCGCTGCCGCAACTGCGGCTCGCACCTGGGCCACGTCTTCGACGACGGGCCGCAGCCGCGCGGCGAGCGCTACTGCATCAATTCGGCCGCGATAAACTTCGCGCCGCCCGAATAGCCTTGGCTGCCCTTCCCGTGGGGCGGCCCCGTGCATGAAACTCCTGTTCGACTTCCTTCCGATCGCGCTGTTCTTCGCGGTCTTCAAGTACGCCGAGGCGCATCGCGACTGGGCGGCGGCGCTGGCCACCGGGCAGCTGGGCTTCCTGGTCTCGGGCGGCGTCGTCGGCCCGACCGAAGCGCCGGTGCTGCTGGCCACGGTGACGGTGATCGTCGCCACGCTGGCGCAGGTGGTGTGGCTGAAGCTGCGCGGGCGCAAGGTGGACACCATGCTGTGGGTCAGCCTCGGCCTGGTGGTGGTGCTCGGCGGCGCGACCATCTATTTCCACAACGAGACCTTCATCAAGTGGAAGCCCAGCGTGCTGTACTGGGCGATGGGCTTGTCGCTGTGGCTGAGCCCGCTGCTCTTCGGCAAGAACCTGTTGCGCGTGCTGCTCGGCGAGCAGATGCAGCTGCCCGACCGCGTATGGCACCGGCTGAACTTCGCCTGGGTGGCGTTCTTCGCGCTGATGGGGCTGCTCAACCTGTGGGTCGCCTATCACTTCTCCACCGACGGCTGGGTCAACTTCAAGCTCTTCGGCGGCATCGGGCTGATGCTGCTGTTCACGCTGGCGCAGGGCCTGTACCTGAGCCGCCACCTGAAGGACGAGGCGCCGGCCACCCCGCCGGCGGATCCGCGATGAACGCCAAGCACGTCAGCCCCCACGCCATCGAGGCCGCGTTGCGCGAAGCGCTGCAGCCGACGCGGCTCGAGGTGCAGGACGACGGCCACCTGCACATCGGCCATGCCGGCGCGCGCGAAGGCGGCCACTACACCGTGCGCATCACCAGCGCACGCTTCGCCGGCTGCAGCCGCGTGGCGCGGCATCGCCTCGTGTATGATGCCCTGCGCACGTTGCTGCCGGCCGGCATGGCCGGCATCCATGCGCTGGCCATCGAGGCCCACGCGCCCGACGAGCGTTGAAACCCTCCGCATCGAATCCTCCCTGATCGCGGGCGCCTCAGCCCGTTCCGGCGCGCCCGCCTGCGGCCAGCGCCCCTCCAAGAAAGACCCCGGACATGAAGTGCAAACCCCAGGTCGTGCGCGCCGCTTTCCTTGCCGTGTCGGCGGCCCTGCTGATGCCGCTGGCGGCGCAGGCGCAGAACATCGCCATCGTCAACGGCAAGGCCGTGCCCAAGGCGCGCGTCGACAGCCTGCTGCATCAGGCCGAGCGCGCCGGGCAGAAGGTGGGCCCGGAGATGGAAGCGCAGGCCAAGGACCAGGTGGTGCTGCGCGAGATCTTCACGCAGGAAGCCGAGCGCAAGGGCATCGCCGCGTCGGCCGACTATCGCGCGCAGATGGAGCTGGCGCGCCAGAGCATCCTGATCCGCGAGCTGTTCGAGGACTTCAAGAAGAAGCACCCGGTCACCGACGCCGAGGCCAAGGCCGAATACGACAAGTTCAAGGCCCAGCTCACCGGCACCGAATACCACGCGCGCCACATCCTGGTGGAGACGGAGGACGAGGCCAAGGCGCTGATCGCGCAGCTCGAGGCCGGCGCCAGCTTCGAGGAACTGGCCAAGAAGCATTCGAAGGACCCGGGCTCCGGCGCGCAGGGAGGCGACCTGGACTTCGCCAAGGCCGACTCCTACGTGCCGGAGTTCGGCCAGGCGCTGACGCAGCTGAAGAAGGGCGAGGTCACGCCGGTGCCGGTGAAGACGCAGTTCGGCTGGCACGTCATCAAGCTCGAAGACACGCGCGACGCCGAGTTCCCGGCCTTCGACGACGTCAAGTCGCAGATCGTGCAGCGCATGGAGCAGGTCAAGCTGCAGCAGTACCAGGAAGATCTGCGCCAGGCGGCGAAGACCGACTACAAGTTCGCGCAGTAACCGCGTTCAGACCGGCGCGGTCTCCCGGTCGCTGACCAGGCGGCCGGCCTCGATGCCGAGCTGGCGCTGGCAGCGCGCGGCGATGCCGCTGTCGTGCGTCACCAGCAGCAGCGTGGTCCCGGCCTCGCGGTTCATCTCGAACATCAGCTCCATCACCGTCGCGCCGGTGGCGAAGTCGAGGCTGCCGGTGGGCTCGTCGGCGAGCAGCACGGCCGGGCGCACGACGAAGGCGCGCGCCAGCGCCACACGCTGCTGCTCGCCGCCGGACAGCACCTTCGGATAGTGGCCGAGCCGGCTGGCCAGGCCGACGCGGCCCAGCATCTCGGTGGCGCGCGCGCGCGCGTCGCCATGGCCGAGCAGTTCCAGCGGCAGCATCACGTTCTCCAGCGCGTTCAGGTTGCCGAGCAGCTGGAAGCTCTGGAACACGAAGCCGAGCTTCTGCGCGCGCACCGCGGCGCGTGCATCCTCGTCCAGCGCGAACAGCTCGGTGCCGGCCAGCCGCACCTGGCCGCTGGTCGGCACGTCCAGGCCGGCGATGATCGACAGCAGCGTGCTCTTGCCCGAGCCGGAGGCGCCGACGATGGCCACCGACTCGCGCTCGCGCAGCTCGAAATCGATGTCGTGGAGAATGGTCAGCGTCCCGGTGGCATCGGTGACCTGTTTGGTGACGTGTTGGACGGCAATGATCGGTTCGGACATTCTTGACCTGGGTTCTAGGCTGACGCGGCGCGCGCTGCTGCGGCACTGTAGCCTGCTTGCCGCGGCCGCCCTGCCGTGCGCGGCGGCCGCGGCACCCCGCGGCCCGCTGCTGGTCGTCGGCGACAGCCTGTCCGCCGAGTACGGCCTGCCGCGCGGCAGCGGCTGGGTGGCGCTGCTGGAGCAGCGGCTGGCGCGCGAGAAGCCGGCGGTCGGGGTCGTCAACGCCAGCATCAGCGGCGACACCACGGCCGGCGGGCGTTCGCGGCTGCCGGCGCTGCTGACCCAGCACCAGCCGGGCATCGTGGTCATCGAACTCGGCGGCAACGACGCGCTGCGCGGCCTGCCGCTGACGATGACGCGCGACAACCTGAGCGCCATGGTGCGCGCGGCCAAGGCCAGCGGCGCGCGCGTGCTGCTGGTGGGCATGCAGCTGCCGCCCAACTACGGCCGCAAGTACGCGGGCGACTTCGCCGCGCTGTTCGCCGAGGTGGCCAAGAGCGAAGGGGCGGCACTGGCGCCGTTCTTCCTGAAAGGCGTGGCCGACGTGCCGGACGCCGACAAGCTGTTCCAGAGCGACCGCATCCACCCCAACGCGCAGGCGCAGCCGCGCATGCTGGACAACGTCTGGCCGGCGCTGAAGCCGCTGCTGAAGTGACGCGCCGCGGCGCGCCCTTTCAACGCGCATGAGCAAACGTGGCTCCGCCGCTTTGCTCATACCCCCGCGGGGGGCGGCCGGCAAGGCCTGCCTGGGGCACTCTCAACGCTCGCGACCGGGCTGACGCCCCTGCGGCATCGGTCGGCGTTCGCCCGGCTCCGCGCCGCGGCCCAGCGCCGGAACTTCGGGCAAGGGTTGGCGCGGCGCCGCCACAGCCGGCGCCTGCGGCCGTGGCACCGCCGCCGATGTCGGCGGCTGCGGCAAGGTGGTGGCCGGCGCCGTGCGCATGGCCTGCCCCGGCATCAGCGTCGGTGGCGGCCGCTCGCGCGTGTGCGGCCCAGCGGCTTGGGCCGCCCGCGGCAGCAGGCCGCCGAAAGGCCCTCGCTCGGGCGCCGCGCCAGGTACTGGTGGTGATGGGGGTGGCGATGGGGGTGGTGATGGCGTTGATGGCGAGTCCGGCAACGTCGGCCTCGCGGGTCGCGCCGTCCGTGGCGGCACCGGCGCTGCGGTGTACGCAGGCGTGCTGCGTCCCGCCGGCGACCGTGGCCCGGGGCCTGCCCCCGCCTCGACCGGCGCCACCGGCAACGCGGCACGCGGCGCCACCTGTTCGCGTGGCGCACGTGGCGGCGGCCGCGGCGGGCCCGGCTCAGCCGGGTCCGGACGACCCCAGCCGGGACCGCGCAGCCTTTCGCCGCGCGGTACGTGCGGCTGCATGCCTTGCGCCGGCCACGCCGTCACCGCCCCGGGCACGCCGCGATTGACGAAGGCCGGCGGCGGCAGCGGCCCGGCCGGCACCTGCGGGTTGAGTCTGCGCAAATACCCCGGACTGGCGTGGTAACCGGGCACGTAGACTTCGCGCGGCGCGAGCGGCACCCAGCCATGCGCCGGCGGCGCGCGGCCGCCGCGCATGCCGCCCGGCGGCGCCCCGCCGACCCAGCCGACCAAGGCCGGCGCGTACACCGGCCGCGCCACCCGCGGGCCGGGCGTCCAGCACCAGCGGTTGCCCCACCACAGCCAGCGGCCGTAGTGGAAGGGCGCAAAGCCCCACGGCGCCGCGTCGACCCAGGTCCAGCCCCAGGGTTGCACCCAGGCCCATTGGCCGCGGCGATACGGCGCCCAGCCTGCGGCGACGCTGCTGGGGATCCACACCGCGCCCACTTCGGGATGCTGCTGCCAGCTGCCGTAGCGCTGCAGGTCCTCGGCGCCGGTCATCTCGGCCGGCACCAGCGCCGGCGGCGTCAATTGCGCCAGCCGCTGGTCCTCGCGCTGCACGGCTTCGGCGAACTCGTCGTCCTGCGGCGTCAGCCACTGGCGCGTGGTATCGCCGAGCGGGCCTTCGCGCCAGAACGCGGCGCGCTGGCCGGCATAAAGCATCAGCGACAGGTCGTGCGCCTCGACCTGCATCTCGCCGCGCCAGACGGTGACATCGCTGGTCTCGGCCAGCCGGTCGACGCGGTAGAAGCCGGCGCGGCGCGGCAGGAAACGCGCCTCCGGGTGCGTCACCTCCAGTTCGTTCGCCACCTCGGGCGACGTCAGCCGCAGCGCCATCCGGCCGCGCTGCAGCCTGAACTGCATGCGCTCGTCGTCCAGACGCAGCGCCTCGAATTCGGTCTGGCCGCCGAGGAACACGGTGGTCGAGCCGATGTGCAGCTCGGCCGCTGCGTCCGGCCCCGTGGCCAGCCGCTCGCCGCCGGTGAAGGGGCGGTTGGGCTGCGCTTCGAGCCACTCGCCCTGCCCCGCCTCCTGCACCCAGACCTCGCCCTGCAGCGCGGCAAGCCGGCCGACGCGGCCGGGCGGGTCGTCCTGCGCCTGCACGGCGCCGGCCAGCAGCCACAGCGCCAGCAGCATCCATCCCTTGTCCAGGCGCATGCGCACCATCCCTCCCGCCGGCCCGATCGGGCCTTGACGCATCAACGTCCGGCGGCACGCCCGCGATGACGACGCTGGGGAATACCCCGGCCGGGCTGCGGCCGGCCAGACGCCGCAGTGCTCAGCGCCGGACGCCCGGCATGAAGCCCGGCGCCGGCCGGGTGTGCAGACGCGGCTGCGGCGGGCCGGGCATCCACACCCAGCGCCCGTCCCAGCGAAGCCAGCGGCCGTAGTGATACGGCGCGAAGCCCCACGGTGCGGCATCCACCCATGTCCAGCCCCAGGGCTGCACCCAGGTCCACTGCCCGAAACGGTACGGTTCCCACTGCAGCGGCAGCGTCGTCGGGGTCCAGACCCAGCCGAACTGTGGGTGCTGCAGCCAGGTACCGTGGCGCCCCAGCTCGGCGGCGCCGGTCATGTCGGCGGGCACCGTTTCGGGCACCGCGGCGGGGTGGTCGGCCTCGCGCAGCACGCGGCTGGCGAAGGCATCGTCCTGCAGCGCCGACCACTGCGCGCGCTGTGCCGTGTCGGCGGGCAAGCCGACGCGCTGGCCGGGCTCGACCGTCAGCACCTGCTCCGGCGTGCTCGCGCGCAGCAGCCCCTGCCAGTTGCCGCCGCTGCTGCCGTCGGCACGGCTGTCGATGCGGTACAAGCCGGCACGCAGCGGCTGGAAACGGGCCTGCGGCGTGATCAGTTCGGGCTGCAGCTCCAGTTCGGGCGGCTGCAGCCGCAGCGCCACGCTGCCGCGGCGCAGCGTGAACTGCAGCCGCTCGTCGTCCAGCCGCGAGGCTTCGATCTCGGTGTCGCCATCGAGCACCAGCACCGACGCGCCCACCTCGACCTGTGCCGTGCCGCCGCTGGCGACGGCGAGCCGTTCACCGGGGCCCAAGCTGCGGTTGCGGGCAGCCTTGGTCCAGTCCTGCGTGCGTGCGTCGAACAGCCGCACGCCGCCGCTCGCATCGGCAATGCGGCCCAGACGGGCCGGCGCCGCGTCCTGCGCCCGGGCGCCGGCGGCGAGCGCCAGCAGCAGCACGAGGATCCAGGGTGTGCAGCGGTGCAGTGTGCGCATGTCGATGACGCCGCCGCAGCAGCGCTCTCAGTCGTCCACCTCGCCCGGGTCGAGGTCCGGAAACAGCACGCTGGTATAGCCGAAGCGCGTCAGGTCGGTCATGCGCGTCGGGTACAGCCGGCCGATCAGGTGGTCGCACTCGTGCTGCACGACGCGCGCATGGAAGCCGTCGGCCTCGCGCTCGATGGGCCGGCCCTGCGGGTCGAAGCCGCGATAGCGGATGCGCGCGAAACGCGGCACCACGCCGCGCAGCCCCGGCACCGACAGGCAGCCTTCCCAGCCGTCGGCCAAGTCGTCACCGAGCGGCTCGATCACCGGATTGATGAGCACCGTCTGCGGCACCGGCGGCGCGTCCGGATAACGCTCGTTGTGCTGGAAGCCGAAGATCACCAGTTGCAGGTCCTCGCCGATCTGCGGCGCGGCCAGGCCGGCGCCGTTGGCGGCGTGCATGGTGTCGAACATGTCCTCGATCAGCGCCAGCAGGTCTGCCGAGTCGAATTCGCTCACCGGCGCGGCCACGCGCAGCAGGCGCGGATCGCCCATCTTCAGGATGTCGCGGATGGCCATCGCCGGCTACCGGAAGTTCACCTTCACCGACGGGTTGTCGGGCAGGCCCTGGTACTGCACTTCGACCTTCAGCCCCGGCTTCGGCGGCATCAGCTTGGAGAACGAGCCGACGCTGACCAGATCGCCGCGCTGCAGCTTCTTGCCGTGGCGCTGCAGGTCCTGCGCCAGCCAGACCACCGCGTTCAGCGGATGCTCGAGCACGTCGCGGCCGAAGCCGGTGTCCAGGTCGGCGCCGCCGCCCATCACCAGCACCTTCATGCCGGCCAGAGAATCGGCGAAGGCCTGCGTGCGCTGCACCGGGATCGGCGTGCCGGCGACGAAATAGCGCGCGCCGACGTTGATCGCCGTGACGCCCGCGCCGTCGAGCTTGGGCGGCGCCTCGACCATCAGGTCGGGCAGTTCGATCGCCGGGATCACCAGGTCGATGTACTGCAGCACCTGCTCGGGCGTCTTCGCCTGGTTGACGCGCGCATCGGACACGCGCACCAGCAGGTCGGCCTCGAACAGCGGCCGCGCGCCGAAGGCCGCGTCCAGCGTCGCGCCGTCGGCGAGCATCATCGGCGCGTACAGCGCGCCCCACACCGGCGCGCTGGCGTTGAAGCGCTTCTGCACCGCCGGGTTGGTCAGGCCGGCCTTGTAGCCGATGGCCTTGGCCTGCGTCTGCTGCACCAGGAACTTGTTGAACTTGTCGCGCGAGCATTCGGCGTCCGCCATCGACAGCCCCGTCGGGTTGGCCGCCGGCTTCTTGTCCAGGTAGTTGGCCACCAGCGCCGCCGCCTGCAGGTCGCTCAGGCATTCGGCCTGAACCGGGGCCGCGAGCGCGGCGAGCGCGGCAGCAAGGACGAGGGCGGGAACGGCGCGGGGATGCATCGCGAACTCCTGTAGACAACGGTGGAAGGACATGCTCGAGCCGCGAGTTTATGCGGCCACGGCCGGGCCGACACCTTGCCTAGAATCAACGGCTTTGCCCGCAGCGAAAAGCCGGCCGCGGCCGCCGCCCCTGATGTCCTCCGCCTCCGAACTGCCGCCCGACCCTGCCGAGCCCGACGAACGCACGCGGGTGCCGCTGCAGATCGAGGACTGGCTGACGGTGATCGTGATGGCGCTGCTGGCGCTGATCACCTTCGCCAACGTGCTGGTGCGCTACTTCACCAGCGAATCCTTCGCCTGGACCGAGGAGTTCTCGGTGTTCCTGATGATCGTGCTGGCGCTGGTCGCCGGCTCGGCCTCGGTGGCGCGCAACCGGCAGATCCGCATCGAGTTCTTCGCCGACAGCGGGCCGCCAGCGCGCCAGCGCGCGCTGGCGCGCTTCGGCGCCTTGATGATGTTCCTGCTGTTCGCGCTGCTGGCCGTGCTCAGCGCGCGCCTGGTCTGGGACCACTACCGCTATGACGAAACCTCGCCCGGCATCGGCGTGCCGATGTGGTGGTATTCGATCTGGCTGCCGCTGCTGTCGGTGGCCATCGCCGGCCGCGCGCTCGGGCTGTTCGTGCGCCGGGGGCGCGGCGCGTGATCGGCACGCTGCTGTTCGCCGCCTTCCTGGCGCTGATGCTGCTGGGCGTGCCCATCGGCGCGGCGCTCGGCCTGGCCGGCGCGGCGGCCATCGCGCTGGCCAATACGCAGACGCAGTGGTTCGGCCTGATGGCCGTGCCGCAGAACTTCTATGCCGGCCTGGGCAAGTACCCGCTGCTGGCGGTGCCGATGTTCGTGCTGGTGGGCTCGATCTTCGACCGCTCGGGCGTGGCGCTGCGGCTGGTGAACTTCGCCATCGCCATCGTCGGCCGCGGCCCGGGCATGCTGCCGGTGGTGGCCATCGCGGTGGCGATGTTTCTCGGCGGCATCTCCGGCTCCGGCCCGGCCAATGCCGCGGCCGTCGGCGGCGTGATGATCGCGGCCATGGCGCGCGCCGGCTATCCGGCGGCGTTTTCGGCCAGCGTGGTCGGCGCCGCCGCGGCCACCGACATCCTGATCCCGCCGTCGGTGGCCTTCATCATCTATTCGGTGCTGGTGCCCGGCGCCTCGGTGCCGGCGCTGTTCGCCGCCGGCATGGTGCCGGGCGTGCTGGCCGGCCTGGCGCTGATCGTGCCCACGGTCTGGCTGGCGCGCCGCCACCGCATGGGCGCGCTGGAAGCAGCACTGCCGCGCCCGCCGTTCTGGAAGAGCCTGCGCGAGGCCACCTGGGGCCTGTTCGCGCCGGTGCTGATCCTCGGCGGCATGCGCGCCGGCTGGTTCACGCCCACCGAGGCCGCCGTGGTGGCGGTGTTCTACGGCCTGTTCGTCGGCATGGCGATCCACCGCACGATCGGCGTGCGCGACCTGTTCGTCATCCTGCGCGAATCGGGCGAGCTGTCGGCGGTGATCCTGCTGGTGGTGGCGCTGGCCGGCATCTTCGCCTATTCGCTGTCCACGCTCGGGCTGATCGACCCGGTCACGCAGGCCATCGTCAACTCCGGCCTGGGCGAGTACGGCGTGCTGTCGCTGCTGATCCTGCTGCTGATCACCGTCGGCATGTTCCTCGACGGCGTGTCGATCTTCCTCATCTTCGTGCCGCTGCTGTGGCCGATCGTGCAGCACTACCACTGGGACCCGGTATGGTTCGGCGTGATCCTGACGCTGAAGGTGGCGCTCGGCCAGTTCACGCCGCCGCTGGCGGTGAACCTGATGGTGTCATGCCGCATCGCCGGCGTGCGCATGGAAGAAACCGTGCGCTGGGTGGGCTGGCTGCTGTTCGCGATGTTCCTGGTGATGGTGGCGGTGATCGTCTGGCCCGAGCTGGCCTTGTGGTTGCCGCGCAAGCTGGGCTATTGAGCCCGATGAGTGATGCTGTGGTTTTGCCAAGGAGACTGAAGACCATGATGAAGACCCGTTCCTTCCTGAAGTTCACGCTGGCCGCCGGCGCGCTGGCCGCCGCCGGCGTGGCCGCGGCACAGACCGCGCTGCCGCCCGGCTACAAGCCCGAATACAAGATGTCGCTGGTGGTCGGCACCGCCTTCCCGTGGGGCAAGGGCGGCGAGATCTGGGCCGACCTGGTCAAGGAGCGCACGCAGGGCCGCATCAACATCAAGCTCTACCCCGGGGTGTCGCTGGTGCAGGGCGACCAGACGCGCGAGTTCACCGCCATCCGCCAGGGCGTGATCGACCTGGCCATCGGCTCGACCATCAACTGGTCGCCGCAGATCAAGGAGCTGAACCTGTTCTCGCTGCCCTTCCTGATGCCCGACTACAAGGCCATCGACGCGCTGACGCAGGGCGAAGTCGGCAAGCAGATCTTCGCCATCGTCGACAAGGCCGGCGCGCTGCCGCTGGCTTGGGGCGAAAACGGCTACCGCGAGATCACCAACAGCAAGAAGCCGATCAAGCTGCCCGAGGACATGAAGGGCCTGAAGATCCGCGTCGTCGGCTCGCCTCTGTTCCTCGACACCTTCACCGCGCTGGGCGCCAACCCGACGCAGATGAGCTGGGCCGACGCGCAGCCGGCGCTGGCCAGCGGCGCGGTCGACGGCCAGGAGAACCCGATGTCGATCTTCACCGCGGCCAAGCTGCAGACCGTGGGCCAGAAGTACGTGACCATGTGGGGCTACGTCGCCGACCCGCTGATCTTCGTCGTCAACAAGGAAGTCTGGGCCAGCTGGACGCCGGCCGACCAGGCGATCGTGCGCCAGGCGGCGCTGGACGCCGGCAAGCAGCAGATCGCCATCGCGCGCAAGGGCCTGGCCGAGGCCGACAAGCCGCTGCTGAAGGAGATCGCCGCGCTGGGCGTCACCGTCACCCAGCTGACCCCGGCGGAACGCGAAGCCTTCGTCAAGGCCACGCGCCCGGTGTACGACAAGTGGAAGGCGCAGATCGGTCCGTCGCTGGTCGATACGGCCGAGAAGTCGATCGCCGCGGCCAAATAAGCGCGCAGGAAACGAGGAGTCCCGCAGCGATGGATGCGACGCTGATGCTGGCGCCAATGGACGCACAGCGCCTGCTGGCCCTGGTGCGCACGATGCTGCGCATCCGCGCCTTCGAGAACGCGGCCGAGGCCGCCAGCCAGGGCGGCGTCAGCGCCTACGGCCAGGCGGCCGACGGCAGCGCCAAGGTACGCGGGCCGCTGCACCTGTCCACCGGGCAGGAGGCGGTGCCGGCGGGCGTGTGCGCGCATCTGCGGCGCGAGGACTACCTCACCTCCACCCACCGCGGCCACGGCCACACGCTGGCCAAGGGCGCGGACCTGGGCGCGATGATGGCCGAGCTGTTCGGCAAGGCCACCGGCTTCAACGGCGGCAAGGGCGGCTCGATGCACATCGCCGACTTCTCGGTCGGCATGCTCGGCGCCAACGGCGTGGTCGCCGCCGGCATGCCGATCGCCGTCGGTGCCGCGCATGCGCAGAAGCTGCAGCGGCGCGGCGCCATCACCGCCTGCTTCTTCGGCGACGGCGCGATCAACCGCGGCCCCTTCCTGGAAGCGCTGAACTGGGCGCAGGTCTATGCGCTGCCGGTGCTCTTCGTGTGCGAGGACAACCGCTGGAGCGCCACCACCGCCAGCGGGCCGATGATCGCCGGCGACGGCGCGGCGGCGCGCGCTGCCAGCCTGGGAATCGCCGCGCTGCAGGTAGACGGCAACGACGTGGCTGCCGTGCACGAAGCCGCCGGCCGGCTGGTGGCCGAAGTGCGCGCCGGCGCCGGGCCGCGGCTGCTGCATGCCGTCACCTACCGCGTCAAGGGCCACGTGTCGGTGGACGCGGCCGGCTACCGCGACGCCGGCGAGCTGGCGGCCGCGCTCGAGACCGACCCGATCGTGCGCGCCCGCACCGCGTACCTGGCGCTGCCCGGCGCCTCGGCCGCGGCGCTGCAGACCATCGAACAAGAGGCTCGAGCCGAGGTGCAGGCGGCGCTGGCCGCGGCCGAGGCCGCGCCCTGGCCCGACGCCGCGGCCGCCTACACCGACGTGCAGACCACCGGAGCCGGCCAATGGCGCTGATGAGTTATGCCGAGGCCGCCGCGCTGGCGGTCGCCCAGGCAATGCAAGCCGATCCGAAGGTGGTCGTGCTCGGCGAAGACGTCGGCCGCGGCGGCATCTTCGGCCAGTACAAGGGGCTGCAGCAGCGCTTCGGGCCCGAGCGCGTGATCGACACGCCGATCAGCGAAGCCGCGATCCTGGGCGCCGGCGTCGGCATGGCGCTGGCCGGGCTCAAACCCGTGGTCGAGATGCGCGTCGTCGACTTCGCGCTGTGCGCGATGGACGAGATCGCCAACCAGGCGGCGAAGAACCGCTACATGTTCGGCGGCCAGGGCCGCGTGCCGATGGTGGTGCGCATGCCGATCGGCATTTGGGACGCGTCGGCGGCGCAGCATTCGCAATCGCTGGAGAGCTGGTTCGCGCACCTGCCGGGGCTGGTGGTGGTGTGCCCTGCCACGCCGCAGGACAACCACTCGCTGCTGCGCGCCGCGCTCGACTGCGGCGACCCGGTGGTGTTCATGGAGCACAAGACGCTGTGGGGCCTGAGCGGCGAGGTCGACCCGACGCTGCAACTCGAGCTCGGCCGCGCGGCCACGCTGCGCCGCGGCCAGGACCTGACGCTCGTTAGCTGGAGCCGCCAGCTGCAGGCCTGCCGTGAAGCCTGCGAGCAACTGGCGCGCGAAGGCATCGCCGCCGAGTTGATCGACCTGCGCACGATCTGGCCCTGGGACCGCGAGGTGGTGCTGGCCTCGGCCGCACGCACCGGCCGGCTGCTGGTGGTGCACGAGGCGGTGCAGGCGGCGGGCTTCGGCGCCGAGATCGCCGCCACGGCGGCCGAAGTCACCGGCTGCAAGGTCAGGCGCCTGGGCGCACCGCGCATTCCGGTCGGCTATGCGCCGGTGCTGGAGGCGCAGGCTCGCGTCAGTGTGGCCGACATCGTTGCCGCGGCGAAGGCGCTGCGCGGCTGATCGAAGACGATGCAAACGCCCCGGGGCCTGCGCAGTACCCTTGGCAACGGACGCAGGTCGCGCGGTGCCGACGCAGGCCCTGGTGACCCGATTTGCCGCACTTGCCGCACAATGGCAGCATCATGACTGCGATCCTGCGCGAAATCTACGATCAGTTGCCGGATGTCGTGCAGGTACCCGAACACCTGCGCCGGCAGCGCGGCGAGGTCATCATCCTGCCGCTGGAAGAAGAGGATGCATCGCCGCCCTCGGCGACGGATGAATCGCGCAGGCAAGCCCTTGTGTCGGCCTGGAACTGTGTCGCGCCGGCCCATTCGGTGCAGACCATCGATCGCGACCTGGCAGCGATGCGCAATGAATGGGCCGGGCGGCCATGAATGTGCTGATCGACAGCAATATCCTGAGCCAGCCGCTGATGACTCGCAACGGGGGCGACTTCAAAACCTGCGGTGTATGCCTGCTCGATCCATGGGAGGAAGCTCGGACTCCTTGATCCGAGCTGATCGAGTTGCGCACGCTCTGGCCCTGGGACCGCGACACGGTGCTGGCCTTTGCCGCGCGCACCGGCCGGCTGCAGGTCGCGCACGAGGCGGTGCAGGCGTGCCCACCGTGATGGGCGGCGTCGCCGGCCAGATCCTCGCGCTGCTGGAACGTCTGGACGCCGAGGCCGGGCCACTGCCGCGCGTGGCCTCGCTGCTGCTGCCGCCGCCCGAGGCCGACGGCACGCACCAGGGCGAGTTCTGCGCCGTCGAGCTGGAAGACGGCTCGCTGGGCCTGAGCTTCGTGCTGCTGGGCGACACCCTGTCCGGGCTGCGTGCGCCGGCAGACCAGGGGCTCGCGGGGTTGCCGGCGCTCGAACTGGCGCGCGGCTACGCGACGCAGCACGGCGCGGCACGCGCGCTCGGTTTCGCGGCGGTGAACGCGCTCACGCGGCACCTCTATGACCGTGCAGGCTACGTGCCCGCTTCGGCCGGCGGCTCGATCGGGGAGCTCGACCTGCAGCCCGGCGACCATGTCGGCATGGTCGGGTTGTTTCCGCCGCTCGTGCCGCAGGTGCTGGCGCGCGGCGCGCGGCTCACCGTGGTGGAGTTGCGCGCCGAGCTCGCCGGGCCGCGCGACGGCTGGCGCGTGACCCTCGATGCGGGCGAGCTCGCGCACTGCGACAAGATCCTGTCGACGAGCACGGTGCTGCTCAACGACACGCTCGACGCCGTGCTCACCCACTGCCGCCACGCACGGCGCGTGGCGCTGGTCGGCCCCGGCGCGGGCTGCCTGCCCGACCCGCTGTTCGCGCGTGGCGTGACGCAGTTCGGCGGCACCTGGATCGTCGATGCCGCGGCCTTCAAGGCGGCGCTGGCCGCGGGCGCGCCCTGGGGCGCGTCGGCGCGCAAGTGCGTCGTCACGCCGGCCGCCTATCCGGGTTTCGACGCGCTGCTGGCAGCGGCGCGCCGATAGGTCCGGATGCCAAGGCCGCCGCATCGCGGCGGCTGGCTGGCACCCTGCGCACCGGGATCAGGATGCTGTGCATCAGCCGGTCTGCGGCGCAACGCCGGCGAGCATCGCTTGCAGCCCCGCCTCGTCCAGCACCGGCACACCCAGTTCGCGCGCCTTGTCGAGCTTGCTGCCGGCGTCCTCGCCGGCAACGACATAGCTGGTCTTCTTCGACACCGAGCCTGCCACCTTGGCGCCGGCGGTTTCGAGCTTCTCCTTGGCCTCGTCGCGCGTCAGCGTCGGCAGCGTGCCGGTCAGCACCACGGTCAGGCCGGCCAGAGGCTTCGGCTCGGCGGCGGCCACGCCCTCGTGCTCGACCCAGCTGATGCCGGCGGCGCGCAACTGCTCGACCACCTCGCGGTTGTGCGGCTGCGCGAAGAAGGTGTGGATGCTGCGCGCCACCACCGGGCCGACGTCGTTGACTTCCAGCAGCTGCGCCTCGCCGGCATCCATCACGCGCTCCAGCGAACCGAAATATGCCGCCAGGTCGCGCGCCGTGGCCTCGCCCACATGACGGATGCCCAGCGCATACAGGAAGCGCGGCAGCGTCGCGTGCTTGCTCTTCTCCAGCGCGGCCAGCAGGTTGGCCGCGCTCTTGTCGGCCATGCGCTCCAGCGCCGCGAGCTTGGCCACGCCCAGCTTGTACAGCTCGGGCAGCGTGCGCACGATGCCGCCGTCGACCAGTTGTTCGACCAGCTTGTCGCCCAGGCCCTCGATGTCCATGGCGCGCCGGCCGGCGAAGTGCA
>DAIMFR010000013.1:0-83411 GCA_036724445.1 Rubrivivax sp. | reverse complement strand
TGCACCGCGGGAGGCTCAGCCGTGCGCGCGCCGCGGCGAGCTTTCACGGTAACGGTCATGACGACCGCTTACATCTTTGCCATATCCACGCTGGGCCTCAACCTGATTACCGGTTATACCGGCCAGTTCAATCTTGCGCACGCGGCCTTCATGGCGCTGGGTGCATATACGGTCGGCATCCTGACGGTGGATTACAACTGGCCATTCTGGTGGGCCTTTCTGGCGGCGTGCCCGGTCGTCATGATCATCGGAATTCCGCTTGGCTGGTTATCGTTGCGCCTCAAGGGGCATTACTTCTCCATCTTCACGCTGTGCCTGGGATTGATCGTGTTCCTGGTCATCGAGAAGTGGGATGGGCTCACCCATGGCGTCGTCGGTATTATCGGCGTGCCGGCGCCTTCGGTGGGCGACTTTGAATTCACGTCCTCGCGCTCGACCTACTATCTTGTGTTCGCGTTCCTGTGCGCGGCAACCTGGTTCATGTTGCGCTTGGTGAATTCTCTGGTCGGACGGTCGTTTATTGCCATCCGCAACGGCGACGATCTGGCACAGGCGCTGGGTATAAATCTCGCACGCACCAAGCTGCTTGCTTTTCTTATATCGATCTTGTACGCGGGTCTGGCCGGCGGGCTTTACGCAGGCTTTGTTCGCTTCCTTAGCCCGGATTTGGCGAGCGAGATGCACACCTTCGAGATGACCATGTATATGCTGGTCGGCGGGATCGGTACCGTCTTCGGCCCGTTGCTCGGTGCCATCATCGTGCCGTGGCTAACCCAGTTCATGCAGTTTCTGGCGGACTATCGTTTTGTCGTATTCGGCCCGTTACTGATCCTGATCGTCATCTTCGTGCCCAACGGCATCGTTGGGGGTTTCATGGCTTGGCGGGCGCGCCGCGCTGCCGGCACGTCGCCAGGCGCGGCGGGTGTCACGGTCCGCAACGACAGCGGAGCTCCCAATGCTTAAGGTGCAACACCTGACCAAGCGCTTTGGCGGTAATGTGGCCGTGCATGACGTATCCACGACGGTAGAAGAAGGCAAGATCAACGCCATCATCGGGCCGAACGGCGCGGGCAAGACCACGTTTTTCAATTTGATCAGCGGAGTCCACCCGGTCACCTCAGGAACCTTGACTTTCAACGGGCAGGACATCACGCCGCTGGCGCCCGATCAGGTAGCGCGATTGGGTATCGCACGCACCTTTCAGGCCACGACGCTGTTCGACATGGCGACGGTGCTGGACAACCTGATCGTTGGTCACCGCTTAAGAACACATTCCAACATCTGGGATGTATTCATCGGCTCGAGACGCCTCAAGGAGGAGGAACGCATATGCCGCGAGAAAGCGCGTGAAGCGCTGGATTTCGTTGGACTGTCACACGTCGAGAACCGCTTGGCCAGTGACATTACCCAGGAGCAGCGCAAGCGGCTGGCGTTTGCACTGGCGCTGGCGACCGAGCCCAAGCTGGTGCTGCTCGACGAGCCCGCAGGTGGTGTCAACCCGGAAGAGACCGAGGGCCTGTCCGTGCTGATTCGCAAGATGGTCAACAGTGGCCTGACGGTCTGTCTGGTGGAACACAAGATGGACATGATCATGAAACTGGCGGACAAGATACTGGTGCTCAATTTCGGTGAAAAGATTGCCGAAGGTACCCCGGCTGAAATCCAGGCCAACACGGACGTCATCGAAGCCTATCTGGGAGCGGATTATGCTAAGGCTAAGTAGCGTAATGCTCTCGTACGGCGGCTTCCGCGCACTCGACGGCATTGACTTGCACGCAGACAAGGCCGAGCTTGTGGTATTGCTGGGTGCGAATGGCGCAGGCAAGAGTTCGACGTTCCGTGCCATCAGTGGCCTGCACAAGGCGAGCGGCAGCATTCGCCTGGGTGACGCCGAACTGATTGGAATGCGCTCGGCACAAATCGTGCGCCAGGGCGTCGTTCAGTGCCCGGAAGGGCGCAAGCTGTTCCCCATGATGTCGGTGCTCAAGAACCTGATGATGGGCGCGTTTGTGTACTCATCGGAACGGTCCGAAAACAAGAAGCGGCTCGATCAGATTCTGGGTATGTTTCCAATCCTGGATGAGAAGAAGAATGATCCCGCCGGCTCGCTCAGCGGCGGGCAGCAGCAAATGGTGGCCATCGGCCGCGCGCTGATGGGCCGTCCTAAGCTGCTGCTGCTGGATGAGCCGTCCCTCGGTTTGGCACCGCTCGTCGTCAAGCAGATGTTCGAGATCATTCAGCAGATCAACCGAGATGGCACGACGGTCCTGCTGGCTGAACAGAACGCCTTTGCCGCGTTGAGCATATCCGATCGCGCTTATGTCATGGAACGCGGTCGCATCATTATGGAAGGCAAAAGCAGCAAGTTGCTGGGCGACGAACGCATCCGCAAGGCATACATTGGCGGTTAATATTCAAAGCTGTACTGATCAGCGGCCAATCCGGAGAATATCGCACTTCAACTAGGAATATCTATGTTGTTTTTTGAATTTCAAAGGATAGAAGCCGTCACGAAAATAAAACATTGTTGGCGACTCGCCCTCGGCAGGGGCAGCAGCAGCAACTATTCGAGGCGTTTCAGAGAAGTATGCGAGGGCATTGATACAAGCTGCCTGTTGCTCACTTTTTCATCAATCAAGGAGTAAATCATGAAACTGGACCTTCGAAATGCTTTGTTGGTTGCTGCTGCTGCAGGAGGTTTGGCATTGATGCCGGCAATGGTGCTAGCGCAGGAGGCCGTCAACATTGGCTTTTCCGGACCGCTTTCCGGGGGCGCCGCGCTTTACGGAAAAAACGTTCTTGACGGCATGAAATTTGCTGTCGATGAAATCAATGCCAAAGGTTTTGAAATAGGCGGCAAGAAAGTCAAATTTGAAGTTGTCGGGCTGGACGACCAGTACAATCCCAGTCAAACCGCCGTGAATGCGCAGCGACTGGTCCAGCAAGACAAAGCATCCACCATTGTGGTCCCGCATTCAGGTGGTATTTTTGCGGTACAAATCAGGAATCAACAGCAAAATCTGCTGCTGCTGGCATATTCCAGTCTACCTGATATCACAAAACGCGGTAACAAGTTGACCATTGAACTGCCGCCCAACATTACAGAATACATACCGCCATTCATCAATTACGAAATGGGGAAATTTGGCAAGAAGTTAGCTATCCTGGTGACCGACTCGGATTATGGCAAGATCTGGCAGAAGGATTTCAAGGCCGCCTGGGAGAAAGCCGGTGGCCAAGTTGTCAGCGACAATACCGCGAGCTACAACAAATCGGCCGATTTTTACAGTGGTGTGAGTCGTGCACTGGCCGAAAAACCTGACGTAATGCTCATTGGCGGACCTTCCGAACCCACTGCATTGGTGGTGAAGCAGGCGCGTGAATTGGGATTCAAGGGCGGTTTTGCGGTACTCGATCAGGCCAAATTCGATGAGATAGCGCAAGTGATCGGCGGTATGACACTGCTCAACGGGTCGATCGGTGTGCTCCCGACGATGCTGGACACGCTGCCCGAGACGCAGGCCTTTGTCAAGAGAGCTCAAAAGGTTTATCCGGATCGCATTATCGGCAGCGAGTTCGGGATTCCATATGTTGCCGTTCATGCCACAGCCGAAGCCATGAAACTTGCGGGCACTAGCAGCGATGCCAAGGCGATCCGCGAGAAGATGGATGCAGGATACAAGGCATTGCCGAAGTCGGTGAATTTTTACGGATACACCAGCGTGGATGCGGCGGGTCATGCCTTGATGGATGGCCGGGTTGCCGTGGTCGAAGACGGAAAGTTGCGCGAAGTCAAGCTTGCCGACTTGGCGAAAAAGAACTGACCCGCCATGCGTTCTCGTTTTGTCGCGGCCAGAGGTCCTGAATGGCCAGGATGCTGCGCATGCCAAGTGTCGACCTGACGACCGCAGGTCGGACATTTTCATCAAGTGGAACGCCTGGATCGACGTCGATAGTCCGATCTACCGTGCCGCATGCAATAAACGGAGATACTTGAATGTCCACAACACGAAGAGAAATCATTCTGGCGGGATTGGCGGCGACGGAACTAACCCTCGTTCCACTGGCAGCGCTTGCGCAAGACGTGGTCAAGATCGGCTATTCCGGCCCCCTTTCTGGCGGCGCCGCGTTGTATGGCAAGAATGTACTTGACGGCCAGCTGATGGCGGTGGCCGAAATGAATGCTGCCGGCGGATTGAAGGTAGGTGGCCACACCGTCAAGCTAGAGGTGGTCGCACTCGACGATCAATACAATCCGAGCCAAACGGCGATCAACGTGCAGCGCTTGGTGCAACAGGACAAGACACCATCGGTCCTGATTTCACATTCAGGTGGTGTCTATGCCGCACAAACGCGAAACCAGCAACAGAACGTCTTGATCTTCGCCTCGAGCAGCGTGCCGGAAATCACTTCGAAGGGGAACCAGCTGACGATTCGTACATCTCCGCTGTTCACTTCGTATATCCCCGGATTCATTCAATATTCGATGAAGACGCACGGGAAACGGCTGGCCCTGGCGGCCGGAGATCACGATTACGCTAAGGCATGGGCCAAGGCGTTCAAGCCCGCCTGGGAGAAAGCAGGCGGAGAAGTCGTCGCCGACAACCCGATGAGTTACAACAAGTCCGCCGATTTCTACAGCGGAGTGAGCAAGGTGTTGGCAGCGAAGCCCGACGTAATCCTGATTGGCGGCGCATCCGAGCCAACGGGCCTAGTCATCAAACAGGCTCGCGAGTTGGGCTTCGGGGGCGGTTTCGTCATGATCGACCAGGTCAAGGCCGAAGAGGTCGCCAAAGTGACCGACGGCTACGCGGCCATGAACGGATCGATCGGCATCATGCCTCTAATCGAAATTCCAACGCCGAAGGTCAAGGCGTGGATTGCGAACTACCACAAGACGCATCCCGACAAGACGCCTACGTGGGACGAGGCGTTGAACTACGTCTCGCAACACGCGCTCGGGCGTGCCATGGAACTGGCAGGAACGAGCAGCGACGCCAAGTCGATTCGGGCGAAGATGGACGAGGCCTACAAGACCTTGCCGGCCAACACGAACATTCTCGATGCCAAGGGTGTCGGTGCCGACGGTGGCGTTTTGCAGGCCCCCCAGGTCGGCGTGATCAACGACGGCAAGATGCGGCCATATCAGATGGGCACCTGAGTTTCAAGGGATCCCAGCTTGCATCGGTCGGTGACGACGTGAGCGACGATCACGACGGGAAGCATCTTTGGTGAGTGGCCCGCCACTCGAAGGCGACGCAAGTCAGGGTAAGCCTGAACTGGTCGGCGCAGAAGCTGGATCTCGAGGTTGCGGACAACGGCCTCCGCTATCGAAGCCGCATCCTCGACAAGCTCGGCGTCGCCAGCAATGCGGAGTTGGCGCGTTATGCGCTGCTGCACCGGCTGATCGACTAGGCCGACTACCGCGCAAACCGCGCAATGGAACCAGGAGGCAGACATGCAGAAGGACTTCGACATCGTGATCCACGGCGCCAGCGGCTTCACCGGCCGGCTGGTGGCCGAAGTCATGGCGGCACGCTACGCCAACGGCGGCCATGCCGAAGGTATCCGCTGGGCGATGGGCGGGCGCAGCCCGTACAAGCTGGCGCGAGTACGCGACGAGATCGGCGCACCGGCGGACACGCCGCTGGTGGTGACCGACGTGCAGTCGCCCGCGTCGCTGCAGCAGTTGATGCAGCGCACCCATGTCGTGCTCAGCACCGTCGGCCCGTACCAGCTCTACGGCAACGAATTGCTGGCGGCCTGCGCCGCCAGCGGCGTGCACTACGTCGACCTGTGCGGCGAGCCGGCGTGGATGCGGCAGATGATCGACGCGCACGACGCACAGGCGCGCTCCACCGGCGCGCGCATCGTCTTCTCCTGCGGCTTCGACTCGATTCCCTTCGACCTGGGCGTGTTCCATCTGCAGCAGGCCTTCCGCCAGCGCTACGGCCACCCGGCCTCGCGCGTGCGCGGCCGCGTGCGCAAGATGAAGGGCACGTTTTCCGGCGGCACCGCGGCCAGCCTGAAGGCCACGCTGGCCGCGGCCGCAAAGGATCCGCGCGTGCTCGACTGGCTGCGCAGCCCCTTCAGCCTGACGCCGGGCTTCGAAGGGCCGAAGCAGCCTTCGGGCAACAAGCCGATGCTCGACGAGGCATTGGGTCAGCTCAACGGCGAAAGCGTCTGGGTCGCGCCCTTCGTGATGGCGCCGATCAATACCAAGAACGTGCACCGCTCCAATTTCCTGCTGGGCCAGGCCTACGGCGCCGACTTCGTCTACGACGAAATGCTGATCACCGGCCCGGGAGCGAAGGGCGAGCGGATCGCCCAGGCCGTGGCCGGCGACAAGTCGATGGGCGGCGACGGCGGCCCGCAGCCCGGCGAAGGCCCGTCGAAGCAGGAGCGCGACAGCGGCTTCTACGACCTGCTGTTCCTGGGCGAGGACGCGCAGGGCGAGCGGCTGCGCGTGGCCGTCAAGGGCGACCGCGACCCGGGCTACGGCTCGACCAGCAAGATGATCGCCGAGAGCGCGGTGTGCCTGCTGCGCGATGCGGGCAGCCTGCCCGGCGGCCTCTGGACCACCGCACCGGCGATGGGCGAAAAGCTGATCGCACGCCTGCAGGCCCACGCGGGCCTGAGCTTCGCGGTCGAAGCATGAGCTTCTTCAAAGCGGTGGGGCTGGAGCATGCCAGCCGCCTGATCAACCACGGCCCGACGGTGCTGGTGACCAGCGCGCATGCGGGCCGGCGCAACATCATGGCCGCGGCCTGGTCGATGCCGGTGGAGTTCGCGCCGCCGCGCGTGGCGGTGGTGATCGACAAGAAGACCTTCACGCGCGAACTGGCCGCCGCCAGCGGCACCTTCGCGCTGTGCCTGCCGGGGCCGGCACTGGCCGGCCTGACTTATGCGGTGGGCAGCGAAAGCGGCCGCGAATTCGACAAGTTCGCGCGCCACGGCATCGCCGCAGGTACCGGCCCGGTGCTGGGCATGCCGGTGCTGGAAGCGGGCTGCGCCGCCTGGCTGGAATGCCGGCTGATCCCCGAGGCCCATGCCGAGGACGCCTACGACACCTGCTTCGCCGAAGTCGTGGCCGCGGCCGCCGACGAGCGCATCTTCAGCGGCGGACGCTGGAGCTTCCGCGACGACAACACCGAGCTGCAGACCATCCACCACCTGGGCGGCGGGCGCTTCGTGCGCGCGGGCGGCGTGATTGAGGCCCGCGCGACGCGGTGACTGCACGAGCCGCCTGCCGGGTCACAGCTCCTGCCGGGCGAGCTGCAGACGCTGCTGGAAGCGCTGGGCCGAAGTTCCGCCCCTGCTGTGGCGCAGCTTCGGCCTAAAGCCGCACGCCCGTCCGGCGCGGGCCGGCTTCCTACAATCGGCGCGGTGAACCTGCTCAACGCCGACCTGCACTGCCACTCCGTCGTCTCCGACGGCACCCTGCCACCCGAAGCGCTCGCCCGGCGCGCCAAGGCCAACGGCGTCGAGTTGTGGTCGCTGACCGACCATGACGAGGTCGACGGCCAGCAGCGCGCCGCCGCGGCCGCGCGCAGCCTCGGGCTCGACTACCTGAGCGGCTGCGAGATCTCGGTCAGCTTCGCCGGCACCACGGTGCACATCGTCGGCCTCGGCTTCGATGCCGGCGACCGCGCGCTGCGCGACGGCTTGGCGGCGACACGCGGCGGACGCAGCGCGCGCGCGCGGCAGATGGCCGAGTCGCTGGCCGGCGCGGGCATCCGCGGCGCGTTCGACGGCGCGCTGCGCCATGCCGGCAACCCGGCGCTGATCTCGCGCACGCACTTCGCGCGCTGGCTGGTCGAGACCGGCGTCTGCGCCGACACCAACGAGGTCTTCCGCCGCTTCCTCATCGAAGGCAAGCCGGGCTACGTGCCGCACCGCTGGGCTTCGCTCGGCAACGCGGTGCGCTGGATCGTCGATGCCGGCGGCCTGGCGGTGATCGCGCACCCGGGACGCTGCAGCTTCACCGCCAACGAGGAATACGCGCTGTTCAGCGAGTTCACCGCCCACGGCGGCCGCGGCGTCGAGGTCGTCACCGGCAGCCACACCAGCGCCGACTACCTGAAGTACGCCGACATGGCGCTGGAGTTCGGCCTGCTCGCTTCGCGCGGCAGCGACTTCCATTCGCCCGAAGAAAGCCATACCGACCTAGGGTGCTTGCCTGACCTGCCCGGCCAGCTGACGCCCGTGTGGCAGGCGCTGCAGCAGCGCGTGCAGCGCGCCTGAAAGGGCGAAGCATTCCGCCGCGCCATGTCGCAGTATTTCGAGGTCCACCCCGCCAACCCGCAGCCGCGGCTCTTGAAGCAGGCCGCGCAGATCCTGCAGGGCGGCGGCATCGCCGCCGTGCCCACCGATTCCAGCTACGCGCTGGTGTGCAGGCTCGACGACAAGGCCGCGGCGCAGCAGCTGCGCCGGCTGCGCCAGGTCGACGACAAGCACCACCTGTCGCTGCTGTGCCGCGACCTGAGCGAACTGGCCGGCTGCGCGCGCGTGGACAACCAGCAGTACCGGCTGCTGAAGCTGGGCACGCCCGGGCCCTACACCTTCATCCTCGAAGCCACCAAGGAAGTGCCGCGCCGCCTGAGCCACCCGTCGCGGCGCACGATCGGGCTGCGCGTGCCCGACCACGCGGTGACGCAGGCGCTGCTGGAGAGCTTCGGCCAACCGCTGCTGGGCACGACGCTGATCCTGCCCGGCGAGCGCGAGCCGCTGAACGACCCGCGGCAGATCCGCGAGCACTTCCAGAAGACGCTGCAGGCGGTGATCGATGCCGGCGCCTGCCCGATGCAGCCGACCACGGTCATCGACCTGGTCGGCGGCACGCCGCAGGTCCTGCGCAAAGGCCGCGGCGAACTGGCGCGGCTGGGGTTGAGTCCCGCGTGACTGCGCTGCGGCTGCCGCGCGCCGATCAGACCGCGGCCGTCACCATCATCTCCACCTTCCAATCCGGCTTGGCCAGCTTGGCCAGCACCGTGGCACGCGGCGGCGCCTGGCCGGCCGGCAGCCAGGCTTCCCAGACTTCGTTCATGCCCGCGAAGTCGCTCGGATCGGCGAGGAAGATCTGGCACCTCAGCAGCTTGGACTTGTCGCTGCCGGCGCGCGCCAGCAGCGCGTCGATCGACGCCAGCACCTGGCGCGTCTGGCCGCGGATGTCCTGCGTGGCGTCGCCGGCCACCTGGCCGGCCAGATAGCACACGCCGCCGTGCACCGCCATTTCCGACAGCCGCGCGCCCACGTCGAAGCGTTGAATCGTCATTTGTGTCTCTTCCCGTGTCCGTGTCCGTGTCCGTGTCCGTGTCCGTGCCCGTGCCCGTGCCCGTGCCCGTGCCCGCGCCGCTGCGCCTGCGCATGCTGGTTCAGCGGATGCTTGATCGCCGGCCCGCCGCCGGCGGCCGTCTTGGCGCCGATGCGCGACTCGGTACCGGCGAAGAGCTTGCGCATGTTCGACTGGTGGCGCCACAGCAGCAGCAGGCTCATCAGGCAGATGGCCAGCAGCGGCGGCGTCGCGCCCCAGATCAGCAGTTGATAGAACGGCGCGAACAGGGCCGCGACGATCGACGCCAGCGACGAATAGCGGAAGAAGAAGGCGATGATCAGCCAGGTCAGCAGCGTGGCCGCGCCCAGCCAGGGGTTCAGCGCGAGCAGCACGCCGGCCGCTGTGGCCACGCCCTTGCCGCCCTTGAAGCCGAAGAACACCGGCCACAGGTGGCCGACGAAGGCCGCCAGGCCGACCAAGGACACGGCCATCTCGTTCAAGCCCCAGCGCGGCCCGTATACCAGCGCCAGCAGCACCGGCACGTAGCCCTTCAGCGCATCGAAGGCCAGCGTCAGCAGCGCGGCGCTGCGGTTGCCCGAGCGCAGCACGTTGGTCGCGCCGGGGTTGCCCGAGCCGTAGCGGCGCGGGTCGTCCAGCCCCATGCCGCGGCTGACGATGACGGCAAAGGACAGCGAGCCGATCAGGTAGGCCGCCAGCACGGCCAACACGCTGGGCAGGAGGGACATGCGCGGCAGTGTAGCCGCGGCTGCGTGATGCCCGGCGCGCTGTGGCCCGGCGCGCTGTGGCCCGGCGCGCTGTGGCCCGGCGCGCGCTCAGAGCGCGCACTCGACCGCGCGCGCACCCAGCGGCGCGCTCAGCACCGCCGGCTCCAGGCCCACCAGGTAGCCGCGCCGGCCGCCGTTGATCCAGATGCGCGGCAGCGCCAGCACGCTGGCCTGCACGACCACCGGCATGGCCTTGCGCGTGCCGAACGGCGAGGTGCCGCCGACCAGGTAGCCGCTGTGGCGCTGCGCGGCGTCGACGCTGCACGGCTCGATGCTCTTCGCGCCGATGGCGCGCGCCAGGTTCTTGGTGCTGACCTGCCGGTCGCCGTGCATCAAGACGATCAGCGGCTGCGCGCGCTCGTCCTGCATCACCAGCGTCTTCACCACCGCATGCTCGTCGACGCCGAGCTGGCGCGCCGATTCGGCGGTGCCGCCGTGTTCGACGTAGTCGTAGGGATGCTCGCTGAAGGCCACGCCGTGGCGGCGCAGCCATTGCGTGGCCGGCGTCTCGCTGACGCGGCGGTCCTTCTTCGCCATGGCTTGGACGGGCTCCAGCTCTACTGCGCCTACTGCGCCGGGTCGCGCATCTGCCAGCGGATGCGGTCGATCTCGGCCAGCAGTTCGGCGCTCAGCGGGGTGGCCCAGGCGTCGATGTTCTCGTCGAGCTGCTCGATGCTCGTCACGCCGATGATCGTGCTGGCCACGCGCCAGTTGCGGCAGCAGAAGGCCAGCGCCAGGCGCGCCGGCCTCAGGCCGTGGCCGCGCGCCAGCGCGTTGCAGCGCCGCGCGGCGGCCAGCGCCTCGGGGCGGCCCCAGCGCTGCTTCTTCATGCCGGCGAAGATCGACAGGCGCCTGGGCTTGGCCGGGTCGTCCAGGCCGGCGGCGTCGTACTTGCCGCTGAGCAGCCCGAAGGCCAGCGGCGAATAGGCCAGCAGCGACACCTGGCCGCGGTGCATCACTTCGTCCAGGCCGTTGTCCACCGAGCGGTTGACCAGGTTGTAGGCGTTCTGCACGCTGACGATGCGCGGCAGGCCGGCCTCGTCGGCCATGCGCAGGAACTCGGCCACGCCCCACGGCGTCTCGTTGCTCAGCCCGACATGACGCACCTTGCCCGCCTGCACCAGCCTCTGCAGCCCGCGCAGCTGCTCGGCGATCGGCGTCACCGGGTACATCTCGGCGGTGTCGATGAAGTTCAGGCCGCGCTGCAGCGCGTGGTCGAGGATGCGATGCGACGCCGCGGCGTCGACCTGCAGCTCGCCGAAGGTCATCGTGCCCAGGCAGATGCCGCTGACGCGCAAGTCGCTGCGGCCCAGCGTGACGGTGTCCATGGCGGTGCGGATCGGTTGGCGGAGTGCGCGAGTGTGCCGCAAGCCCGGCGCCGGCTTCGGGCTGCCGCGGCGGCGAGGGACAATGCAGGCTTGTCGTGCATTCCCATCAAGCCATGCGCAGACAGCGCCCGCTGAGCGCCGGCGTGGGCGGCACCCTGCCCTGGCCGCAGGCCGGCCGCAGCCGGCCGTGGTGGTGGACGGCGACGCTGCTGGTGACCGGCGCTCACCTGCTGCTGCTGTTGCTGCTGCAACGCGAGCTGGTCAGTGTGCCGCCGCGCGGCGAGCGCGCCGCCCCGGCCCTGGTGCTGGTGCGGCCGCGGCCCGCGCCACCGGCGCCGCCCACAGCGGCGCTGCCGCCACCGCCACCGCCGCCCGAAGCGGCGCGGCCGCGCCGCGTGCCGCGGCCGGCGCCGCCGCGTGCTGCCGCGCCGCCCGCGCCCGCCGTCGAAGCGCCGCCGGCGCCCGCGGTGGCCGCCGCGCCGGCGCCGGCCGCGGCTTCGGCGCCGCTGGCCGCGGCTGCCAGCGCGCCCGGCGGCAGCCTGCTCGATACCGAAGCCTCGCGCCGCGCGATTCGCGAGGCGGCGCGGCAACGCTCGACCGGCGAGCTCGGTGCGCTGGCCAGCGGCGAGCCGGCCGCGGTCAGCGCCGACGAGCGTCTGGCCCGCGAGATCGCCCGCGGCGCGCATGGCGACTGCCTGAAAGGCGAATTCGCCGGCGCCGGCATGGGCCTGTTCAGCCTGCCCTTCTGGCTGCTCGCCGAACTGCGCGACAAGTGCCGCCGTTAATGTGGAAGTCTTCCATGATCCGGGGCGTTGCCCCGCACCATGAAAGTTAGACCGAAGTTAGACCGAAGTTAGACCGAAGTTCCATCCGTCGCTGCCCGCATTTATCCATGAGCGGCAAGCACTCGGGGTGACAGCGGGGTCCGCGCTGCGGTCGCCGCAGGAACCGGGACTGCTCCCCGCCCCCCGTACAGATCGGTACGTGCGGCACCACCACATGCGGCTCCTGCTTCGAGTCATGACGCGAAGCGTTGATGCGGATGGAGTACCCGTGCCCGCGGAAGGCAGCGAACGGCCGACCTTCGGGATCGGCTCGCGCATGCGGCGCGTCAGCGCCTGTCGAATCGCCTTGACGCGGGCACGCATCTGCTTCGCCGAGGTCAGCCGCTTCAGGTGGAACCAGCCGTTCGACCAGGATTTCCCACGGATGCGGGTGAAGGAAGTCGAACGCCAGCGGCTTCGGGCGCCCCTGCTTGGCGCGTGCCTGGGCCGCGAAGCGGCCGAACTGCAGCACGCGCGTCTTGTCCTCGTTCAGCATCAGCCCGAACCGGGCGAACCACGGCTTCAGATCCTCGGGGAATCGATCCACATCGGCCTTGCTTTCGAAGCCGAGAACGCTGTCGCCGGCGTGCCGAACGATCATCGCGCCGCCTCGGGCATGTCGCCCGCGCCATTGGTGCGGCCACGAGTCGACGGCGTGTTGCAGGCAGATGCAAGCCGGCAGCGGCGATCGCCGCGCCTTGTGGCGCTGCGCTCTGAGGCCGCGCAGTGCAACGCCCGGGCGGGAGTGGCCGGCGCGGCGTCAGACCGTCAGGGGGTTCTCGGCACGCGCGCCCGCAGCCGGCTCGCGCCGCAGCTCGCCACCCAGTGCGGCCATCAGCTCGGGGATCAGCCGGCGCAGCTCGCCGGTGAGCAAAGCCATGTCGGCGTCGAAGGCGTCGTCGCCTTCGCGCGGCGGCCCGCTTTCGAGCACCACGTCGAGCAGCTTGATCTTCTTCAGCGTCAGCGCCTCGGTCAGCACGAAGGACACGCGGCCGGCCCAGGTCATGGCCAGCTGTGTCGGCAGCTTGCCCTGGCGGATGTGTTCGGCCAGCTCGCCGATGTCCAGCGTGTGGCGCGCGTAGCGCACCGCCGCCTTGTCGCCGTCGGACGCCTTCAGCTCGCAATCGCGGTCGATGCTGAAGCCGGACGGCGCCTCGCGCGCGGCCAGCCAGCCGGCCATGGCTGCGGCCGGCGATGTATTCGTCTGCAGCGGCGCCAGGCGCAGCCCGCCGCCGAGCAGCTCGGTCAGGAAGCTGGTCACCGCATCGGCCTTCTTGGCGCCGGCCGCGTCCGCCACCACCCAGCCGGCCTTCGCGTCCACCCACACGCCGGTGTGCGAACGCTTGGCAAAGGCGCGCGGCAGCAGTTCGTGCACGATGTCTTCCTTCAGCTCGCGCAGCTGCTTGCCGCGCGGGCGCCGGCCGGTGTCGTGCTCGATCTTCTGCAGCCGCTCCTCGAGCAGCGGCTTCACCACCGAGGCCGGCACCGGCTTGCGCTCGACGCACAACTGCAGGATCGCGTGGCCCGCGACCTGCTCCAGCAGCGCGCCATGCTTCTTGCCGCGCGGCTCGACCCAGCCCGCCGATTCGCCCTGCGCTGCGCCGCAGGCGACGAAGCGTTGGCGCTCCAGGCGCTCTTCGATGGCGGCGCGTGCCGGCGGGTCCCAGGCTTCGATGCGGTAGATCAGCGCGTTCCTGAACATGGCGGGGGCAGCTCAAAGGGCGCGCATTGTAGAAGCTGCCCGCGCGATCGAGCGGTGGCGCGCGCCGGCCGGCTGCGCGACACTGCGACCGCCATTGCAGCCTTGGAGGACTTCACCATGTACAAGACCATCGTGCTGGCCTACGACGGCTCCGAAGCCGGGCAGCGCGCGCTGCTCGACTGTCAGGCGATCGGCCAATGGAGCCGCTCGCAGCTGCATCTGGTGGCGGTGATGCCGCCGCCGGTGGCGCTGATCGGCGGCGAGGCCTGGGCCTACAGCCCGGCCGGCGACAGCGAGGAGAAGGCGCGCTACCAGGCGGTGCTGGACCAGGGCGTGTCGCGGCTGGGTGCGGCGGGACTGGACGTGCGCGGCGAGGTCGTCGTCGGCATCTCCATCGACGAGATCGTGCGCGTCGCACAGAGGGTGCGGGCGGACCTCATCGTCGTCGGCCACAAGCATCTGGAAAGCTGGGCCGCGCGCTGGTGGCGCGGCTCGGTGTCGAAGAGCCTGATCGAAGTCGCGCCCTGCAGCGTGCTGGTGGTGATCACGCCCTGAACGTCCCGCCAGCGGCGGCGCACACCGCGCTGCGGCCGGGCTCGTCGCTGAAGGGCCGCCGATAGAATCGGCGCATGTCTTCCGCCCCCAAAGAAGAGCCCGCCAAGCCCGGCAATTTCCTGCGCGCGGCGATCGAGCGCGACCTCGAAGCCGGCACCTACGCGAGCCGCCGTTTCGCCGGCACGCCGGGCGATGCCGCGCAGCATGCGGCCGGCGCACGGGACCCGGCACGCATCCGCACGCGCTTCCCGCCCGAGCCCAACGGCTACCTGCACGTCGGCCATGCGAAGAGCATCTGGCTGAACTTCCATCTGGCGCAGGACTACGGCGGCGTGTGCCACCTGCGCTTCGACGACACCAACCCCGAGAAGGAGGAGCAGGAGTACGTCGACGCCATCGTCGAGATGGTGCACTGGCTGGGCTACGACTGGCGCGCGTCCTACGACGACCAGCATGGCGGCACCATGGTGCGCGAACACCTGTACTACGCCAGCGACTACTTCGACTTCATGTACCGCGCCGCCGAAGCGCTGGTGATGGCCGGCCTGGCCTATGTGGACGAGCAGAGCGCCGAAGCGATGCGCATCAACCGCGGCGACTTCGCCACGCCCGGCACGAACAGCCCTTTCCGCGACCGCACGCCCGAACAGAACCTGGCGCGCCTGCGCGAGATGCGCGGCGGCAAGCACCCCGACGGCGCGATGGTGCTGCGCGCCAAGATCGACATGGCCTCGCCGAACATCAACCTGCGCGACCCGACGCTGTACCGCATCAAGCGCGCCACGCACCACAACACCGGCGACCGCTGGTGCATCTACCCGATGTACAGCTATGCGCACCCCATCGAGGATGCGCTCGAAAACATCACCCACAGCATCTGCACGCTGGAGTTCGAGGACCAGCGCCCGTTCTACGACTGGGTGCTGGAGCGGCTGGCCGAGCTCGGCCTGCTGGCGCAGCCGCTGCCCAGGCAATACGAGTTCGCGCGTCTGAACCTGACGTACATCGTCACCAGCAAGCGCAAGCTGCGGCAGATGGTCGAAGAAGGCATCGTCGACGGCTGGGACGACCCGCGTTTGCCCACGCTGGTCGGCATGCGGCGGCGCGGCTACACGCCCGAGAGCCTGCGCCTGCTGGCCGAGCGCAGCGGCGTCAGCAAGGCCGGCGGCTGGATCGACTACAGCACGCTCGACATCGCGCTGCGCGACGACCTGGACGCCAAGGCGCCGCGCGCGATGGCGGTGCTGGACCCGCTGAAGCTGGTGCTGAGCAACTGGGACCAGGTGATCGGCCGCGGCCGGACGCTGGCCTGCACGGCGCCGCGCTTCCCGGGCCACCCGCAGCGCGGCACGCGCGAATTCGCGCTCGGCCCCGAGGTCTGGATCGAACGCGAGGACTTCCAAGCCGAACCGCCCAAGGGCTACCACCGGTTGAGCCCGCCGCGCAACGATGCGAACGGCAAGCCGGTCGAGGGCAGCGTGGTGCGGCTGAAGTACGGCTACGTGATCCGCTGCACCGGCTACACCGCCGGCGCCGGCGGACAGGTGGAGCAGGTGCAGGCCGAGTTGATCCCCGACACGCGCAGCGGCACGCCCGGCGCCGACGCCGTCAAGACCAAGGGCGTGCTCACCTGGGTGGCGGCGCACGACGCGCTGCGCGCCGAGGTGCGGCTGTACGACCGGTTGTTCACCGAGGCCCAGCCCGACGCCGCCGGACGCGACTTCAAGAGCTGCCTGAACCCCGGCAGCAAGCAGGTGGTGACAGGCTGGCTGGAGCCGTCATTGGCCGGCACGAACGCCGACCAGCGCTTCCAGTTCGAGCGTCACGGCTACTTCGTCGCCGACCGCCGCGACCATGCGGCCGCGGCGCCGGTGTTCAACCGCATCACGGCGCTGAAGGACGGCTGGGCGAAATAGGAGCATGAGGCCGCCACAACGATGGCAAAACCTTCTTCGGCACCACCGCTGACACCCTCCCCTGCCGCACTGACGCGCGCGCTGGCGAAGGCAGCCGACCGCGCGCAGCGGCTGGCCGACGCCTATCGCGTGACGGTCCCTGCCGAAAGCCTGCGCAGCGAGCCCCACACGCCGGCGCCGCGCAAGCGCAAGGCCCGCAGCTGACGGTACGCAAGCGCGTATCGGGCCCCCGCGGGAGCATCCGCGCGGCAACGCGTCAGCCGATGCCGGCGACCAGTGCCTTCATCTCGTCCAGGCTGAAGGCACGCAGGGTCTGCGTGCGCACGTTGCCGAGCGCCGCGGTCTTCAGCGCCACCGACATCACCGCCTGCTCGGAGCCTTCGGCAACGATGACCAGGTCGCAGGTGCCGGTGCTCCAGTGCACGCTCTTGATCGTCACTCCGGCAGCTTCGGCGGCGGCCCGATGATGGCGGCGCACGAGCCCGCGGCCATCGCCTGACGGTCCCGGCCCGCGCAGGAATCCTTCAAGGCCATGCGCGCCGCGCGCTCAGTTGCCGGCGAAGCAATACAGCCGGCCCGAACCGCCGGTGCTCGCCAAGGCCTCGTCGCTGCAGCCCGCGCTCTGGTGCGAGAAGTTCCAGCTCTTGGACCAGTTTTCCGGCAAGGGGCCGATGCGGTCGTGATGGCCGACGATGGCCGAGCCCTCGCCGCTGCTGGTCCAGCCCTTGCAAGTGGTGTCGGTCTGCGGCGCGAAGGCGGTGCCGTCGGCGCGCGAGCCGGTCAGGATGTCATGCTCGTTCGGCTGGTCGCCGCGGCCCTTGACGAGGTTGCCCTTCTCGTCGAGCGCGGTTTCCTTGCTGATGTGGTTGCCGTTGTGCAGATGCTCCAGGTCGCGCGCGATCAACTGGCCCCGGGCGTTGTACCAGGGGCCGCTGCCGATGCGGTCGCGCGCGTTGACCGAGGCCACGCCCTGCGGGCTGGCCTGCGACGGGAAGGCGCCGGGCACGCTCAAGTACGCCCGCCAGGTCCTGCCGCCGGCGCCGGCCGCCGCGGCCAGCTTCTGGCACAACGCATCGGCGCCCGCCAGGCCGCCCAGGTCGGCGCCCTTGCCGCTGCCGGTGCTGGTGACGAAGAAGCTCATCGGCCGGCTCGACGGCTGCGAGGCGCAGGCGGCCAGCAGCAAGGCGGCCACCGCGGCAACGGGCAGGACACGGGCGTGATGCATCGGGAGCTCCTGGTTTGGCTTGGGGAGTAAGCACTACGCACGAGCGGCCGCCATCATTCCTCGGGGTTTTCCGGGGTGGCGGTACGCTTCGGTGCGGCGATGCGCTGCAGCAGCATCTCGCTGGAGCCGCCGGCGAAACACGCGACGCACGCGCCGGCCAGGTGCCGGTCAGGTGCCGGCCGAAAGGATGCCGTTCGCGCAGCCCTTCGGCACCCAGCGAAGGCCGCGGTGCGTTGCAGCAGATCGTCGGTGGAGTCCATCGACGGGCCTCTTTGCGTGAGCGATGCCCAAGCCCGACAGGCTCCCAGCGCAGCCGCACGCCGGCGCGGCCTTAGCATCGCTGCATGAAAAGCTCTTTGCTCGCCGCCGCTCTGCTGGCGCTGGCCGCCGCCGCTCCGGCCGCGGCGCAGAACTCGTTGGCCCTCTATGGCGGCTACCGCGGTGGGGGCAGCTTCGAGCAGGACGACGGCACAGCCGCCTCCATCGACCTGAAAAGCGGCGCCAGCGGCGCGCTGGCCTTCAGCTTCGCGGTCGACGCGATGCGCCAGGGGCAGGTCTTCTTCTCCTACCAGTCCACCGATCTGGAAGCCAGCGCGAGCACGCCGCAATTGCCGATCAAGCTGGCATACCTGCACTTCGGCGGCAGCAACTACTTCGAAGGCGCGATCGGCCGCGGCGCCTACGTGGCCGGCGGCATCGGCGCGACCTGGATGTCGCCGAACCTGAGCGGCCTGTCGTCGGAAGTGCGGCCGTCGCTGAATCTGGCGCTGGGTTACGAATGGCCGATCAGCGGCGCGCTGTCGCTGAAGGCCGAGCTGCGTGGCTACTTCACGCTGATCAACAGCAGCGGCAATCTGTTCTGCTCCGGCGGCTGCGTGGTGGCGATCAAGGGCGACGGGCTGACGCAGGTCGAGGGCCTGCTCGGGCTGTCGCTGGCGTTCTAGGACAATGCGCGCCCCACCACTGCACGGATGCCTGCGATGCGTTTCACACTGCTGTTCCCTGCCCTGCTGACGATCGCGCTGTCGGCGCAGGCGCAGACCGACCCGGCGCTGGCCGCCGCGGCCAAGGAGCCGGGCGCGGTGCTCAAGCCCAGCGGCCTGGTGTTCCTGTCGCTGCGCGACGGCAGCGGCGCCAGCCCGGGCCCGACCGACACCGTCAGCGTCAACTACCGCGGCACCTTCCCCGACGGCCGCGAGTTCGACAGCTCGTACAAGCGCGGCCAGGCGATCGAGTTCCCGCTCGGCGGCGTCATCAAGTGCTGGACCGAAGGCGTGCAGCTGATGAAGGTCGGCGGCAAGGCGCGCACCTGCCCGTCGTCGCTGGCCTACGGCGAGCGCGGCGCCGGCAGCGCAGTGCCGCCGAACGCGACGCTGTCCTTCGAGGTGGAATTGCTGGGCATCAAGGGGCGATAGGCTGCCCAGGCTGCCCAGGCCGCGCGCTCCGGGCTCGTCCCTACCCCCAGCGCGTGTCGCTGTCCACCTGCAGCGGCGGTTCCGGCGCCGGCTCGGCCTTGGACAGCGGCTGGGTCAGCGCGCGCTCCATCATGCGCCCCCAGGCGCCCTCGCCGGCGCGCGCCGCCAGTTCCAGCTCGCGCATCGCGACGCGCCGCTCGTAGGCGTCGGGCGAGCGCTCGGGCAGCCGGTCGACCGCGCGTCTGGGATCCTGGCCGAAGTGCAGCGCGGTGCGCTGCACCAGCGCCTTGAACATCTGCGATACGCGCGACGGCGTGACCTTCAGCTCGGCCGCCAGCTGCGCCGGCGTCAGACCGACGCCCAGGTAGGCGTCGACGACCCGGCGCTCGCGCTCGGGCAGCGCGGCGAAGAAGGCTTCCAGCCGGCGCATGACGATGCTGGTGTCGACGCGCGCCTCGACCTCGTCGTGCGGCGTGGCCGCGCGGTGTTCGAGCGGCTCGTCGCTGCCGTCGGCATCGACGCTGCCGGCCTTGGCTCGGCCTTCCAGGTCGGCCTGCTCCAGCCTGGACATCTCGTCGATGCTCATGCCGCACAGCTCGCCCAGTTGCGCCAGGCTGGGCTCGGCGCCGTGCGTGCCGCGCCAGCGCTCGCGCGCGATCTGCAACGCCTTGAGCTTGCGCCGCTGGCCGCGGCCCAGGTGGTCCATCTGGCGCAGCTCGTCGAGCATCGCGCCCTTGACGCGGGCGCGCGCGTAGCGCACGAAGGCCTCGGTAGCCTCGGGCGTGTCGCGCTCGCCGTCCCAGACGAAAGTCAGCGAGGCCTGCGCCACCGCGATCAGGCCCACCTGGATCAGGTCGGCCTTCTCGACGTTCGACGGCAGGTGGCGCGCCAGCGCCTGGGCCTGCTTGCGCACCCAGGATTCGTTCTTCGCGATCAACGAGGACGGCACGCCTTGCAGCGAAATCATGCCGAGGATGCTAGGCGCCGGAGGCACCCGGCGGGGGGCGAAAACTACCGCCTTTGCTGCGTTACTGGGCCCTTCGGCGCGCGCCGCGCAAGCTGCTTACCGCGCTTACGCCCAGCAACACCAGCGCGCCGGCGGCCACGCCGACCAGCGCATGGCCCAGCATCGGCGCCAGCGCCTGCAGCACGCCAGCCCACGGCCATGCCGCGCCGACCGCATCCGCCAGAGCCTCGATGCCGTGCTGCAGCCAGGGCACGCCGTGCACCAGGATGCCGCCGCCGACGAGGAACATCGCCGCGGTGCCGGCCACCGACAGCGCCTTCATCAGCCACGGCGCGCTAAGCAGGATGCCGCGGCCGAGCGCGCGCTGCAGCGCGGCCCAGGCCTGCGCACCGGCGCTGCGGGACAGATGCAGCCCGGCATCGTCGAGCTTGACGATGCCGGCCACCAGGCCGTACACGCCCACCGTCATCAGCAGCGCGATGCCCGCCAGCACCGCGACGCGCGTGCCGAACGGGGCGGAAGCCACGGTGCCGAGCGTGATGGCAATGATCTCGGCCGAGAGCACGAAGTCGGTGCGGATCGCGCCCTTGATCTTCGCCTTCTCCAAGGCCGCCGGGTCTGCGGCCGGCTCGGCCCGCGCCTGCGTGCGTGCCTCGTCTTGTTCGCGTGTGCCTTCGCCATGCGGCTGCCGGCCCGCGTCGCGGCGGTGCAGGAAGCGGTGCGCCAGCTTCTCGAAGCCTTCATAGCACAGGAAGGCGCCGCCGATCATCAGCAGCGGCGTCACCGCCCACGGCGCGAAGGCGCTGATGGCCAGCGCCAGCGGCACCAGGATCGCCCTGTTCAGCAGCGAGCCCTTGGCCACCGCCCACACCACCGGCAGTTCGCGCTCGGCGGCGACGCCGGTGACCTGCTGCGCGTTCAGCGCCAGGTCGTCGCCGAGCACGCCGGTGGTCTTCTTCGCCGCCGCCTTGGTCAGCACCGACACATCGTCCAGCACGCTGGCGATGTCGTCGATCAGCGCGATCAGGCTGGCGCCGGCCATCGCCGCTGCCTGCCTCAGCCGCGGTGCGCGGCGATCCAGCGCTGCTGCATGGCCTGTGTTTCGGGATCGCGGAAGGCGTCGAGCAGCGCTGCGGCGTCGACCTCGCTGCCGGCCGCGCTGCACAGGCTTTCGGCGGCGGCGGCGAAGCGCCGCTTGCTGCTGCGCAAGGCCTGCAGCGGGCGCTGCGCCAGCCGCTGCGCCCAGGCCAGCGCCCGCTGGTCCAGCTCGGCCGCCGGCACGACACGGTTCACGAAGCGCCAGGCCAGGGCCTGCGCCGCGTCGAAGGTGTTGCAGTCCAGCACCAGCTCCATCGCCACCGCCGGACCCACCAGGCGGATCAGCCGCGGCACGCCGCCCCAGGCCAGCGGGATGCCGATCTCCATCTCGGGGATCGAGAAGCGCGCGTCGCCGGCGGCGATGCGCAGGTCGCAGATGCCGGCCAGCAGCAGGCCACCGCCGACGCAGGGGCCGCGCACGGCGGCCAGCGTGATCGCCGGGATGGCCTCGAAGGCCTCGACCACCTGTCGGCCGAGGTCGGCGGTGTCGGGGTCCAGATCGGCCTGTGCCGCGCGCATCGCGTCCAGGTCGAAGCCGGCGCTGAAGGCGCGGCCGGCCCCGGCGAGCAGCAGCACGCGCAGTTCGGGCAAGGCCGCCAGCCAGCGGCTGGCTTCGCTCAGTTCGCGCATCAGCGCCGGCGACAGCGCGTTCAAGCGCTCGGGGCGGTTCAGCGTCAACTGCGCCAGGGCGCCGTCCACGTGAAGCTTCAGCGATTCGAAACGGGGCAGCGCGGGCTCGGCAGTCATCGGGGGATCATAGGCGGCATGGAACATCGGGACGTGCTCATCGTCGGCGGCGCGGCCATGGGCAGTGCCGCCGCCTACTTTCTGGGCGCCGCAGGCGCGGGCGGCCGCGTGCTGGTGCTGGAGCAGGACTTCGGCTACCAGCGCTGCGCGACGACGCTGTCGGTGGCCTCGATACGACACCAGTTCTCGACGCCGGAGAACATCCGCATGTCGCTGTTCGGCAGCGAATTCGTCGCCGCCGCCGGCACGCATCTGGCGGTGGACGGGCAGACGCCGGAGCTGGGCTGGCGCGAGGCCGGCTACCTGTTCCTGGCCAGCGCCGCCGGGCTGCCGGTGCTGCAGGCCAACCACCAGCTGCAGCGCACCGAAGGGGCGCAGGTGCTGCTGCTGGACCCGGCCGCGCTGCGTGAACGCTTCGGCTGGCTGCGCTGCCACGATCTGGCCGGCGCCTCGCTGGGGCTGCACGGCGAGGGCTGGCTCGACGCCTACGGCCTGATGAGCGCCTTCAGGCGCAAGGCGCAGTCGCTGGGTGCGGTGTACCGGCAGGCGCGCGTCACGGCGCTGCATCGCGAAGGCCGGCGCATCCGCGGCGTGAAGCTCGCCGACGGCACGCGCATCGCCTGCGGCACGCTGATCAACACCGCCGGCTGCGGCGCCGCGGCGCTGGCGCGCAGCGCCGGCATCGAGCTGCCGGTGCAGTCACGCAAGCGCTGCGTGTTCCACGTGCGCAGCCCGGCGCAAACGCCCGGCTGCCCGCTGGTCATCGACCCGAGCGGCGTGTACTTCCGCCCCGAAGGCGACGGCTGGCTGTGCGGCGTCGCGCCGCCGGAAGATCAGGACCCGCCGTGCGAGGACTTCGAGGTCGCGCATGCGCTGTTCGACGACATCATCTGGCCGGCGCTGGCGGCACGCGTCGAGGGCTTCGAGGCGCTGCGCGTGCAACGCGCCTGGGCCGGCCACTACGACCTGAATCTGCTGGACCACAACATGATCCTCGGCGCGCATCCGGACATCGACAACCTGCTGTTCGCCAACGGCTTCAGCGGCCACGGGCTGCAGCATGCGCCCGCAGTGGGCCGCGCGCTGAGCGAGCTGGTGCTGCACGGCAACTGGCGCAGCCTGGACCTGTCGCGGCTGGGCTGGCAGCGCGTGCTGGACAAGCGGCCGCTGCGGGAACTGAACGTCGTCTGATGCGGCGCGCCGGCCGACATCGCGTCCACCGTCACCAGGATGAAGCGGCGCCGCCCTTTGCGCGCGGCAGCACGCCCGAGGCGGCCGGCGCCAGCGCCTTCTTCTACAACCCTGTCCCAAAAGCTTCAGTGCGACGTGCCTTCGGACCGTGTGATCTTGTTCCACACGTTGTACTTGCCCACCGGCTTGCTCATCGGCAGGCGCTTGACTTCCTTGAAGGTCGCGGCGTCGTAGACGATCAGCGCGCCGTCTTTCTCCCACAGGCTGGCCAGCGCATAGCGGCCATCCTTGGTGAACTCGATGTGCGCCAGCGTCTTTCCCGGCTCGCGCACGCTGGCCACCGGCTGCAGCGTGCGCTTGTCGATGATCGTCAGCGTGTCCTTGGCGGTCGGACTCATCATCGAATCGACCCAGGCATAGGGCGTGGCCTCGTGGCTGCGCATGAAGAAACCCGGCCCCGGCGTGGCGATCGTGGCCACCGGCTTCCAGCTGCGCAGGTCGATGACGTCGATCGCGCCGTCCTTCAGGTTCGGGCTGGCCAGCACCTTGGCGCCGCGGTAGTCGAAGCTGATGCCCGAACCCAGGTGCGGCATGCCGGCGATCGGCAGCGTCGCCACCTTGCGCCGGATGTCCAGGCCCACCACCTGCGCGGTGGCCGCGGCAGCGGCCTTCGGCCCATCCACCGAGGCGGCCTTCGGCACATCCACCGAGGCGGCCTTCGGCCCATCCTCCGCAGCGGCCTTCGGCCCATCCTCCGCAGCGGCCTTCGGCCCATCCGCCGCAGCGGCCTTCGGCCCATCCGCCGCAGCGGCCTTCGGCCGCGTGGCCCCGAGCACGAAGCGGTACGCCGGGTCGAAGAAGAAGTCGTCCAGCGGCTCGTCGAGCAGCGTGCGCTTGACGCCCAGGAAACCGGGCCGGGGGATGGCTTCACGTTGCCTGTAGTCGTGCACCAGCCCGTCGTAGATCGGCTCGGCCTTGGGGTCGTAGGAGATCTCCCACAGCTCGGCGATGTCCTTCATCGCGATGACGAAGCTGCGCCGCGGCGCCGCGTCGTACACCGCCGAGACGCGCGAGCGCGTGCTGCCGTCGGCGGTGGCGGCGTCGTAGACGCGCCGCAGGTCGAGCTGCGCGTCGAACAGCACCACGCTGCGCGGCAGATAGTTCGCCGCCATCACCCATTGGCCGTCGCTGCTGACGGCGACGTTGCGCATGTTGAGCCCGGCGCGCACCTCGGCCACCACCGTCAGGTTCCACAGGTCGTACTTGGTGATCCAGCCGTCGCGCGAGCCGAAGTAGACGAAGCGCCCGTCGGGGCTGAACTTCGGCCCGCCGTGCAGCGCGTAGCGGCTGGGGAAGCGGTGGATCACCTCGAAGCGATTGCCGTCGACCAGCGACACGTGGTGGTCGCCGCCCTCGACGACGATGAACAGGTTCATCGGGTCGGCGCGCCACGACGGCTCGTGAGGCAGCTGCGCGGCGTCGGCGGCGACGCTGCGCGAGGCGCGGATGTCGGCCTCGGTCCAGGTGGGGGCCGGCAGCACCGGCGTGTAGATCCACGCCGCCAGTGCCGCCGCTTCGCCGGCATCGAGTTGCGTGCCGAAGCCGGGCATCTGCGTCGCCGGCCGGCCATCGGTGATGACCTTCAGCGCCTCGGGGCGGCGCAGCCGCTCCAGGCTCTCGGGCAGCAGCGCCGGGCCCATGCCGCCGGTGCGCTGCGCGCCGTGGCAGGCGGCGCAGTGCTGCTGGTACAGCGCCTCGGCTTCGGCCGCGCGCGCCAGGTCCAGGCCCATGGCCAGCAGGCCGCCGGCGAGCAGCACGCGCGCCAGCGAGGCCAGCCAGGGTTTCATGCGCGCCGCCCGACGGTGGTGAAGGGCGTGACCGCGATGCGTGCGCCACCGGGCTCGACGCCGATCTCGGCATCGTCCAGATAGCAGCCCGGGTCCTCGGCCCAGGGGTTGCCGGTGACCTGCATCGCACGCACGCGCGTATTGCCGCCGCAGATGTCCAGGTGGGCGCAGCCGGCGCAACGCCCCTGCACCGCGCGCGGCCTGGCCTTCAGTCCGGCCATCAGCGGGTCGGAGGTATCGGCCCAGATCTGCGAGAACGGCCGCTCGCGCACGTTGCCCAGCCGGTAGTGCCACCACATCGTGTCCGGGTGCACGTCGCCGAGGTTGTCGATGTTGGCCACGTTGACGCCGCTGGAGTTGCCGCCCCAGGCGACCAGGTGTTCGCGCAGCGCGGGCACCCACTGCGGCCACCGTTGCTGCACCCACTGCAGCAGGTACGGGCCGTCGGCGTCGTTGTTGCCGGTGACGTATTCGTGCTGTATCCCGCTGTGAAGGCCGGCCTGGGCGTCAGCCCAGGCGGTCTCGAACAGCAGGTCCAGCGCGGAGCGCGTGGCCGCGAACTGCGCGTCCTTGGCGCGGTGGATGTTGCCGCGGCCGGCGTAGTTCAGGTGCGAGAAATAGAACTTCTGCGCGCCTTCGTCGCGCATCAGCTGCAGCAGCGACGGCAGCTCGCCGGCGTTGAGCATGGTCATCGTGTAGCGCAGCCCGACCTTGACGCCGCGTTCGCCGAGCAGCCGGATGCCGGCCAGGCTGCGCGTGTAGGCGCCGATCAGCCGGCGGAAGCGGTCGTGCACCGCGCCAATGCCGTCCAGGCTGATGCCGACATAGTCGAAGTTCGCCTGCGCGATGCGCTCGGCCATGGCGGCGTCGATCAGCGTGCCGTTGCTCGACAGCCCGACGTAGAAGCCCATGTCGCGCGCGCGCGCGGCGATGTCGAACAGGTCGGGGCGCAGCAGCGGCTCGCCGCCGGACAGGATCAGCACCGGCACTCGGTACGCCTTCAGGTCGTCCATCACGCGGTAGACCTCGGCCGTGTCCAGTTCGCCTTCGTAGTCGTGGTCGGCCGACAGCGCGTAGCAGTGCTTGCAGGTGAGGTTGCAGCGGCGGATCAGGTTCCAGATGACGACCGGACCCGGGCCCGGGCCGCGCGCCGCCCGCGGCGGCGGCAGCGTGCCGCTGCGTTCGGCATCGGCCAGCAGCCGCAAATAGTGTGAGACACGCAGCATTTCAGTGGCTCCGCAACTCAGACGCCACAACGCGGCACAGGAACGGGCCGCATCGAGCAACCGCCGCGGATCCGGCTCTGCCGGTCCGCCAGCGGTGCCCCCTTGAGGGGGCGGCCGAAGGCCGTAGGGGGTGGTCCATTTCACTCCTCGCGCAGGCGCAGCCCGGTCTTCTTCAGGATCGCGCTGGAATACAACACCTCGTCGCCGCGGCTTGCCGCGCCGAGCAGCGCGCGGATCTCGTGCCGCTGCGCCTCGACTTCTTCGCGCGTGCGGCCGTGCAGCATGGCATACAGGTTGTAGGGCCAGCGCGGCAGCTCGCGCGGCCGACGATAGCAGTGGCTGACGCCGGGCAGCGCGCCGACCTTCTCGCCCAGCGCATCGACTTGGCGGTCGTCGACGTCCCATACCGTCATGCCGTTGGCGACGAAGCCGAGCCGGTAGTGGTTGGGCACCGCGCCGATGCGCCGCACCAGCCCGTCGCGCAGCATCTGTGCAAAGCGCTCGCGCACCATCTCGCCGCTGACGCCGAGCATCGCGCCCACCGCCTCGTAGGGCCGCGGCACCAGCGGCAGGCCGCTCTGCGTGGCCGCGATCAGGCTGCGGTCGAACTCAGTCATCTGCATGGCCAGCCTCCGCGGCGGATGCCGCAACCGGCAACTTCAGCTCGACGAAGTATTCGCGCTGCTTCGGAAACGCATGCACCGCGAGACCGGTGGCGCGGCCGATGCGCTCGAGCGCGGCTTGGCACAGCGCCGGCGTCTCGGCCGCGATCACGAACCACATGTTCAGCGCGTGCTCGCGCCGGTAGTTGTGCGCCACCTCGGGCAGCGCGTTGACGACAGCCGCCACTTCGTCGAAGCGCTCGGCCGGCACTTCCAGCGCCGCCAGCACGAACTGCCCGCCGGCGCGTTCGATGTGCACCAGCGGCCCGAAGCGCGTCAGCACGCCCTGCCCGTACAGCCGGCGCAGCCGCTCCAGCACCTCGTCCTCGCCCATGCCGAGCTCGGCGCCGACGTCGGCGAAGGGCCGATCGGTCAGCGGCAACTCGCCGTGCAGGCGCTCCAGCAGCCGCGCATCGCGCGCGTCGACCTGTGCCCTAGACGGCGACACTTTCGCCTCCCGCGCTGTGCAGCGCCGCCGGCGCGGCGCCGAAGTAGCTGGCGCCGCACTGCTTGAAGCGGCGCCGGCTGAACAGCCGCGCGCGCGGCCAATGGCCGAGCTCGGCCTGGTGCACCGCCGCGTCGACCGCCGCGGCCACCGCGTCGCGGTCGCGGCCGTGCACCATGCAATACAGGTTGTAGGGCCAGCCGGCATCGCGCCCGCGCCGGTAGGCCAGCGTCACGCCGGGCTGCACCGCCAGCCGCTCGCCGCAGGCATCGGCCACGGCGTCGGGCACGTCGAACACGGTCATCGCGTTGTGTGCGAAGCCGGCCTCGTGGTGGCGCACGATGACGCCGAAGCGGCGCAGCGTGCCGCGCGCCAGCCAGCGCTGCAGCGTGGCCAGCACCTCGGCCTCGCTGCGTGCGCAGGCCTCGCCCCAGGCGGCGAACGGGCGCTCGCACAGCGGCAGCCCGCGTTCGACGCAAGCCGCCAGCGGCCGGTCGGCAAGCTGCACCGGCTCGACCGCAGCGCGGCCGACCGGGCCGCGCGCAGCCAGCGGCAGCCGCAGGTCGAAGCCGAGGTCGATGCGGTAGGCACGCTGCATCGGCAGCCGCAATGCGCGCAGGCCGCAGGCCGCGTCCAGCGCATCGACCGCACGCGCCACCGCGGCGGCGTCGCAGCCGGTGATCACGAACCACAGATTCCAGGCGTGCTCGCGCTCGTAGTTGTGGTTCACGCCTGAATGCGCCGAAACGATCGCCGCCACCGCCTCCAAGCGCCCGGCGGGCACCGCATAGGCGCACAGCAGCGCGGCACCGCCGGCGCCGGCGCCGAACACGCCGCCGATGCGGCTGAGCGCGCCCTGCCTGTGCAGTCCGCGGTAGCGCTCGATGACTGCCGCAGCATCGAGCGCAAGCGGCGCGGCGATCACAGCGAAGGGCTGCGATTGCAGCGGGAAGCCGCGCTGCCAGTCGTTGAGCAGCTCGAGATCGATGCGGTCGGCGGGCGCGGCGTGCATCGTCAGAACCCCATGCGCGCGGCGCGGCTGGTGAAGAACACGCCGCTGGGCGCGTCGACCTCGAGCGTGGCCAGCGTGGCAAAGCGCTGCGTGTCGATGACCGACACGCGGTTGGCGTCGCGCGAGCTGATCCACACCGCCTCGCCGCGCGGCGTGAATTCCATGTGCAGCACCGCCTTGCCCGGCTCCAGCGTGCGTTGCACGCGGCGCGTCAAGGTGTCGATCACCTGTACCCGGTCATAGTCGGGCACGGCAAAGTTGACCCACACCTGCCGGCCGTCCGGACGCGCCATCACGAACACCGGCTGGCCGGCGACGGCGATGCGGCCGACCTCCTGCCAGGTCGCGGTATCGACCACCAGCACCTCGTGCCGGCCGATCGCCGGCAGATACGCATGCCGGCCGGCCACGGCCCAGCCGCGCAGGTGCGGCATCTTGTATACCGGCAGCGGCTGCTCGCCGCGGCCGTAGCCCGAGAGGATGCGCCGCGCACGCCACGGCTCGTCCCACAGGTCGACCAGCGCCAGCCCGTCCTCGCCGAACAGCCCGGCGATGTAGTGGCGGCCGTCGGGTGTGACCAGCGCGTCGTAGGGCTGGCGGCCGATGTCGCCGATCTTCGTGAGCACCGGCCGCGTGCGCTCGGACAGGTCGGCAACCCAGATCGCGTCGCCATCGAACAGCGAGAAGATGAAGCGGTTGCCCGGTATGTCGGCCAGGCCGACGACGCGCGAGCGCTTGCCGGGCGCGACTTCGGCCGGAATGTCAGCCACCAGCTCCAGCGTGCGCGCGTCGAAGACCTTGACGCCGCCGGGCGTGTAGTTCTGCGCCGCCACCAGCGTGCCGTCCTGCGAGATCGCGCCGCCGATCGAATTGCCGGCCTGCATCACGCGGCGCACGATGCGCCGCTCGAGCAGGTTGACCATCGTCAGCGCGCCGTCGCGGCCGAACACATAGGCCGTGCCGCCGTCGCGCGAGAACACCACCGAGGCATGCGACAGATCGCCCAGGCCCCCGATCGTGGCCAGCACGCGGCGCTGGCTGGTATCGACCACGGCCAGGGCGCCGCGCGCACGCTCGACGACCACGCCGAGGTCGCCGCTGCCGCGCGCCGCAGTGTCGGGCGCCGGCGAGTCCTCAGGCGCCGCCGCGGCCTCGACGCCGAGCAGCGGCGCGGCAGCGCTGGCCAGCAACCATTGGCGGCGTTTCATCTTTGCACCTGGACCTGGGGTTCTTCAGGAAAGCCGAGCTGCAGCTGCGTGGCGATCCACAGCGCGTCGGCCTCGTCGAGCAGCGCACGCCATGGCGGCATCGGCGTACCCGGCCGGCCGTGCACGATGGTTGCCGCCAACGAGGCCAGCGGCTTGTCGGCCAGCGCCTGCGGTGTCAGCGCCGGGCCCAGCCCGCCGGTCAGGCGCATGCCGTGGCAGGAGCCGCAGTCCTGCCGCACCATGCGCACCAGCGTCTGCTGGCGCTGCTCGGTCGGCTGCGCCTGCTGGCGCGGCTCGGTCCGCCACGCCTGCTGCCCCGGCTGTGTCGGCTCGGCCGCCACCGCCGCGGCGGCGAGGCATCCGGCCAGCGCCAGCAGCGTGCGGGCGGCGCGCATGCCGCTTCGGCCTCAGCTATCAGCTCTTCATGATGAATTCGACCGCCGCCTTCAGGTCGGCGTCGTTGATCTTGTCCGGCGGGTTCGGCGCCATCGGCACCGGGCCGAAGTTGCCGGAGCCGCCCTTGCGCACCTTCTCCATCAGCGTCGGCACGGCCTCGGGGTGGCCCTTGTACTTGGCCGCGATGTCCTTGAAGGACGGGCCGACCAGCTTCTTGTCCTTGTTGTGGCAGGCCATGCAGCCGGCCTTGTTCATCGCCTCCTCGGGCGTGGCGGCCGAGGCGCCGCCGGCGGCCACCGCCACGGCCAGGGCAAACACGATACGGGTAGCTCTCATATGCACTCTCCTTGTTGGCGGCGGCGCCACCCGGCGCCGCGTCCTCGTCAATATACGTCGTGCTGCGTGTTGTAGACGTTGAAGTGGCCGGTCGGGGTGATCAGCCTCGGGTCCTTGATGACCTTCTTCAACTGCAGCGTCTTGTCGTCGACGATGACCAGCGCGCTTTCCTTGTTCTTCGCGCTCCACACCGAGAACCAGACTTCGTCGCCGGCCTTGTTGTATTCAGGCTGCACGACACGCTTGGCGCCGTCGTCCTTCAGGTCCGCCCACTCGGCAATCGGCAGCACCTTGAAGCCCGCGTCGAGGTTGTTGATGTCGAACACCGCCACCGACTGCGAAACCTTCGGATCCGGATGCAGCGGCGTATCGACATACAGGTGCTTGGACTTCGGGTGCGTCTTCAGGAACAGGTTGCCGCCGCCCTGCCCCTTGAGCTTGGCCACCTCCTTGAAGGCGTACTGCTTGTTCTTCTTCGGGTCGGTGCCGATCAGCGAGATCGTCTCGTCACCCAGGTGCCCGGTGGCCCAGACGGGACCGAACTTCGGATGCACGAAGTTCGCGCCGCGGCCCGGGTGCGGGATGCGGCCCACGTCGACCAGCTGCTCGAGCTTGCCTTCCTTCAGGTCGATGACGGCGATCTTGTTGCTCTCGTTCGCGGCCACCATGAAGTAGCGCTTGCTGGCGTCCAGACCGCCGTCGTGCAGGAAGCGCGCGGTGCCGATGGTCGTGACCTTCAGCGCATCGACGTTGGAATAGTCGACCAGCAGCGTCTGGCCGGTCTCCTTGACGTTGACCACGAACTCGGGCTTGTAGTGGCTGGCGACGATGCTCGCCACGCGCGGCTCGGGGTGGTACTCCTGCTTGTCCACGGTATTGCCGCGCGTCGACATGATCTTCAGCGGCTCGAGCGTGTCGCCGCGCATCACCACGTACTGCGGCGGCCAGTAGGCGCCGGCGACGACGAACTTGTCCTCGTAGCCCTTGAACTTGCTCGAGTCGACCGAACGCGCCTCCAGACCGATGCGGATCTCGGCCACCGACTCGGGCTTTTCCATCCACAGGTCGATCATGTTGACCTTGCCGTCGCGGCCGATCACGAACAGGTAGCGGCCCGAGGCCGACATGCGCGAGATGTGCACTGCGTAGCCGGTCTTGATGATGCTGACGATTTCCTTGGTGTCGCCGTCGATCAGCGCGACTTCGCCGGCGTCGCGCAGCGTGGTCGAGAACAGGTTCTGCAGATTGAGCTTGTTCATCTGCTTCTTCGGCCGCTGGTCGGGCGGGACAGTGACCTTCCAGGTCCCCTTCATGTCCGCCATGCCCCACTCGGGCGGCGACGGCGGATCGTGCTGCACGTAGCGGGCCATCAAGTCGACGTCCTTCTCGGACATCTCGCCGCTGGTCAGCCAGTTGGGCATGCCGGCCGGCGAGCCGTAGGCGATGAAGACCTTCAGGTAGTCGGTACCCTTGGGGATGGTGATGTCCGGCGTCAGCGGCTTGCCGGTAGCGCCCTTGCGCAGCACGCCGTGACAGCCGGCGCAACGTTCGAAGTACAGCTGCCGCGCGCGGTCGAATTCGGCCTCCGTCATCGGCGGCGACTTGGCGCTGGAACTGGTGTGCATCGGCTCGTTCGCCAGCGGCGAAGAACCGGCCTGGTAGTTCATCTCGGCCGGCGTGACCGGATGCTTGTCCTGCGCATGCGCGGACAGGGAAAGGATCGCCAGCGCGGCGGCGACCGGCAAGGCGCGGATCGGCTTCATGTGGGCACTCCCGTGGTGTGATGTCTCAAGGCGGGGCGATCGTCCTCCCGCGGCACCCTGCCGGTCCTTGAACCACGTCAAGGAAGCCTCGACGCTGTGCTTCCCACAATGCATGCAACGCGCCGGCCGTGGCCGGCGGCCGGAGGAACCGCTCGTGAGCGCGCTCGATGAACCGTTGCGTTTCGACACCCCCGCGCTGCGGCCGCTGCCGCAGCCGGCGAAGGTGACGCTGGTCGGCGGCGGCCCCGGCGACCCGGAGTTGCTGACGCTGAAGGCGGCGCGTGCGCTGCAGGCCTGCCGCCTGGTGATGTACGACCACCTCGTCGGCAAGGACGTGCTCGATCTGGTGCCGCGGCAGGCCGACCGCATCTACGTCGGCAAGCAGGCCGGCCAGCACACGCTGACGCAGGCCGGCATCATCGACCTGATGGTGCGCTTGGCGCGCGCCGGCAAGCCGGTGCTGCGCCTGAAGGGCGGCGACCCGTACATCTTCGGCCGCGGCGGCGAAGAGGCGCAGGCGCTGGCCGCGCACGGCGTTCCCTTCGAGGTCATCCCCGGCATCAGCGCCGCGCAGGGTGCCGCCGCCGCCGCGGGCATGCCGCTGACGCACCGCGAGCACGCCGGCACGCTGGTGCTGGCCACCGGCCACCTGTGCAGCAGCGACGATGCACAGGCGCCGGCACTGGATTGGGACCAGCTGGCGCGGCCGCGCCAGACGGTGGTGATCTACATGGGCGTGGGCGCGCTGCCGACGATCTGCTCGCAGTTGATCCACCACGGGCTGGCGCCGGACACGCCGGCCGCCGTGGTCGAACGCGCGACGCTGCCGACGCAGCGCACGATCGCCGGCACGGTGCAGACGCTGCCGGCGCTTGCGCTGGTGCACGAGGTGCGCGCCCCGGCGCTGATTTTCGTCGGCGGCGTGGTCGCGCTGCACGAGCAGCTGGCCCAGGGCGCGAGCCAGGCGGCGCACGCGTAGAGCCGGCGGCGCCGGGCCGTTGCCGCCGCGCGGCAGGCGGCGGCATGCGCGCGTCCGACGTTGATCTGGCGCAACGCCGGCGGCGCCGGCAGGCGGGGGTCTGGTGCAAACTCTGGCAGCATCGGAGGCCAGGAGAACCCATGCTCGACACCCGCCGCTTCGACGTCCCGCGCTACCTGTCGGTGCTGCCGTTGTTCAGCGACCTCGATGCGCCGGCCACCGCGCGCCTGGCGCAGGGCTGCCAGCTGCGCCGCCACGAGCGCGGCGATACGGTGTTCCGCCAGGGCGAGAGCTGCGACGGCTTCCACGTCGTCGTCACCGGACAGGTCAAGCTGTTCGTGCTGTCGCCTGCCGGGCAGGAGAAGGTCATCGAGCTGGTCGCACCGGGCAACACCTTCGGCGAGGCGATGATGTTCCTCGACAAGCCCTACGGCGTGAACGCGCAGACGCTCGGCGACACGCTGCTGCTGGCGGTGAGCCGCGCGGCCGTGTTCGCCGAGGTGCAGAGCGACCCGCGCTTCGCGCTGCGCCTGCTGGCCGGGCTGTCGCGCCGGCTGCACGGTCTGGTGCAGGACGTGCAGGCCTATGCACTGCAGAACGGCGCGCAGCGCGTCATCGGCTATCTGCTGCGCGAACACGAGGAGCGCGAAGGCGGCAGCGGCGTCGGTGAACTGACGGTATCGCTGCCGGTCAGCAAGGCCACGCTCGCGTCGCGCCTGTCGCTGACGCCCGAATACTTCTCGCGCGTGCTGCGCGAACTGGAGTCCGCGCGGCTGATCGAGGTCGACAAGCGCGACATCCACATCCTCGACGCGCAGCGGCTGGCAGCCTACCAGGCCTGAAAGGGTGCAGCCGCAGGCCGCTCGGGCATATGGCGCTGCCCTACACTCGGCCGCTTCGACGATCGCGGGGGGCCGGGAACGTTGGATGCATGGCATGACTCGCGCCGCCGCCGGCCGGTCCGCGCACTGCTGGCCGCCATCGTGCTGCCGCTGCTGCTCGGCGCCTGCGGCCAGCTGCCGCGCCACCCGGCGCCGGCGCAGGACGCGCTGAAGGGCACGATCCCGCACTTCGCCGAGGTGCGCGCCTGGGCCGGGCGACCCAACATGGCGCTGGAGGACGATCTGGCGCTGTCCTTCGCGCAGGAGTCGGCGCAGGACTTTCCGCCCGCCGCGGACGGCACGGTGCGCTATGCGCACCTGGCTTTGTCCGGCGGCGGCGCCAACGGCGCTTTCGGCTCGGGTTTTCTGAACGGCTGGTCGAGCACCGGCACGCGTCCGGTGTTCAAGATCGTCACCGGCGTGTCCACCGGAGCGCTGATGGCGCCCTTCGCCTTCATCGGCCAGGACTACGACCCGGCGCTGAAGGAGTTCTACACCACCACCAGTTCGCGCGACATCTTCATGCTGGGATCGACCTTCGGCCTGCTGTGGCAGCTGCTGGCCGGCGAGGCCCTGGCCGACACGCGGCCGCTGCAGGCGATGATCGCGCGCCACGTCGACGCCGGGCTGCTCGAGCGCGTGGCCGACGCGCACCGGCGCGGGCGGCGGCTGTACATAGGCACCACCAACCTCGACGCGCCGCGCTTCGTCGTCTGGAACATGGGGCTGATCGCCAGCAGCCCCCGCCCCGAGGCGCTGGAGCTGTTCCGCAAGGTGATGCTGGCGTCGGCGTCGATTCCGGTGGCCTTCCCGCCGCTGCTGTTCGAGGTCGAGCTGGCGCCGGGCGGGCCGCGCTATGACGAGATGCACGTCGACGGCGGCGTCGGCGCGCGCGTCTTCCTCAACGGCGGCGTGTTCCGCGGTTCGATCATCCGCGAGCGCGGCGGCCGCGGCGGCGCCGGCACCGAGGACATCTACGTCATCCACAACGGCCAGTTGGTGCCGCAGCCCGATCCGATACAGCGTTCGCTGTCGCAGATCGCGGTGCGCGTCATCGACGCCACCGGCCGCGCCATGGCCATCGGCGACCTGTTCCGCATCCAGGGCTACGCGCAGCAGGAAGGCGGCAGCTTCCGCTGGATCACCATCCCCGAGGACATGAACATGGCCGGCGACGAAGTCTTCGACCCGGCGCAGATGCAGCTGCTGTACGACCTGGGCCAGCGCATGGCGCTGGGCAGCGCGCCGTGGCTGACGCGGCTGCCGGGGCGGCAGCCCGATCCTTGAACCGGGCGCGCCGCCGCGCGCTCACAACCAGTCGTTCAGCGTCACGCCGACGCCGATGGTCGTCTGCTTCCAGTTGTAGTCGATCAGCGTCTCGCCGTAGCCGCTGAACACCTTGACGTAGCCGCGCAGCGGGCCGAGCAGCGGCTGCGTGGCCCAGCTCAGCTGGCCGGCGCCCAAGCCCGTGCCCGGGTTGCCGCGGATCGAGGCGCTGAAGCTCTGGCCGCGCCACTTGTAGATCGCCGACAGGTCGCCCCAGCCGTAGTAGCGGCCGATGGTCGGGTTGTCGTCGCTGTCGCTGGACTCGGGGATGCGCCACCACAAGCGTCCCTGCAGGCCGAGGTTGCCGCTTTCGACGCCGAAGGTGGCGATCATGCGGTTCCAGCTGCGCGAGAGCACGTCGGAGCGGCCGTTGGACTGGTGGTTGAAGGCCAGGTTGAACAGGTTCCACTGCATGCCGCCCCATTCCAGACCGGGCTTGTAACTGAGGATCAGCTCGGGCATGTAGTTGGTTTCGCGGAACGGCCGCGAGGCATTGCCCGAGTCGTTGTACAGCTGCCACTGGCTCTGCTGCGTGTAGGCCACCCAGGCGCCCCAGCGCCGGTCGTCGGTGGTCCACGCCCTGAACTTGAAGCTCAGCTGGAACGCGGCCTCGGTGGAATCGATCTTGGTGCCGGGCTCGACCAGGCCGCTGTTGGCCAGCGGGTCGTAGGGCGCGGTGTTCACGTCGTTGGTCCAGCGTCCGACCAGGAAGTAGTTCGGCGCGTACCACGACGCGTCGTAGCGCGAGCTGCCCGGGTCGAAGCCCCATGCCTTGTCGTACATCGAGCCGCTGCCGCCCGGGGCCGCAGCGGCGGCCGCGGGAGCCGGAGGCGGCGCGCTCGCCGGCTCGGCGCCGGGCCTCGGCGCTGCGGCAGCCTCGGGCTTCGGCGGCGCGGCGGGCCGGCCGCTGAGGCGGTCGAAACACGACAGTCGTTGGCTGTCGCCGGCGATGGCCGCACATTCGGCCAGTGTCGGCGGCGCCGCCTGTGCAGCCGCGTGCAGGTGCAGGAGCATCAAGCTCGCGCCGGCGAGCGCTGCGGGCGGGATCAACGGGCAGGATCTAGGCATCGGTCGAGCTCGAACTGTGGTTGAGGAAGGAAGTGGAATTGCGATGCGTGCGCCGCGCGATGCGGCCGGCCGCGTTGGCTGATCTGCGCGCTGAACGCATGGATCAGTGCCGCGGCGCAGTGGCGCAGCAATGACCGTCTGTGAGACCCGCCGGCACGATGAACCGCGGCTGCACCGCACCGAGACGCTTTCAGTTTGCCGCCCCCAGGTTGCCGAACCCGGCATTGAAGGCCCGGCTCTGTACCGGGCTCGGCCGGCCCTGCGGCTTCGGCGCCATCTCAGCGGCGGCATCGACCCAGCCGCCGCCCATCGCCTGGTAGACGTTGACGATCTGCGCGTAGCTGCTGGCCTGCAGGCTCACCGACGCCAGCTCGGCGGCGAACAGTTCGTTCTCGGCCACCAGCACTTCGAGGTAGCCGGACACGCCCTTGTCGAAGCGCAGCTTGGACAGCCGCGCGAAGTCGCGCAGCGCCAGCACGCGCTCGCGTTGCAGCGTGAACTCCTCGAGCCGCTTCTGCGAGCCGGACAGCGCGTCGTTGGTCTCGCGCAGCGCGTTCAGGATCGTCTGCTGGTACACCGCCAGCGCCGCGCGCTCGCCGGCTTCGGCTGCGGCGACCTGGCCCTCGATGCCGCCGAAGGTGAAGATCGGGCCGGCCAGGCTGGCGCCGATCAGCCCGGCCGCGGCCGGGCCGCTGAACAGCGCGCCGGTGGCCGTGGCGGTGGTGGCCAGCGCCGCCTGCAGCGAGATGTTCGGGTAGTACAGCGCGCGCGCCGCGCCGATGTTGGCATTGGCCGCCACCAGGTTCTGCTCGGCGCCCAGGATGTCGGGCCGGCGCTGCAGCAGCGTGGCTGGCAGGTCGCCGGGGATCTGCGGTGCGACCAGTTCGTCGATGGCCTTGCCGCGCGCGATCGGCCCCGGCGCGCGGCCGAGCAGAATCGACAGCAGGTTCTCCTGCGTGGCGACGGCCTGCTCGAAAGCCGGGATGGCGGCCAGCGCCTGCTGCGTCTGCGAACGGATCTGCGCGACCTCGGTCTTGGAGACGATGCCGGCCTTGTGGCGCAGCTCGAAGATGCGCAGCGTGCCCTGGAAGTTATTGGCCGTGGCCTGCGCGATCTCGAGCTGGCGGTCCAGCGAACGCAGCACGATGTAGCTGGTGGCCACGCCGGAAACCAGCGTCAGCACCACGCCGCGCTGGCCCTGCTCGCTGGCGTAGACCTGCGCCTGCGCGGCCTCGGTCTGCCGGCGCACGCGGCCGAACAGGTCGGTCTGCCAGCTCGCGCCCAGCGACACGTTGTAGAGCGAGAAGTACGGGTTCAAGGTCGGCGGGAACGGCGGCATGCCTTCGGTGGTGGCGCGCGCGCGCGAGGCGTCGGCGCCGTAGCCGAGCTGCGGGTACAGCTGCGAGCCGGTGGCGGTGAGCGCGCCGATGAACTGGTCCACCCGCGCCGCGGCCACGCGCAGGTCGCGGTTGTCGCGCAGCGCGGTCTCGACCAGATCGTTCAGCACCGGATCGCCGAACTGCTCCCACCACTTCAGGTTGGCCACGTCGGCGGCCTTGGGGTAGTCGATGCGCCAGGCCGGCGGCGTGTCGACCGTCGGGCGCACGTAGTTCGGGCCGACGGTGCAGCCGGCGAACAGCGACGCACAGGCGACGGCAATGCAGGCAGCGGCGACGCGCTTGTTCATGCGGATTTCCTTCTTTCCATCAATACGGTGAACGCGCCACGCGGGTCGCGCGGCCCGGCACAGGCCCACTATGGCCTGCATCGCAGCGCTCGGCAACGAGCCTCGGCGCCTGGGCGCCGCGCTGCAGCCGCGCGCGGCGCGACGCACAGGCACGTACCGCGGCGGTCATCGCGGCCACCCGAACAAGCTCAGGCCGAAGGCGAGCACGGCGGCGAGCAGCAGCACGCCGGCCACCGGCCATTGCAGCAGCAGGCCGTTGGCATGCACCAGCGCCGGGCCGGCCGACTTGCAGCGCGCCACCGCCACGTCGATCAGCCGCACCAGGTCGCCCTCGGGAATGCGCGGCAGGCCGGCACCGAAGCGCCACAGCAGCAGCGCCGCCGCGGCACCGGCCAGCATCGGCAGCAGCGCCGCCCACAGCGCCTTGGGTGCCAGCAGGTCGCCGACGGTGCCCCCCGGCACCGACAGGTACAGCGCCCAAGGCACGACCAGCGAGGCCGCGGCGAGCGCGAGCCACGGCCACCACAGCCCGGCCGGCGCCGTCTCGCCCGGATCATGAGCAAATGTGGCTCCGCCACTTCGCTCATACCCCCCCGGGGGGCGGCCGGCAAGGCCGGCCTGGGGGCGCTCTTTAGAGGCAAAGTCGCGCAGCCGGTGCATGAAGTGCAGCACCAGCAGCGTGGTGCCGGCCGCCGACACCTTTCCGAGCGTGCCGGCCAGACCATCACCGAGCGGGCCCTTGACCGCGTACTTGGCCAGCGCCCCGCCGGTCAGCGGCAGGCCGCCCAGCCCGAGCCCGAGCACGGCCGTCAGCGCCAGCAGCGGCCACAGCCGCCGCGGCGACGCCGTCGCCGCCACCAGGCCCACGGCCAGGAACAACGTGCCCTTGACGAGCACGTGATGCGAGGCATAGAAGGCCGCCGACAGCGCGGCGCCGGCATCGCCGGCCGCCCAGCCCATGCCGAGCACGGCGACGATCACGCCCATCTGGCTGACGCTCGAATAGGCGAGCACGGCCTTCGGATGCTGCTGCGTGATGCCGACGGCCACGCCGTACAGCGCGGTGAAGAGCCCCACCGCCGCCAACGCCTCGCCCCAGTCGGGCATGGCGGCATCCAGCGGCAGGAAGCGCATCAGGCCGATGATGCCGACCTTGACCACCGCACCGCTGAGCACCGCCGACGCCGGCACCGGCGCCGCCGCATGCGCCAGCGGCATCCACATGTGCAGCGGCACCAGGCCCGCCTTCAGCCCCAGGCCGACGATCAGGCAGGCCAGCGTCAGGTCGCGCGCCGGCGAGCCCGGCAACGCGGCCACCGCGTCGCGGATCAGCAGACTGCCGTCGGGCGCCGCCGCGGCCAGCAGCACGAAGCCCATCAGCGCGCAACTCTCGCCGAACAGCGCCAACGCCAGGTACATGCCGCCGCCGCGCCAGGCACGCGGCGTCTGGTCGTGGATCACCAGGCCGCAGGCGCCGACGCTGAGCAGGCCGAGCAGCAGGTACAGGCTCACCATGTCGGCGGCGACGAAGGCGCCGAGGCAGCCGGTGAGCGTCATCAGCCAGCAGACGCAAAAGCGCCCCAGGTCGGCATTGCCGGCCATGTAGCGCCGCGCATACAGCGCCGCCAGCGCCCACAGCAGCGCCGCCGTGCCGAGCAGCAGCGCGCCGCCGAGATCGAGCATCAACACCGGCGCCCAGTGGCCCGCGCCCAGACGCAGCGGCGCTGCGCCGACGCCCAGCAGCGCCGCGGCGATGCCCGGCAGCGGCGCCACCGGCAGCAGCCAGGGCATGGCGCGGCGAGCGGCCGGCCACAGGCAGGCCGCCAGCAGGGCCAGCGGCAGCGCGATCACGGCAAGGAGCAAGGCGCTGCGGTCCATGCGCATCAGGCCCCCGCCGCCGCCGGGCGAGCAGCGAACAGCGGCTGCAGATCGGCGAGCGCCACCAGCCCGAGCAGCACCGAGACCAGCGCCAGCGCCAGCGTGGCCAGCTCACGGTCGCGCGCCACCGGCGCGCGCAGCGCGAGCGGCGCCGTCGGGGTCTGCAGCGCGCGCGACAGCACGATGAACAGGTAGGCGGCGGTGAGCAGCCCGCCGGCCAGCAGCACCAGCGCAAACCACCACTGCCCGGTGGCGACCGCGGCCGACAGTTGCCACCACTTGGCGAGAAAGCCTCCGGCCGGCGGCAGCCCGACCAGCGAGACGCCACCCAGGGCAAAGGCGAACACGCTGATCGGCAGCGCGCGCGCCAGGCCGGCCAAGTCGGCGATGCGGTCGTGGCCGAGGGCGGCATAGATCGACCCCGCGGCCATGAACATCGCCGACTTGGCCGTGGCGTGCGCGATCGCCTGCATCAGCCCGCCCGCCAGCGCCAGGCCGCCGGCCATGCGCCCGGCGGCGGCATCGAAGGCCAGCGGAAACATCAGGAACAGGTAGCCGATCTGCGCCACCGTCGAATAGGCCACCAGCAGCTTCAGCCGCTGCTGGCGCAGCGCGACGGCGTTGCCGAACAGGATCGCCGCGGCGCCGAGCGCGCCCAGCAACTGCGCCGCGGACGGCGTGACCACCGTGGGCATGGCATCGAACCACAGGCGCACGGCGAGGAACCACGAACCCTTGATGATCAGCCCCGACAGCAGCGCGCTGGCTGCCGCCGGCGCACCTGCATGCGCCGGCGGCAGCCACACGTGCAGCGGAAACAGCGCCGTCTTGGCCAGCAGGCCCACGGTCATCAACGCCAGCGCCGTCGAGGCGATCGGCTCGGGGCGCACGCTCGCCGCCAGCAGCGCGATGTCCACCGTGCCGTAGCCGCCGTACACCAGCACCACGCCCAGCAGATACAGCACCGAGCCGCACAGCGCGAACAGCAGGTAGCGCAGCGCGGCGCGCAGCGTCTCGCCGCTGCCGGACAGGCACACCAGCGGCACGCCGGCGAAGGTCAGCAGCTCCAGCGCCACGTACAGCGTGAACAGGTCGCCGCTGACGAGCACCAGGTTCAGCGCGCCCCACACCGCCAGCAGCAGCAGCCAGTAGCCGAAGGCGGCGCGCGATTCCTTGACGCCGCGCGGCGTGCCGAAGTCGGCGCGTGCGTACACGCCGATGCCGCAGACGACCACGGAGACGGCCAGCAGCATCGCCACCGCCGGACCGTCGGCGCGCAGCGCAATGCCCAGCGGCGGTGCCCAGCCGCCCAGCAGATAAACCAGCGCCCGGCCGCCGCCTTGCAGCCAGTGCCAGGCGATGCCTGCGGCCAGCGCCAGCCCGACCGGAATGACCACGAAGGCGACGCGCTGCACGTGGCGCCCGCCGAGCAGCAGACCGAGCAGCATGCCGGCAAAGGGCAGCAGCACCGCCGCCGCGAGCAGCCCTGCGCCGTAGGTCGTGGTCCAGGGATCCACCGGCTTTAGTCCCCCGCCGCAGGCTCGTTGGCCAGCGTCGCCGAGCCGGTGGCTTCGATCAGCCGCAGCAGCAGCGCCACCGCCATCGCGGTGGCGGCGAAGGCGACGACGATGGCGGTGATCAGCAGCGCCTGCGGCACCGGATCGGCCATCAGCCCGGCAGCCGCACCACGCCTGGCCAGCGCGCCGAAGAGCACGAACACGCCCGAGCCCATGACGTTGAAGCACACCAGCTTGCGCAGCGGATGCGGCTGCACGATCAGCCCGTACAGGCCGATGCCCACCAGCCCGGCAGCGCACAGCGCGAACAACATCTCCACCGTCATGCCGGCTCCTTGCGCGCCGGCACGCCGTTGAGCAGCAGCGCCAGCACCAGCGTCAGCGTGGGCAGCAGCGCCAGCTCGATGAGCACGATCATCGGCTTGGCCCAATCCGGCGGCCAGCCGAACAGCGCCCCGGCCAGCGGCAGCCCGGCCAGCCCCACGGCCATGAACACCAGCGGCCCGGCGGCGAGGCCCAGGCGCAGGCCGCGATGACCCACCGGCGGCGCGTCGGCCAGGCCGGCCATCTGCACCAGCATCCACATCGCCGCCAGGAGGGTGGCGGCCTGGAACTTGCCGCCCGGGTGGTCGGCGCCGGTCCAGAACAGGTAGCTGCCGATGACGATGCCCAGCGGCGGCAGCAGGCGCGCAAAGTAGGCCAGCACGCCGTCGGGGTCGCTGCGATAGCGCGGGCCCGGGCGGCCGCCCCAGACGCCGTCGGGCGCCAGCGACCACACGCCGATCAAGGCGATGACCAGCGCGATCGCCTCCAGCAGCGTGTCCACCGCGCGAAAGGCCAGCAGCACGCCGGTGACCGGGTTGCCCACGCCGGTCGCGGCGAGGTTGCGCTGCACCTGTGGCGCCAGCGTCGGCGCCGGATCGGGCAGCAGCAGCACGCACAGCACCAGCGCCAGCGTCACGCCCAGCGACAGCAGCAGCGCCAGCATGCGCAGGCCGGCGCCGCTGCGCTCGGCCGTGGCCGCGGCTTCCGTAGCGCGCAGCCGCGCCGCGGCGCCGATCAGCAGCGCGCCGGTCAGGCCGCCGCCGATCGCCGCTTCGGTCAGCGCCACGTCGATGCCGTACAGCCGCACCCACACCAGCGCGAGCAGCAAGCCGTAGGCGACGTAGCCGGCGATGGCCAGGAACGCGCTGCGCGCGACCACGGTCCACACGCCCAGCGCCAGCAGCAGCAGCGCGACGACCAGGCTGACGAGCGCGGTCATCGCCGCGAATCCTCGCGCCGCGCCGCGCGCGCGATCAGCTGCGACACCGCGGCGCTGGACAGCAGCACCAGCAGCCACACCAGCACCAGCTTGCAGGCGGTGAGCAGGCTGTCGACCTGCGGCAGCAGGCCGACGACCAGCAGCGCCAGGCCCAGGTTGTCGGCCTTGGTCAGCGCATGCAGCCGCGTGTAGGCATCGGGAAAGCGCAGCAGCCCGACCGTGCCGGCCAGGTAGAAGAAGGCGCCGGCGACGATGGCGGCAACGCTGAACAGGTCGAGCAGCAGGCTCACGACGACGCCTCCTCGCTGTCGTCATCGACGCCGGCGTCGTCCAGGTGCGTCGCGAACTTGACGAAGGCAATCGACGCGAACGCGGCCAGCAGCGCCAGCGTCAGCGCCACGTCGATGGCGGCGAACTCGGCGTTGGCCACGGCAAACAGCAGCAGCACGCCGATGGCGCCGCTGCCCAGCAGCTGCGCGGCCATCATGCGGTCGGCGCGGCCCGGGCCGCGCGCCACGCGCACCAGGCCCAGCGCCACCATCAGCAGCACGAAGGCCGCCATCCACAGCAGGAAGTCAGCCATGGCGCCGCCCCGGGATGAAGGCCTGCGCATAGGCCGCCTCTTCGGCCGCCAGCTGCTCGGCGAGCGGCTGCTGCGTGTCCAGGCAGTGGTATTCGATCAGCGCCTCGTTCTCGGCGCTGGGCACCGAGCCGGGCAGCAGACTGGAGACCAGCTCGAAGGCGTTGCGCGCCGAGCCGCGCGGCAGTTGCGGCGCATAGTCGACGAAGCCCGGCCGCAGCGGCAGGCCGGGCGCGAAGGCGCGCCGCGCCACGTCCCAGCCGGCCACCAGCGATTGCCGCAGGAAGCGCGGCCACAGCAGCACGAGCTTGCCGATGCGCACGCGGCCGCTGTCCGGCGGCAGCAGCTTCAGACTGACCCAGGTGGCGGCCACGGTGGCCGCCGCACCGAACAGCAGGTTGGCCGGCTTGGCGCTCTGGTCGATGACGATCCAGACGCCGAAGTACAGCAGCGCGCGCGTCGCCGCGGCGCGAAGCGTCGTGTTCACGCTGGCGCCTCGCTGCCGCTCAGGCGCACCTGCATCGCGCCGAGCCGGTCGTACAGCCGGGCTTGCGCACGGATCGGCCACCAGTCGTAGAGGAAGATCTCCATCGGCCGCCACAGCGCCACCCAGCCGCCGATGATCAGGCTCTCCTTGGCCAGCCCGGCCCAGCCTTCCCTGCTGACCAGCCCGGTCAGTGCGTCGGCCAGGCTGATGGCCGCGGCCAGGAAGGCCAGGCCGATGACCAAGCTGAGGCGCCCGACGCGAAACAGCTGCGCCAACTCGCGCCGCTTGGCGGCGGCGCGGCCCTTGAAGAATTCGCGCACCGCCGCGCCGAGCAGCGCTTCGTCGCCCGGCGCCGGCTGCTCGCGGCTCAGGCTCACGTGCAGCGCGAGCGGCCGGCCCCTGGGCGTCTCCTCGGCCCAGGCTACGATGTAGTCGTTGGCCCGCGGATCGAGGTCGCGCTCGCGGAACGGCGCCGGGTCGAGCGCGTTGAAGATCTGGCGCATTTCGGCCAGGTGCAACTCGAGCGTGGCGCAGCCCGCGTCCGCCGCCGGCTGCATGCCCATCGTGCCGCTGCCGACCATCGGTGCTCAGAGCGGCGTGGCCGCCACGGCCGGCGGCGGCTTCTTCTGGTCCGCGCGGCCGAACACCGTGACGTACAGCACCGGCAGCAGGATCAATGTCAGCAGCGACGCCACCAGCAGCCCGCCCATGATGGCGATGGCCATCGGCCCCCAGAAGATGGTCGGCGCGATCGGGATCAGGCCGAGCACGGTGGAGATCGCCGTCAGCACCAGCGGCGTCAGCCGGTTGCCCGCCGCCGTCATCACCGCGTCGCTGACGCTCGCGCCGCCGGCGCGCTCCTCCTCGATCGAGACGATCAGGATCACCGCGTTCTTGGCGATCATGCCGATCAGCGCCAGGATGCCGAGGATGGCGACGAAGCCCAGCGGCCGCTGGAACAGCAGCAGCGCGCCGACCACGCCGATCAGCCCGAGCGGCATGATGAACAGCACCATCGCCAGCCGCCTGAAGCTGATGAGCAGCATCATCATGAACACCAGCATCAGCAGCACCATCATCGGCACCACCGAGAACACGTTGGCCGACGAGTCGTTGCTCGATTCGTACAGCCCGCCGGTCTCGATGCGATAGCCCTGCGGCAGCTTGGCGTCGTATTCGGCGATGGCCGGTCCGATCACCGCGACCACGCTTTCGGGCAGCACGCCCTTGGTGACGTCGGCGCGCACGGTCAGCGTCGGCACGCGGTCGCGGCGCCAGACGAGCGGGAACTCCTGCTCCTCGCTGAAGCGCGCGAACTGCGACAGCGGCACCATGCGGCCGGTCGGCGTGGGCACCTGCAGCGAGGCGAGCGTGTCGAAGGACGCGCGCTCGCTGTCGGTGGCGCGCGCGACGACGTTGACCAGATAGATGTCGTCGCGCACCTGCGTAATCGTCGTGCCGCTGACGGCGCCTTGCAGCACCGACGCGATGTTCGCGGTGCTCACGCGCAGCCGCCGCGCCTCGTCCTGGTCGATGTGCACGCGCAGCTGGCGCGCCGGCTCCATCCAGTCGAAGTTGAGGTTGCGCACGCGCGTGTCGGCGGCCATCAGCCTGGCCGTCTCCTCGGCGATGCGGCGCAGTTCGTCCTTGTCGGGGCCGGTCACGCGGTACTGCAGCGGCCAGCCGACCGGCGGGCCCATCTCCAGCGGCGAGACGCGTGCAACGACTTCGGGGAAATCGAGCGCGAGCGTCTTCTCCAGCCGCTGCTGCAGCCGCTCGCGCGCCGGGATGTCCTTGGCGATGACGACGAGCTGCGAGAAGAACGGATTGGCCAGGTGCACCGCCAGCGGCAGATAGAAGCGGATCGCGCCGCGGCCGACGTAGGTGCTGTAGTGGTCGATGTCGGGGTCGCCCTTCAGCAGCGCCTCGACGCGCTCGGCGGTGCGCTGGCTGGCGAAAATCGACGCGTTCTGGCGCAGCGTCAGGTCGACCAGCAGCTCGGGCCGGTCCGACGACGGGAAGAACTGGCGCGGCACCAGCGGCAGCGCCAGGATCGCCGCGGCGAACATCGCGACGGTCACGCCGATGGTCAGCCAGCGCATGCGGATCGCGCCGCGCAGCAGCGCCTGGTAGCCGTTCTTCAGTTTGCTCGGCTTGGCTTCGCCCTGCGCCGGCGCGGGCGGCTTGAGCAGCGCCTTGCCGATGATCGGGCCGAACACCACCGCCACCAGCCACGAGGCGATCAGCGCGATCGCCACCACCGAGAACAGCGACGACAGCACCTCGCTCGCGCCGCCCGGCGCGAAGCCGACCGGCACGAAGCTGGCGATCGTCACCAGCGTGCCGATCAGCATCGGCGCGGCCAGCGTGCGGTAGGCGAAGGAGGCGGCGACATCGGGCGCATCGCCTGCGGCCAGGCGCCGCTGCATCGCATCGACCGTGGTCATCGCGTCGTCGACCAGCAGCGTCAGCGCAATGATCAGTGCGCCCAGCGAGACGCGCTGCAGGTTGATGTGCTGCGCGTTCATCACCGTGAACACGATGGCCAGCGTGATCGGAATGGCCAGCGCGACGACCACGCCCGGACGCACGCCGAGGCTGACGAAGCTGCACAGCAGGATGATGATGATGGCCTGCACCAGCGAGGTCAGGAAGTCGCTGATCGCGTGGTCGACGATCGTCGACTGGTCCGCCACCAGCACCGGCTCGATGCCCACCGGCAGCGTCGCGCGGATCTGGTCCATCTTCGCGCGGATGTTGTGGCCCAGCGCCAGGATGTCGGCCCGCTCGCGCATGGCGATGGCCAGCCCGATCGCCGGCTGGCCGTTGACGCGGAACATCGGCGTCGGCGGGTCGACCAGGCCGCGCTTGACGGTGGCGATGTCGCCCAGGCGCACGATGCGTTCGCCCATGACGATGTTGACGTTCTCGATGTCGCGCTCGTTGTCGAAGGCGCCGGACACGCGCAGGTAGACGCGCTCCTGGTCGGTGTTGATCACGCCCGAGGGCCGCAGCAGGTTCTGCGCCTGCAGCGTGCCGATGATGGTCTGCAGGTTCAGCCGCATCCCGGCGAGCTTCTCGGTCGAGAACTCGATGTAGATGCGCTCATCCTGCGCGCCCAGCACCTCGATCTTGGCGACGTCGGGCACCTGCAGCAGCTTCGAGCGGATGTCCTCGGCATGGTCGCGCAGCTCGCGCATCGTGTAGCCGTCGGCGGTGAAGCCGTAGATGATGCCGAAGGTGTCGCCGAAGTCGTCGTTGAAGAAGGGGCCGAGCACGCCCTGCGGCAGCGTGCCGCGCATGTCGCCGATGTTGCGGCGCACGCGGTACCAGACATCGGGGATGTCCTTGGTGTCGGTGGTCTCGTCCAGGTCGACGAAGATCGTCGTCTGGCCGGCGATGGTGTAGCTGCGCACCGCGTCGAACTTCTGCGTCTCCTGCAGCGTGCGCTCGAGCCGCTCGGTCACCTGCTGCAGCGTCTCTTCGACCGTGGCGCCGGGCCAGGCCGCGGCGACGATCATCGTGCGCACGGTGAAGGGCGGATCCTCGTCGCGGCCCAGGTCCTTGAAGGCGAGCACGCCGGCGGCCACCGCCAGGATCATCAGGAAGACGATGAACGACGGCCGCTTCAGCGACCATTCGGACAGGTTCGGACCGATCATTTGGCCGTCCCGGCGTTGGCCGCGAGCAGGCTCACCTTCTGGCCCGGGCGCAGCGCCTGCACGCCGGCGGTGACGACGATGTCGCCGTCGGCCAGGCCGCTGGTCACCTGCACGCTGGACGCGCCGGACGGGCCGACGCCGATCTCGCGCAGCGACACCGTCTTGGCGTTCGGCTCGACCACCCACACCGCCGTCTGGCCGCTGCTGCGCACCAGCGCCGTGGCCGGCACCTCGATCGCCGGCGCGGCGTCGAGCGTCATGCGCCCGGTGACGGTGGAGCCCAGGCGCATCGCCGCCGGCGGGTCGATCAGGCGCACGCGCACGGCGAAGGTGCCGGTCACCGGATCGGCGCGCGGCGCGATCTCGCGCACGCGGCCCGCCGCCGTGACGGCCGGGTCGCCGGCCAGCACGACCTGGATGTTCGGATGCCTGGGCGCGCTGTTCTTCACCTGCACCGGCACGTCGAACACGGCGTCGCGCCCGCCTTCCTGCGCCACCTGCACGACCATGCGCCCGGGCGCGACGATCTCGCCGGGCTCGGGGCCGCGCGCCGTGACCACGCCGCTGGTGCTGGAGAACAGCCGCGTGTAGCCGAGCCGGTTGTTGGCCAGCGACACCTGCGACTGCGCCGCCTCGACCTGCGACTCGGCGGTCTTGCGCAGCGCCTCGGCCTGGTCGTACTGGGCCCGCGACACCGCGTCCTCGACCACCAGTTCGCGCATGCGCTGGTAGTTGGCGCGCGCCTCGACCAGCCGCGCCTGCGCCGCCGACAGCTGCGCGCGCGCCGACTGCACGCCGCTTTCTTCGTTCTGCGGGTCGAGGCGCGCGATCAACTGCCCGGCCTTGACCGTGTCGCCGACGTCGACCAGGCGCTCGATCAGCCGCCCGTCGATGCGAAAGGACTGGTTGACCTCGGTCTGCGCCTGCACGTTGCCGGTGATCTGCACCGTGCTGCCGACGGCGCGCTTCTCGATCGTCACGGTGCGCACCGGGCGCACCTCGGGTGCGGGCTTTTCCACCTCGCGCTGGCAGGCGGCCAGCAGGCCCAGCGCGGCCAGCAGCGGCAGCAGCAGGCGCAGGCCTCGGAAACGCTCAGCTCGAAGATGGAGACAAAGTGCAGACACGGGCAGACTCCCGGGAAGTCATGTCAGTTGATTGGTCCGGGCGGCACGCGGCCTGGCCCGGAAGCACCTTCAGGCAGCGAAGGTGGCGAAGGCTGCGATTATCGCCGCTGAGACCAGCATCATCCCCAGCCACAGCGGCCAGACGAAGCGCAGGTACTTGTCGTAGCCGACCTTGGCGATCGCCAGGCCGCCGACGACGACGACGCTGGTCGGCGCGACCAGCAGCGCCAGGCCGTGACCCATGATCCAGGCGGTAATCGTGGTGCTGCGGCTGACCTGCGCGAAGTCGGCCAGCGGCGCCAGCAGCGGCATGGCCAGCGCGCCGTGGCCGGAGCTGGACGGGATCAGCGCGCCCAGCGGGATGTTGACGACGATGGTCAGGAAGGTGAAGACCGCAGCCGAGCTGCCGCTGACGATCTGCTCCATCGAGTTGAGGATCGTGTCGAGCGTCTGCGTGTTGGTCATGATCGCCGACACGCCGCCGGCCAGCAGCACGACCATCGCCGGGCCCAGCATGTCGGCCGCGCCGGCGGCGATCAGCTTGACGGTCTTCTTCTCGCCCATGCCGGCGACGATGCCCACCAGCACCGAGGCCAGCACGAACAGCATCGACAGCTGCGGGAACCACCAGTTCAGCTCGAACCACGGCGGCTCGGCGCCGGCCACCGCGTGCGTGGCGTAGTAGTCGGCCGGCCCACCGCGCTCGGCGACCAGGCTGGACCACGGGATGACCGAGAAGATCATCAGCGCGAAGGCCAGCGCGGTGATCACCAGCACCCATTTCTGCATCGTGCTCAGCTGCGACGGCAGCGGCTCCGCCGCGTCCGCGCCGCCGGGCGCGGGCTCGTCGGCATCGGGTTCCTGCCAGCCGACCAGCGAGGCCGAGCGGTCGCGGCGCACGCGCGCCGCATAACGCAGCACCCAGGCGATGGGCATGGCGGTGAGCACCAGCCACAGCAGCGCGCGCAGGGCCATGCCCTCGCCGATCGACACGCCGGCCTCGCCCGAGGCGACGCCGATCGAGAACGGATTGACGGTGGCCGCCATCACGCCGCTGAGCGCGCCGAGGATGATCATCGACGCCGTGACCAGCCGGTCGTAGCCGAGCGCGGTCATCAGCGGGATGAAGAGGGCATAGAAGCCCAGCGTCTCGACCGAGAAGCCCATGGTCGAGCCGAGCAGCGAGAACAGCAGCATCACCGCGGCGATCAGCGCCCAGCCCTTGTCACGCAGCCGCTCGGCCAGCGCCGCCACCGCTACCTCGAGGCTGCGCGTGGCGAAGCTCACCGAGATGAAGGCGCCGATGGCCATGATGAAGACGATGATGCCGATCTGGCCGAAGACGCGGCCGACGGTCTCGGTGGAGACGAACTCGGTCTCGGGGTTGCGCAGGCCGTAGATGCCGTTGATCGGCGCCAGCACCAGTTGCTCGACGCGCCCGCTCATCGTCAATGGCGAGGGCATGCTCTCGAAGGTGCCGGGGATCGGCGAGCCGTCGATGTCGCTCAGGTAGCGGCCGGCAGGGATGAACAGCGCCGCGATCCACACCAGCACGACGACGATGGCCAGCGTGGCCACCGGGCCGGGGAAGCTGAAACCGCCCTTCTTGATGTCTACATCTTCGCCGCTCACACCAGCCCCTGTGCCGCCGCCCGGCGCTCATTCGACATAGTCGGCCCCCTGCTCGCCGCAGCCGTCGCCGTCGCACTTGGCGTCTGGGCTGTCGTACAGCACCTGCACTACGCGCGTGCCGGGCTCGATCATCGCGTCGCGCTGCAGCGTGACGATCTCGCCACCGACCTCGGTCTTGTATTCGCGCACGATTTCGCCAAAGGAATTGCGCTGCACCGCCACCACCTGCCCCGGCACGACCTTGCTGCGCAGGTCGACGCGCAGTTCCAGGAAGCCGCCGTGCGTCGCGCGCACCGTGTGCATCGCGTCGCCGAAGAAGGTGCCGGCCTCCTTCGACGTACGGCCCATCGCGCCTTCGACCACCTTGTGCAGCTTCAGCACGTTCATCGTGCCTTCGACGAAGAGCGGGATCAAACGCTTGTCGAAGCTGCGCGGCCCGCCGATCTCGATGGTCAGCGCCGGGATGCCGGCCTCGACCAGCGCGGTCTCCAGCGTGCCCGCGTAGCCGGGATCGCTCTTGATCTGCTCGATCGGATACAGCAGCGCCATCTCGCGCACCTGCGGCTTGCCCATCTTGGCGAAGATGAAGGCCGTGAAGTCGCCGCCGGTGGCGGCGGTGTGGAAATCCAGCGCAATGTCGGCGTTGGGCTTGAACAGCTTGTTGAACACCATGCCGGCATGGCGCGTCGGCGTATTGCCGCCCTGCTCGTTGCCGGGCCAGACGCGGTTCAGGTCGATCAGCTGGCCGCCCCACTGCGCCAGCGGCCACATGCGCGTCGTGCCCTCCTTGGCCGGGCGCGACACGTCGTAGACCGCGGTCACGGTGCCCGACATCTGCGCCGGGTCGAGTTGCGACATCACGCGCTGCACGGCATCCACCGGGCTGATTTCGTCGCCGTGCACGCCGCTGATCAGCAGCACGCGCTTGCCCGGCTTCGCGCCCTTGGCCACCACCACCGGCAGGTACCAGTGCTGGCCGGTGCCCATCTGCACGCCCTGGAAGAACAGGCGGCGCAGCTTGCCGGCTTCGAGGTCGTTGACGTCGAGCTCGCTGACCACGCGCTTGCCCTGGATCACGTCGCCGGTGTAGACGGTGGCCGCCTGCGCCAGCGAGCCGGCCAGCAAGGCCAGCAAGGCCAGCAAGGTCACGCCAAGATGCAGTTTCATCGTGTTTGTCCGGGGTGAATCGAAGGCCATCAAGCGGCGCCGGCCGCAAACGACGCGGCCGGTTGCGTGGCAGGGTGGTGGCCTAAAAGTCGATCGGGTCGCGCACGATCGGGCAGGTCATGCAGTGGCCGCCGCCGCGGCCGCGGCCGAGTTCGGCGCCGACGATGGTGATGACCTCGATGCCGGCCTTGCGCAGCAGCGTGTTGGTGTAGGTGTTGCGGTCGTACGCATAGACCACGCCCGGCGACGCGCACACCAGGTTGGCGCCCGAGTCCCACTGCGTGCGCTCGCGCTGGTAGTCGCTGCCGCCGGCTTCAACCACACGCAGCTTCTTGAAGCCCAGCGCCTGCGCGACCACGTCGACGAAGGGCTTCTTCTCGGCCGACAGCTCGACGCCGCTGGGGTGGCTGCTCGGCCGGTACGAGAAGGTCGTGGTCTTGGCCATGAAGTCGGGCGCCACCAGCACGCAGTCACGGTCGGCGAAGGTGAACACCGTGTCCAGGTGCATGGCGGCGCGGATCTTCGGCATCGCCGCGACGATCACGCGCTCGGCCGCGCCCTTCCTGAACAGTTCCGCCGCGAGTTGGCTGATGGCCTGGCGCGAGCTGCGCTCGCTCATGCCGATGAGCACGTTGCCCTTGCCGATGGGCATGACGTCGCCGCCTTCGAGCGTGGCCAGGCCATGGTCGGCCGTCGGGTCGCCCCACCAGACATTGACCTTGCCGGCGAAGTCGGGGTGGAACTTGTAGATCGCCGTGGTGAGGATCGTCTCCTCGTGCCGCGCCGGCCAGTACAGCGGGTTCAACGTCACGCCGCCGTAGATCCAGCAGGTGGTGTCGCGCGTGTACAGCGTGTTCGGCAGCGGCGGCAGCAGGTACTCGGTGGTGCCGGCCGCCTGCTTGACGACCTTCAGCGCCGCGCCGCCGACCTTCTCGGGGAAGTCGAGCGTCGACAGCCCGCCGATCAGCGTCTCGGCCAGCTCGCGGTCGTCCAGGCCCTCGAGGTAGCTGCGCAGTTCGTCGATGAAACCCAGGCCGACCTGGTTGGGCACCACCTGGTTGTCGAGGATCCACTTCTTGCCGGCGTCGGTGGCCACCGTCTCGGCGAGCAGGTTGTGCATCTCCAGCACCTCGACGCCGCGGTCGCGCATCTTGGTCATGAAGTCGAAGTGGTCGCGCTTGGCGTTCTCCAGCCACAGCACGTCGTCGAACAGCAGCTGGTCGCAGTTGCTGGGCGTCAGCCGCGCGTGCGCGCGCCCGGGCGCGCAGACCATCACCTTGCGCAGCTGGCCGACTTCGGAATGCACGCCGAAGGGCGATGCGGCGGCCTTGCCTGCTTTTGCCGCCTTGGTGCTTGCCTTTGCCATGAGTTGCTCCCGTGTGGGTTGTTGGGTTGTCGGTCAGATGGAGATGTAGCCGGTGATCAAGCCCATCAGGGCATAGATCGCGCCGGCGATGAAGACCGCGAGCACGATCCATTCGGCCTTGCTGAAGACCTGCTTGTTCTGCTCGCGGCGCGTCTTCAGGTACAGCAGCGTGCCCGGTGCGTAGATCAGGAACGACAGCACCAGGAACTTCATGCCGCCGGCAAAAACCAGGAACACCGAATAGACGACGGCGAAGATGGCCACCAGCAGGTCCTTGTTGCGCTCGGCATCGCTGGGCTGGTAGCTGTCCCAGTTCAGCACCAGCTTCAGCAGGTAGGCGGCAGACAGCAGGTACGGCAGCAGCGACAGGTGGCTGCACAGCGACAGCGCGAAGGTGAAGGCGTCGTCGGAGAACAGCGTGGCGATCAGCACCAGCTGCACCAGCATCGAGCTGAAGAACAGCGCCATCGTCGGCACGCCGGCCGCGTTCTCCTTGGCCAGGAAGGCCGGCATGTCGCCCTTCTTGGCGGCGATGGACAGCACCTCGGCGGCCATCAGCGTCCAGGCCAGGTAGGCGCCGAGCACGGAGACAATGACGCCGATGCCGATGAAGGTCGCGCCCCAGGGCCCGACCGCCGCCGCCAGCACACCGCCCACCGACGGCTGGCTCAACTGCTGCAGCTCGGCGCGCGGCAGGATGCCGAAGGACAGGATCGACACCGACGCGAACAGCGCCAGCACGCCGATGAAGCCGGTGACGGTGGCCTTGCCCACGTCGGAGCGCTTCTGCGCGAAGCGCGAATAGTTGCTGGCGCCTTCGATGCCCAGGAACACGAACACCGTCACCAGCATCGTCGCCTTGACCTGCTCGAAGAGGTTGCCGTAGTCGCGCGGGGCGGCCGCGCCGGCTTCGATCAGGTCGTTGTGGCCGTGCAGGTAGGCCTGCTCCGCGCCGGCGCCGCCCCACAGGTTGGCGACGAAGACCTCGGTCTTGAAGAAGAAGATCACCAGCACCAGGAAGACGAGCAGCGGAATGATCTTCGCCACCGTGACGATCTTGTTGATGGCCGCGGCTTCCTTGGTGCCGCGCAGCACCAGGAAGTGGAACAGCCAGATGCCCACCGACGACACGGCCACCGCCGACACGGTGTTGCCGTCGCCGAAGATCGGCGCCACGCCGCCGAGGGTGGACTTGATCAGCACCCAGTACGAGACGTTGCCGACGCAGGCGCTGGCCCAGTAGCCGAAGGCCGCGGCGAAACCCAGGTAGGGCCCGAAGCCGGCGCGCGCATAGGCGTAGACGCCGGCATCCAGGTCGGGCTTGCGGTTGGCCAGCGTCTGGAACACGAAGGCCAGCATCAGCATGCCGGCACCGGCGATGGTCCAGGCGATCAGCGCGCCCCACACGCCGGTGGCCATCGCGAAGTTGCGCGGAATGGAGAACACCCCCGCACCGACCATGCCGCCCACCACCATCGCGGTGAGCGTCATCAGCGGCACCTTCTCGGAGTTCGAGTTGCTCATCGTTCAGCCTCCTTGTTCTTGTTGAGGTGCGCTGCGCCGCTCAGAAGTCCTTGCGCAGCGTGATCCAGATCTCGGTCGAGCTGTAGTTGGCCGCGAGGATGTTGCTCTGGTCGCGGATGTACAAGATTTCGGGGTTCAGCGACCAGGTCGGCAGGAACTGCCAGGTCAGGCCGCCGCCGACCTCGTAGAGGTTGTCGTTGCGCGTGCCGATGCCCGTCAGCCGGTCGCCGGCCGCGCCCAGGCGCTCGATGTTGTAGCGGTCGTTCTGCCACCAGACGAAGGCGAAGCCGCCCAGGTTCTTGGTGAAGCTGTACGACACCGACGGCGACAGGCCGAAGAAGTTGGCGTCGCCGTCGCTGCGCTCGGTGTTGAACTCGCGCCCGGCCTGGCCGGCGAGCGTGAAGCTGCCCTTGCCGTCGAACAGGCCGGTGGTCCAGCTGCCCGACAGCTCGACGATGTTGCGCGTGCGCTCGCGCAGCGGCCCGTTCGGGTAGCGGCGCTGGCGCACTTCGAGGCCGGCGCTGACCCGGTTGTTCTCGTCCAGGCGCAAGCGGTAGTCGCCGTACAGCCCGAAGTCGTTGCGGTAGTCGCCGTTGCCGCGGTAGCTGACGCGGCCGCGCAGGCCGGCGGCCCAGTTGGCCTCGCCGAGGTTGCGGCTGACGGCGCCGTTCCAGCGCAGGTCGGAATCGTTGCGGCGGTCGCCTTCGTAGTCGCGGAAGCGGTAGTCCAGGCTGCCGTCGAGCGCGTAGCTGTGCTCCAACTCGTAGTTCAGGTTGCCGCCGACACGCGCGGCGAAGAATTGCTCGTTCAGCGGCCCGCCGCCGCGCGCGCCGGTGCGGTAGTTGCCGTAGCCGGCGATGGCGTAGCCGTTGGCGAGCAGGCGTTTGCCCTCGGCATATCCCTGCGCCGCCGCTGCGTAGATCTCGGCCTGCAGCTGCAGGTCGGGCGGCAGGTCGTCGAAGCGCATCACCGTTTCGAACTCGATCTTCGCGCTGGCGTAGTCGCCCAAGCCCAGGTAGGCGCGGCCCAGGCCCAGGTGGGCCTCGACCGAATCGGGCTGCAGCGCCAGGCTGCGCTGGAACAGCGCCTTGGCGTCGGCCGCGCGACCGATGCGCAATGCCGCCTCGGCCAGCAGCAGGTTGAACCCGAGATCCCCCTCGGAGCTGCCGGCGTGGGGTTCGAGCAGCGCATGCAGCTCCTGGTAGCGCCCTTCGCCCAGCAGTTGCCTGGCGCGCGCCAGGTCGGGGTCGGCCGCGAAGGCCGGCGCCTGCGCGCACAGCAGCAGCGCGAACGCGCCGGCGCGCACGGCGGCGCGGCCTTGGCACGGGTGCCGGCTGGCGGCGGCGCGTGGCGTCGAAGCTGCGGCGCTCAGCGCCATGATGCGCGGTGCTCAGGGGGGCATGACATGCAAGCGTTCACGTGCGATCCCCTTTCCGGAAGCGATGCGGGCAATGTAGCGCTGACCCGCATGCGGACTGACGCCGCGCAAGTTCCGGATAGTTATGGGCCGATAATCTCTGCGACTTCCGCAGCCCCGTGGACGGCGCCGTGCGCCGACTGCCGATGTCCGCTCCGACGCCCTCTGCCGAGACGCTGATCCAGCGCCTGCCGCGCCACCTGAAGATGGGCGAGCTGCGCGTCTTCGCCGCCGTGCTCGAGCACCGCAGCTTCCGCAAGGCCGCGGCCGTGCTGCACCTGACGCAGCCGGCGGTGACCAAGGCCGTCGCCGCCCTGGAGCAGACGCTGGGCGTCAAGCTCTTCGACCGCGTGCCCCATGGCGTGGAGCTGACGGTGCACGGCCGCAGCTTCGCGCCGCGCGTGTCGGCCATCTTCGACGAATTGCGCCGCGCCGCGCAGGAGCTGGTGCAGGTGAACAGCGGCGCCGCCGGCCGCGTGCGCGTGGGCGTGGTGCCGATGCCGGCCATCCCGCTGCTGCCGCTGGCGTTGAACGGGCTGCTGCTGCAGCACCCGGGGGTACAGGTGTCGGTGGTCGAGGAACGCGAGACCGAACTCGCGGAGCGGCTGCGCAAGCGCGACATCGAGGTCGCGGTGCTGCGCCTGTCGCTGATCGACCCGGGCGAGGACATGGTCGTGCATGCGCTGTACGACGAACGGCTGTGCGTGGTCGCGCGCGCCGGCCATCCGCTGGCCGCGCGCCGGACGCTGAGCTGGAGCGAACTGCTCGAACAACGCTGGGTGCTGCCGCCGGCCGACTGCTTCTTCTACGACCACGTGCTGCGCACGCTGCACCAGCTGGACCTGCCGATGCCCAGGCAGGTGGTGGAGGCGATCTCGATCCACGTGCAGTTCGGCCTGGTGCTGCACGCCGGGCTGCTGGGCTTCGGCATGCGTTCGCAGGCGAGCTTCGCCCCGGGCAAGGACTTCCTGGTGCGGCTGCCCTACGAGCTGCCGGTGCTCGGCACGCCGGTGGCCGCAGTGACGCTGAAGTCGCATGCGTCCAGTCCGCTGGCGATGGCGCTGATCAGCCAGCTGCAGGCGCTGGCCGCGCCGCAGTCGAGCCCGCAGCCGGTCCAGGCCGTGGCGTAGAGCGCCGCGCAGGGCCGCCCGGTAAGGCCGCCGCGTACAGCCGCCGCGCAGGGCCGCCATGCGGACCGCCGCTGCGGCGTGCGGCTGCATGTAGACTCGCGCGCCGCGTGGGATCGCCCCCGCCGAACTTTCGCAACTACCCGAGCCGAGCCATGAGCAACTTCTGGGACATCGTCTGGTTGATGATCTCGACCTTCTTCTTCATCGCCTACCTGATCATCATGTTCCAGATCGTCGTCGATCTGTTCAGGGATCATGAACTGGGCGGCGTTGCCAAGGTGCTGTGGATCATCGGCCTGATCTTCCTGCCGGTGATCACCGCCATCGTCTACATCATCGCGCGCGGCAGCGGCATGGCCAGGCGCCAGCAGGCGAGCCTGCAGAAGGCCCGGGCCGATACCGAAACCTACATCAAGGAAGTCGCCGGCAAATCGCCGGCACAGAACATCGCCGACGCCAAGGCGCTGCTTGACGCCGGCACGATCACGCAAGCCGAGTTCGACAAACTCAAGGCCAAGGCGCTGTCCTGAAAAGCCGGCACAATCCGCACCCCAAACCAGGAGGAACGATCCATGAACAAGCGGCAACTCATCGTCGGCGGACTGACACTCGCCGGCCTGTCGGTGCTCAGCGCCGGCTGCACCACCACCAGCGGCGCCGACGGCGACCCGGCGGCGCAGCGGGAGGCTCTGAACGCCCAGGCCGACAACGCACTCACGCGGCTGTACCGGGAGGCACGCGACTCCGAGGACCTGGTCAAGCAGGCGCGCGGCGTGCTGATCTTCCCCAACTTCGTCTCGGCCGGCTTCATCGTCGGCGGCGCGTCGGGGCGGGGCCTGTTGCGCGAGGGCGGCAAGACCGTCAGCTACCACCGCATGACCGAAGGCTCGGTCGGCCTGCTCGCCGGCGCGCAGTCGCAGGCGGTGTTCATCCTGTTCATGACCGACGATTCGCTCGCCCGCTTCAAGTCGAGCAACGGCTGGACCGTGGGCGCCGACGCCAACGTGACGCTGCTGACGGTGGGCGCCGATGCGCGCGTCACCGGGCGCACGGCGCAGCAGCCGGTGGTCGGCTTCGTGCTGACCAACAGCGGGCTGATGGGCAGCCTGAGCCTGAGCGGCAGCCGCATCACGCCGCTGAACCTGCAGTAGCACGCGCAGCGCGGGGCCGGCGCGCGCGCCGGCCCCGCACGCAGATCGCGTGACGTTGCAGAGGCCACTGCGCGCGCGGCGCCTTGCCGGCGGCCAAGCGCGCTGGGCGAGCGTTGGCCGCGCCGCGCGATCAGGACAGGAACTTCACCTCGCCGGTAGCCAGGTCGTACATCGCGCCCACGATCCTGATCTTGCCCTGCTTCTCCAGGTCCACGAGCACGGGGCTGGTGCCGCGCAGCGTCTCGATGGTCTGCCTGACGTTGGTGGCCGCCACCGCGTCGACGAAGGCGCTGTTCTTTGCCGAGCGGTCGCCGCTGTAGCCGGTGGCGGCAATGGCCGGCTTGATGACCTCGAGCAGGCCGCTGAGGTTGCCGAGCTGCACGCGGTTGATGGCGCCGGCGATCGCGCCGCAAGCGGTGTGCCCCATCACCAGCACGACCTTCGCGCCGGCGACCGCGCAGGCGAACTCCAGGCTTCCGGTCAGATCCCGGTTGGTGATGTTGCCCGCGACGCGGGCGTTGAAGGTGTCGCCGATGCCCAGGTCGAGGATCAGTTCCGCGGGCACGCGCGAATCGATGCAGCCCAGGATCACGGCGGCGGGATACTGGCCCGAGGCGCTGGCACGCGCCTGCTCCAGGAAGTCGCGCTGCTGCATCCTGCCGGCGCGAAAGCGTTCGTTGCCGCGCTTCATCTCCTCGATCACCCGGTCGGGCGTGAGCGCGTCGCGCTGCGCCTTGGTCAGCGAGGCGGCCCGCGCCTCTTCGCTGCGCAGGCCCACCGTGGCCATCAGCACGGCCGCGCCGGCGCCGGCGCCCGCATGCCGGAGCCAGGAGCGCCGTCCGCTGGCGTGGGCATCGGTCGAGGTGCAGCAAGCTGGGATCGGGTCCATCGGAAGCTCCTTTGCGTATCGGTTGGGCCGTACAAGCCGCGTGGAAGAGGACGCAGATTGTCCGGGCCGCGGCGTGCCGCCGTCCAGCGCTGCGCAATGCAGCCGTCCGGCGACAAGCGCTCAAGGCTGGCCGCGGCGCGAGCCCCAGCGGTGCGCGTAGACCCAGGTGAACTCGGCCCCGTAGAGGAAGATCTGCGCCGAGTAGTAGACCCACAGCAGCACGATGATCAGCGAGGCCGCCGCGCCGTACAGCGTGGTGATGCCGCTGCTGCCGATGTACAAGCCGATCAGCCCCTTGCCGGCCAGGAACAGCAGCGCGGTGACGCCCGCGCCGACCCAGACGTCGCGCCAGGCGATGCGCGCGTGCGGCATGGTCTTGTAGATCAGCGCGAACACCGCGGTCACCAGCAGCAGGCTCATCGACAGCTCGGTCCAGCCGCTGAAGGTGGCGAAGCTCTCGGAGTCCGGGTCCCACCAGCGGCTCAAGGCGCGCAGCCCGGCGCTGGCTGCGAGCGAGACGACGAGCAGGAAGCCGATGCCCAGGATCAGGCCGAAGGACAGCAGCCGCGCGCGCAGCAGCCCCCACAGGCCGGAACTGCGCTGGCGCCGCGGCACGCGCCAGATGCGGTCCAGCGCGTCCTGCAGTTCGGCGAACACGGTGGTCGCGCCGACGAACAGCAGCACCGCGCCGAAGGCCGCGGCCGAGGCGCCCTGCGCGCGGCGGCTCGCGCTTTCCAGCAGGTCCTGCACCGCCAGCGCGCCGTTCGAGCCGAGCATGCCGCGCAGCTGCTGGTAGATCTCGCCGCGTGCGGCGTCCTCGCCGAAGACGAAGCCGGCCACGGCGATGACGATCAACAGCAGCGGCGCGATCGACAGCACGGTGTAGAAGGCCAGCGCCGCGCCCATGCTCTGCGCGTAGTCCTCGAGCCAGTGCAGCGCGGCATCGCGGAACAGCTCGTAGCCGGCATGCAGCAGACCCCGCATGAGGCTCAGACCTCCCCGTTCTTCGACAGCAGCACCGCCACCTGGCGCGTACCCGGAAATTCCGAGAACACGATGGTCATGATGGCGGTGATCGGCACCGCCAGGAAGGCGCCGGGGATGCCCCACAGCTCGGACCACACCGCCAGGCTGATCAGGATGGCGAAGGGGCTCAGGTTCAGCGAGTTGCCCATCACGTAGGGGTCGAGGAAGTTGCCGATGACGAACTGCACCGCGGTCAGCGCCAGCACCAGCGTCAGGATCGGCCCCAGCTCCTGGAACTGCACCACCGCCATCAGCGCCGGCAGCAGCACGCCGAGCACCGAGCCGACGTAGGGCACGAAGTTCAGGAACGCCGTCAGCACCGCCCACAGCGGCGCGAAGTCCAGCCCGTACAGCCGCATCACCGCCCAGCTGACGGCGCCCAGCAGGATGCTGAGCAGCGTCTTCAGCGCCAGGTACGAGCCGATGCGCCGGTTGATGGTGCCGATGATCTCGCGGATGTGCGCCACCTGCTTCGGATCGTCCGACATGCGCGCCAGCTTGGCGTCGAAGGAGCGGCGCTCCACCAGCAGGAAGGTGGCATAGAGCATGACGACGACGAAGGTCACGAGGATCGAGCCCGCCGAGGCCAGCACCGCCGTGAACAGCCGCTGCAGGTCGATGCGCGCCATCAGCTCCTGGCGCAGCGTGGTCCAGGTGGGTTCGGTCTCGAAGCCGAACCGCGCCGCGAACTGCTGGATCGCCGCCAGCAGCGACTGCTGGTAGTGCGGTGCCAGCGCCAGCGCGCGCTCCTTGTTGGCCATGATCAGGTAGGCCAGCAGAAAGAAGGCCAGGCCGATGACGGCGATCGAGAACAGGTAGCGCAGCTGCAGAGGCAGCTTCGGCCCGATGCCCGGCAACCGGCCGAGCACCTGCGCCAGGCCGACGATGACGTAGACCACCACCGCACCCAGCACCGCGGGCACGAAGATCTCCTTGCCGGCCGTCAGCACCCAGCCGATGATCAGCAGCAGCACCGTGCCGTGCACGGCGGCGCGAAGTTTGTCCATGGATGGCAATCGCTGGTTCGAATTTGCGCCGCCGCCGGCCGCGGCGCCCGCGAGTGTGCCCCAAGGCCGCGGCAGCGCGCGCAGCCGTCGCCCGCCAGTCAGTCTTCTGCCGCCGCGCCGCGCGTTGTAGACTGCGCGCCCCTCACCCGACCCGGACGCGGAGCCCCTCATGTTCAAGACCGTGCTGACCCTGGCCTTCGCGGCCGCCACCCTGTGCGGCGGCAACGCGCTGGCCCAGGGCAGTTCACCGGCGCTGGCCAGGATCAAGGCCGCCAAGACCATCCATGTGGCCTTTTCGCCGGATTCGCCGCCCTTCTCGGTGGCCGGCGCCGGCAATGCGCCGCCCGAAGGCTATTCGATCGAGCTGTGCAAGCACGCCATCGCGCAGATCGCGCGCGCCGTCGGCGAGCCCGATCTGAAGGTCGACTGGCGCGCCGGTACGGTCACCGAGCGGCTGCAGATGGTGGCCGACGGCCGCGCCGAACTGGACTGCGCAAACACCTCGCAGACCCTGGCGCGGCTCGCGCAGGTCGACTTCTCGAACCTGACCTTCATCGACGGCGGCGGGCTGCTGGTCAAGGCCGGCGCGCCGCTGAACCAGGTCGGCGACGCCGCCGGCAAGCGCATCGCCGTGCTGCGCGGCACGACCACCGAGCGCCGCCTGACCGAGCTGCTGCAACAGCGCGGCGTGCAGGCCACGCTGGTGCCCATCGACGACAGCGGCGTCGGCCTGTCGCTGCTCGAAGCCGGCAGCGTGGACGCCTATGCCGGCGACCGCGTCAAGCTGACGGCGCTGGCGCTGCGCTCGCGCGAGCCGTCGCGGCTGGCGCTGGTGGTCGAGGACCTGTCCTACGAGCCCTATGCGCTGGCGCTGCCGCGCAATGACTCGGGCCTGCGCCTGGAAGTCAACCGCGCGCTGTCGCGCGTCTACATGGACGGCGAGATCGAACGCATCTACGCACGCTGGCTGGGCAAGCTCGGCCAGCCCTCGGGACTGCTGGCGGCGATGTACCTGTTGAATGCGATTCCCGAATGACGCGTCCTTGGAGCTGGAGAACCCGATGAGATTCACGATCGCCTGGCGCCGCACGGCTGCCGCCTTCTTCGCCGGCATGCTGCTGCTGCTCGGCGCCTGCAACACCCCGCCCGCCTTCCAGGTGTCCGAGCCGACGGCGCGCGTGGGCACGGTGATCTCGATCACGCAGGACTCGGTGCAGAACGTCAACACCGGCGTCGGCACCGTCGGCGGCGCGGTGGTCGGCGGCGCGCTGGGCAGCCTGGTCGGCGGCGGCCGGGGCCAGACCGTGGCCACGGTGGTGGGCGCGGTGGGCGGCGGCTACCTCGGCAACCAGGCGGCACAGGGCAGCCACACCTTCGTCTGGCGGATCGGCGTGCGCTACGACGACGGCAGCGTCGCCACCGTGCAGCAGACCACCGCGCCGGCACTGCGCATCGGCGACCGCGTGCGCGTCACCGGCACCGGCATCGAGCTGCTGCGATGATCGTCCGCCCTGCCCTGGCCGCGGCACTGGCGCTGGCCGCGGCGCTGTCGGCCTGCATGCCGCGCAACGACGGCGCCGTGCCGGACCCTGCGCACACCAGCCGCAACGCGCTGGACTGGGCCGGCGTCTACGAAGGCGTGACGCCTTGCGCCGACTGCCCGGGCATCAGGATGCGCTTGACGCTGCGCCAGGACGGCCGCTACGAGCTGAGCACCCAGTACCTGGAGCGCCAGCCGGCGCCGCAGACGGTGCGCGGGCAGTTCAGCTGGAACGCTGCCGGCAACACCATCACGCTCGACGGCGAGGGCCGCGGCCAGCAGTTCCGCGTCGGCGAAGGCCGGCTGCTGCAGATGAACCAGGACGGCAGCGCGCCGCCCTGGGATGCGCCCCGCCGCGTGCTGACGCTGCAGACCTCGAAGTGACCGGAGATCCCATGCCGCTGCCCCTGCGCAACCTGCTTCTGTGTGCCGTGCTGGCCGCGCCCGCTTTCGGCCTGCAGGCGCAGCCCTCCGGCGCCACACCGGCCCCGCAGCGCCGCAATGCCGACGCAGCCACGGTGCGTGCGCTGCAGGACCACCGCTGGACGCTGCAGACCGCCGCCGACGCCGGCGACCAGCCGATCAACGCGCTGCTGCCGCCCGGTCAGCGTTTCGTGCTGCGCTTCGACGGCGCGCGCCTGCACGTGCAAGGCGGCTGCAACACGATGAACGGCAGCTGGCGCCTCAGCCCTCGAGACCAGCTGCAGGTCGGCCGCCTGGCGGCGACGATGAAGGCCTGCGAGCCGGCCTTGATGCAGGCCGACGACGCACTGGCCGAACTGCTGGCGCAGCCGCTGAGCCTGGTGGTCGCAGCGGGTGCCGAGCCGGTGCTGCGGCTCACCGCCGCCAACCGCAGCCGCCTGAGCTTCAGCGGCGAACGCACGCCGCGCAGCCTGTACGGCGAGCCCGCGCGCATCTTCCTGGAGGTGGCGCCGCAGACGGTGGAATGCGTCAGCGGCGCGATGCGCACGCAGTGCCTGCAGGTGCGCGAGCGCCGCTACGACGCGCAGGGCCTGCGCATCGACCCGCCCGGCGAATGGCGCATCTTCCACGGCGGCATCGAGGGCTACACGCACCACAGCGGCGTGCGCAACGTGCTGCGCATCGACCGCTACACGCGCCAGCAGGTGCCGGCCGACGCCTCGCGCTACGTGTACGTGCTGGATCTGGTGGTCGAGTCCGAAGTCGTCTCCAGGTAAACAGATTTCATCGCCGTATAACCGGCGGTTGCGCCGCGCCGGCGCAAGATGCGCGCGCCCGGCCTCGGGCGCCATCAGCGCCGAGGCGCTCACTCAGAGGCTCAGTGGAAGAGGAGGAACCGACCATGACACGCATCGCATTGCCCCCCACCGCAGCCGCCCTGCTCGCGCTGGCGCTGCTGCCGCTGCAGGCGCAATCGCAAGCGCAATCGCGCGTGCAGTACGGCCGCATCACCAATGCGGTGATGGTCACCGACACCAGCAGCAGCGCGCGCAACGTCGGCACCGTGGTCGGCGGCACGGTCGGCCTGGTCAGCGGCAGCGGGCAGTCGGGCAGCAACCGCGCACTGCGCACCGTCGGCGGCGCCGCCGCCGGGCGCGGCGTCGGCAACCTCGCCGGGCGCTCGCAGGCCTTCGAGTACACGGTGCTGATCGACGGCCGCACGACGATCCGCGTCGTCTCCGACCAGAGCGGCAAGCGCGTCGGCGACTGCGTCGCCGTCGAACGGGGCAACTTCGACAACATCCGCCTGGTGCCCGATTCGCGCTGCAACCCGCCGCCCGCACCGCGGCCGGCGGCGCCGGCACCGGCTCCCGCGCCGCCGCCAGCGGCCGATGTCGAAGCGGCCACCGCCTGCGATCAGGCGAAACAGCAGGTGCTGGACGCCGACACCGACGAAGCCTTCGCGCTGGCCGAGCGCCGCATGCGGCTGCTCTGCGGCGAATAGCGCCGATGCGGCGGGCATGCGATGGAGCACCCGCCGGATCCCCTAAGATCGGGCCAAGGCAGAAGCACGAGAGCCCGCCATGGAACTGACCCCGCGCGAGAAGGACAAGCTGCTGCTGTTCACCGCCGCGCTGCTGGCCGAGCGGCGCAAGGCGCGCGGCCTGAAGCTCAACTACCCGGAGGCGGTGGCGCTGATCAGTGCCGCCATCATGGAAGGCGCGCGCGACGGCAAGTCGGTGGCCGCGCTGATGAGCGAAGGCAAGACCGTGCTGGCGCGCGCCGACGTGATGGACGGCGTGGCGGAAATGATCCCCGACATCCAGGTCGAGGCCACCTTCCCTGACGGCAGCAAGCTCGTCACCGTGCACCAGCCGATCGCCTGACGCAAACCCCGCGCTTTTGGAGTTTTGGAAGAATTTGGAAGAAGGATGCCCGCCATGACCCGCACGGTGCTTCGTTCGACCCTCGGCCTGGGCGTCTTCGCCCTGCCGGCACTGGCGCTGGCCCACGCCGGCAGCGACGGCGGCGGACACCCTGGCTTCGCCGCCGGCTTCACGCATCCTTTCACCGGCATCGACCACCTGCTGGCGATGCTGCTGATCGGCCTGTGGAGCGCGACGCTGCTGCGGCGCGCGTGGGTCGCGCCGCTGGCCTTCGTGGCCGCGCTGCTGGCGGGTGCGCTGCTCGCCGCCGCGGGTCTGCGGCTGCCCGCGGTGGAACCGCTGATCGCGCTGTCGCTGGTACTGCTGGGCGCGCTGCTGGCTGCGCGCACCGCCTGGCCGGTGGCGGCGATGGCCGCCGTCGCGGCACTGTTCGCGCTGTTCCACGGTGCCGCGCACGGCGCCGAGCTGCAAGGCCTGTCCGCGTTGGCCGGCATGGTGCTGGCCACCGCGCTGCTGCACGCCATCGGGCTGCTCGCCGGCCATGCGCTGCAGCGCCACAGCGTGTGGTGGCCGCGCACCGCAGGCATCGCGGCGTCGCTGGCCGGCGCGGTACTGCTGTTCGCGGCGGCCTGGTGATGGTGCCCGGCGAACTGCTCACCGAGGCCGGCGAGCACACCCTCAACCCGGGCCGGCGCACGCTGGCGCTGGTGGTGGAGAACGCCGGCGACCGGCCGATCCAGGTCGGCTCGCACTACCACTTCGCCGAGACCAACGCCGCGCTGCGCTTCGACCGCGCGGCTGCGCGCGGCATGCGGCTGAACATTCCGTCGAGCACCGCGGTGCGCTTCGAGCCCGGCCAGCAGCGCACCGTCGAACTGGTCGAGTTCGCAGGCGAGCGCATCGCCTGCGGCTTCCGCGGCCTGGTGCAAGGGAAACTGTGATGGCCACCCTCGGACGGCGCGCCTATGCCGAGATGTACGGCCCCACCGTCGGCGACCGCGTGCGCCTGGCGGACACCGAGTTGATCATCGAGGTCGAGCAGGACTGCACGCTGCGCGCCGGCGAAGGACGCACCGATGCCGCCGGGCGCCCCGTCGGCTATGGAGAGGAAGTCAAGTTCGGCGGCGGCAAGACCCTGCGCGACGGCATGGGCCAGAGCCAGCGCGTCAACGGCCCCGGCGCGGCCGAGGCGGTGGACTGCGTCATCACCAACGCGCTGATCCTCGACCACTGGGGCATCGTCAAGGCCGACATCGGGCTGCGCGGCTCGCGCATCGCGGCGATCGGCAAGGCCGGCAACCCCGACGTGCAGCCGGGCGTGGACATCATCGTCGGCCCGGGCACCGAGGTCGTCGCCGCCGAAGGCTTGATCGTCACCGCCGGCGCCATCGACAGCCACATCCACTTCATCTGCCCGCAACAGATCGACGCGGCCCTAGCCTCGGGCGTGACGACGATGCTCGGCGGCGGCACCGGCCCGGCCACCGGCACGCTGGCCACGACTTGCACGCCGGGGCCGGAGAACATCGCCCGCATGCTGCAGGCCACCGACGGTCTGCCGATGAACATCGGCCTGCTCGGCAAGGGCAACGCCAGCCGGCCCGAGGGCTTGCGCCAGCAGATCGAGGCCGGCGCGATCGGCCTGAAGCTGCACGAGGACTGGGGCACGACGCCGTCGGCGATCGACTGTGCCTTAAGCGTGGCGGACGAGACCGACACGCAGGTGTCGATCCACAGCGACACCCTCAACGAATCGGGCTTCGTCGAGGACACGATCGCCGCCACCCAGGGCCGCACGCTGTGCGCGTTCCATACCGAAGGCGCCGGCGGCGGCCATGCGCCCGACATCCTGCGCGTGGTCGGCGAAGCCAACTTCCTGCCTTCGTCGACCAACCCGACGATGCCGTTCACCGTGAACACCGTCGACGAGCACCTGGACATGCTGATGGTCTGCCACCACCTCGACGCGTCCATCGCCGAGGACCTGGCCTTCGCCGAGAGCCGCATCCGCCGCGAGACCATCGCCGCCGAGGACATGCTGCACGACCTGGGCGCGATCAGCATGATGAGCAGCGACAGCCAGGCGATGGGCCGCGTCGGCGAGATGGTGCTGCGCACCTGGCAGACCGCGCACAAGATGAAGCTGCAGCGCGGCAGCCTGCCCGGGGATACGCAGCCCGGGGGACTGCCTGCCGATTCCTCGCGCAACGACAACTCGCGCGCCAAACGCTACATCGCCAAGTACACCATCAACCCGGCCATCGCCAACGGCGTCGCGCACGAGGTCGGCAGCATCGAGGTCGGCAAGTGGGCCGACCTGGTGTTCTGGAAACCCAGGTTCTTCGGCGTCAAACCCTCGCTGGTGTTGAAGGGCGGCTTCATCGCCGTGTCGGCCATGGGCGACCCGAACGCCAGCATCCCGACGCCGCAGCCGGTGCACTATCGGCCGATGTTCGGCAGCTTCGGCGGCGCCGCCGCACGCGGCTCGCTGAGCTTCATGAGCCGGGCCGCGGTGGACAGCGACCTGGGCGACCAGCTCGGCCTGCGCAAGACGGTGGCGGCGGTCAGGCGGTGCCGCAAGCTGCGCAAGGCCGACATGGTGCACAACGGCTGCGCGCCGGTGATGCACATCGATGCCCAAACCTACGAAGTCCGCGCCGATGGCGTGCTGTTGAGCTGCGCGCCCGCGGCCGTGCTGCCGATGGCGCAACGCTACTTCCTGTTCTGAAGCCGCACCTCTCCTTCCTCTTGCGGCTGGCGCCCCGGCGCTGGTGGCTGCTGTGCCTGCTGGCGTTGTCGGCCGCGCCGGCTGCCGCGCAGGCCACCGCGCCGGCGGCCCCGGCCGCCGCGCAGGCCGCCGCCGAGGCCAGCCCGGCGATCGCGGCGGCCGATATCCCGGCGCGCGCCGATGCCGACGAGAAGTTCCTGAGCGGCGTGCGGCGCCGCATCCAGACCGCCGACAGGGTCGCGCGCATCGAGCAGGAGCTGTCGCGGCAGGCGCGGGCATTGGACCAGCTGGAGGAGCGCACCGATCGCGCCGACCTGGCGCAGCTGTCGGTGCAGCGGCTCGAAAGCCTGGAACGCCACTGGAAGCTGAAGGAGCGCACGCTGGCGCAGAGCCGCGCCGAGCTGACGCGCGCGACCAACGCCGCCTCCGAGGATGCGGCGGAACTCGCCAAACGCCGCGCCGCCTGGCAGGCCACGCGCACGCAGCCCTACCTGTCGCCGGCGCTGCTGGACCGCGTGCACGAGATGGCAGCACAGATCGACCGCACGCAGAAGGCGCTGGCCGATCCGCTGAGCAAGCTGCTCGACCTGGGACGCCAGGGCAATGCGCTGGCCACACAGGTGCAGTACGGCCTGGCGCTGCTGGCCAGCCAGGTGGCCGAACAGGACCGGCGCCTGGCGGCGATCGACGCGCCGCCGCTGTGGCAGGCGCTGCGCGAGGCCGAAGCGCAGCAGCCGGTCAGCGCCGGTCTGCGCCGCAGCCTGGAGATCGAGACCGCGTTCGCCAGCGACTTCGACGCTGCGCACCCGCGGCTGCTGCCGAGCTCGGGCATCGCCTCGGTGCTGCTGCTGCCCCTGGTCTTGTGGCTCGAGCGCCGCGCGCGCAAGCTCGCCGCCGCCGGCCAGCTGGGCGAGACGACGCTGCAGGCCCTGGCGCCGCCCTGGGCCGCGTGGCTGCTGCTGGTGGCGGGCATTGCCGTGGCCTACGGGCTGCAGGGCCCGAACCTGCGCCAGCAGGGGGTGATGCTGCTGGCCTGGATTCCGGTGCTCGGGCTGCTCAGCCCGCGCATGCGCAGCCTGGTCGGCCCGTGGGCCTATCTGAGCGCGATCTTCTATTTCCTGAATGTCGTCATCACGCTGCTCATCGGCAACCCGCTGCTGTACCGGCTGCTGCTGCTGGCCGTCAACCTGCTGATGCTGCTGACGCTGGCGCTGAACCTGCTGCGCGCGCACCGCAGCGGCGTGCAGGGCGAAAACCGCTTCCTGTCGGGTTCGTGGCAGGTGGTGGCCTGGGCGGCGTGCCTCGTGCTGGGCGTGGCCGTGCTGTCCAACGTGCTGGGCAACATCTCGCTGTCGGCGATGCTGGTCTCGGCCACGCTGAACAGCAGCTACGCGGCGCTGGCCATCTACGTCGGCAGCCGGGTGGTGGTGGCGCTGGCGCAGGTGCTGCTGGCCGGGCGGACCGTGGCGCGGCTGGTGGCGCGCTATTCGGCGTCGCTGTCGCCGGCACTGCTCACGCTCGGCCGCATGTCGATGGTGGCCGCCTGGCTGCTGGTCACGCTGCAGTCGTTCCGCATCTACCGCCCGGCCTCGGCCCACGTCGTCACCGCACTGACCTACAAGTTCAAGCTCGGCGAGCTGTCGCTGAGCCTGGGCAGCCTGCTGTCGTTCGCGCTGGCCACCGTGCTCGCCTTCTGGATCGCCAAGCTCGTGCGCCAGGTGCTGGCCGAGGGCATCCTGCCGGGGCTGTCGCTGCCGCGCGGCGTGGCCAGCAGCGTGTCTTCGCTGAGCTACTACCTGGTGCTGTTCCTCGGCCTGCTGGCGGCGCTGGCCGCGGCCGGCTTCCAGGTCGGGCAGCTGATGCTGGTCTTCAGCGCGCTCGGCGTCGGCATCGGCTTCGGCCTGCAGGACGTGGTGCGCAACTTCGTCGCCGGGCTGATCCTGATGTTCGAGCGGCCGCTGCAGCGCGGCGACACGGTCGAGGTCGCGGGCGTGCTCGGCCAGGTGCGCGAGATCGGCCTGCGCGCGACCATCGTCACCACCTTCGAAGGCGCCGACGTGGTCGTGCCCAACGGCATGCTGCTGGCCGACAAGATGGTCAACTGGACGCTGAACGGCACGCGCCGGCGCTTCGACCTGAACATCAGCACGCGCTATGCGGCCGACCCGCAGCGCACGATGGACCTGCTGGTGCAGATCGCGCGTTCGTGCGATCAGGTCGCCGCCACGCCCGCCCCGGCCTGCATCATGACCGGCCTGGCGCCCGGCGAGCTGCAGTTCAACATACGCGCCTGGACCAAGGACTTCGGCGACTGGATCGCCGCGCGCACCGAGCTGGCGATGAAGATCCGCAACGGCCTGGCCGAAGCCGGCATCGAAGTGCCGCGTCCGCAGCGCGAACTGGTGGTGCGCGGAGCGATGCCGCAGCCGATGCCGCCTGAACCGTCAGACCCCGCCGCCGGCAGCGGGCGCGAAGCGCCGCGCCCGGCCTGAGACGCCTCGGGGCGTCGGCGCCCGCATCCGGCGCGCTGCTAGACTCGCCGGCCCCGACACCATGCAGACCCCCGGCAACCTGTTCGTCGTCGCCGCGCCCAGCGGTACCGGCAAGTCCAGCCTCGTCAAGGCGCTGCTCGAACTGGATTCGCACTTGGCGGTGTCGGTGTCGCACACCACGCGCGCGCCGCGCGGCCAGGAGCAGCAGGGGCGCGAGTACCACTTCATCGGCGAGCCGCAGTTCCGCGCGATGATCGGGCGCGGCGAGTTCTTCGAATGGGCACAGGTGCACGGCCACCTGTACGGCACTTCTCGCGTGGCCATCGAGGACCGGCTGCAGGGTGGACAGGACGTGGTGCTCGAAATCGACTGGCAAGGGGCGCTGCAGATCAAGCGGCTGTTCCCCGACGCGGTGCTGATCTTCATCCTGCCCCCCAACTGGCAGGAACTGCTGCAGCGGCTGCAGCGCCGCGGCGAGGACGGCGAGCAGGTGATCGAGCAGCGCATGGTCAACGCGAAAGCCGAGGTGGCGCAGGCCCGGCACTTCGACTTCGTTATAATCAATGCCCTGTTCGAGATGGCTCTCTTCGACCTGAAGACCATCGTGCACTCGCAGCGCCTGAAGTACGCGGCCCAAGCGCGCCACCGTCCCCAGGTTTTCGCTGCCCTCGATCTGGATTGACCCACCCTACACGCCATGGCCCGCATCACCGTCGAAGACTGCCTGACCAAGATCCCCAACCGCTTCCAGTTGGTGCTGGCCGCCACCTACCGCGCGCGCATGCTCAGCCAGGGCCACGCGCCGAAGATCGAGACGCGCAACAAGCCCGGCGTGACCGCGCTGCGCGAGATCGCCGCCGGCGAGATCGGCCTGGAGATGCTGCGCAAGGTGCCGGTCTGAGGACCTGAGAAGCTGCCTGCGCAGCTTCGAAGGCTTCAGCCGGGGTCCGAGCTCTGCGAGGACGCGGCCTGCAAGGCCGGTCTAGAAGGGTCTGGAAGTCCGGAAAACCGCTGCGCCCTCACGACCACGGGCGCCTGCGGGCGCCCGTTTCGCTGCGGGCTGATAAATTCCGGCCATGGGCATCCGCTCGCTGGCCGCCGAACTGCTGCCCTCTGCGCTGCAGGGGCTGCAGCGTGTCGTCTCCGCGCCGGCGCCCAAGGGCCCGGCGGTGGCCTCTTTCGCCGCGCTGACCGACAAGCTCGGCTATCTCTCCAAAGCCGACCACAAGAAGGTGCGCGAGGCCTTCAAGTTCGCCGACGAGGCGCACCTCGGGCAGTTCCGCGCCAGCGGCGAGCCCTACATCACCCATCCGATCGCGGTCGCCGGCCTGTGCGCCGACTGGAAGCTCGACGTGCAGGCGATCATGGCCGCGCTGATGCACGACACCATCGAGGACCAGGGCGTCACCAAGGCCGAGTTGATCGAGCGCTTCGGCGCGCCCACCGCCGAACTGGTGGACGGCCTGACCAAGCTGGACAAGCTGCAGTTCCACTCCCGCGTCGAGGGCCAGGCGGAATCGTTCCGCAAGATGCTGCTGGCGATGGCGCGCGACGTGCGCGTGATCCTGATCAAGCTCGCCGACCGGCTGCACAACATGCGCACGATGAGCGCGATGGCGCCCGACAAGCGCCAGCGCATCGCGCGCGAGACGCTGGACATCTACGCGCCGATCGCGCACCGGCTGGGCCTGAACCAGAGCTACCGCGAGCTGCAGGAGCTGTCCTTCGAATACCTGAACCCGTGGCGCCACGCGGTGCTGGACAAGGCGGTGCAGCGCGCGCGCGGCCACCGCCGCGACATCGTCGAGCGCGTGCGCCGCGACGTCGACAAGGCCTTTGGCGCGGCGAAGATCAAGGTGCGGGTCAGCGGGCGCGAGAAGACCGTGTATTCGATCTACCGCAAGATGCGCGAAAAACACGCCGGCTTCGCGCAGGTCAGCGACGTGTTCGGCTTTCGCATCGTCGTCGCCACGCAGCCCGAGTGCTACCTGGCGCTGGGCGTGCTGCACCAGCTGTACAAGCCGGTGCCCGGACGCTTCAAGGACTTCATCGCCATCCCCAAGGCCAACGGCTACCAGTCGCTGCACACCACGCTGGTCAGCCCGCTGGGCACGGCGGTCGAATTCCAGATCCGCACCGAGGCCATGCACGCCGTCGCCGAAACCGGCGTGGCCGCGCACTGGCTCTACAAGATCGAGGCCAAGGACGGCAACCCGGCCAGCGACCCGCAGCGCCTGGGCGCGATGTGGCTGCAGTCGCTGATCGACATCCAGGGCGAGACCAACGATTCGGCCGAGTTCCTCGAGCACGTCAAGATCGACCTGTTCCCCGACGCGGTCTACGTGTTCACGCCGCAGAGCAAGATCCTGGCGCTGCCGCGCGGCGCCACGCCGGTGGACTTCGCCTACGCGATCCACTCGGACGTCGGCGACCACGCGGTGGCGGCCAAGGTCAACGACGAGGCGGTGGCGCTGCGCACCGAGCTGCACAGCGGCGATGTGGTCGAGATCGTCACCGCGCCCGGCGCACGGCCCAACCCGGCGTGGCTGAACCTGGTGCGCACCGGACGCGCGCGCTCCAAGATCCGCCACTACCTGAAGACCATGGAGCAGGACGAGTCCCGCGCCATGGGCGAAAAGATGCTGGCGCAGGCGCTGCGTGCCGAAGGCCTGGTGCTGCCCAGCACCGACCCGTCGGACGCCGCGGCCGCGGCGCTGTGGCAGCAGCTGACGCGCTGGAGCGGCAACCGCAGCCGCTTCGACCTGATGGCCGACATCGCACTCGGCCGCAAGATCGCCACCATCGTCGCCAAGCGCCTGGCCGCGCTGATGATCGACCGCGGCACGCGGCCCGACGCGGTGACGCTGACGCTGGGCCGCTATGCCAGCGACGACACCAGCCCGGCGCAGGGCATGGTCTTCATCGACGGCTCCGAAGGCGCGTCGGTGCAGCTGGCCGGCTGCTGCCGGCCGATCCCCGGCGACGAGCTCGTCGGCTACCTGGGCCGCGGCGAGGGGCTGGTGGTGCACACCGCCGACTGCGGCGTAGGGAAAAGGCTGTTCGAGCGCGACAGCGAGCGCTGGATGCAGGTGGCCTGGGCCGAGGAGCTGACGCGCCCCTTCGAGACCGCGGTGATGGTGTTGTTGCGCAACGGCAAGGGCGTGCTGGCGCAGGTGGCGGCGGCGATCAGCGCCGCCGAGGCCGACATCACCCACCTCGACATGGGCCAGGAGCGCGCCAGCGAAGCGGCGGAACTGAAGCTGCTGATCAGCGTGCGCGACCGCCTGCACCTGGCCGACGTGCTGCGCACGCTGCGCCGCTCGCCGGCGGTGCTGCGCGTGGCGCGCATCAAGCCTTAGGCTCAGGCTCAGGCTCAGGCCCAGGCGATAGGGCCTGCGCTTCCGGCTGCGGATACTGCACGCGCAGCACCTCGATGCGCTGCACGCCGCCGGGCGTGTGCAGCGAAACCTCGTCGCCCTCGTGCGCCTTGAGCAGCGCGCGGGCGATCGGCGACACCCACGACACCTCGCCGTGCAGGCTGTCGGCTTCGTCGACGCCCTTGATGGTGACCGTGCGCTCATGCTCGCCGGCATCGGCATAGGTGACGCGCGCGCCGAAGAAGATCTGGCCGCTGCCGTGATGCAGCGACGGGTCGGCCACCTCGGCGATGTCCAGCCGCCGCGTCAGGAAGCGGATGCGCCGGTCGATCTCGCGCAGCCGCTTCTTGCCGTACAGGTAGTCGCCGTTCTCGGAACGGTCGCCGTTCTTCGCCGCCCACGACACGGTCTCGACGATCTTCGGCCGCTCGACGTCCAGCAGTTCCATCAGCTCGCCGCGCAGCCGGCGGTAGCCGGCAGGGGTCATGTAGTTGCGCGCGCCGACGGGCAGCGCGGCGGCGCCGGGCTCGGCATCATCGCGGTCGTCGCCGCCGTCGCCGCCGTCGCCGCCGTCGCTCTCGCGCGTGAAGGCCTTGCTCATGGCGCTGCATTGTGCGCGGACGCCGCCGCGCCCGGCCGGCCAGGCCCATTTGACCCTGGTCAAGCGCCGGTAGGCCGCCAAAGCCTAGGATAGATGCATTGCCGATGCACCTTCTGGCGTGCGCTGCCCTCGGGCGCAGCGCCCGCCAGCCGCCGATGAAACTGACCACCTTCACCGACTACAGCCTGCGTACGCTGATGTACCTGGCGGCCGAGCCGCCGCGCCGCGCCACCATCGCCCAGATTGCCGACGCCTTCGGCATCTCCGAGAACCATCTGACGAAGGTCGCGCACCACCTGGGCCGCCACGGCTGGCTGGCCAACGTGCGCGGCAAGGGCGGCGGACTGCAGCTCGCGCTGGCGCCGGCGCAGATCGGCGTCGGCGCGGTGGTGCGGCTGACCGAAGGCGGCGACGGCCCGGCCGCGTGCTTCGGCGCCGAGCCCAGCGACTGCGCCATCGGCGCGGTGTGCCGGCTGCGCGGCGTGCTCGACGAAGCGCTGCGGGCCTTCTATGCGGTGCTCGACCGCTACACCGTCGCCGACCTGGCGCGCGACCCCCAGGCGCTGGCGCGGCTGCTGCCGCCGCTGGCGCGCACGCTGCCGGCGGCGCGGGGAGCGCTGCGATGAGCGGCATCATGCACATCGAAGAACCGCCACGCCCCGCGCCGCCGCGCGGCCTGGCGCTGTGGGAGCTGGGCTTTCGCCCCTTCTACCTGCTGGCCAGCATCTTCGCCGCGCTGTCGATCGCGCTGTGGGCACTGCAGTACGCCGGCTGGCTGCCGCAGCCTTACCTGAACGGGCCGCTGTGGCATGCGCACGAGATGCTGTTCGGCTTCGTGCTGGCGGTGATCGTCGGCTTCCTGCTCACCGCCGGGCGCAACTGGAGCAACCAGCCGACGCCCACCGGCGGGCGGCTGGCGGCGCTGGCGGCGCTGTGGTTGGCCGCGCGCGTGCTGGTGCTGACGCCCTGGGGCTGGGCGGCCGCGGCGGCCAACGTGGCCTTCCCGCTGGCCGCGGCCGTGGCGCTGGCCATTCCCTTCGTGCGCGCCGGCAACCGGCGCAACTACTTCTTCGTCGGCCTGCTGGGGCTGCTGGCCGGCGCCGCCGCCTGGGTGCACCTGGGGCTGCTCGGCGTGCTGCCCTGGCCGCCGATGGCCGGGCTGCAGATCGCGCTGGACGTGGTGCTGTTCATCATCTCGGTGATGGCCGGCCGGGTCGTGCCGATGTTCACCAACAACGGCGTACCCGGCGCGCAGGCGACGCGCCGTCCGTGGGTCGAGAAGGCCGCGCTCGGCTCGGTGCTGGTGCTGCTCGCCGCCGACGCGCTGCAGCTGCCCGGCGCGGTGCTGGCGCTGATCGCCATGGTCGGCGCGGCGGCGCACCTGGCGCGCTGGCTGCTGTGGCAGCCATGGACCACGCTGCGCACGCCAATCGTCTGGGTGCTGCATGCCGCCTATCTGTGGATACCGGTGCACCTGGCGCTGCGCGCGACCGCGGTGGCGGGCTGGACCAGCGCCTCGCTGGCCACGCATGCGCTGACGGTCGGTGCGGTCGGCGGGCTGATCATCGGCATGATGACGCGCACCGCGCGCGGCCACACCGCGCGGCCGTTGCGCGCCGACCGCGCCGATGTCGCCGCCTACCTGCTGGTGATTGGTGCGGCGCTGCTGCGCGTGCTGCTGCCGCTGATCGCGCCGTCGCTCCACTACGACGCCGTGCTGGCCTCGGCCGCGCTGTGGTCGGCCGGCTTCGGCGTCTATGCCTGGCGCTACTGGCCGGTGCTGATGCGGCCGCGGCTGGACGGCCGGCCCGGCTGAGACGCCGGCACATGGACTACGCGGGCTGGAAGCTGCTGCACCAGGGTGCGGTGGTGGTGTCGGTCAGCGGCTTCGCGCTGCGCGGGCTGGCCTCGTTCGCCGGCGCGGCCTGGACGCGCGGGCGCCTGGCGCGTACGCTGCCGCACATCGTGGATACGCTGCTGCTGACCTCGGCACTGGTGATGGCCTGGATGCTGCGGCTGACGCCCGGCGTGGCACCCTGGCTGACGGCCAAGATCGCCGGTCTGCTGCTGTACATCGGCCTGGGCATGCTGGCGCTGCGCCCGGGCCGGCCGCTGGGCGTGCGCCTCGCCGCCTGGCTGGCCGCGCTGCTGGTGTTTGGCTGGATCGTCTCGGTGGCGCTGAGCAAGAACCCGCTGGGCGCGCTGCGTCTGCTCGGCTTCTGACGTGGCGCCGCAAGCACCGATCAGCGGCACCCGGCGCTGGCCGCTCGGCAAGAAGCTGGCGATGGCGGTCACGCCCTTCCTGGTGCTGACGCTGCTGGCCATCAGCGCCACGCTGTGGGTGTCGTGGCAGCTCGAAGGCGGCGCCGCGGCGGTCAACGAAGCCGGGCGCATGCGCATGCAGACCTACCGGCTGTCGCTGTCGCTGGCCACCGCCGACGCGCCCAGCCTGCAGCAGCAGCTGGCGGCCTTCGAGCACAGCCTGCAGCTGCTGCGCACCGGCGACCCCGAACGGCCGCTGTTCGTGCCCTGGGACGCCGCGGTCGAGCAGCGCTTCGCCGCCGTCGAAGCCGGCTGGGCCGCGCTGAGGCAGCAGTGGGGCGGCAGCGGCGCGGCGGACGTGGCGGGGCTGCACGATCAGGCGGCGGCATTCGTCGCGCAGATCGACGCCCTGGTCGACGCCATCGAGCAGCACATGTCGCGCTGGACCGCGCTGCAGCACCTGCTGCAGACGACGGTGCTGCTGCTGGCGCTGGCCGGCAGCGCGACGCTGCTGCTCAGCGGCTATCGTTTCGTGCTCGAGCCGGTGACGATGCTCAAGCAGGGCATCGTGGAGCTGCAGGACGGCGACTTCAGCGCGCGCGTCGCGCCGCGCAGCAGCGACGAGTTCGGCACGCTGGCCGTCGGCTTCAACGACCTGGCCGAACACCTGCAGTCGGTGTACCGCCACCTCGAGGCCAAGGTGGCGGAGAAGACCTCCGAGCTGCACGACAAGGGCGAGCGGCTGCAGGCGCTGTACGACATGAGCACGCTGATCGGCCGCGCGACGACGCTGGAAGAGCTGGCCAACGGCTTCACGCGGCACATCGCGCAGGTGGCGCACGCCGACGGCGTGGCGCTGCGCTGGTCGGACGAGCGCAACCAGAGCTACCTGCTGCTGGCCACGCACGGCCTGCCCGAGTCGATGACCGAGCACGAGCAGTGCCTGAAGCCCGGCGACTGCCATTGCGGCATGCCGCAGGCCGCGCCCGGCGTGCGCTTCATCCCCGTGCATGCGCTGCCGCAGGGCAGCCTGCCGCACTGCGCGCAGGCCTGCTTCCAGACCGTGGTGTCGCTGCCGATCCGGCTGCACGAGCGCAGCATGGGCGAGGTCAACCTGTTCTACAACGCGCAGGTGGAGCCGTCGCAGGCCGAGCGCTCGCTGCTCGAGGCGCTGACCGCGCACCTGAGCGGCGCGATGGAGACGCTGCGGCTGGACGGCCTGGCCAAGGAGGCCGCGGTCTCGCAGGAGCGCACGTTGCTGGCGCGCGAGCTGCACGACTCGATCGCGCAGTCGCTGGCCTTCCTGAAGATCCAGGTGCAGCTGATGCGCGACGCCTTGCGCAGCGGCGACGCGCAGCGCATCCAGACGGTGCTCGGCGAGATCGATGCCGGCGTGCGCGAAAGCTACGGCGACGTGCGCGAGCTGCTGCTGCACTTCCGCACGCGCGCCAATGCCGAGCACATCGAGCCGGCGCTGCACACCACGCTGCGCAAGTTCGAGCACCACAGCGGCATCAAGGCCACGCTGCAGATGCAGGGCCAGGGGCTGCCGCTGTCGCCCGAGCTGCAGATCCAGGTGCTGCACATCGTGCAGGAAGCGCTGTCCAACGTGCGCAAGCACGCGCGCGCCAGCCGGGTGTGGCTGGACGTGCAGCAGCAGCCGCACTGGCGCTTCGAAGTGCGCGACGACGGCGTCGGTTTCGACGTCGACGACCGCGGGCGCGGCGAAGCGCACGTCGGCCTGCGCATCATGGCCGAACGTGCCGAGCGCATCGGCGCGCGGCTCGACGTACTGTCCACGCCGGGACGCGGCAGCTCGGTGGTGCTGGAACTGGCGCCCCCCGCCGCCGTGACGGCGGCCGCCGGCGAGGCAGTGGCCGCGTGAGCGCGCATGGCCGCCCCAAAGCGCTCACACCGGAGCGCGATCAGCGCGGAGGTTGCCTTATGAGCGCGCGTGGCCGCTCCAAAGCGCTCACACCGGAGCGGTTGCCTTATGAACGCGCATGTCCGCTGCACAGCGCCCACACCGGAGCGCGGTCAGCGCGGAGGTGGCCTGATGAGCGCTGTGGCCGCTCCCATGCGCTCACACCGGAGCGCGAAGCTTGCCTGATGAACGCGGCGCCGGGTTGCTGCCCCGGCCCACGCGGCCGGCGCAGGCGCCGGCTCGGCAGCCACCGCCGCCGCCGCTTCAGGGCAGCGCGTCACGCGGCGTCATTCCCCTGCCCCTGCCCCTGCGGCGGCCAGTAGTCGGTGTCGGGCGCAGCGCGTGCGCCGAAGATCGCCTGGCCGACGCGCACGACGGTCGCGCCCTCCTCGATGGCGATCTCGAAGTCGCCGGACATGCCCATCGACAGCTCATCCAGGCCGATGCCGTCCGGCACCTGCTGGCGCAGCCGGTCGCGCAACTCGCGCAGCCGCACGAAGCACTGGCGCACGCGCGCGGCCTCGGCGGACAACAGCGCCAGCGTCATCAGGCCGCGCACGCGCAGCGCCGCGAAGGCCGGCAGCCGGCGCAGGAACGCCGCGGCGTCATCGGGCGGCAAGCCGTACTTGCTGGGCTCGCCCGAGGTGTTGACCTGCACGAACACGTCCAGCGCGCGGCCTTCGGCCTGCAGGCGCCGCTCGAGCGCCTCGGCCACACGCAGGCTGTCGAGGGCCTGGAACTCGCTCGCACAGCGCGCCACCAGCTTGGCCTTGTTGGTCTGAAGGTGCCCGATGACCGACCAGCGCAGGTCGGCCAGGTCGGCCATCGCCTGCCATTTCCCGTAGGCCTCCTGCGGCTTGTTCTCGCCGAACTCGCGGCAGCCCGCGGCATAGGCCAGTCGAAGGCTGGCCTCGGGCTTGGTCTTGCTCACCGGCAGCAGACGCACGCCCGCGGCATCGCGCCCCACGCGGGCGCAGGCCGCCGCGACGCGCGCGCGCACGGCCGCCAGATTGCGGCGGAAGTCCTCCACCGATTCCGCCTGCGGCCAGCGCCCATGCAGCTCGTGCAGCGTGAGGGTTTGCGAAGGGGTGTCAGAGTCGGGCATCACGGATCCAGTCTCCCAAATGCACTGCCGGAAATCCTGCAAGGGCGAGTTCGCGTTCGGGCCGCGCCGCGGCCGCCCACGAACACGACGCCGCCCCGCAGTGTCCGGCCGGGGCGGGTTCTGCGCAGCGCGTGCCTGCCCATCGCGCCGGCGCCTTTCGCGGGGCGCCGCGACTTGCCGACAATGCAGCCCCCACCACAGCAATGACCCTCATGATGAGCCTTCCGGTGCGCATCCTCGTGGTCGACGACCACACGCTGTTCCGCCGCGGCCTGACCGCGCTGTTGTCGCGCGACGCCTCGCTGCAGGTCGTCGGCGACGCCGCCGATGCCGGCCAGGCGCAGCGCCGCGCCGCCGAACTGCAGCCGGACCTGATTCTGCTGGACAACCACCTGCCCGGCGTCAACGGCGTCGACGCCTTGCCTGCGCTGCGCCAGGCCGCGCCGGGCGCGCGCATCATGATGCTCACGGTCAGCGAGGACGAAGCCGACCTGGCCGCCGCGCTGCGCGGCGGCGCCTGCGGCTATCTGCTGAAGACCATCGAAGGCGATGCGCTGGTCACGGCGATCCAGCGCGCGATGCGCGGCGCCAGCGTCGTCGCCGAGGAGATGACCGACAAGCTGGTCGCCGCGTACCGCGACGCCGCGGCGGCGCCGGCCGACCACGCGGCAGCCGACGCGGCGGCGCCGCGCTCGCCGCTGGACCAGTTGTCGCCGCGCGAGCGCGACATCCTGCGCGGTATCGCACGCGGCGCCAGCAACAAGGAGATCGCGCGCGATCTGGGCATCGCCGAAACCACGGTGAAGATCCACGTGCAGCACGTGCTGCGCAAGCTGGGTTTCAGCTCGCGCGTGCAGGCGGCGGTGGCCGCGACCGAGCACGGCCTGGACTGAGAGCCTGCGAAGAGCGCGCATTGACGCCGCGCAAGCGCGGCGCATCGGCCTTCGGCAGTAGTTCTTCGGAACGATGCCGAGCGCCCACGGCCCTCCTCCTTTTGCCGCGCGTGCGGCGGCTTGGCGAAGGATGCCGCCCATCGGCCGCGCCTCCTACAGTGCCTGCCAACCGCAAGCAGAGGAACTGAAGGAACGAGGCGATGGACAACAATCGCAAGGCGCTGTCGGTGCTGATCGTCAGCACGCTGGCTTTCACCGTGTGCTTCATGGTCTGGATGATGTTCGGCGTGATCGGCATCCCGATCAAGAAGGCGCTGAACCTGAACGCCACCGAGTTCGGGCTGCTGACCGCGACGCCGGTGCTCACCGGCTCGCTGATCCGCGTGCCGCTGGGCATCTGGACCGACAAGTACGGCGGGCGCATCGTGATGGCCATCCTGATGCTGGTCACGGTGCCGGCGATCTGGCTGATGGCCTACGCCACGCAGTACTGGCACTTCCTGGCCATCGGCCTGTTCGTCGGCCTGGCCGGCGGCTCGTTCTCGGTGGGTACGCCCTACGTCGCGCGCTGGTTCCCGAAGAACCGCCAGGGCTTCGCGATGGGCGTGTACGGCGCCGGCAACTCCGGCGCGGCAGTCAACAAGTTCGTCGCGCCGGCGCTGGTGGTGGCCTTCGGCTGGACCATGGTGCCGCAGGTCTATGCGGCGGTCATGCTCGGCACGGTGATCCTGTTCTGGCTGTTCAGCGCCAGCGATCCGGCGCACCTGGTGCCCAGCAACACCAAGTTCAGCGACCAGCTGAAGATGCTCAAGGATCCGAAGGTGCTGAAGTACTGCCAGTACTACAGCATCGTCTTCGGCGGCTACGTCGCGCTGAGCCTGTGGATGGTGCAGTACTACGTCGGCGAGTACGGCCTGGACATCCGCGCCGCCGCGCTGCTGGCGGCCTGCTTCTCGCTGCCCGGCGGCGTGCTGCGCGCGGTCGGCGGCTGGCTGTCGGACAAGCACGGCGCGCACAGCGTCACCTGGTGGGTGCTGTGGGTCAGCTGGATCTGCCTGTTCCTGCTGAGTTATCCGCAGACGCAATTCACCATCACCACCGTCGACGGACCGAAGACCTTCCACATCGGCCTGAACGTCTACGCCTTCACCGCGCTGATGTTCATCCTCGGCATCGCCTGGGCCTTCGGCAAGGCCAGCGTCTTCAAGTACATCAGCGACGACTATCCGGCGAACATCGGCACGGTCAGCGGCATCGTCGGCCTGGCCGGCGGCCTGGGCGGCTTCGTGCTGCCGATCATGTTCGGCGCGCTGATGGACCTGACCGGCATCCGCTCCAGCGCCTTCATGCTGATGTACGGCGTGGTCTGGGTGTCGCTGATCTGGATGTACTGGACCGAGGTGCGCAAGACCGAGGTCATGGGCGCGCACGCGCCGGCCTCGCCGTTGACGCATGCACCGGCGCGCTGAACCCGAACTGCTTTGAACGGACCGGACTCATGAACTCCAAGACCATGGCCGCGGCGTCTTCCCGCTCGGGCGGCGCCGACATCACCGACTGGCGCCCCGAGGACGAGGCCTTCTGGGAGAGCACCGGCAAGAAGATCGCCTACCGCAACCTGTGGATCTCGATCCCCGCGCTGCTGTGCGGCTTCGCGGTCTGGGGCATGTGGGGCATCATCACCGTGGAGATGCTCAACCTGGGCTTCCCCTTCACCCAGGCCGAGTTGTTCACGCTCACGGCCATCTCCGGCATCTCCGGCGCGACGATGCGCATCCCGGCCTCGTTCTTCATCCGCATAGCCGGCGGGCGCAACACCATCTTCCTGACGACCTCGATGCTGCTCGCGCCGGCCATCGGCACCGGCATCGTGCTGCAGCACCCCGAATGGCCGCTGTGGTCCTTCCAGCTGATGGCGCTGTGGTGCGGCGTCGGCGGCGGCAATTTCGCCTCGTCGATGTCCAACATCAGCACCTTCTTCCCCAAGCGCATAAGCGGTACCGCACTCGGGCTGAACGCGGGCCTGGGCAACTTCGGCGTGACGACGATGCAGATCGTGATTCCGATCGTGATGTCGTTTCCGCTGCTCGGCGCCTTGAGCGGCGACCCGATGACGCTGCAGAAGGCCAGCGGCTGGATCTTCGGCAAGATCCCCGCCGGCACGCAGATCTGGATCCAGAACGGCGGCTTCGCCTGGGTGCTGTCGCTGGTGCCGCTGGGGCTGCTGTGCTGGTTCGGCATGAACAACCTGAAGACGGTGTCGCCCGATGCCGGCCATCCGATCGCCGCCTTCGGCAAGATCACCTGGCTGTACACGCTGGCCTTCATCCCCTCGCTGCTCGGCCTGTACCTGTACCTGCCGGCACCCACCGGCCTGGGTCTGATCAGCATGTGGGTGGCGATCCCGCTGGACATCATCGCGGCGCTGACCGTCATGCGCCTGGCCGCCTTCGGGCCGATGAAGGACGCGGTCAAGGCGCAGTTCGCGATGTTCCGCAACAAGCACACCTGGAGCCTGACCGCGCTGTACATCGTCACCTTCGGCTCGTTCATCGGCTTCTCGATGGCCTTGCCGCTGTCGATGAAGGTCATCTTCGGCATCATCCACCAGCCCGACGCCAACGGCGTGATGCAGCACACGCTGGCCAACCCGAACGCGCCGCCGGTGCTCGCCTACGCCTGGATCGGCCCCTTCGTCGGCGCCGCGGTGCGCCCGATCGGCGGCTGGATCTCCGACAAGTGGGGCGGCTCGATCGTCACGCAGGTCATCTGCGTGGTCATGGTCGCGGCCTCGGTGGCGGTGGGCTGGGTGATGATGCAGGCCTACCAGTCGGCCACGCCGGAGGAATACTTCCCGGCCTTCCTCGGGCTGTTCATGCTGCTGTTCTTCGCCAGCGGCATCGGCAACGGCTCGACCTTCCGCACCATCGGGGTGATCTATGGCCCCGGCCAGTCCGGCCCGGTGCTGGGCTGGACCTCGGCGGTCGCCGCCTACGGCGCCTTCGTCGCGCCGATCGTCATCGGCAACCAGATCAAGGCCGGCACGCCGCAGAACGCGATGTACGGCTTCGCGGTGTTCTATGCGCTGTGCCTGGTGCTGAACTGGTGGTTCTACCTGCGCAAAGGCGCCTACGTGAAAAACCCTTGAGGGGCAACATGATGCAACGACAGTCATTCTTCGAGCGGGCCGAGCGCCGGGCCGCTCCCAAGCCGGCCCGCGTCTCCTCGGGGGACCGGACGACGTACTCGTCGGACGAGGGGTCGTCATGAGCCATTTCCTCGATCGACTGAACTATTTCTCGCTGCCCCGGGAGCCCTATTCCGGCGGCCACGGCGTCACCACCGGCGAAGACCGCACCTGGGAGGACGCCTACCGCAACCGCTGGGCGCACGACAAGATCGTGCGCAGCACGCACGGCGTCAACTGCACCGGCAGCTGCTCGTGGAAGATCTACGTCAAGGGCGGCATCGTCACCTGGGAGACGCAGCAGACCGA
>DAIMFR010000012.1:0-86418 GCA_036724445.1 Rubrivivax sp. | reverse complement strand
TGCACCGCGGGAGGCTCAGCCGTGCGCGCGCCGCGGCGAGCTTTCACGGTAACCGCGGGTCGCCGATGCGACGCCGCGGTCCAGCGCGGCAGCCGACAATCGCGGCATGAGCAAGAGCTTTGAAGCCGTGTTGTGGGATTTTGGCGGCGTGATCCTGACCAGTCCTTTCGAGGCCTTCAACCGCTACGAGGCGGAGCTGGGCCTGCCGCGCGACTTCATCCGCCGCGTCAACGCCGTCGATCCGGACCACAACGCCTGGGCGCGCATGGAACGCGCCGAGATCGACATGGAACGCTTCGCCGAACTGTTCGAGGCCGAGGCGCGCGCGCTCGGCGGCGAGCTGTCCGGCCACAAGGTCATCCGCCTGCTCAGCGGCGAAGTGCGGCCGGAGATGGTCGAGGCCTTGAAGCGCGTGCGCACCCGCTACCGCATCGCCTGCATCACCAACAACATGCCGGCGGGGCACGGGCCGTCGATGTCGCGCTCGGCCGACACTGCGCAGCAGGCGGCCGAGATCATGCAGCTCTTCGAGCGCGTGGTCGAATCGAGCAAGCTGAACATGCGCAAACCCGACCCGCGCATCTACCGCCATGCCTGCGAGCTGCTGGGCGTGGCGCCCGAGGCCTGCGTCTACCTCGACGACCTGGGCATCAACCTGAAACCGGCGCGCGCGATGGGCATGGCCACGATCAAGGTCGAAAGCGCCGGCCAGGCGCTGGCCGAGCTGGAGCGGCTGCTCGGCCTGCCGCTGCGCTAACTTTCATGATGCGGGGCAACGCCCCGGATCATGGAAGGCTTTTACATTCAGACTGCGGTCCGTGGCATGCTTGCGCCATGAAGCTGTCAGTACTGGACCAATCGATCTCGCTCGCCGGCTCGAGCGAGGACGCGGCGATCCGCGACACGCTCGAGCTGGCGTCGCACTGCGAGGCCCTCGGCTACCACCGCTTCTGGCTCAGCGAACACCACAGCCTGCCGACCATCGTCGGCAGCGCGCCCGAGATCCTGATGGCCGCGGTGGCCGCGCGCACCACGCGCATGCGCATCGGCAGCGCCGGCGTGATGCTGCCGCACTACGCGGCGCTGAAGGTGGCCGAGCAGTTCCGCGTGCTCGAGGCGCTGGCGCCGGGGCGCATCGACCTGGGCGTCGGGCGTGCGCCCGGTGCCGACATGCGCACCGCGCAGCTGCTCAACCCCGACGCCTACCGCGCGGCGGAGCACTTCCCGCAGCAGATCCGCGACCTGCAGTGGTGGACCGCCGGCGAGCCGCACCACGGCGTGGTCGCGCATCCGCGCGGCCCGCACCTGCCCGAGATCTGGGTGCTGGGCAGTTCGGACTACGGCGCGCAACTGGCCGCGCATTTCGGCCTGCCCTACGCCTTCGCCTATTTCTTCGCCGACGGCCAGGGCGTCGAGCAGGCGCTGGAGCTGTACCGCACGCTGTACAAGCCGAGCGAGCGCCACCCGAAGCCGCAGGCGACGATCTGCGTCTGGGCGCTGGCCGCCGACAGCGACGCGCAGGCGCAGCACCATGCGCTGAGCCGCGATCGCTGGCGCGTCGACCGCATGCGCGGCGCGCTGGGTCCGCTGCGCTCACCCGACGACATCGCCGCGCAGGGCTTCAGCGGCGAGGAACTGCGCACCTTGCAGCCGATGCGCGCGAAGGCGCTGGTCGGCAGCGGCGCGCAGGTGGCGGCGCAGATGCGTGCGCTGGCCGCCTCGCTGGGTCTGGACGAACTGGTGGTCAACACCTGGGCGCACCAGCCGGCGGTGCGGCGCCGTTCCTACGCGCTGCTGGCGCGCGAGTTCGCGCTGGCGTCGGCCTGATGCGCGACATCGAATTCCGGCTTCGCGGCGAGCACGTCACGCTGGACGCGCTGCTCAAGGCCACCGGCCTGGCGATCAGCGGCGGCCGCGCCAAGGCGATGGTCGCGGCCGGGCTGGTGCAGGTCGACGGCCGGCCCGAGCTGCGCAAGACGTGCAAGCTGCGCGCCGGGCAGCGGGTGTCGCTGGCCGGCGTGCAGGTACGCGTATGCCCGGGCGGGGCGGAACTTCGCGGCCCGCCATAATTCAAATGCCGGTGAGCTGCGCGAAGGCGCGGCCGCGTTCCCTCTCCACGAACAAGGACTAGGACACACGATGAAAAGTTTGTTTGCAGCGGCGGCGCTGGTCATGGCTTCGGCGCTGGCCGTCGCGCCCGCGGAATCGGAGGCCAGGCGCTTCGGCGGCGGCTCGTCCAGCGGGCTGCAGCGCAGCATGCCGAAACAGGCACCCCGGCCTGCGACGCCGCCGCAGCAGGCGGCGCCTGCCGCCGCGCCGGCCGCGGCTGCCGCGCCCGCCGCCGCGGCGGCCAAGCGCAGCTGGATGGGGCCGATCGCCGGCCTGGCCGCCGGTCTGGGCATCGCCGCCCTGATGAGCCACCTGGGCCTGAGCGAAGCCTTCGGCAACTTCCTGATGATCGTGCTGCTGGCCATGGTGGCGCTGTTCGCGGTGCGCTTCTTCATGCGCCGCGGCGCCGCTGCGCAACGTGGGCCGCTGGCCACGGCGACGGCCACGCCCGCGCCGGCCTGGAACCGTCCGGCCGAAACCCCGGTGATGCCGCGCAGCGCGCAGCAGCCCGCGTCCGCGCAGCTCTCGGCCGACGGCTCGACGCGGCTGGCGCCGATGGCGGGCTCGACCGTGGCCTCGGTGGTGCCGAGCACGCTGCCGTCCGACTTCGACGCCGAAGGTTTCTCGCGCCTGGCGAAGATGATCTTCATCCGCATGCAGGCGGCGCACGACAGCGGCGACCTCAACGACCTGCGCAGCTTCACCACGCCCGAGATGTTCGCCGTGGCCAAGCTCGACCTGCAGGAGCGTGCCGGCAAGTCCCAGACCACCGATGTCGTGCACGTCGACGCCGATGTGCTGGACATGGCCAAGGAAGGCGAGCGCCAGGTGGTCAGCGTGCGCTTCCACGGCAAGATCCGCGAGGAGGCCGACGGCCCGGTCGAGGACTTCGACGAGATCTGGCACCTGACGCGCTTCGGCGACAACCCTGGCTGGTCGATCGCCGGCATCCAGCAGCGGCACTGAGCGCCGCGGCTGCCACGAAGCCCCGCCCGCGCGGGGCTTCTTCATTTGCAGACCCGATGCACCCTGTGCCGAAGATCGAACTGCAGGCGCCGGAGCTCGCGCGCTGGACCGGCTGCTCGCCGGGCGGGCACGGTGGCAGCCGCGGCGCGGCCGGTTGACGCTGGCCTTCGGCAACGTCGAGGCCTATGCGTGCCGGGATCCGGCCGAGCCCGACCGCAGCCGCAGTATCGGCGAGGATCTGCACCGCGTCTGGACCGGCGAGGCGCTGTTCGGCGCGCGATTCGTCCGAACTGCGCCGGGCGCGCGCTGCGGCCCTTCGCCGATGCCGCCGACGGGCTGCTCGACCTGCATTCGATGCGCCAGGCCTGCGAGCCGCTGATGGTCTGCGGCACCACCGGCCGCGGCTGCGGCAAGGGCGTGGCGTTGTCGCGCAGCCGCCGGCAGCGCGGCAGCGTTTGCTGCGCGTCAGCGAGGCGGTGGTCGCGCACAGCCCGGGCTTGCGCTTCGTGCGCGCGTTCCGCGGCCTCGAAGTGCTGCCGCGGGCGGGCGAGCTGATCGCCACCGATGGCGCGCTGGAATTCCGCACGCGCTGCGACGAGACCGTGCGGGTGATGCCGTCGCCGGCGCCGCCGCAGGTGGGCGCGACGAGGGTGCGGCTGGGCCGCTGCGAGGATCTCTGAACCTCGGCCTGTCGCAGGCCACTCGCGGCGCAAAGCGGCCTTCGGCCGCTTTGCGCCTGTGGGCGCTATGCACCACTCCCCCGAGCCCCCTCCGAGAGGGGGCTCCAGTTCGTTCGACAAGTCGGCCTGGCGGCCGATGGAGGGGCCGGGGCCTGCGCCGGCCGCAAGGCCGGCCCGTCGGCCATGCTGGAGCCCCCTCTCGGAGGGGGCGCGGGGGAGCTGCACGAACGCGCCTTGGCGCAAAGCGGCCTACGGCCGCTTTGCGCCGAGAGCGCTCACTGGAACATCGGCATCGCGTCCAGCCGCGATTCGATCTTCTCCAACAGCCGCTGGTAGGCCGGCGCGCCGACGCCGCCGAAGCGCGCGGCGAACTCGTGCTCGGACAGGTTCTCCGGCAGGTCGCCGGCCTCGGGCATCAGGTCGGCGTCGCCCGAGCCCGCAGCGATGCGCTGCTGCAGCCGCAGCGGATCGCGCACCGCCAGTTCGCCGAAGCGCGTACCGGCGCGGTCGGCCGCCAGGTCGTTGAAGCTGAAGCCGCTGCCGCCGCGCCTGGCGTCGGCCAGTTCCTTCCACAGCCCGACGGCGTCGGCCAGCGGCGTGTCGGCCTCGGCGGCGATCAGCGCCGACACCGTGAAGTGCTGCGCGGTGTCGTGGCGCTGGCGCAGCGTGACCTGCATCGGCCAGGGTTGCGGCCACTGGTACGCGGCCGGCACCAGCAGGCCCAGCGGCCGGTGGTTGACGTGGAAGGCCAGCGTCAGCAGCGCGGCGCGGTTTTCCGCGACCGCGTCGCCGCCGTCCGCGCTGCGCTCGGCGGCCAGCGCGAACAGCGGCGGCAGCAGCGCCGCCACCGAGACAGCGCGCGCCGGCTCGTCGTGCGTCAGCGCCGCCAGCCGCTCCTGGTAGGCGCGCAGCCGCTGCTGCTGCGCCGGCGCGACCAGCGCGGCGCGCAGCCGCGGCACGCTGTCGGGGTCGATGCGATAGCTGAGCGCCAGCGCGCCGCTGTCGATCACCACGCGCTGGATCCAGTGCACGGCCAGCCAGGCGTCGGGCTGCAGGCCACGCCGCGCCGCGGCGGCGCGCAGCAGCGGCCGGGCCAGGGCCTCGGGCAGCGGCAGCCGGCCGATCTGCAGCCGCTCGAGCCGGGGCAGGCCTGCCGCCTGGCGCAGTGCCAGCTCGACGTTCAGCCAGCGTCCCCACGGCGCGGCGACGCTGGCCTGCAGCAGCAGTTGCCCCGGCTGCAGTTGCAGCTGCGTGTCGGCACCCAGCCAGCGCCGCGCCGCGTGCTGCACCAGCAGGTCGAGATCGCGTTCGCTCAGCCGCAGCGCGCGCAGCTGCCCCGGCGGCGCGCGGCGCGGGTCGTGCTGGCGCAGCATGGCCACGGCGCGGTCGATATCGGCCGGCGCGACCTGGTCGCGGTGCGGCACGCGCGGCCGGCCCTCGACGGCCAGCGCCAGCAGCAGCACCGCCGCGAGCAGCAGCCCGAGCAGACCCGCGGACAACCCGATGGCGAGCTTGCGCATGGCGGTGGCGCGGCAGCTACAGCAGCCAGTCGATCGGCAGCCCGGCCAGGAAACCGACCTGGAAGCGCTTCCAGAACGAAGTCTGCGGGTCCACGTCGTAGAGCGTGAGCCCGCCGGACGCGTCGCGATCGAGCCATTGCAGGTTCACGCCATCCGGGGCGATGCGCACCTCGTAGGCGACCAGCGGCACGTTGCTGTCGAACTTCTGCGCCAGGCTGCCGGCCGCGTCCGGGCTGTCGATGACCAGCCCCATCTCGGTGTTCAGGTCGGCCGAGCGCTGGTCGAAGTTGAACGAGCCTACGAAACGCCGCTTTCCGTCCACCTCATAGGACTTGGCGTGCAGGCCCGCCACCTTGGCCGGACCGAAGCGGCCGCGCACGCGCAGCGGGAAACCGTCGGCCGTGGGCTTCAGCTCGTAGAGCTGCACACCGGCGCGCAGCAGGTCGAAGCGCCGCTTCAGGTAGCCGGCATGCACCACGCTCTCGTCCGACGAGGCCAGCGAATTCGTCAGCACGCGCACCCGCACGCCCTCGCGCGCCAACCCGGTCAGCAGCGCGGTGCCGCCGGCACCCGGCACGAAATACGGCGAGACGATGTCCAGGCTGTGCTGCGGCTTGCCCATGCGCTCCATCAGCGCCGGCAGCAGCAGCAGGTCCGAGCGCCCATCGCTGTCCAGCGTCTTGGCCGGATCGTCGTACAGCACCTGGCTCGAGGACCAGGTGAAGTCCAGTTGCCGCTCGTTCATCCGCTGGACGAAGGGCCTCTCGCGCACGGCCTGCAGGTAGGACGCGGCGTGCGGATCCTGCGCTGCCGCCGCGAAACGCGCCTGCAGCGCCGCCGCGCCGCCGGCCGGCGGCGGGCCGACGAAGGGTGCCGCCGCATAGGCCGACGCGCTGTTCCAGTACAGGTCGAACTCGCGCGACACCTCCTGCACCACCGGGCCGATGGCCAACACGTCCATGTCGGCGAAGCCCAGGCCGAGGGCGGCACCGAAGTACTCGTCGGCGATGTTGCGGCCGCCGACCACGCTGACCTGGTTGTCGACCGTGAAGGACTTGTTGTGCATGCGCCGGTTCAGCCGCGTGAAGTCGGTGGCATAACCGAGCGCGCGCGAGCCGCGATAGACGAAGGGGTTGTACAGCCGCAACTCGATCCCGGGATGCGCGGCCAGCGTGGCCAGCAGCGGGTCCAGCCCGACCGTGTTGGCGTCGTCGATCAACACGCGCACGCGCACGCCGCGGTCTGCCGCCTGCCACAGCGCCTCCCACAGCAGCGTGCCCACGGTATCGGCATGCCAGATGAAGTACTGCGCGTCGATCGAGCGCTCGGCGGCGCGCGCCGGCAACACGCGCGCGGCGAAGGCATCGTAGGGCTGCTCGATGAGCACGAAGCCGGACCGTCCCGGATGCCCCGCCGCCCGCAGCGCCGCGGCACGCCCCAGCGCGGTGCTGCCGGTATCGATCAGCGCGTGCGACGGCTCGCGCGCGGCCGGTGGGGGCAGGCTCGCGCAGCCCGGCGCGAGCAGCGCGGCGGCCAGCAGCAGGGCCAGCACCCCGGCGCCGCGCCACTGCCGGCGCGGCGCCGCTTGCGCAGCGTCAGGCCTCGAACAGTGCGGCATGCATCTGGCGCAGTTGCCGCTTCAGCAGCTTGCCGCTCGGGTTCTTGGGCAGCGCGTCGACGAAGACCACGCCCTTGGGCACCTTGAAGACCGCCATGCCGGCATTGCAGTGCGCCAGCACTTCGGCTTCGCTCAGCGTCTGGCCGGGCTTGACGACGATCACCGCCACCACCGCCTCGACCCAGCGCGGGTGCGGCAGGCCGACCACCGCCACCTCGCTGACCTGCGGCAGCCGGTAGATCGTCTCCTCGACCTCGCGGCTGGCGACGTTCTCGCCGCCGGTCTTGATCATGTCCTTCTTGCGGTCGACGACGCTGAGGTAGCCCTCGCCGTCGATGGTGCCCAGGTCGCCGCTGTGGAACCAGCCGCCCTCGAAGGCCGCCGCGGTGCGCGCGTCGTCGTGGAAGTAGCCGAGCATCAGGTGCGGGCTGCGGTGCACGATCTCGCCGACTTCGCCCGGCTTGACGTCGCGCATCGCGTCGTCGACCACGCGCGTCTGCACGTTCAGCGCCGCGCGGCCGCACGAGCCGGGCTTGGCGCATTGGTCCTCGGGGCCGAGCATCGTCGCCAGCGGCGCGATCTCGGTCTGGCCGTACAGGTTCCACAGCCGCACCTGCGGCAGCCGCTCGGCCAGTTCGCGCAGCACCGCCACCGGCATGATCGACGCGCCGTAGTAGCCCTTGCGCAGGCTGGACAGGTCGGTGGCGTCGAACAGCGGTGAGCGCAGCAGCGAGATCCACACCGTCGGCGGCGCGAAGAAGCTGGTGATGTGGTGCCTGGCGATCAGCGGCAGCAGGTTCTCCGGCGTCGGCGCGGCGGTGATGATGTTGCTGGCGCCGCAGTAGATCGACGGGCCGAGGAAGACGTCGAGCTGCGCGCAGTGGTACAGCGGCAGCGCATGCAGCATCAGGTCGTCGGACGCGATGCCGGCATCGACCAGGCAGCTGACGTACTGCCACAGCACCGCGTCGTGCGTCAGCATCGCGCCCTTCGGGCTGGATTCGGTGCCGCTGGTGTAGACGATCTGCAGCAGGTCGGTGCCCGCCAGATCGGACTCGGGCAGCGCGTCGGCGCAGGCGGCGATGTCGTCGAAGGCGACCATGCCCGGCTCGGGCTCGCTGGCGCCTTCGGACGGCAGCCAGACGAAGCGCCGCACCACGGTGTCGAGCGCCGCCGCGGCACGCGCCAGCGCGGCCAGACCGCTGTCGGTGGCCAGCATCACCGCGCCGGCATGGCGCAGGATGTAGGCCACCTCGTCGGCCTTGAGCATGAAGTTGATCGGCACCAGCACGGCGCCGAGCCGCGCCAGGCCGAAGCGCAGCGCGGCAAAGGCGTGCGAGTTGCGCGCCAGCACCGCCACGCGCGTGCCCTTGGCGATGCCTAAGCGCGCCAGTCCGGCGGCGGCGCGCGTGGCGCATGCGTCGAACTCGGCATAGCTCCAGCGCACGCCGCCGCAGGCGATGGCCAGCTTGTCGGGCGTGCGCGCCGCGCTGCGCGTCAGCAGGTCGCCCAGGGTCTGGCGGCGGATGGCGGGATGCATGGGCGACTCCTTCTGGACGGTGAGCGCCGAGCTTAGCAGCGCCGGCTTGGCGGCGCAGACGGCTCCTACAATGCGCCCCCCTGCCAAACCCCCTCGTGAACACCGTCGACGACCATACTTTCCTGGCCACGCTGCCCAACGGCTTGCGCGTGCTGGTGATCCGCACGCCGGGCCGGCCGACGCTGGACCTGAGCGTGTTCGTGCACACCGGCAGCCAGCACGAGGCGGCGCGCGACAGCGGCATCAGCCACATGGTCGAGCACATGGCCTTCAAGGGCACGGCGCTGCGCGACTGCCAGCGCATCAACCTCGAGGCCGAGGCGCTGGGCGCGCAGGTCAACGCGCACACCGACAAGGACCACAGCGCCTTCCACGTCTACGGCCTGGCGCGCGACGCCGAGGCCTTCATCGCGCTGCTGGCCGACATCGTGCAGCACGGCAGCTTCCCGGCCGACGAACTGGAGCGCGAGCGCCAGGTGATCCTGCACGAATACGTCGAGGACGAGGACGACCCGCTGTCGGTGGGCTTCCGGCTGTTCGATAAGCTCAGCTGGGGCAGCCACCCGCTGGCGCAGCCGGTGATCGGCCAGCGGCGCCATATCGAACGCTTCAGCCGCGACGAGCTGCTGGCCTACGTGCGGCGCCGGTACCGCGCGCAACGCACCGTGGTCGCGCTGGCCGGCGACGTCGACCCCGAAGCCGTGGCGCGCGCCGTCGAGCGCCACTTCGGCACGATGCCGCGCGGCGACGATGAGCGCGTCGCGCCGCCGCAGTGGCTGGGCGGCCTGCGCACGCGCGCGCTCGCCGGCAGCCCGCAGACGCACGTGGTGCTGGGCTTCGCGCTGCCCGGGCTGGCCGGCGCGCACCAGGCCGGCGTGGTGGCGGCGGCGCTGCTCGGCGAAGGCATGAGCTCGCCGCTGATGGACCAGCTGCGCGAGCGCCGCGGGCTGGTCTACTACGCCGCCTGCTCGGCCGACGTGCTGGAGCTGGCCGGGCAGTTCGTCATCGAGGCCTCGACCTCGCCGCAGCAGCTGCGGCCCTTCTTCGCCGAGCTGGTGCCGCTGCTGCTGGCGCAGGCCGAAGGCACCGACCCGGTCGCGCTGGCGCGCGCGCGCCGGCAGATCGTCGTGCGCCACCTGCGCGACCTGGAACGGCCGTCGCGGCGCCTGGAAAGCGCGGCGCTGGACCTGTTCGCGCTGGGCCGGGTGCGCCCGCGCGAGCAGATGCTGCAGGCCCTGCAGGACGTGGATGCCGCTCGGGTGCGCGCCTGCTTCGAAGCGATGATCGGCGGCGGCGCGGCGCTGGCGGTGACCGGCAAGATCCCCAGGGGACCCGACGGCCGGCTGCGCGACTGGGCAGCGCCGCTGCTGCAGGCCCGCAGCTGAGCGGCTGCATCCCGCATCGGCACACGCGCGCACGATCGTTGCGCAGAGTCGCTTTGCGGGGTCTTGCCGCCGCTGCGGTGCCGGCAGGGCTGTGGGGGCGTAGTCGGCGCCGGCGAGCGCGCGCTGGTGACGCTGGGCGGCGTGCTGCTCGGCGCCGCCGTGCCGGCGCTGGCGATCGCCGCGCTGGCCGCCGGCTTCCTGGACAGCCTGGTGCCGGGCTCAAGCGCTGAGCGGCGCCCGCCGCGCCAGGACGGCGTAGATCAGCAATCCGAGTACGAGCGCCGCGGCAGCGGTCTGCAGCGACGCGGCGAAACCCTCCGCCGCGCCGGCGCTGCGCCGCACCAGCCAGGCCACCATCGGTGGCCCGGCGATCTGCCCGAGGCCGTAGGCGGCCGTCAGCAGCCCGATCAGCGACGACACGTTGTGCGGCCACAGCCGCCGCGCCTCCTGCATCGCGAACAAGGTGATGGCCGTGAACGGCAGCCCGAGCAACAGGCTGCCGAGCGCAAAGCCCGCCAGCGTGGGCCACCACACGCTGAGCAGCACCCCGGCGGCCTGCATGGCGTAGCAGGCCATCAACAGGCTGCGGCGGTCCCAGCGCACCGGCACGCGCACCGTGAGCAGCGCCCCGATCGAAACGCCGAGGCCGAAGATCGGCCAGAACAGATCGAGCCAGATCGAGCCCGGGAGCGCCTGGCGCGCGATCACCGGCAGGAAGGTGGCCGTGACGATGTAGCCGAAGCCTGCCAAGCCGTAGGCCAGCGTGAACGCGGCGATGGTGCTGCGCGGCGGATGGTCCTGTGCCGAAGGCCTTTCGGCGGACACCTGGACCGCGCCCTGCAACTGCGGCCAGACCAGCGCCGTCAACACCAGCGCCAGCAGCGCGAACACCGCCCAGCCGGTGGCGGCGCGCATGTCGTGCGCCACCATCGCCGTCGCCGCGACGCCGCTGATGGCGATGCCCAGCCCGGGGCCGACATAGATGATGCCGGCCAGCGACGGCGCCCCCAGCGCGCTGAGCCGCGCCAGACACCAAGCGGAGACGTACACGAACACCAGCGCACTGGCCACGCCCGCCAGGCCGCGCCACAGCGCCCACGCCGCGGGCCAGGGCAGGGCCATGCCGAGCGTCAGCAGCACCGTGGCCACCAGCCCGATGCGGACCGTGGCGGTATGCACCAGCGGCGCGCGCCCCCAGCGGCGCCACAGCGTCGGCTGCAACGCACAGCCGGCTGCGCCGAGCCAATAGCCGAGGTAGTTGGCCGTGGCCAGCCAACTCGCGCCGGGCAGGTCGACGACGCCGTCATGCAGCATCATCGGCAGCAGCGGCGTGAAGGCGAAGCGCCCGATGCCCATGGCGATGGCCAGCGCGAGCAGGCCGGCCAGCGCGATGGCCATGGGGCGCGGGGCGTGGACGCTGTGAGCCGGCATGCGCGGATTGTCGGTGCCGCTGGCCTTGCAGCTTCGTCCGCGACGCACGCGGTCCGACAGCCTTCTCGGCTTCCTGGCCGGCCTGGTACCGCGCTGTCGCCGCCGGCCTGCGATCTTCTCGCCGGCGCACTGGTGCTGCCGCTGCTTTGGTGGCGGGCGGCGCTGAAGGCCACCGGCAGCTTGCCCTGATCAGTCGAGCGTGACGACGCAGATCACCGCGCGGGCAACCCGCCAGCCCGGTGCCGGCACGGCGGCCACCGCCAGTGCGATGGCGAGCACGAACGATGGCTGTCGCCGCATGCCGCAGTCTTGCTTCAGTGCCGGTGCCCATGGTGCACGTCGGGCACGTGCGGGTGCGCATGCTGCAGTGGGGCATGGCGATGCGGGTGGCTGTGCGCACCGGCGGGCATCGGCTCATGCGCATGGTCGTGATGCCCGTCGTCGTGACGGTGCGCATGCTCATGCTCGAGCGGCTCGTGCTCATGCGCGTGCGCATGCGACTCCGCCAGATGCAGCAAGACACCGCCGAGCATCAGTGCGCTGCCCAGCGCCATCAGGCCGCCGGCCGGGCGCTCGCCCAGCACCAGCGCCAGCGCCGCGCCGATGAACGGGGCGAAGGCGAACACCGAGCCGGTGCGCGCCGCGCCGAAGGCGCGCTGTGCCAGCAGATACAGGCGCAGGCTCAGGCCGTAGCCGGTGGCGCCGATGGCAAACAGACCGACTGCCGCCGCCGCGGCGGGCAGCGGCTCGCCGAAGCCCGCCGCCAGCAGCGCGGTGGCCGCGGCGCCGAGCGCACCCTTGGCCATCACCACCTGGCCCGGGTCGCGTTCGGCCAGGCCGCGCGACAGCGTGTTGTCCACGCCCCAGGCCGCCGTGGCCGCGGCCACCGCGAGCAGGCCCCACGCATGCGTGCCGCCGCCGCGCTGCTGGTCGAGGATCAGCACGACGCCGCCGGCCAGCAGCAGCGCCATCGCGGCCCAGACGCGGCGGTCCATGGTCTCGTGGTACAGCCGCCAGGCCAGCAGCGCGGTGAACAGCGCCTCCAGCGTCAGCATCAGCGACGCGCTGCTGCCGCTGGTGCGCTGCAGGCCCCAGACCAGCGCCACCGGGCCGATGACGGCGCCGAACAGCGCCATGGCCAGCAGCCGCGGCAGGTCGCCGCGCTGCAGCCGCGCCTCGCGCTGCGGCGGCCGGCGCGACAGCGCACCGACGCAGGCCGCGCCGGCATACAGCAGCGCGGCGGTGGGCAGCGCGCCGACGCCCGCGCCGGCGCGCTGCAGCAGCGGCGTGCTCGCGCCGAACAGCGCCGCCGCCAGCAGCGCCAGCCATGCGCCGCGCAGCGCCGGCAGCCGGTGCATCTGCATCACCGCGCCACGCCTTGCCGCGGGCCGGCCATCGCGCTCAGCGGGCTCAGGCCGCCTCGTGCGGCGCCGCGCCGACATCGTGTAGGCTTTCGCCCGCCATGACTTCGCCCTCGACCCTCACCCGCCGCCGCTGGCTCGTGCTGGCGCTGGCCGCGCCGGGCCTCGCCGCGGCCGCCGGCCCGGCAGCGCAGGAGACCTCCTGGGACGAGCTGATGCCCAAGGACTGGGATCCGATCAAGGAGATGCGCCTCGGCGACATCGGCCTGGTGCGCGAAGGCTCCGCCAAGGAACGCGAGTTGATGCGCCAGATGCGCGAGGTCTGGGACCACGCGCCCACCAACCCGAAGATGCACGGCGCGCGCGTGCGCCTGCCCGGCTACGTCGTGCCGCTGGAGGAGGTCAAGGGCGAGCTGAAGGAATTCCTGCTCGTGCCCTACTTCGGCGCCTGCATCCACACGCCGCCGCCGCCGGCCAACCAGATCGTGCACGTGCTGTCCGCCAAGCCGCTGAAGGGCTGGCGCACGATGGACGCGGTCTGGGTCGACGGCACGCTGCAGGCGGCGCGCAGCGATTCGGCGATGGGCGCCAGCGGCTACAGCATCAGCGACCCGGTGGTCGAGCGCTACGCGCCCCGGCCGCGGCCCTGAAGCGCACGTGAGCCGCCGCCCGAGATTCCTGCCGCGCTGGGCGCTGTGGCTGGCGCTGTGCGCATGGCTGCTGGCGGCGCAGCAGCAGGCCTGGCTGCATCCGCTGGCGCACCTGCACGGCCTGCACGGCCTGCACGGCCCTTCGCCCAACCTGGCCCGCGACGCGGCGTCGGCGCACGACGAGGCGGGGCTGGACTGCGCGCTGTGCCTGGCCTGCGCCGCGCTCGCGCATCCGGCCACAGCGGCCGGCACCGCCAGCCCGGCGCTGCCGCAGGCCGAGGCCGGGGTCGCGATCCTCACCGAGCCCGGCCTGGCGGCGCGGGCACCGGTGGCGGCGCACAACCGCGGACCGCCCGGACGCGCCTGAGGCTGCGCTCCCCCTTTTTGGTTCAGGGGTCGCCCGCGCATGCGCGCCGGCACCCGCCATGACTTTGCAGGATTTCGCACATGAAGATCTTATTTCGATGCGCCGCGGCGTGGCTGCTGGCCGCGCCGCTGATCGCCGCGGCCAGCGGCAGCGCGCACCAGCACGGCGTCGGCACGCTCGACATCGCCGTCGATGCGCGCCGCATCGTCGTGCAGTTCGACACCCCGCTGGACAACCTCGTCGGCTTCGAGCGCGCGCCGCGCACCGACGCCGAACGCAAGCGCGCCGACGAGGCCGTGGCGCGGCTGAAGGACGGCGACCAGCTGTTCAGGTTCGACGCCGCCGCCGGCTGCAAACTGGCGCGGGCGAGCCTGGACAGCCCGGTGCTGGGCCTGGGCAGCCACGACGCGGCCACGGCCCAGCGCGGGCATGCCGACCTGCATGCCAGCTGGGAGTTCGACTGCGCCGACGCCGCCAAGGCCACGCAGGTCGAGGTCGGCCTGTTCGCCTTCAGGCAGCTCAAGCGCGTGCAGGTGCAGCTGGCGCTGCCGAAGGCGCAGCTGAAGCGCGAGCTGAAGCGGCCGAACGGCCGCCTCTCGCTCGGGCCGTGACGCTCGGTCCGTGACGCTCGGCCCGTGACGCCCAGCCCATGATCGACGCCACCGGGCTGCGCTACCGCTGGCCGGGCAGCCGCGAGGACTGCCTGGCGATCGACCGCCTGCAGCTCGAGGCCGGCCGCAGCGTCTTCCTGCACGGCCCCAGCGGCAGCGGCAAGAGCACGCTGCTCGGGCTGCTGGCCGGCGTGCTGCTGCCCGGCGCGGGCACGCTGCGCCTGCTGGGGCAGGACTGGGCGGCGCTGTCCGGCGCGCGCCGCGACGCCTTCCGCGCCGACCACGTCGGCTACGTCTTTCAGCAGTTCAACCTGCTGCCCTACCTGAGCGTGCTCGACAACGTGCTGCTGCCCTGCCGCTTCTCGGGCCTGCGCCGGCAGCGTGCCGAAGCCGATGCCGGCTCGGCCCGCGCCGGCGCTGAGGCGCTGCTCGAACGCATGGGCCTGGGCGCCGCGCTGTGGCCGCGGCGCGCGGCGCGGCTGTCGGTCGGGCAGCAGCAGCGCGTGGCCGCGGCGCGCGCGCTGATCGGCCGGCCGGAGCTGGTGATCGCCGACGAGCCGACCTCGGCGCTGGACGCCGCGCTGCGCGACGGCTTCATGGCGCTGCTGCTGCAGCAGTGCCGCGATGCCGGCAGCACGCTGGTCTTCGTCAGCCACGACGAGCGCCTGGCGAAGCGCTTCGACGACACGTTGGCGCTGGCGCAGATCAACCGCGCCCCAACCGAGGCCGGTGCATGACAAGCGCCGCGGGTCCGCCGGCCGAGCGCCGGGCCGCTCCCGAGCCGGCCCGCGTCCCCTTGGGGGTCTTGGGGGACCGTCCGGTGTACGCACCGGGCGAGGGGCTGTCATGAAGGCAATCCTGGCGATCGCGCTGCGCAGCGCCTGGAGCCGCCGCGGCACGCTGGCGCTGGTGCTGCTGTCGGTGGCGCTGTCGAGCGTGCTGCTGCTGGGCGTGGAGCGGCTGCGCGGCGAGGTGCGCGACAGCTTCGCGCAGTCGGTCAGCGGCACCGACCTGATCGTCGGCGCGCGCGGCGGCTCGCTGCAGCTGCTGCTGTATGCGGTGTTCCGCGTCGGCGGCGCGACCAACAACGTGCGCATCGGCAGCCTGGAAGACATCGCCCAGCACCGCGCGGTGGCCTGGATGGTGCCGCTGTCGCTGGGCGATTCGCACCGCGGTTTTCCGGTGCTGGCGACGACGCCGGGCTACTTCGAACACTTCCGCTACGGCGACCGGCAGCCGCTGCAGCTGGCGCAGGGGCGCGCCTTCAGCGGCGACCTGCCCGGGCTGTACGAGGTGGTGCTCGGCGCCGAGGTCGCGCAAAGGCTGGGCTACGGCCTGGGCCGGGCGCTGACGCTGAGCCACGGCAGCGGCGAGATGCCCGGCGCCGAGCATGCCGACAAGCCCTTCACCGTGGTCGGCATCCTGCAGCGCAGCGGCACGCCGGTGGACCGCACGCTGCACATCAGCCTGCAGGCGATGGAAGCCATCCACCTCGACTGGGCGGCCGGCGTGCCGCTGCCGGGGCAGCGCGTCAGCGCCGAGCAGGCGCGCGCCGCCGACCTGGCGCCGCAGCAGGTGACGGCCGCGCTGCTGGGCCTGAAGAACCGCGCCGCGGTGTTCGCGCTGCAGCGCGCGGTGGCCGATTACGAAGGCGAGCCGCTGATGGCGGTGCTGCCCGGCGTCGCGCTGGACGAGCTGTGGGACGTGGTCGGCGCAGGTGAGCGCGCGCTGCTGGCGATGTCGGTGCTGGTGGCGGTGGTCAGCCTGGCCGGCCTGGTGGCCGTGGTGCTGGCCGGGCTGAACGAGCGCCGGCGCGAGCTGGCGGTGCTGCGCGCGGTGGGCGCGGCGCCGCGCCACGTGCTGCTGATGCTGGCGGCCGAAGGCGCGCTGGTGACGCTGGGCGGCGTGCTGCTCGGCGTCGCGATGCTGGCGCTGGCGATCGTCGCGCTGGCGCCGTGGCTGCAGGCGCAGTACGGCATCGTGCTGACGCTGGCGCCGCCCGGTGCGGCGCAGTGGGCGCTGCTGGGCGCGGTGCTGGCCGCCGGCTTCCTGGCCAGCCTGGTGCCGGGCTGGCGCGCCTACAGGCTGTCGCTGGCCGACGGGCTGTCGCCGCCGGCCTGAGCGGCCTGAGCGGCCTGAGCGGCCTGAGCGGCCTCGTCCGGCGCGGCGCCGAGCAGATGCTCGGCGTCGTCGGCGCGGCCGTGACGCTGCAGTTCCTCGCGCAGCCCTTCCTCCGACAGGTCGATCGGCCGCGAATGGCTCCAGTCGTGCGCCGCCGTCGCCTGCAGCACCTTGATGGCGGCGGCGTCGTCGGTCTCGATCGCCAGCTCGCGGCGGCGGTCCAGGCTGGCGGGGCTGAAGTTCAGCGAGCCAAGCAGCGCGCGCGCGCCGTCGGCGAGCAGCAGGTTGCCATGCAGCCGCAGCAGCTTCAACCGCCGCACCTGCACGCCCAGGTCGTCGAGCATGCGCAGGCCGCCGACGTCGCTGGCGATCTCCTTCGCTTCCATGCGGTGCACCGCATGCGCCATCAACTGCAGCACCACGCCGCGGCGGCGCGCGCGCACCAGCCGCTCGATGATCACCGGGTCCTGGTAGCGCGCGTTCTGCACCAGCAGCGTGTGACGCGCGGCATCAATGAAGTCGGCCGCGCGCTGGCGTGCGTTCAGCGGCCCCCACATCAGCCGCAGCCGGCCGTGGCCGTGCGGCTTGAAGCCCTGGTGCGCCCAGTCGGCGTCGAAGCAGGCGGCGATTTCGTCGACCTCGTGCCGGTGCGTGCTCAGCAGCGCATAGTCGCGCGCCTCGGCCAGGCCGGTCGTGCTCCAGTCGCCGGACATGACCAGCGCCCGTTCGTCGTCGACCACCAGCGACTTCTCGTGCACCAGCGAAAGCTTGTGCGGCGCATCGGCGACTTCGGCGCCGGCCGCCGCCAGCGCGGCACGCGCCGCGGCGTTGCCGGACACGCCGCCGCGACCGGGCTTGTTGAACAGCGCCCTAATCCTGACGCCGCGCCGCGCCGCCGCGGCCAGCGCGTCGATCAGCTCCGGCGCGTCGAGCTCGACCATCTTCAGCCGCAGCGACGCCTGGGCCGACTGCAGCAGCGCCACGATCGGCGCCACGCCGGCGTCGGGCAGCACGATGGCGCTGCGCGACATGGCTTCAGGCCGTCGGCTGCGGCGGCGCGGGCAGGTCGCTGCGCAGCGTGCCGCCCACCGCCCAGTCGCTGCGCTGGATGTCGTAGAACAGCACTTCGACGGCACTGGCAGGCACGCCCAGCGCGCGCACCGTGGCCTCGGTCAGCTCACGCGCCAGCGTGCGCTTCTGCTCCAGCGTGCGGCCGGCGAACATTTCCACTCTGAGGGTCGGCATGCTTCAGGTTCCTTTCAGGGCGGCTCGACGCCGTCGAACACCTCGGTCATCGGCACGCTGCAGCCGACGCTGGCCAGTTCCAGCGCCGGGCGGTCGCTCATGTCGTGCAGCACCCACAGGCCATCGGCACCGATGCGGAACACCTCGCTGCGCCGCGAGTCCGGATCGACCAGCGCGTATTCCTGCAGGCCGGCCATCTGCCGGTACAGCGCGAACTTCAGGCTGCGGTCATAGGCCTGCGTGGTCGGCGACAGCACCTCGATCACCAGCTTGGGTGCGCGGAAGATCATCTCGGTGCGAAGGTCGGCCGGGTCGCAGGTGACGAAGACATCCGGGTACAGGATCGTGTCGTCGGCCGGCTGCACCTTCATGCCCTCGCTGAAGACGCGACAGCGGCTGCCATGCAGCGCGTTGCCGAGCGCGCGTGACAGGTTGGCGACCACGACGCCATGCACACGCCGCCCACCTACCATGGCGAAGATCTCGCCGCGGTGGAACTCGTGCTTGTCGGGCTGCTCGTTTTCCCAACGCAGGAAGTCGTCGAGCGTGGTCTTCGCCAGCGGCGTGCCCATGATGTGCGCTCCGGCAGGAAATGTGCGCCCAATCTAGCAGACTGGGCGCACGGCCCTCAGGCCGTCGGCAGCTTGTAGTCCTTGTACATCTCGCGCAGCTTGTTCTTCTGCATCTTGCCGGTGGCGCCCAGCGGGATGGCGTCGGTGAAGACCACGTCGTCCGGCGTCCACCACTTGGCGATCTTGCCTTCGAAGAACTTCAGCATCTCGTCGCGCGTCACTTCGGCGCCGGGCTTCTTCACCACCACCAGCAGCGGGCGCTCGTCCCACTTCGGGTGGAAGGCGGCGATGCACGCCGCCATGGCCACCGCCGGGTGCCCCACGGCGATGTTTTCGATGTCGATCGAGCCGATCCATTCGCCGCCGGACTTGATCACGTCCTTGCTGCGGTCGGTGATCTGCATGTAGCCGTCGGCGTCGATGGTGCTCACGTCGCCGGTGGGGAACCAGCCCTGCCCTTGTTCGTCCTTCACCAGCGGATCGCCGCCCTCGCCCTTGAAGTACTGCGCCAGGATCCACGGGCCCTTGACGACCAGCTCGCCGCTGGCCTGGCCGTCGCGCGGCAGCTCGCGGCCCTCGGCGTCGATGATCTTCAGGTCGATGCCGAAGGGCGCGCGGCCCTGCTTGGCCTGCACCGCCATGCGCTCGGCGTGCGACAGCTTCAGGTGCTTGGGCTTGAGCGAGGCCACCGAGCCCAGAGGACTCGTCTCGGTCATGCCCCAGGCGTGCAGCACGGGGATGCCGTACTTCTGCTCGAAGGCTTCGATCATCGCCGGCGGACAGGCCGAGCCGCCGATGACGGTGCGCGTCATCGTGCTGAACTTCAGGTTGTTGGCGTCGGTGTAGGCGAGCAGCCCCTGCCAGACCGTGGGCACGCCGGCCGACATGGTCACGCCCTCGCCTTCCATCAGCTCGTACAGGCTCTTGCCGTCCAGCGCCGGGCCCGGATAGACCATCTTCGCACCCACCAGACAGACGACGTAAGGCAGGCCCCAGGCGTTGACGTGGAACATCGGCACCACCGGCAGGATCACGTCGCGCGCCGAGGCGTTCAGCGTATCGGGCAGCGCGCCGGCGTAGGCATGCAGGATCGTCGAGCGGTGGCTGTAGAGCACGCCCTTCGGATTGCCGGTCGTGCCGCTGGTGTAGCACAGCGAACTGGCGGCGTTCTCGTCGAACTGCGGCCAGGCGTACTGGTCGTCCTGCGCCTCGACCAGTTCCTCGTAGCACAGCAGCCCGGGGATCTTGGTCTGCGCCGGCATGTGCGCGCGGTCGGTCATGGCGACGAAGTGCTTGACGGTCTTCAGCCGCGCCGCCACCGCCTCGACCAGCGGCAGGAAGGTCAGGTCGAAGAACAGCACCTGGTCCTCGGCATGGCCGGCGATGTAGACCACCTGGTCCGGATGCAGCCGCGGGTTCAGCGTATGCAGCACCGCGCCCGATCCCGACACGCCGTAGTACAGCTCCATGTGGCGATAGCCGTTCCAGGCCAGCGTGCCCACCATCTGCCCCGGCTTGACTCCCAGCGCGGCCACCGCCTTGGCCAGCCGGCGCGAGCGCGCCGCCAGGTCTTTGTAGGTATAGCGGTGGATGTCGCCCTCGACGCGGCGCGAGACGATCTGCTGCTCGCCGTGGTGGCGCTCGGCGTGCACGAGCAGGTTGGAAATCAGCAGCGGGTGCTGTTGCATCAGGCCGTTCATGTGTCGTTCCTTTCGTTGCGGGACCGGGCGGCGCTTGCGCCGAGTGCGAGGGCGGAAGTGTGCCTCAGCCGCCGGGCCGCCTGAATTGTCGGAAGCCCGACCCGGGCGGCGGTCAGTCCTTGCCGGCGGACGGCGCTTCGCGCAGCGGCCACAGCCTGGACAGCAGCCAGGCGCTGGCGATGCCCACCAGGCAGCCGAACAGCACCTCGCCGACGCGCACCGCACCCTGCTCCAGCGCGCCGAGCTTGTCGTGGTGCTGCAGGCTGCCGGCGACCACGATGGCGGCGGTGATCGGCGCCTGCCGCCACATCGCCGGCACGCGCACCACGTAGGACGACACCAGCACCGACAGCGCCAGCGCCGCCGGCAGCTGCCATTCGGTGCGGCCGAAGGCGATGAACACCAGGCCGATGGCGCAGCCGACCAGCGTGTTGACCAGCCGGCCCTTGAAGGTCGCCAGCGCCTGCTTCAGCTGCGGGTCGCTGGTCGCGACCATCGAGCTGATGGCCCACACCGGGTTGGAATCGCCGTAGACCTTGACGACGATCCACAGCACGGTGGTGGCGGCGAAGATGTTCGCGGCGTAGTGCAGGCCGCGCAGATCGTCCTGCAGCAAGCGCTGGAACAGCTTCATCGGGGGCCGGCCCGCTTGGCGCGCCGTGCTTGCCGGCGCTCTTGAATGGCCGACAGCTGCGTGTTCTGGAAATCCTGCGCCAGCATGAACAGCACCCCGGTCGACCAGGCGAAGCTCATCAGCGCGGCAATCGGCAGCATGCCGTCGAGCAGCCGCCAGCGCAGCGGCAGGCCCAGGCTGCTGCCGACGGTGCTGTACTGCATCAGCGCGAAGTAGTACGAAGTGCTGGGATCGGCCATCGCGCCCTGCCACAGGAAGAAGGCGGCCCAGAGCAGCACCTCGAGCAGATGCACCAGCACGATCATCCAGCTGGCCAGGATGAGGATCGCGCCGCCGCGCATGAACGACAGCCGCTGCGCGCCGCCGTGCCCCATCGCGCGGCAGGCGACCAGCGTGGCCAGCATGCCGCAGCCGTGCATCGCCATCGTCGCCGCCACCAGCGTCGCGCCCCAGAGCACCTCTTCCAGCGAGGTCGCATAGTGCATGCCGCGCGCCGGCCGGCGCTACTCGTGCGCCTGCGGCGGGTTGCCCTTGAGCCGGTAGACCATGCCGGTCTTGGTGACGCCCAGGTAGAGCCAATCGGCGCCGATCTGCTGCAGGCGGATGAAGAACTTCGCGACACGCTCGCGCGCCTTGTCGTGCACGTCTGCGCGCCGCTTGAACTTGACCTGGAACGCGAACTCGCCGACCAGCGGCAGGTGCTCGCCGCGCGTGCGCCACAGCCCGATGTTGGCATCGGCGGTGACGCCCTTGACGAAGTCGAGTTGCCCCAAGTCCTGCAGCACCTCCTCGACGATGGTCTGGTTGACGAGCGAGACGCGGTCGGTCTTCGACTTCGCGAGCACCTTCATCGCCGGGAAGATCTCGGCCAGATTCTGCATCGCCATGCGGTCGCCGCCCGGTGCGTGGCTCAGCGGGAACTGCACGTTGTGCGAGTAGAGCAGCCGGTAGCCGCCGCCGCGGTCCTTCAGCGGCAGCGCCTCGGCCTTGAACTCGGTGCGGTAGTCGGCCGGCAGGTTGGGCCGCACGTCGACCTCGGCGGCCTTCTGCTGGTCGGGGTGGCGGAACTTGAAGACCACCTCGGGCTCGTCGGCCGGGAAGCCGTCTTCGAAGCGCACGCGCCGGCGCAGGATGAAGGCGTTGTTGTAGAGGCGGAAGTCCTCGCTGTCGAGGAACATCACCTCGCGCACGGCCGGGCGCGTGCCCTTGGCCGCCGACGTGTCGCAGCCGACGCCGCACTCCTTCGCCGCGCGCGCGACGAGCCGGCCGTACTTTGCGAAGCCGCGGGCGACGTGAACTCCCCGGTCTTCAGGATCAGCTTGCATTCCAGGTACTGCACATCGTCCAGCGGGCTGCCGTCAACGTACCGGCCGGGTTGCAAGTCGGCCACCCGCTCGAGGCGTGGGTCGGCCATCATCGGTTTGCTCATGTCTGGGTGCTCGGTTGGCGGGGGGAGAAGAACATCGCGCGCAGCCGCTCCATGCCCATCACGCGCCCGATTTCGGTGAAGGCGAAGAAGGGCACGAAGGCGACGGTCAGCATCAGCGCGCGCGCGCCGATCTCGTAGGCGCCGGTCTCGGCGATCTCGTGCAGGCCGCCGAGCAGCCCCTGCTTGCGGAACCAGCCGGTCACCAGATGCTCGACGACGCCGAACAGCATCACCAGCAGCGCGAACATGAGCGACTTGTAGAGCACCGGCACGATCAGCGGCCGGTCGTCGAAGCGGCGCGTGAAGCCGAAGAGGCGGCCGATCAGCACCACCTTGGCGATGACCAGCGCCTCGATCAAGGCCACGCCGTAGTTCAGGTAGGTCACGCCGCTCTCGGCCAGGATCAGCCGCCGGTAGACGGTGAAGCAGCCGAGGAACAGCCACAGGTACAGCGTGATGAACCAGTAGGCCTTCAGCTCTTCCAGCGCGCGTTCCTTCAGGCTGGCCGCCTTCGCGCCCTCCATCTTCGGTTCAGCGCGCACGTGCCAGCTCCTCGGCCAGGATCGGCACGCCCAGGTTGCAGGCCTGCACGCCCTGCACCACGCACAGCTTCAGCACTTCCATGATTTCCTCGACCGTCGCGCCCGCCTGCAGCGCATTGTGGATGTGGCGCCGCGTGCCCGGCGCGTACATGTGCGTGTACGAGGCGTCGAAGGCAATGCTCAGCAACTCCACCTCCTTGGCCGACAGCAGGCCGCCGGCATAGATGCTTGCGCCCGTGGCCATGAATTCATCGGTCCAGCCGGGGTCGAGCTCGACGAACGGATCCCAGGCCGCGTTCCACTGGCCGATGGCCTTCATCTGGTCGATGGCCGGCGTCGGCGCCGCAGCCTTGGGCTGCAATTTGGCGCCGGCGGTCTTGGCCTCGTCCAGCAGGATCGGCGCGCCCAGGCTGCACGCATGGATGGCCATCGCCGACGCCATCTTCAGGATCATCAGGATCTGATCGCGCGTCGCGCCCGCATCCAGCGCGCGCCGGATGTGCCGGCGCGTGCCTGCGGGGTTCAGATTCGTGCAGGCCGCGTTCAGCGCGATGCCGATCAGCTCCGCCAGCCTGCGCGGCAGCACGCCCGATCGCCAGGGGTTCGCGACCATGCGCGTGCAGGTGTCCGCCCAGGCGGGGTCCCATGCGCGCAGCTGCTCGAGCGCAGCGTCCCACGGGCCGGTCTCGGCTTGCATGTCGGGGTTCAGGCTCATGGTGCGAGTCCCAGGTGTGGTCGCAGGAAGGCGCGCATCTTCGACAGCGCCAGCGCAGACTCGGGCGCGTCGGGCATGCGGTCCTGGAAGTTGTGAATCATGCCTTCGTACAGGTCGAGCTTGACCGGCACGCCGGCCGCGTCCAGCGCCTGGTACAGGCGCACGAAACCGCTGAGCAGCGTCTCCTTCAACCCGCCCTGGATCAGCGCCGGCGGGAAGCCCTTGCCGAAGTCGCCATACACCGGCGACACATACGGGTGCTTCTGGTCCTGCGGGTCGGCATAGGCGGCCGCGGCGAAGCGGGTCCGGGCCGCGACCACCGCGCGGCCCAGCATCGACCGCGCGCTGTACATCACGTGCGCGCCGCCATGCGTGTAGACCAGCAGCTTGCCGTTGTCGGTCCAGTCCTTCGGGCGCACGTCCAGCACCGGCACGCCGCCGAGCGCCGAAGGCTGCATCGTGTACTCGAAGCGCTTCAGCAGCGCTTCGGACTTGGCGCGGCCGTCGGCCTCGGCCCAGGCCTGCAGCTTCTTCCAGCCTTCGATGTCACCGGCTGGCGGGAACTGCGGCTTCAGCGCCGGATCGGGCAGCGTGCGCAGGAAGGCCTGCGCCTGCGGCGAGACGGTGCCGGGGACGTGAACGTACGATGCCGTGGTCACTGGAGTACCTTCAGGCTGCGCCTTCCGGTATTCGCCCTTCGGGCGGCCGGGCGAGCTCATGGCGTGAACCTTTGCGGGTGGGCCGCGCCGGCCGCCCCGGTCGGGAGGCCGGCGCGTTCTCGCCGACTACAGGATGCTGACCGGGCTGGTGGCCGCCCCGCCCGCCTGGGGCAGCTTGCCGTCGGTGGCGTAGGTCAGGAAGCCCTGCTGGCCGTCGGGGCGGTTCGGCGGCAGGCCGAGGTTGAACAGCGTCTCCTCGACCGTCTCGTACCAGACGCCGACCTTCATGATCCTGCGCGCCTCGTCGGCGCTGGCCACCTTGCGCCCGAACTGCTCGCTCTGCCTGACCGCCCACTCGATCTGCTTCGGCGTCGACCAGCGCTTCTTGTGCATGTCCCAGATGTTGTCCTCGTTGCCGACGCGCACGTGCTGGCCGAGCAGGGTCGCCAGCGACTGGATCGCGATGTTGCCGCGCATGCTGCTCCAGAAGGTGACGCTGGACGCGCCGTGCGGCGTGCGGCGCAGCATCTCCATCCAGTCGAAGGGGTTGCGGCCCATCGAGCCGCCGCCGTAGCCGCACAGCGCCAGGTTCACTGGCCCCATGTGCACGCCGCTGCGGACCAGCCGCTCGATGATCTCGAGCTGGTGCACGTGGCCGGGCACGAAGTAGGGCTGGATCTTGTTCTGGCGCAGCCGCTTCAGATGCTCGATGTAGAAGGCCGGCGTCGAGTCGACGACCATGCCGCTCCACGCGGCCAGCACCTTCGGGTCGTCGAGGTGCGTGCCCTTGATGTCTTCGGGCGTCATCGCCATCGTCACGTCCCACAGCGTGGTGCCGGTGGTCACGGTGACGAACTCGGGCTTGGGGTCCAGCTCGGTCAGCATGTGGCGCGTGTCGTAGTCGAGCCACTTCGCCTTGGCGCCTTCGGTATGCGGCGCGAACGAGATCGAGCCGCCGACCTGGATGATCATCTTCGGCACCGCCTGCTTCACCCGCGCGAGCAGCTCGTTGTACTGCTCGAAGTTGCTCGAGCCCTGGCCGGTCTTCGGGTCGCGCACGTGGAAGTGCAGCATGGTCGCGCCGGCGTTCCAGCAGTCGCGTGCCGCCTGCACCTGCTGGTCGAAGCTGACCGGCAGCTCCTCGACATCGCCCGGCAGCCATTCGGGGCCGTAGGGCGCCGCGGTGATGATCGTCGGCTGCATGTTCTCGGGGAAGAGCGAGTCGTCGGTGAAGTACATGGTCGTTGCTCCTGCGTTGGTCCTGGGATGAGCCCCTTCAGACGCAGGCAGGTTGTAGCCGTCGCGGCCGTGGCTTGTCGCCGCAGTTCAGGACAGCCGCGGTGACACTTCGCGACGGCAGAATTGACATTTCCAGACACGGATCGTCCCCCTAGATCTCGCCTCGCCCATGCCCACCGTCGGAGCGCTTCATTCACCGGCCGGCCTGTGCGCCGAAGAAGAACTCTGGCGCCAGCGCGTCGGCGCCATGCGGGCGGTGCCGCGACTGATGCGCGAGCTGGGCGCCGATCCGCGGCCGGTGCTGGCCGCCGCCGGCCTGAACGAGTCGGCCTTCGACCTGGACGAGAACACCATCCCCTATGCCGCCGTGGGCAGACTCCTGTACGGTGGCGCCCAGCTCACCGGCCTGGATCACTTCGGACTGCTCGTCGGCCAAGCCTGGGAACTGCGCAGCCTGGGGCTGCTGGGCCAGTTGGTGCGCCACGCCGCCACGGTGCGCGACGCGCTGCGCTGCGCCGTGGTCTACCACCACCTCAACAGCCAGGGCGGCGTGGTCTTCGTGCGCGAGCGCGGGGTCGTCGCGGAATTCGGCTACGCCATCTACCACCGTGGCGGCGTGGGCACCCGCCAGATCTACGACGCCGTGCTGGCCACGCTGGTCAACTTCATGCGCGAGTTGTGCGGTGCGGGCTGGGTGCCGAGTGAAGTGCTGCTGGCCCATGCCGCACCCGCCGACGCCAGCCCCTACCGCCGCCTGTTCCGCTGTCCGGTGCGCTTCAACGCCGAGCTGAACGCCTTGCGCTTCCCCGGCGACTGGCTCGACCGGCCGGTGCCCGGCGCGGATCCGGCGCTGCTGCGCAGCCTGGAAGCGCAGGCCAACGCCCTGGCCCAGCCTGACCTGCTCGAAAGGCTCAGGCGCTCGCTGCGCGTGCTGCTGTTGAACCGGGTGGCCTCGGGCGACGCGGTGGCGGAGATGCTGACCCTGCATCGCCGCACGCTGAACCGCCGCCTGGAAGCGCTGGGCACGACTTTCCGGGACGTGCTGGAGGACGTGCGCTTCGAGGCGGCGTGCCAGTTGCTGGCTTTGACCGAACTGTCCTTGGACGATATCGCGGACGCGCTGGGCTATGCGGGCGTCAGTCCCTTCACCCGCGCCTTCCGGCGCCGGGCAGGCGCGCCGCCGGGCCAATGGCGGCGCGAAGCGAACCAGCGCTCGGCCGCGCCCGCCGGCCCCAACGGACTCGGCCGCGCAGATCCTGCGCCTTGATGCCCAGCGCGCACAGCGTCGCGCCCTGCTTGCCGGACGCGGCGCGCAACGCCTTGGCCAGATCCTTTGGCGCAGCACCGCTGCCCGCAGCGCTACCCAGAGCGGCCAGGCGGGCCTGCACCGCCGGTTGCGGCATCAGGCCTTCTTTGGGCGTGCCGGTTCGAGACATTGACTTGGCATTTCGGGACACATCCCGGCCACCTGCTTCGCGCCGCCGGTGCCGCCCATTCGGCCGCGGGTGATGAGCCCCCGCCGCAGATCGAGCCGGCGGGCGGGTGATCGGCGAGACGGTTGCCGGCCGTGCCGGCCAGGGCATGGCTGCGCACCGCGGCGGGACGGCGCCGAGTCGGGTCAAGACACGCTGCTCGCGGCCATGGCCTTCCGGGCAGCGATGCCTTTTGCCCGGTCCTGAAATGGAGCGCATGATCGCGCCGGGCCGTTGTGTTTGGCTCGGTTCCATACAAGCGGAGGTGTTCCCATGAACAAGAAGCTTCCCTGCTCGAGGTCCTCGATCGCGCGCATGCTCGCGTTCGCGCTCTGCCTGTTCACCGGCGCAGTGATCGCCGGTGAACTCGAGCTGTCGGGCGCCAACGAGGTTCCACCGGTGACGACCGCCGCGTCCGGCACCGGCACGATCAACGTGGCCGACGATGGTTCGGTGAGCGGCAGCGTGAAAGTCACCGGCCTCACCGGCACGATGGCGCACATCCATGTGGGCGCAGCGGGCAAGAACGGGCCGGTGATCATTCCGCTGACGCAGTCGGCGAATGGCGAATGGACGGTGCCTGCCGGCGCCAAGCTCAACGCCGAACAGATGAAGAGCTACAAGGCAGGCGAGCTGTACGTCAACGTGCACACCGACGCCAACAAGGGCGGTGAAGTCCGCGCCCAGCTCGTGCCGTAGTCCCGGCGCCGCTTTGCCGCGGCGCTGCTTCTCGCGCACGCCGCTGCCGGGCGCGGCCCGCATGCCGGTCAAGAGCGCGCGCCCCTGTCCCGCCGCGCGGCATCGCCGCTGCAAACCCGCGCGGGCCGGCGTGCCCGGGCTCAGTGCGCCACCACGCCCTGCGGCGCCGCCTCAACGAGCGGCCCGCGCGCGGCCAGCGCATAGAACACGGCCGCGGCGATGACCAGCAGGTCGGTGGCCAGCAGCACGTAGGTCAGCGCGTGGCCCGCACCGGCGGCGGCCAGGTGATCGCTGACGCCGCCGGCGATCAGGTTGCCGATGGCGATGGCAAACACGTTGATCAGCAGCATGGTCATGCCGGTGATGGTGGAGCGCATCGCGTCCGGCGTCAGCCCCTGGATCAGCGCCAGCGACGGCCCGTAGGTCGCCAGCGGCAGGAAGAAGCCGGCGCACATGCCGGCGTAGAACAGCGCCGAGCCGGCTTCGGCAAAGCGGTAGGCCACCATCAGCGGGCCGCAAAGCAGGATCAACAGCACGACGAAACCGGCATGGCCGCCGGGCAGCCGCCGGGCCAGACGGTCGCTGAGCACACCGCCGGCCAGCGCGCCGAGCACGCCGAAGATGATGCCCGCCAGCCCGATCTTCTGCGCCATCGCCGCCGCGTCCAGACCGCGTTCGCGCACCAGCCACAGCTGCGCGAAGGCCACGCCGACGAAGGCCAGGTGCACGAGCACGAAGCCGATCACCGTGCTCGCCACCGCCGGGTTGCTGCGCATCAAGCCGATGACGTTGCGCAACTGCTGCCCGAAGGGCGCGCCGCGTTCGGTCTCGCCCCGCGCGCCGTGGTCGTCCTTCAACAGCAGCGCCGGCAGGCCGAAGACGACGCCGATCGCGCCCAGCGCGAAGAAGCTGCCGCGCCAGCCCAGGCTGGCGCCCAGCGCGCCGGCGAGCGTGAACGCCAGGCCGAGGCCGATCGGGATGCCCATGAAGAACACGCCGACCGCGGTCCCCGCGCGGCGCGCCTTGAACAACTCCATCAGCAGCGACACCGCGGCCGGCACCAGCGCCGCCTCGCCCGAGGCGACGAAGAAGCGCGCCGCGACCATCTGGCCGAAGCCCTGCGCCGCACCCGAGGCCGTGGTGCACACGCTCCAGATCAGGATGCCGGCGGCGATCACCTTGGTGCGGCTGAAGCGGTCGGCCAGGCTGCCCAGGAACACGGCCATGAAGCCGAAGCTGAGCACCCACACCGCACCGGCCAGAAAGCCGTACTGCGCGTTGCTGATCGCCAGGTCGCGGGTGATCTGCGGCGAGAAGCCGAGCAGCATATTGCGGTCGATGTGCGCGATCACGTGGATCACGAGCAAGGCCGTCAGCACCGCCTGCGGGCGTTGTTTCCAGCGCATCGCCGTCTCCTTGTCGTCCTGGTCTTCGTGGCCGGGGCGCGGCCACGCGCCCGGTCTCGATGGTCGGCATTGTTCAGCGGCGAGGACTGCCGCGCTTGACGGCGCGGGACATCGACTTCACCTATCGGGCTGCTGCAGGTGCTGCTGGGTGTGCAATGGCAGCCGCGGCTGGTGTGCTTCACGCACGCCGCACCGGCGAGCCTGGAGTGCACCGGCGCGTGCTCGAGCCGGCGGTCGAGTTCGGCCACGAGTTCAACAGCATCGTCTGCAACGCCGCCGACCTGGACGCGCCGAACCCCGCCGCGGGCTGTGCCGCGTCGAGGTGGTGGCGCAGCATCTGGGCGTCGACCGGCGCACGGTGCACCGCAAGCTCGACGCCGAGGGCACGTCGTTCAGCGCCCTGCTCGAAGGCGAACGGCGCGAGCTGGCGCAGCGCTGCGTCGACGACTCCGACCGGCCGCTGACCGAAGTGGCCGCGCAACTGGGTTTCGCCGCGCCCAGCGCCTTCTCGCGCTGGTACGCGGCCAGCTTCGGCGTCGCAGCGCGGCAGCGGCGCGCGGCTCTCAGGCCGCCGGCGGCAGCTGGCGGCGCACGTGCGCGGCCAGCGCCGCCAGCATCGCGTCGAGTGCGCGCTGCACGCGCGCGAAGCCGTCGTTCGGCGCGTGGCGCTCGACATCGGCATAACACGAGCGCTTGACCTCGATCTGCAGCGAATGCCGGGCTTCAGCCGGCCGGCCGTTGCGCGCGATGATCTCCACGCCCTTGAACGGGTCGTTGCGCGCGACGCTGTAGCCGTGCTCGCGCAGCACGCCCTCGATCAGCGCCAGCAGCGGCTCGCCGGCGGTGCGCCCGTCCAGGTCGCCGAGCACGAAGTCGGCCAGCGGCTTGACCGGCAGCTTCAGCCGCGCGTAGGAATCATCGGGCATCGAATGCACGTTCAGGTGCCAGACCGCGCCGTGTTGCCGATACGCGCCTTCGATGGCCGCAGCCAGCGCCGCGTGGTACGGCCGCCAGCAGCGCTCGATGCGCTGCTGCACTTCGGCCACCGGCAGCTTGCGGTCGTAGATCGGCACGTCGCCGAGCAGGCGCCAGATCAGGCCGATGCCGAGCTTCGTCTTCGGCCCGGCCGCCACCTCGCCGGGCCAGGGCGCATCCAGCAGCGCCGCGTCGATGTCGGCGAGCAGCCGGTTGGGGTCGATGTAGGCACGCGGGAAGTTCGCGGCGATGAAGGTGGCGCCGAAGTCCGGCGCATGTTCGTAGAGCTTGTCGACGTACAGGTCCTCGCCGCGGCGCAGCAGCGCGAAGGGCGCGCTGTAGCCGAAATCGGCCGGATAGCCGGTGCCGCTGTGCGGCGAGTCGACGACGATCGGCAGCCCGCCTTGCGCCGGGACGCGCACGCTGACGGGCGGGACGGGACGGGCGGTGACCTGGCTCATACCACCGATCTTAAGCACGGTGCGCCGGCCCGGCTGCGCTACATTGCGCGGCGCGCCGCCGCCGCCACCGCGCCCGCGCCCCTCCGATGCGCCACCTCTTCGCCGCCGCCCTGCTCTGCCTGGTCCTGTACACCCCGGCGTGGCCGTCCGCCCCGGCCAGCGTCTACCTCGAAGAGTCGAGCAGCACCGAGGTGCGCGACGCCCTGCGCGCCGGCAAGCACACGCTGATCGTGCCGGTCGGCGGCACCGAGCAGAGCGGCCCGCACATCGCGCTGGGCAAGCACAACTTCCGCGTGCACGCCCTGGCCGGGCGCATCGCCGCCGAGCTGGGAGATGCGCTGGTGGCGCCGGTGGTGGCCTACGTGCCCGAAGGCCGCATCCATCCGCCGACCGAGCACATGCGCTGGGCCGGCACGATCTCGATTCCCGACAGCGCGCTGCGCGGCCTGCTCGACGGCACCGCGCGCTCGGCGGCGCAGCACGGCTTCACCGACATCGTCTTCATCGGCGACCACGGCGGCACCCAGGCGACGCTGAAGGCCGTGGCCGCGGCGCTGAACCGCGACTGGAAAGGCGGCCCGGCACGCGCGCACTACATCGCCGCCTACTACGACGCGGCACAGGCCCCCTTCGCCCAGCAGCTGCGCGCGCGGGGTTTGAGCGACGCGCAGATCGGCAGCCATGGCGGCGCCGCCGACACCTCGCTGATGCTGGCGGTGGATGCGTCCAAGGTGCGGCTGGACAAGATCAGCCCGCAGGCCGCCGGCGTCTCCGGCGATCCGGCGCGCGCCAGCGCCGAGCTGGGCCGGCTCGGCACCGAGCTCATCGTGCAGCGCAGCGTGGCCGCGATCCGCCAGGCCACCGCCGCACCGCGCTGAAGCTGTCAACGACGCCCGCGCGGCCATCGTTCAACATCGCATTCCACTGCACTCGACCCGAGCCGTTCATGCCCCTGCACCGTCTTGCCCCCGCCCTGTTCTGCCTGGCCGCGCTGCCGGCCTTTGCCCAGAGCGCCTCGGCGCCGCCGGCCGCGCCCGCGATCCAGCCGCCGCCCGGCGTGATGCCGGTGCCGGACCCGAAGAACCTGTACAGCGAGACGGCGGCCGGCAAGATGAGCCCGAACGCCGCCGGCGCGCTGGAACGCGTCTACGTGCCCAACCACATGGCCCACACGGTGTCGGTCATCGACCCGGCGACGCTGAAGGTGGTCAACAGCTTCAAGGTCGGTCTGTACCCGCAGCACGTGGTGCCGAGTTGGGACCTGAAGACGCTGTACGTGGCCAACAACGCCGAGAACAGCGACAAGGGCAGCCTGACCGAGATCGACCCGAAGACCGCCAAGCCGGGCAAGACGATTCCGGTCGACGACCCGTACAACATGTACTGGTCGCCCGACGGCCGGCACGCGATCGTCGTCGCCGAAGCGCACAAGCGCCTGGACTTCCGCGACCCGCAGACGATGAAGCTCGAATTCAGCATCGACACGCCCGACTGCGCCGGCATCAACCACGCCGACTTCAGCATCGACAGCCGCTTTGCCTTCTTCACCTGCGAATTCAACGGCGCGCTCACCAAGATCGACCTGAGCAGCCACAAGGTGGTGGGCACCCTGCGCTTGAGCCGCTACTTCGACCGCCCGGACGCGCTGGCGCTGGTCAAGGTCGGGCTGAAGACGCCCAAGTACGTGGCCGACCCCAAGCAGCCCGGCGAGCAGCTGTGCATCACCCCCGGCATGCCGCAGGACGTGCGCTTCTCGCCGGACGGCAAGACGCTGTACGTCGCCGACATGATGGCCGACGGCGTGCACGTGGTCGACCCCGAGAGCTTCAGGCAGTTCGCCTTCATCCCCACCGGCGTCGGCGCGCACGGCCTGTACCCGAGCCGCGACGGCAAACTGCTGTTTGTCGCCAACCGCGGCAGCAACTACGTGCACGGCAAGCCCAAGGGCAAGGGCAGCGTGTCGGTGATCGACTTTGCGTCAGGCAAGGTGCTGAAGACCTGGCCGGTACCCGGCGGCGGCAGCCCCGACATGGGCGGCGTCAGCGCCGACGGCAAGCACCTGTGGCTGTCGGGCCGCTACGACGACGTGGTCTACCGCTTCGACACGAGCAGCGGCGCAGTCGACTTCATCGCGGTGGGCAAGCAGCCGCACGGCCTGGCGGTGTGGCCGCAGCCGGGGCGCTACAACCTCGGCCACACCGGCAACCTGCGCTGAATCATCCCCTTGCTTCAGCCTACACAACCGATGTCCCCAGGAAGAGCAAGCTCCGTACTCGCCGCCCTGATGGCCGCGCTCGCGCTGCTGGCCGCCTGCGGCAAGCAGGAAGCCGCCGACGCCGCGCGCCAGGCCGAACAGCTGGCGGCCGCCGCCAAGGCGCGGGCCGAGGCCGACGCCCGTGCCGCCGAGGCGGCAGCCCAGGACGCGGCCCGGGAGGCCGAAGGCTTCGCGATCGGCACCGAGGCCTACGTCTACGCCTACCCGCTGGTGACGATGGAGATGACGCGCCGCGTCATGACCAACGTCAGCCGGCCCGAGGGCTCGCGCGCGCCGATGGGCCAGTTCGCGCGCATGCGCGAATACCCGGACACGCAGTTCCGCGAGGTCACCGCGCCCAACGCCGACACGCTGTACACCACCGCCTGGTTCGACGTCTCCCAGGAGCCGTGGATCGTCAGCGTGCCCGACATGAAGGGCCGCTACTTCCTGCTGCCGCTGCTCGACGGCTGGACCAACGTGTTCCAGGCCCCGGGCAAGCGCGTCACCGGCAGCAAGGCGCAGACCTTCGCCATCACCGGCCCGGGCTGGAGCGGCGAGTTGCCCAAGGGCGTGACCGAATACAAGTCGCCCACCGGCCTGGTCTGGCTGCTCGGCCGCATCTACAGCAGCGGCACGCCGGCCGACTACATGGAAGTGCACGCGCTGCAGGACAGGATCACCGCCGTGCCGCTGTCGTCCTGGGGCCAGCCCTACCTGCCCGAGCCCGCACAGCTCGACCCGGCCATCGACACGAAGGCCGCCGTGCGCAGCCAGGTCGACGCGCTCGACGCCGCCGCGTACTTCGAGCTCTTCGCCGATCTGCTGAAGACCAACCCGCCGGCCGCCGAGGACGCGCCGATGCTCGCCAGGCTGGCGAAGATCGGCATCGTGCCGGGGCAGGATTTCGATGCGTCCAAGCTGGAACCCGCGCTGGCCAGGGGCCTGGCCAAGGTGCCTAAACCGGCGCAGCAGCAGATCATGGCCTGGCTGAAGGAAGGCGTGGCCGCCGGCGACTTCAAGCTGGAAAACGGCTGGGCCTACACCACCCGGGCCGGCGTCTACGGCACCCGCTACCTGCAGCGCGCGCTGATCGCCGCCATCGGCCTGGGCGCCAACCGGCCGCAGGACGCGGTCTACCCGACTTCCACCGGGCCGGACCTGGTGCACAAGTACAGCGGCGACAAGAAGTACGTGATGCACTTTCCCAAAGGCCAGTTGCCGCCGGTGGACGGCTTCTGGTCGCTGACGATGTACGACCGGGACTACTTCTTCGTCGACAACCCGCTGAACCGCTACACGCTCAGCGCGCGCAACCCGCTCAAAGCCAACGCCGACGGTTCGGTGGACCTGTACATCCAGGCCGACTCGCCGGGCGCGGACAAGGAATCGAACTGGCTGCCCGCGCCGCGGGACGAGTTCATCCTGATGCTGCGGCTGTACTGGCCGAAGCAGAAGCCGCCGTCGCTGCTGGACGGCAGCTGGAAGATTCCGCAGGTCGAGGAAGCGCCATAGGCCGACGGGCCCGCCGCCCGAGCGGGCGCACGTGGCGCAGCTGGCGACGGAACGCGGCCGCCAGCATCGCGACGCTTCAGGCGCCGCCGCGCAGCAGCTTCATCAGCCCGAACTTCGGGGAATACACAGGAAACTTGGTGGGCCCTGAAGGATTCGAACCTTCGACCAACGGATTAAGAGTCCGCTGCTCTACCAGCTGAGCTAAGGACCCGCTCGATGAATCGAGTGGTGGGTTGTGCAGGATTCGAACCTGCGACCAACGGATTAAAAGTCCGCTGCTCTACCGACTGAGCTAACAACCCCGCCGTAGAGGCGCGCATTATAGCCAAGCCACATCAGGGCTCAGTGGCTGACTTCGCCAGCAGTTGCGCGATAGCCTCGCCGGCCGCCACCAGGCCGAAGGTGGCGGTCACCGTGACCGACGAGCCATAACCGGCGCAATTCAGCGTGCCGTCGAAGACACCCTCGTTCGTGCCGGCGTCATCGCAGACCTGCGCCGGCGCGGCCACGGCCTCGCGCGAGAACACGCAGCGCACGCCGATGCGCGCGCGGCGCGCCGCACCGTGCTCGCGGCGCAGGCGCCGGCGCAGCGACGCGAGCAGCGGGTCGTGCGTGACTGCGGCCAGATCGTCGACCTCCACGCGCTGCGCCTGGCGCTTGCCGCCCGCCGCGCCTACTGCGACCAACGGCCGGCCCGCGGCCAGCGCCCAGGCGGCGATCGCGGTCTTGGCGCGCACCTGGTCGCAGGCGTCGATGACCGCCTGCACGCCCGGCGGCAGCAGCGACGGCCAGTTCTGCGCGTCGGCGAATTCCTCGATCGCCGCGACTTCACAGCCCGGATGGATGTCGGCGATGCGTTCGCGCAGCGCCAGCACCTTGGCCTGCCCGAGCGTGCGGCCCAGCGCCTGCACCTGGCGGTTGATGTTGCTTTCGGCCACGTGGTCCAGGTCGATCAAGGCCAGCGCGGCGACGCCGCTGCGCGCCAGCGCTTCGGCCGCCCACGAGCCGACGCCGCCGGCGCCGATCACCGCCACGCGCGCCGCGCGCAGCCGCGCATAGCCGGCCTCGCCATACAGCCGGCGCAGCGCGCCGAAGCGGCGCTCCGCATCGGCCGTCTGCGTCGCCAAGGCGGCATTCACAGGCTGCACTCCACCCGCCAGGCCTGGTAGCGCACGCCGAGCACGCCGCCGGCCAGGATCGCGGCCAGCGCGATGAAACTGCCCAGCGCCAGCGTGCTGACGCCGCTCAGCCCCTGGCCGATGGTGCAGCCCAACGCGGTGATGCCGCCCGTGCCCATCAGCACCGCGCCGACCAGATGGTTGGCCGTGTCCTCGGCACCGCCGAAACCTTCCCAGCGGAAACTGCCGCTGGCCAGCGCCGCCGCGGCCGAGCCCAGCATCACGCCGAGCACGGCGACGATGCCCAGCGTCAGCACGCGGCTCGTGTCGCTGAACAGGATCAGCCAGTCCATCGTGTAGGCCACCGGCGCAACGAAGCTCAAGGATTCCATGCGCCGCGAGTTGGTGGCCAGGAAGGCGGGCTCCAGCGTGGCCGGATGTTCGGCCACGAAGCCGAGCCGGCCCGACACCCACCACACGCCGACAATCACCGCGCCGATGCCGATGCCGCCGAGCAGCACGCCGGCGCGGCGCCCCTCGGGGCGCGCCACCACCCAGCCGAGCAGCGCCAGCCCCAGCCCGCCGCCCAACCCCAGCGCCAGCGCCGTGCGCGGCGCGCCGCTGGCATGCGCCAGCAGCGACGGCAGGTCCTGGCCGGCCGGCAGCTGCAGCACCACCGCATCCACCGTGGCCGCACGCCACACGCCGAGCAGGCCGCGCATGCTCGCGTAGGCCGCCACGGCCAGCACGCACAGCACGACCAGCGACTTCAGGTTGCCGCCGCCCGCGCGCACCAGCGTCCTGCTGCTGCAGCCCGACGCCAGCACCATGCCGAAGCCGAACAGCAGCCCGCCGACCAGATGCGACAGCCACAGCAGCTTCGGCGCCGCGTAGATGCTGCTGCCCGCCTGGACCCAGCCGAGCGCGACCATGGCGTTGAAGCCGATCATCGCCACGCCGATGGCCAGCACCCACATGCGCATGCGCGTCCAGTCGCCGAGGTTGACGATGTCGGCCACCGCGCCCATGGTGCAGAAATGCGTGCGCTGCGCGATCGCGCCGAAGGCCACGGCCAGCGCGAACGCGGCCCACAGCACGCTGGCCGTCAGGCCCGGCAGATCGGCTTCCTGCACGCTTCAGCCGCCGCTACTTCAGCGCAGCCAGGCGTTCCTTTCCGGCGACCGCGGCCTCGGATTTCGGGTAGGCCTTGATCAGCTCGTCCAGCGTCTTGCGCGCGCCGGCCCTGTCCTTCATCTCGGCCTGGCTGTTGGCGATGGCCAGCATCGCCTCGCTGGCGCGCTCGCTGTCGGGCGACTTGGCGAGGAAGGCGCGGAACACGGCGATGGCTTCCTTGTAGTCGCGCTTGCCGTACAGCGCATTGCCCTGCCAGTACAACGCCGACGCGCCGTAGCCGCTGGCCGGCCAGCGCGTCTGGAAAGACGCGAAGGCCTGTGCCGCCTTGTCGAAGTTGCCTGCGCGCAGCAGCGTGATGGCCTCTTCGTACTGGCGCTTTTCTTCGGGGTCGGCGTTGAATTCGCGGCCGTCCACCGAGACCTTCTGCGGCTCCATCTTGCGCAACCGGTCGTCCACCGCCTCGCCCAGGTCGCGCTGCTTGCGCTGCAACTCCGACACGTCGCGCAGCAGCTGCTCGTTGCTGCCGCGCAGCCGCGCCGCCTCGCCGCGCACCGCTTCGAGCTGGCTGTTGATGTCGAGCAGGCTGCGGCGCAGCGCCTGCAGCTGCTCGTCCAGCTCGGCGTTGCGCGCCCTGGCCTGCTCTTCGCTGGCCGCGAACTTCGAGCGCAGGTCGAGGATGGCTTTGCGCGCATCGTCGTCAGCGAACAGCTGCGCCTGCGCCGCGCCGCTGACGATCAGCAGAGCGGCTGCCGCGAGGGCCGCACGCATCTCACCTGTCCCGAAGCTCGACGCGACGGTTCTTGGCCCAGGCGGCCTCGTCGCTGCCCGGCGCCGCCGGCCGCTCTTCGCCGAAGCTGACGGCTTCGAGCTGCGCGTCCTGCACGCCCAGCAGCACCAGCGTGCGCAGCACCGCATCGGCGCGCTTCTGGCCCAGCGCCAAGTTGTACTCGCGGCCGCCGCGCTCGTCGGTATGGCCCTCGAGCACCATGCGCTTGCTGCGGTTGGCGGCCAGCGCCTTGGCATGCGCCTCGAGCATCGGACGGAACTCGTCCTTGACGACGAAGCTGTCGAAGTCGAAATAGACCACGCGCTGCGCCAGCAGCCCGCTCGCCGCGTCGGCGCCCGACTTCGACAGGTCGACCGTGGCCACGCTCGACTGCGCGGTGCCGCTGCCGGCCGCGCCGGGCTGGCCGGCGGCGCCGCCATCGGCCGGTACGGTGCGGCTTTCGACCGGCGCTTCGTCGAGCTTGGTGGTGCTGCAGCCGGCGAGCAGGCCGCCGAGGGCCAGCGCCAGCAGCGCATGGCGCAGGGTGCGTCGATTCAAGGGCATCGTGTCTCTCCCGGTGCAGTGGAAATATTCAGCAAGGCTCAGCGGCCGAACGGACCCCAGGCAGGCTCGCGCATGTCGGCGCCGCTGGTCAGCAGCCGGCTCTTGATCCTGCCGTCCAGCGTGGTGGTCATCAGCACGTCGCGGCCACCGGCGCGGCTGGTGTAGACCAGCATGCGGCCATTGGGCGCGAAGCTCGGGCTTTCGTCGTCGGTGGTGTCGGTGATGGCATTCGGCGTGCCGCCGGCCAGCTCCTGCACCATGACCTTGAAGGCGCCACCCTGGCGCGTCACGTAGGCCAGCACACGCCCATCGGGGCTGATCGCCGGGCTGATGTTGTAGCTGCCCGAAAAGGTCACGCGCTCGGCGTTGCCGCCGGAGGCCGGCATGCGGTAGATCTGTGGGCCGCCGCCGCGGTCGCTGACGAAATAGATCTGCCGGCCGTCGGGCGCGAACACCGGCTCGGTGTCGATCGCCGGGCTGGTGGTCAGCCTTCGCGGCGCGCCGCCGTCGCGCGACATCAGGTACAGCTGCGCGATCGCGTCGCGCGACAGCGTCAGCGCCAGCTCGCGCCCGTCGGGCGACCAGGCCGGCGCGCTGTTCGAGCCGCGGAAGTTGGCCAGCATGCGGCGCTGGCCCGAGGCCACGTCCTGCACCCAGACCACGGCCTTCTGGCTCTCGAACGAGACGTAGGCCAGCTCCTTGCCGCTGGGCGACCAGGCCGGCGAAATGATCGGGTCAGGGCTGGCCAGCGCGATCTGCCCGCCTTCGCCGTCGGCATCGGTGACGTGCAGCGCGTAGCGGTTGCCGGCCTTGGTGACGTAGGCGATGCGCGTGGAGAACACGCCGCGCTCGCCGGTCAGGTTCTGGTAGATCGAATCGGCGACGCGGTGCGCGGCCAGCCGCAGGTCGGCCGGCAGCGCGGCGTGGCTCTGGCCCAGCAGTTCCTCGCCCTTGACCAGGTCCCAGAGCTTGAAGCGCACGTCGAAGCGGCCGTCGGCCAGCCGCGACATCGAGCCCACCGCCAGCGCATCGGCACCGCGGCCGCGCCATTCGGCCATGTTGATGCGGCTGCTCTCGTCGAAATTGCCGGGCACGTCGGCGATGCGGAACAGCCCGCTGCGCTGCAGGTCGGCGCGCACCACGGCGGCCACCGGCACCGGCGCGCCGGCTTCGTCGCGGAAGGTGGCGATGGCCACCGGAATCTGCGTGCCGCCGATGCCGGTGATCTCGACGCGGAACTGCGCCGCGGCCGGCGCGGCGGCCGTGGCGGCCAGCGCGCCGATGAAGCGGCGGCGCGGCCAGGGCAGGAGCCGGGAGGGGGAGGAGCGCGTACTTCTTGTCACAGGGCGCATGGAGGTGGGTTCGACGATGGCGGCCACAGGCCACTGCATAGAGTAGGCGCCGCGTCCGCAGTTCCGCCGACAATCCCCCTTCGAGCCGTTGGCAGCCGCCGATTGTAGGCAAGCGCCGCGCCCGTGCCGGCGGCGACGCGATAATCGGCCCGGCCCGAGCTGCGCAGTGCGGCAAGCGCCTTGCACGATGCCCACGTTGAAGCAGCGAATCGCCCGCCTCGCGCCGTACTTCCAGTCCGGCAAGCGCGGCCTTCTGGTGGCGGTGCTGGCGTCGCTGGTGACCGCGGCGACCGAGCCGGCCCTGCCGGCGCTGATGAAGCCGCTGCTGGACAGCGGCTTCGGCCAGACGCACATCCCGCTGTGGACGGTGCCGGCGGTGATCGTCGGGCTGTTCGTGATCCGCAGCGCCTCGAGCTTCGTTGCGCAGTACGCGCTGGCCTGGACCGCCAGCGAAGGCGTGCTGAGCCTGCGCGAAGCGATGTTCGCACGGCTGCTCGATGCACATCCGGCGCTCTTCACGCGCCACACGGCCAGCCGGCTGACCAACATCCTGGTCTACGAGGTGCAGCAGGGTTCGAACCTGCTGGTCAACGCGGTGCTGACGCTGGTGCGCGAGAGCCTGACGCTGGCCGCGCTGCTCGGCTACCTGATCTGGCTGAACTGGAAGCTCACGCTGTTCGTCGGCGTGATGTTTCCGCTGGTCTTCATGTCGGTGCGGCTGATCAGCAAGCGCATGCGCAAGATCACGCTGGCCAGCCAGAAGGCCACCGACGAACTGGCCTACGTGATCGAGGAAAACGTGCTCGCCTGGCGCATCGTGCGCCTGCACAACGCCGAAGCGCAGCAGACCGGGCGCTTCTTGCGCCAGGCCAAGGCGCTGCGCCGGCTGGTGATGAAGGCGGTGGCTGCGGCCGCGCTGATGACACCGGTGACGCACACGCTGGCCGCCTGCGCGCTGTCGGGCGTGATCGCCGTGGCGCTGTGGCAAAGCCGCACCGGCGGCACCACGGTCGGCGGCTTCGCGGCCTTCATTACGGCGATGCTGATGCTGCTGGCGCCGATCAAGAAGCTGTCCGACGTGACCGGCCAGATCACGCGCGGGCTGGCCGCGTTGGAGCGCGGCATCGGCTTGATCGACGACAGCCCGGCCGAACCCTGCGGCAGCTTCGCACCGGCCACGGTGCGCGGCGAGATCGAGCTGCGCGAGCTCAGCCTGCGCTACCGCCCCGACCAGCCGCCGGCCCTGGACCGCGTGAACCTGCGCGTGCATGCCGGCGAAACGGTGGCGCTGGTCGGGCCGTCGGGCGCCGGCAAGTCGACGCTGGTGCACCTGCTGCCGCGCTTCGTCGACCCCAGCGAAGGCAGCGTGCTGCTCGATGGCCGGCGCCTCGAGGACTGGGACATCGACACGCTGCGCCGCCAGTTCGCTCTGGTCAGCCAGGACGTGGTGCTGTTCAACGACAGCATCGCCGCCAACGTGGCGCTGAGCGCGCTGGACGACGGCAAGGTGGAGCACGTGCGTGCGGCGCTGCGCAGCGCCAACCTGCTGGACTTCGTCGACAGCCTGCCGCAAGGCATGGACACCCTGATCGGCCACAACGGCAGCCAGCTGTCGGGCGGCCAGCGCCAGCGCCTGGCGATCGCGCGTGCCATCTACAAGGACGCGCCGATCCTGATCCTGGACGAGGCCACCTCGGCGCTGGACAGCGAATCGGAGCGCGCGGTGCAGGAGGCGCTGGACCGGTTGATGGCCGGCCGCACGACGCTGGTCATCGCGCACCGGCTGTCGACCATCGAACATGCCGACCGCGTCGTGGCCATGGAAGCCGGCCGCGTCGTCGAACAAGGCACGCACGCCGAGCTGCTGAGCCACGGCGGCCTGTACGCGCGGCTGCATGCGATGCAGTTCGGCGCCAAAACCCAAGGAGAACCCGCATGAGCATCCCCATCAGCCGCTGGCCCGTACCCGAACTGAAGGATCTGCCCGAGGACCTGCGCGCGCGCATCCTCGAAGTGCAGGACAAGGCCGGCTTCGTGCCCAACGTGTTCCTGACGCTGGCGCACCGGCCGGCCGAATGGCGCGCCTTCATGGCCTACCACGACGCGCTGCTGCTGAAGGAAACCGGCAGCTTGAGCAAGGGCGAGCGCGAGATGATCATCGTCGCCACCTCGGCGGTGAACCAGTGCCTGTACTGCGTGGTCGCGCACGGCGCGATCCTGCGCATCTACGAGAAGAAGCCGCTGATCGCCGACCAGCTGGCCACCAACTACCGCAAGGCCGACATCACGCCGCGGCAGCGGGCGATGCTCGACTTCGCTCTGAAGGTGTGCACGAATTCGGCGGCGGTCGAGGACGCCGATTTCGCAGCGCTGCGCGCGCACGGCTTCGACGACGAGGACATCTGGGACATCGGCGCGATCACCGCCTTCTTCGGCCTGAGCAACCGCATGGCCAACCTGAGCGGCATGCGGCCCAACGATCAGTTCTTCCTGATGGGGCGCGTGCCGCGCGAGAAGAAGTAGCAGCGGCTCAGCTGCTCAGGTCCTGCAGCTCGGGTCGAGGCGCTCGAGCTTGCGCCGCAGCCCAGGCCAGGTCGGCACCCAGGCCCATCGTGACCGTCTTCATCACCTGCGTCATGCCCTCGAGGATCGTCGGGTCGGCCTGCACCAGTTCGCCGCCGGCCTGCGCATCGATCTGGATGCGGCAGGTGTTCTCGAAGTTGTACATGTTGAGGAAGGCGTCGGGGATGGTGCGGCCCACGGTCAGCAGCCCGTGGTTGCGCAGCATCAGGCAGTTGGCGCGCCCTAAGTCGGCCTGCAGCCGCGCCTTCTCGTCGTCGCGGATCGCCACGCCTTCGTAGTCGTGGTAGGCCAGCGAAGCCAGCACGAAGGTGCTCTGCTGGCTGATCGGCAGCACGCCGCACTTCTGCGCGCTGACGCCGACGCCGACGCCGACGCCGACGCGAGAATGCGTGTGCAGCACGCAACCGGCGTCGCCGCGAATCGCGTGGATCGCGTGGATCGCGTGAATCGCGTGAATCGCGTGGATCGCGCTGTGGATCACGAAGCCGGCCGGGTTCACCGGGAACGGCGTGTCGCATGACGACCTCCTGGGCGCGGGCTGTGGCAACGGGTTGAGTCGGGTGCTCAGCGGATGAACAGCAGCGGCGTCGCGCAGCGCGCCAGCACGCCCTGAGCCACCGAGCCGAGCACGGCGCTGCCCAGCGCCGAATGGCCGTGCGAGCCCATGATGATCAGGTCGGCCTTTTCCTTCACGGCCAGCTTGGCGATCTCTTCGGGCGCATGACCCTTGGCGTGCAGGCTGCGCACCGCCCAACCCTGCTTCGCGGCAAAGGCGAGCGGCGCGCGCAACACCTTGTCGGCTTCTTCCTGGTAGTAGGCCTCGAGCGTGTCGCGGTCGACGAAGCTCGCAGCGCGCAGCGACAGCTTGGGCACCACGGTGAACATCAGGTACTGGTGCCCGGCGCCCAGCAGTTCCTCGTGCGCGGCGATGTAGCTGAGCATGCGCCGCGTGTACTTGCTGCCATCCACCGGAAGCAGGATCTTCATGGGTTCTCCTTGGTTGATGAGCCGCCCATCTTGCCAGCAGCGGTGCCCGCGAGCCCAGGCGGCCGACACGAACCGCTTTGCCGGCGCCTCAGAACAGCTGCCGCTGTCCAGCCGGATCGGCCGGCGGCGGCTCGGGTTGCGCCGCCCGCTCGAGCGCTTCGCGCACCCACTGGATCGACTCCGCCGGGCGCGGGCGGTAGTCGATCTCGCGGCCGCAGCCGCGGTCGATCCAGTCGAGTGCGAGCCGCTCGTAGACCGGCTGCCAGCCTTCGCCGTCACGCAGCTGCATCTGCGGGTTGGGGAAGTAGTGGCCGTTCTTCGCGCGCACCCACAGGCGCCGCGCGGGCTGGTAGCTGCTGTGCACTTCGGCGCGGGCCAGCACCTGGTTGACGTAGCTGCGCTTGCGGCGCGGCTCGGGCCACAGCCAGGGCGGCAGTTCCTGCAGCACGTCATGCAGCTGGTCGGCGAAGAAACCGGACAGGTACCGATACGGCTCCAGCCGCCGGGTCACGCACCGCGACCACTGCGTCTTCAGCCCGGCCAGCATCAGCGTCAGCAGCCAGTACTCCGCCTGGTGCCGTTCCAGCCGCACCAGGCGGCCGCCGGTCTGCACGTCCAGCGCCGCCGGCGCAAGCATGTCGAACAGCGCCGGCAGGCCGCTGCCCGCACTCGCGGCGTCGCGCATCGCGCGGGCGACGGCATGGTCCCAGGCGGTGTGGCCGAACTCGTCGCGCCGCGCGGGATCGGCGCCCTTGGCCAACAGGGCCTGCACCAATGGCGCATTGCCGGCCGCCGCCGCGAGCATCAACGGCGTGGCGCCGGCCGGCGTGGCGTGGTCGGGGCCGTAGGTGTCGGCGGCACGCAGGATGTCCTTGAAGTTCTTCGCCTGGTACGGCTGCAGGTGGCGCTGGTGCACGGCGGCCACCGTGCGGCGCACGAGCTGCTGCCGCGTCAGCCAGGGGCCCTCGATGGCGTAGCGCGGGGGCAGCAGCGTGCCGGCGCCGGCGAATTCGCGCTCGTCCATCAAGCCGCGCGCCGGGGCGAAGCCCGCTTCGCCGAGACGTTGCACCCATTCGTGCTGGCCATGCCACAACGCATAGTCGAACAAGGCCTGGCGCGGCTTGCTGCTCGGGTTCTTCGGGTCCAGGGCCTTGGGCGCGAGCTCCTCGATCAAGGCGCGGCCCCAGGCTGTCCACGGCACGGACGGGTGCTGCAGGAAGGCATCGCGGATGGCCTGCGCCTGCTCGGCCTTGCCCTGCAGTTCGAGGCGGCGCGCTTCCTGCGCCCATTCGTCCTGCGTCGACTCGAGTACCGGCTGCGCGGCCGGCTCGCCCAGCTGCAGGCCCAGCAGCGCCAGCAGCGGGTGGCCGATGTCCTGCTCGACGAGGGTGAGCGTTTCGACCGCGCGCGTCATCGCCACGTACAGCGCATTGACGTGGAACTTGTACAGCTCCAGCGACTTGTCCGCCTTGTCGCGGGCGCGGCGGTAGTCGATCTCGTCACCCTGCAGCTCGGCCTCGGCCACGCCTTCGCACACTGCGGCGTAGGCCTGGCGCTGGCTGGAGACCAGCCGGAACAGCAGCACATGCGGGTACTCCAGGCCCTTGGCCTCGTGCACGCTGAACACCAGCGGCGAGTGGAAGGCTTCGCGCGCGGCGGCCTTGTCTTCTTCGCGCAGCACGATCACCGCGTGCCTTGCCGATTGGCGGGTGGCGGCGTCGAGCTGCGCCAGCGTCTTGTCCTTGGCGTCCAGCAGGCGCACCTCGCCGGCCGCGGCCGAGGTACTGCGCACGAGGAAGTTGCTCTCGCGGTCCACCGAGCCGAAGCGCGCCTGCTTGATCTTCAACAGCCGGTTGGCCAGCGTGGTCACGGCGCGCGTGTTGCGGAAATTGGCCTGCAGCAGCTTCAGCGGCTGGCGCTGCGCCGCGTCGCCCGCCAGGCCGTGCCAGAACAGGCTCTTCAGCGCCGCCCAGCTGAAGAAGTTGGGGTGCACGATCTGGTGGCTGTCGCCGCACAGGATGAACTGGCCCGGCGCCTTCAGCAGCGCCAGCACCAGCGCCAGCTGCACCGGCGTCAGGTCCTGCACCTCGTCGATGACCACCAGGTCGTAGACCGGTGCTTGCCGCTCGGCGATCTGCGTGCGCCATTCGAAGGCCACCAGGTTGCTGTCGTGCAGCCCGGCCTCGGCCAGCCAGGCGCGGTAGCGCTGGAAGAGGCCGTGCGCAAGCTCGCGCTGCGCCGCGTTCAGCAGGCTTTGCCGCGTGCCCAGGGCCAGGTAGTCGGCCAGCGTCAGCGGGCCCGCAGGCTGCGCACCGATGACGCCGCGGAACTCCTCGAACAGCGCCTGCGCATCCAGCTCGCCCAGCGGGCGCAGCGTCTGGCGGTGGCGTTCGCACCAGGCGGCGAACATCGGCAGCGTCACCTCGCGGCCCGGCGGCACGTGCAGCGTCTCCAGCAGCTCGCGGTAGCTGAGGAAGTCGACCTCCTGCTTCGGGTTCTCGAAGCCCAGCGCGCCGTGCAAGGCACGGGCGCTTTGCGCCAGGTAGGCCGACAGCGTGACATACAGCACCCGGCCTTCGGCCTCGCGCAGCCGCGCCAGCGTGACGGCGGTCTTGCCCGAGCCGGCCGAGCCGATGACGACCAGCGGCGCCGGATGGCGGTAGGCCTCGTCCTGCACGTCGTCGAAGACGATCGGCTTGTCGAGCAGCTCGAACTGCGTGCGGTCCGGGCCCAGCCAGCGCAGCGGCGCGGCTTCGGCGCTCAGCGCCGGCGCCTTGGCCTCGGCCGCGGCTTCGTGCTCGATGCGGCCTTCGTCGACGGTGGCGCCGCGCAGAAAGCGCGAGCGTTCGTAGGCGTGGTTCTCGATCACCTCCAGCGCCAGGCAGACGGTCTCGGTGCCGCCCTCGGCTTCCGGCCGGTCGATGCGCGCGAACTGCAGCAGCAGGCGGTTGGCGTAGTCGAGCTTGGCGCGGTAGTACGGCCCGGCATGCAGCTTCTTGACGTCGGCCGAGCGGAAGTCGCCCGCCTCGATCGCCGCCTTGACCTTGTCGAAGGCGGCCTTGACGCGGCGCAGGTTCAGGTCCTTGTACTGGAGCAGGCGCATGCGGGAAGCCATCCAGGGTCAGCAGTCATTGATGAAGGTACGCACGCGGCGCCGGCGGGCATGCGGGTTTGCGGGCGGCCGGCGAGTCGGCGCGAGGCGCGGCGAAAGCTCGCTCACATCAAGACGATGTCGTACTGCTCCAGTTCGGAAGTTTTCTTCCTGTGCATCAAGGACTTAGATCATCTCTTCGTACAGCAGATTGCTCAACCCACCCAGCTGGTCACCCATCAGCTACGCGACGCCATAAGGCGAGCGGAACCGAGTAAACACCCAGCTGCGACTTGCATTCTGCGTCACGTTGCTCCGGCGTCTACGTTGAGTCTCGCCATTGCGTGGCGAAGCATCCAGAGATGGCGCAGAACCTGGCAAGGGTGGAGTTCGCCCGCCGGCTCTATACGCTGCTGACCATCGCGAGCCCGCGTCCGCTTTGTTAGGCCCGCGCTTTTGTCGCCACACTCGGCCGGCGTCCGTCGAACGACGTTCGGAACGAATCCAGCCCTCGAGTCGCGCAGGTGAGAGCATCTCCCGCCAACAGGCTTCCCTGGGCAACTCAGCTAGGCGGATCAAACACCTTGAGGAACTCGCGCCGTGTCTTCGGTCCGTAGGTCCTGAAGTGCGGATCGGGTTGCTCCAGGTAGGCCGCGCGCTTCCGAGCGACCGAATCGCGGGCGGTGTAGCGCTTCACCTCCGTCGGCGTCAGACCGTACACGTTTGCGCCGTTGAGACCGAATATCTTGGCGCGCAGCGCAGGCGTCATCTCGGGATAGCCATGCCGCTCGCGCAGCTCCGCCGCGATCTGGAACGTGCGGAAGGCCTGGATCTGGTCCTGCGGCGAGCCATACCAGATCGAATCCGTGCCCCACAGCACGTTGTTCTCGCCGCACGCCACGATCAGTTTCCCCAGCGCGTGGGCCGCCTGTTCGGGGTCACGCATCAGGAAGCGCCAGGTGCTGCCCAGCTCCGCATAGACGTTGCTGTTCGGCTTGACCTGGTGTTGGCGCAGGGACGTAATCAGCGTGTCGATGCCGTCGCTCTTGCCGCTCGCGTCGTAGGCCTTCTCGGTGACCGTGCTGACGAAGCCCGAGTGATAGATCAGGAAGTTCACGTCCGGGTAGCGCCTGGCGACGATACCGATGTCGCTGCACTGGCTGTGCTCGTAGGAGCGGGCTCCGAAGGGCAGCCCCTTGTGGATGCAGATGTTCTTGACGCCCAGCGCGCGTGCCTTCTCGATGAAGCGGATGCCGACGTCGTCGTACAGGAAGTAGCCCTGACCATTCGGCCCGAACTGCGTGTAGGTCTTCCAGGCGCTGATGCGCCACTTCTCGTGCAGCTCGTCCATCCCCTCGAGGTCTCCGGGCTGGTTCGGGTTGACACGTCCATGCAGCAGCAGCCGGTGTGTTCCCTCGAGCTTGTCGACCAGCCTGCGCACCGCGTCGGCGGCCTGGATCGTCACCGGTTCGGCGTCGCGCGCGGAGGGCACGAAGGACAGCACCATCACGTCGGTGTCGCTGTCCATGAAAACGTCCTTGAGGAAGACCTCCGCGCTCTTCGCGTTGCCCTTCGGCGTGTCGATGAAGTGGCCCTGGACGTCGAGAACGAACTCCTGCCTGGCGGGGCCGACCTGCGCGCGCGCAAGCTGCATGTCCAGCGCGGCGTCGCGAGGCAGATCGAAGAAGCCGCCGGTCCTTCCGGCCGCGGCATTGGCCGCGTTGAAGGCCAGCAGCGTGCTCGCTGCACCGCAGGACGAGGTCAGGAACGCCCGCTTCGAGCATCCCAGCCGCCTTGCGTTGGTTGCCGCGGCCTCGTGGGCGAGGCGCTTGGCTTCGAGGTTCGCCGGCCACAGCGGCACCGGTGCGAACTCACCGTTCGAGGTGCTGTCGAGCTTGATGGGAAGGCGCTTGCCTTCGGGGTCGCTGTCATGCATGGTGGCCCCCTGGTTCGACTGAGAAGCACCGCCGGCTCGCCGGCGGTGCGAAGAGCCTCGGTCAAGACGCGTAGTGCACGTACGACTCGCGGACGAGGCCGTCTTTGTCGAAGAACAGCACCTCGACCACACGCGTGCCGGTGATGCTCTTGTAGTGGATCGCAATGCTGTCGACGCCGCGCAGCACGTCGAGCACGGTGAACTTGATGTGGTCGAACACATCGAAGCCCTTCTTCACGTAGGTGCGCAGCGCCGCCTTGCCCTGCACGGTCCCGCTGGGGTCGTGGCTCAGGCGAGCGATGAGCGGCGAGTGGAAGATCACGTCTTCGGTGTAGAAGGCCAGCACGCGATCGAGATCCTTGGATTCGAACGCGGCGACCCAGTGCTTCACGTAATCGGCCGTCTTCTCCATCGTCAGCATCGGTGTCTCCTCCGAAGGCTGGTTTGAGGTGGCCGGATCCGGCCGAGCGTCGGACCAGTGTGCCACGCCCCACCATCACCGGCGCCAACAGACTGACTGCGGCCGGTCGCGTTCGACGGACGAGTGGCGGCGGGCTCCGAAACCTGACTTTCGTCGTCCCTCAGCACCAGCGTCAGCTGTACTCAGAAAGCCGCCGGTCGCCGACGGTATGACGTCAGGCCGCAGCCTGCGAGGGTCGAGTGACTGGTTCCGTCGTCGACGAACTCATCCTGCCGACCCATTGCAGCCTTCCACCTCTCCAAACTAGGCGCCACAAAGCAGTCTCTGGGATCTGGCGTCGCGCACGCCAACGTGTCAGGGAAGTCGACGAGTGGCTCATTGGGGCCCGCAGAACCGTACTGCCCCAATCGGCCAGTACGCCGGCGGCGGCAATCAACGCGGCACCGAGGTGTTGGATAAGTCGCGCAGAATGGACGCGGTGATGGCGGGGAGCGTGGTCCGCCTGCAGGTCACAGCGCGCTCGTGGACGCCATCACCTTGGGCGGTGCCCGTACGCGCCGACTCCATCACAACCGGCAAGAAGAATCTCAGCGACGCGGGTGACCATGCTCGACGATCCCTCCACCATTGACGTCGCCGAGATCGCCCGGTTGCTTGCCACCGACATCGATGTCGGGCTCTCGACGGAGGAGGCCTTGCGCCGGCTCGTCGAGCACGGCCCCAACGAGTTGCGCGCAGCTGCGCCGACACCGACCTGGCGCCGCGTCCTGGCGCAGTTCCAGGATCCGCTCGTCTACCTGCTGCTCGGTGCCGTCGTCATCGCATTGCTCGCCTGGGCCATCGAGGGCCGCGCCGGTTGGCCGGTCGATGCCATCGTCATCAGCCTGGTGGTCACACTCAACGCGGTGCTCGGCTACGTGCAGGAGGCCAAGGCCGGGAATGCCGTCGCCGCGCTCGCGCGGATGACCGCCGTGACCTCGTCGGTGATACGAGACGGTCGGATGCAGCGCGTTGCCAGTGCCGAACTGGTGCGCGGTGATGTCATCTTTCTCGGCGAAGGCGACGCCGTAGGTGCCGACGCGCGGCTGGTGCAGGCTGCCACGCTGCGCATCCTGGAAGCCTCGCTGACCGGCGAGAGCGAAGCCGTGCTGAAGGACCCGACAAGGCTGGGCGCGCCGGCGGCGCTGGGCGACAGACACAACATGGTGTTCAAGGGAACGGCTGTCACGCAAGGCAGCGGCCGCGCGATCGTCACCGCCACCGCGATGGCGACGCAGGTGGGCGCCATCGCCGACATGCTGGAAGCCACCGCCGATGAACCGACACCGCTGCAGAACGAGGTCGCCCGCATCGGTCGCATGCTCGGCATCGCGGTCGTGATCATCGCCGTCGTCGTAGTGGCGACGGTGCTGCTGCTGTCGGAGGTGCGCACGGCGTCCGACGTGATCACGGTCCTGCTGCTGGGCGTGTCGCTCGCGGTCGCTGCTGTGCCCGAGGGACTGCCGGCGATCCTGTCGGTCGTGCTGGCGCTCGGCGTGCAGCGCATGGCCAGGCGGAACGCCATCGTCAAGAAGCTGTCGTCGGTCGAGACGCTCGGCTGCGCCACCGTGATCTGTTCCGACAAGACCGGCACGCTGACCCGCTCGGAAATGACGATCGAGCGTGTGATGACCGCCTCCGGGGGCACCCGCATCACTGGCGTCGGCTACTCGCCCGAAGGGCGCATCGAACACGCGGGCCGCGAGCTGCCCGCTGGGCCGCTGCGCGCCGAGCACATTGTCGTGCTCAGCGGCGGCAGCCTCGCGGGCAATGCCGATCTGCGCCAGACTGCAGGCGGCGAATGGGAGATCCAGGGCGACCCGACCGAGGCGGCCTTCCTCGTCGCCGAGCGCAAGCTCGGAGCGACCGAGCGGCGCGAGCGACGCTTCGAGCGCATCGGCGAGATCCCGTTCACCTCCGACCGCAAGATGATGTCGACGATCGAGCGCGACCACGAGCATGGTGACGAGCTCATCGTGGTCACCAAAGGCGCGCCCGATGTACTGCTCGAACGTTGCACGCGCGCGCGTGTCGGCACGGACGTCGTCGCGTTCGACGACGCGTTGCGCGCGCGTGCCGTGGCCGATGTGGACACGCTCACCGACGAAGCTTTGCGCACGCTCGCCGTCGCCTATCGGCCGCTCGAGCCGAGCGAGGATCCGCAAGCCTCACCGGCCCTCGAGCGCGATCTGATCTTCGTCGGCACCGTCGGCATCATCGATCCGCCGCGCGCAGAGGCTGGCGCGGCGATCCGCGAGGCACACCGCGCCGGCATCCGCGTGATGATGATCACCGGCGACCACCCGCGCACGGCGGCCCGCATCGCCGCCGATCTCGGCATCGTCGAGACGGGTGCCAAGGCACTGACCGGGGCCGAACTCGATGCACTCGACACGGCGGGCCTGGCCGCTGCGGTGCGTGAAACCTCGGTCTACGCTCGCGTGGCGCCGGTGCACAAGCTGCGCATCGTCGACGCGTTGCGGGCCGACGGCAACGTCGTTGCGATGACCGGCGACGGCGTCAACGATGCGCCGGCACTGAAAGCGGCCGACATCGGCGTCGCGATGGGCGTGACGGGCACCGAGGTGACCAAGCAGGCGGCCAACATGATTCTGGCCGACGACAACTTCGCGACCATCGTCGACGCGGTGCACGAAGGCCGCAACATCTTCGACAACATCCGCAAGTTCCTGCGCTACCTGTTGTCGTCCAACATGGGCGAGGTGCTGACGGTCTTTCTCGGCGTCGTCGGCGCCGGCGTGATCGGACTCACCCGCACCGGCGAAGCGGTGGTGCTGCCGCTGCTGGCGACGCAGCTGCTGTGGATCAATCTGCTCACCGACTCGGGGCCGGCGCTGGCGATGGGGGTCGACCCGGAAACCGACGACGTGATGGCGCGCAAGCCACGGCGGCCGACCGAGCGAGCCATCGACGCACGCATGTGGGCCGGCGTCGTCGTGATCGGCCTGGTGATGGCGGTGGTGACGCTGCTGACGCTCGACATCTACCTGCCCGGCGGCTTGGTCGAGGGCACACAGGACCTTGCCACTGCGCGCACGGCAGCCTTCACGGTGCTGGTCCTGGCGCAGCTCTTCAACTGCTTCAACGCCCGCTCCGAGACGACGAGCGCGTTTCGCCACCTGTTCGTCAACCCCTGGCTGTGGGGGGCGATCGCACTGTCGCTGGCGCTGCAGGTCGCGGTGGTGCATGTGGGCGTGCTCAATCTCGCGTTCGGTACCGTGCCGCTCGCTGCCGACCAGTGGCTGGTCTGCGTTGCCATGGCCAGCGGTGTGCTGTGGTTCAGCGAGTTGCGCAAGCTGCTGTGTGGGACGTGGAAGCGGCCGAAATGACGAAAACTGCAAACCTTGCGAGCTCCGGGCGTGATGCGCTCAGCTACCAGAGATCTCCAAGTTGACGACGGCAAATCACTCCAACAGGGATCCGTTGTGTCAAGAGCTCAGGAACCCACGCTGTGGTGCCAGCGCGCGGCTGCTTGGCCGCGCGTGTCGACTCCGAGCTTGTCGAGGATGTTGGCGACATGCCGTTTCACGGTGTGCGGGCTCAGATCGAATCGTCGCGCGATCAGCTTGTTGCTGTCGCCGACGGCCATGCGAGACAGCACCTCGCGTTCGCGCTCGGTCAGGCCAACCAAGCACTCGCTGGCGTGCAAGCCGGTCATGTAGGTTCCGGCCCAACTCACGCCGGCCAGCGCACGCAGCGCCAGCGCGGACCAGAAGCCCTCGGCCAGCAGGCCGAAGGCAAGGTGCGCCATGGTCGTGCCGCCGACGCCAAACAGGTACACGCGCTTTGCGTCGATGCGTTCTGTGAGCGTTACCAACACCGGCACCGAGACCATGTAGGCGGCGTAGAACGCCGAAGTGATCCAACCTGCTTCGCTGTTGCTCAACGACCAGCGGACCATCATGCTGGGCATCAACGTCGGCCATCAATAGGCACCAACCTGCACAAAGACCTGCGCTACGCACACCACGGCGACTAGCCGAGGGCCGGCCAAGGCGACACGCTCAGCCGGCATGCAAAGGCGCCTTCAGCTTTGTGCAGGGGCATTGCGATCAGACCGTAGCCCGGATCGATGTGTCACTCGGGCGGCGCAAAGGCTTACGACCGCGAAGTGTCTGCATGGCCAATGATGTAAGCCGGCGGGCGGGAGGCCGGCGCCGGGCGCGTCGTCACAAAACCGTCATCCATTCGGCATAGATTTCTACATTCTTGGAATACTTTGAGTCTCCTCAGTTCATCAGAGGGATATGCACTATGAAAGTGGGCATCAACGGCATGGGCCGCATCGGCCGCCTGGCATTGCGCGCTGCGATGGGCGCTGCCGAGCGGCAGACCGAGGACCCGCGCGCGGACAACCGCCTGGACGTGGTGCACCTCAACGAACTCAAAGGTGGGCCCGCCGCCACCGCGCACCTCGTGCAGTTCGACAGCGTGCAGGGCCGCTGGCGGGCCGACATTGCTGCCGACGGCGAGTCGGCCATCCGCATCGGGGATCGAAAGCTGGGCTTCTCGTCCCATGCGACCGCTGCCGAGATCCCCTGGAGTGATCTGGGTGTGGATCTGGTGCTCGAGTGCACCGGCAAATTCCTCACCCCCGAGACGCTTCAGGGCCATCTCGACCGTGGCGCCAAGCGCGTCATCGTGGCAGCACCCGTCAAGCTGGGCGATGTGCTGAACATCGTGGTCGGCGTCAACCACCACCTCTACGACCCGGCGAAGAACCGCATCGTCACGGCCGCGTCGTGCACCACCAACTGCCTGGCTCCGGTCGTGAAGGTGATCCATGAAGGCATCGGCATGCGCCACGGCCAAATCACCACGATCCACGACCCGACCAACACCAACCTGATGGTCGACGCGCCGCACAAGGACCTGCGCCGCGCACGCAGCGCGATGCTCAGCCTGGCGCCGACGACCACGGGCAGCGCCACCGCCATCGCACTGATCTACCCCGAGCTGAAGGGCAAGCTGAACGGCCACGCGGTGCGCGCGCCGGTGCTGAACGCCTCGCTGACCGACTGCGTCTTCGAGCTCAAGCGCGAGACCTCGGTCGAGGAGGTGAACCGCCTATTCGCCGAAGCGGCCAGGGGTGCACTGGCCGGCATCCTCGGCTATGAGGAACGCCCGCTCGTCAGCGCCGACTATGCCCGCGACACACGCAGCAGCGTCGTCGATGCGCTGTCGACCATGGTGACCGACGGCACGCTGCTCAAGGTCTATGCCTGGTACGACAACGAGATGGGCTACGCCTGCCGCATGGTCGACCTGGCCTGCCACATGCAGCAACAGGGCATCTGAGCGGTTGGTCGGCACCATGAACACCGGCACCCGCAACTACGCCATCGTCACGGCCGCCTACTGGGGCTTCACCCTCACCGACGGCGCGCTGCGCATGCTGGTGCTGTTGCACTTCTACCGCCTGGGCTATTCGCCCTTCACGCTGGCCTTCCTGTTCCTGCTCTACGAGGCGATGGGCGTGGTGGCCAACCTGATCGGCGGCTGGCTGGCGACCCGCTACGGCATTAAACGCATGCTGAGCGTCGGCCTCTTCCTGGAGATCACAGGCTTCCTGCTGATGTCGGCGCTGTCGCCATCCTGGTCGGTCGTGCTGTCGGTGGCCTGGGTCGTCGGCGCGCAGGGCATCTGCGGCATTGCCAAGGACTTGACCAAGACCGCTAGCAAGTCGGCCATCAAGGCGACCGCCGGCGATGCCTCGGGCCAGCTGTTCAAGTGGGTGGCCTTCTTCACCGGCAGCAAAAACGCGATGAAGGGCGTGGGCTTCTTCCTCGGCGGCCTGCTGCTGCAGACATTGGGCTTCCAGGCCGCGCTGTGGGCCATGGCGGGCCTGCTGGCCATCGTGTTCATCGGTGTCGTCGGTTTCGTGCCCCCGCTGATGGGCAAGAGCAAGGCGTCGAAGTCGGCCAAGGAACTGTTCGCCAAGAACCGCGGCATCAACCTGTTGGCCGCGGCGCGCGTGGCGTTGTTCGGGGCGCGCGACGTGTGGTTCGTGGTCGGCGTGCCGGTGTTCCTGTACGCCTCGGGCTGGACCTTCACGATGGTCAGCGGCTTCGTGGCACTGTGGACTATCGGCTACGGCCTGGTGCAGGCGGTCGCGCCGGCCATCGTGCGGCGCAGCGTCGACGGCCTGAGCACCGAAGTGCCGGCCGCGCGACTGTGGTCGGCGCTGCTGACCGTCGTGCCCATCGGCCTGGCGGTGCTCGTGGCGATGCAGGTGCCCCACCTGGAATGGGTGGTCGTGGCCGGGCTCGGCCTCTTCGGTTTCGCCTTTGCGGTCAACTCGTCGGTGCACTCGTACCTGGTCCTCGCCTATGCCGGCTCGGAGAAGGCGGCCGAGGATGTGGGCTTCTACTACGCCGCCAATGCGCTGGGGCGCTTCTTCGGCACGCTGTTGTCGGGCTTGTTGTACCAGTGGGGCGGCCTGCTGTTCTCGCTGATCGGTTCGGCCGCCCTGTTGACGGTGTGCTGGCTGGTCACGCTGGCTCTGCCGGTGCAGCTTCGACGCGCGGGTGGCCAGGCTTTGCCGGACTCGGCAAGGGTCGAAGCCCGCCCCTGACCACCCCCGAGCGACGGAGAACGGTAGTGACAACCCCGCGCACGCGCAATCGGCTGATGGATGAGCAAAGCGCCGTCGTGTCGCTCGCCGCACTGGCTCAGGGCATGCGCCTGCGCATCTTTCGCGCTCTGGTCGGCGCCGGTCCGCAAGGCCTCACGCCCGGAGCCCTGGCCGCGACGCTCGACGTGCCCGCATCGACGCTGTCCTTCCACCTGAAGGAACTGATGCACGCCCGCATGGTGTCCCAGGAGCGCGACGGCCGGAATCTCATTTACCGCCCGTCGCTCGAGCAGATGAACGCGCTGCTGGTCTACCTCACTGCGCATTGCTGCCAGGCGGCGGACGACGCCACCTGTCAAGTCGGCGCCACGTCCGGGCGCACGACCTGCTGACTTGCCGATTCCTCCACGACCTCACCCCATCATTTCGGAGCCGCCATGAGCGACAACACCCCCGCCAAGGTCTACAACGTACTGTTCGTCTGCACCCACAACTCTGCCCGTTCCATCATGGCCGAGGGGCTGATGAACAACCTGGGCAAGGACCACTTCAAGGCCTGGTCTGCGGGCAGCCAACCTGGGGGGACGGTCAACCCCTTTGCACTGAAAACCCTGGCCAGCCTGCGCATTCCCAGCGACGGCTACCGCAGCAAGGACTGGGACGAATTTGCCCGGCCCGGCGCCCCCCAACTCGACTTCGTGCTCACCGTCTGCGACAAGGCTGCCGGCGAAGTGTGCCCGGTGTGGCCGGGCCAGCCGATGACCGCCCACTGGGGCGTGCCCGATCCGGCAGCATTCGAAGGCACGGACGAACAGAAGACCAAGGTCTTCTGGGACACGGCCGTGATCCTCAAGCGCCGCATCGAACTGATGCTCTCACTGCCCCTCGCGTCGCTGGACACGATGTCCATCCAGCGCGAAATCAGGCACATCGGAACCCGCTGAGCCTGTCTGCGCGCGAGCGCGTCCGCCTGAGCCGTCAAGTGCTGCATGAGACTTGACTGCGGCATAGTTTTCTATAAACTTGGAAACATGGATGAAAAGGCCGCCGTCACCTCTCTCGCCGCCCTGGCCCAGGATGCCCGCCTGCGCGTCTTCCGTGCACTGGTCGGCGCCGGTCCGGCGGGCATGACGCCCGGGGCGCTGTCGGCCATGCTCGACATCCCGAATTCGACGCTGTCCTTCCACCTGAAGGAGCTGGTGCATGCCCAGCTGGTCAGCGCCGAACGCGAGGGCCGCAACCTGCACTATCGGCCGGCCCTGGCCCGCATGAACGACCTGCTCGCCTACCTCACCGACCACTGCTGCATGGGCCAGCCCTGTGCACCCCCCGGCGCCAAGCGCCGCGCCTCTTGTTGACCGAAGGAATTCCATGAAACGCTTCCACGTCCACTTGCATGTCGATGATCTCGCCAAGAGCATCGCCTTCTATTCCCACCTGTTCGCCGCCGAGCCGGCGCGCATCGAAGGCGACTACGCCAAGTGGATGCTCGACGACCCGCGCATCAACTTTGCGATCTCGACGCGCGGTGCCAAGGCCGGCGTCGACCACCTGGGTTTCCAGACCGACGACGCCGACGAACTGGCGGCGCTGAAGGCGCGCGCCGAGGCCGCCGACATGACGCTGCTCGACGAAGGCGAAACCACCTGCTGCTATGCGCGCAGCGACAAGCACTGGGTCACCGACCCGCAGGGTGTCGCCTGGGAGCACTTCCACACGCTCGGCAACATTCCCGTGTTCAGTGAAGGCCCCAAGGCCGAGGTGGACTCCTCGTCCTGCTGCGCACCCACGACCCGCGGCAAGCCGGTGGGCATTGCCGTCAAGGCGTCGAACTCCTGCTGCTGAGGACGGGCCATCGGCCGCAACATCTAGCAAAGTAGGGGCCAGGCCCATGGGCTTGTTCGAACGTTTCCTCACCATCTGGGTGGGCCTGGGCATGCTCGTCGGCGTGGGCCTGGGCCTGGTGATGCCGGGCGCCTTCCAGACCATCGCCGACCTTGAAGTCGCGCATGTCAACCTGGTGGTGGCCGTGTTCATCTGGGTGATGATCTATCCGATGATGATCCAGATCGACTGGTCGGCGGTGAAGGACGTCCGCCGCCGCCCGGGCGGTCTGGTGCTGACGCTGGTGGTCAACTGGCTGATCAAGCCCTTCACGATGGCGCTGCTGGGCGTGCTGTTCTTCGAGCATGTGTTCGCACCCTGGGTCGACCCGCAGTCGGCGCGCGAGTACATCGCCGGCATGATCCTGCTGGGCGTGGCACCCTGCACCGCCATGGTCTTCGTGTGGAGCCAGCTGGTGAGGGGCGACGCCAACTACACGCTGGTGCAGGTGACGGTGAACGACCTGATCATGGTCGTCGCGTTCGCGCCGATCGCCGCCTTCCTGCTCGGCGTCACGAACATCGTGGTGCCCTGGGAAACGCTGGTGCTGTCCACCGTGCTCTACGTGGTGCTGCCGCTGGGGGCCGGCATGGCCACGCGCCATTGGCTGTCGAAACGCTCGCCGCAGGCGGTGAGCGACTTCGTGGCCACGCTGAAGCCGTGGTCGGTGCTGGGGCTGATCGCCACGGTGGTGCTGCTGTTCGGCTTCCAGGCCGGCACCATCGTCTCTCAGCCGCTGGTCATCGCGATGATCGCGGTGCCGCTGGTGCTGCAGAGCTACGGCATCTTCGCCATCGGCTGGGCAGGCGCGCGGCTGCTGAAGCTGCCGCACGACATCGCCGGCCCGGCCTGCCTGATCGGCACGTCCAACTTCTTCGAGCTGGCCGTCGCAGTAGCGATCTCTTTGTTCGGGCTGAACTCCGGTGCGGCATTGGCCACAGTGGTGGGCGTGCTGGTGGAGGTGCCGGTGATGCTGTCGCTGTGCTGGCTGGTCAACCGCAGCGCGGCAGCGCGGGTGCTGGCACCGGCCTGACAGACAGACGCTGCGGCACCACGATGGTGAGCGAACTGCGCGGCAGCCTTGCGCCAGCATCGGCGGCGAAGAAGATCGCTGCCGCGTGCTGCGGCTGAACACCAGTGCAATGAAGACAAACGCCCAAACCCGTGCCGTGGTTCCGCTGGGCCTGGCCCAGACGCTGGCCTGGGCGTCGTCCTACTACCTGCCGGCGATGCTCGCCGCGCCCATGGCGCGCGATCTGGGCATCGCCACACCGACAGTCTTCGCTGCCTTCTCGGTGGCGCTGGTGGTGTCAGCCTTCGTCGGGCCCTGGTCCGGGCGGCTCATCGACCGGCACGGCGGCCGGCCGGTGCTGATCGGCACCAGCCTGCTGTTCGCCGCTGGGTTGGCCGCGCTCGGCATGGCCGACAGCACGACGACGCTGTTCGCGGCCTGGGCACTGATGGGCATCGCGATGGGCAGTGGGCTGTACGAGGCGGCCTTCGCGGCGCTGGTGCGGCTGTACGGCCACGACTCGCGCAATCCGATCACCGGCATCACGCTGATGGCGGGCTTTGCCAGCACGGTCGGCTGGCCCTTGTCGGCCTGGCTGGAATCGCGCTACGGCTGGCGCGGCGCGTGCTTTGCGTGGGCCGGCCTGCACTTGGCGATCGGTCTGCCGCTGAATGCCTGGCTGCCTCGCGCCGGAGCGCACCCGGCGCAGAGCACCGAAGCGCCGCAGGCCACGGCGGCCGTGCCTGCCGCCGGCGCTACGACCGATGCGCGGTCTACGACGCGGACGAGCGTGTTGCTGGCTTTCGTCTTTGCGACCACCTGGTTCATCAGCACCGCCATGGCCGCCCACCTGCCGGGCATGATGCAGGCTGCCGGCACAACCCTTGGTGTCGCGGTGGCCGTGGGCGCGCTGATCGGGCCCGCTCAGGTGGCGGGCCGGCTGCTCGAGTTCGGCCTGCTGCGCCGCGTGCATCCGCTGCTGTCGGCACGCCTGGCGGCGTTGGCCCACCCGCTGGGCGCCGGAGCGCTGCTGCTCGGCGGGCCGGCACTGGCGCCGCTGTTTGCGATGCTGCATGGCGCGGGCAACGGCATCCTCACCATTGCGAAGGGCACGCTGCCGCTGGTGCTGTTCGGCCCGCAGGGCTACGGCGCGCGCCAGGGTTGGCTGATGATGCCCGCGCGAGTGATGCAGGCGCTGGCGCCGTTCCTCTTCGGTGTGATCCTGGATCGCTTGCAGGCCGGCGCGCTGTGGTTCACGGCCGGACTGGGCTTCACGGCCTTCGTGGCGCTGATGCTGTTGCGCGGCAGCGATGCGGCGTCCGCGCAAACGCCAGCGATGCTGGCGCGGGAGAGCTCGAGATGAGTCGCACGTCCTCTTCCCACGGCATCGACGCCCTCAACAGCGACTGCTTCTGCTTCAGCCTCGACTGCGACGCCCTGGCGCACGCGCTCGATGCCGAGTTGGGCACGCCGGGTTTGGCGGCGCTGATGCACGAGCGCTGCCCGACGCTGTTTGCCGCGCAGCCGGTGTTCGTGGCGCCCTCACAGCTTCAGCGCATCGCACAGGTGGTGCGTGCGGTCGAAGCGGTGGTCGCGTTGTCGGCGTACCACGAGCAAGTGCTGGCATCAGCCCCGGCCATCGCCCGCGTGCCCGCCGTGGGCGGCCCGCGCGGCGTGTTCTTCGGCTATGACTTCCATCTTGACCAGGGCCGGCTCGGCCTGATCGAGATCAACACCAATGCCGGTGGCGCGATGCTCAACGCCGCGCTGGCGCGTGCGCAGCGCAGTTGCTGCGCGGCGATGGATGCGATGGTGCCCACGCGCGCCAACGTGGCCGCCTTCGAGCAGCGGCTGGTCGACATGTTTCGCCACGAATGGCGGCTGGCCGGCCACCAGGGGCCGCTGCACAGCATCGCCATCGTCGACGAGAACCCGTCGGCGCAGTACCTTTACCCTGAGTTCCTTCTGTTCCAGCGGCTGTTCGAGCGCTACGGCATGCGCGCGGTGGTTGCCGACCCGGCCGCGCTTCAGTGGCACGACGGCAGGCTCTGGCACGAAGATCAGGCCATCGACCTGGTCTACAACCGGCTCACCGACTTCTACCTCGAACAGCCCGGCAGCGCCGCGCTGCGCGACGCCTGGCTGGCGCAGGCCGTGGTGCTGACACCGCACCCGCAAGCGCATGCGTTGTACGCCGACAAGCGGCACTTGGCGTTGTTCAGCGACGCGCAAAGGCTGCAGGAGTTGGGCGTTGACGAAACCACGCGACAGGTGCTGCTGGACTACGTGCCGCATACCGAAGTGGTCAATCCCGCCGACGCCGAACGCCTATGGGCCGCGCGCCGCGGCCTGTTCTTCAAGCCGGTGGCCGGCTTCGGCAGTCGCGCAGCCTATCGCGGCGACAAGCTGACCAAGCGCGTGTGGCAGGAAATCCTGGATGGCGACTACGTGGCGCAGACCCTCGCGCCGCCGGGCGAGCGGCGCATTGACGACGCCAGTGCACAGGCCATGAAGTTCGACCTGCGCGCCTACGTCTACGCCGGCCAGCTGCAGTGGGTGGCGGCGCGCCTGTACCAGGGCCAGACCACCAACTTCCGCACGCCGGGCGGCGGCTTCGCGCCGGTGTACAGCACCGTCGATGCCTCCGGGCGCGCGCTGCGTCAAGGTGACGGCGACCATGCGTCGTATGTGTTCCTGCTCGACGACAGCAGCACTGTGCAGGCGCTGCCGCATGCGCTGTACCTGGCGCTGGTACGCCATGAAGCCAGTGCGCCGCTGCTCGCCGGCCAGGAGTTGCGTCTGGCCGACTGGTACGTGCGTCTGAAGGACGGCGAACCCGAGGCGGTGATCAACGAGACCTACCAGGTACTGCGCGTCGACGCCCAGGGCCATTTCGAATCGGCAGCCGCGCCCGCGGATTCAGGCTGGCCGACGCCGGCCGAACGCCAGCGCATGCGTGCCATGCTGTTCGAGTCCGAAGCTTCAACCGCATGAAACTCAGCTCCGACCTAATCGAGATATCGCCATGAGCACCGTGCCGCAAGCGAAACTGCACTTCGATGTGGTCTCGCTGCGCGTGTCGGCCCACGCCAGCGAAGCGCGCTGCAAGCAGGCCGTGATCGCGCTCGACACCGATCTGGCCGGCAACCCGCTGGCCTTCAACCCGGCCGAGTTGCTGCTGGCCGCGTTGTCGGCGTGCATGATCAAGAGCATCGAGCGTGTCACGCCGATCCTCAAGTTCGAGCTTCGCGGCGTGGAGGTCCGGATTCACGGTGTGCGCCGGGACGTGCCGCCCCGGCTGGAGTCCATCCGCTACGAAATCATCGTCGACACCGACGAACCCGACCGGCGGCTGGATCTGCTGCACGAGAACGTGCGCAAGTTCGGCACCGTCTTCAACACCGTGGCCCCGGGCACGGAACTGAGCGGCGTGCTGCGCCGAAAGAGCGACTCCCCGTGAGTGCCGACCACGCCCACGACCACAGCCACGCCCCCGCGAACTTCAACGCGGCGTTCGGCATCGGCATCGGCCTGAACATCGCCTTCGTCGCCGTCGAAGCCTTCTACGGCTGGAAGGTCAACTCGCTGGCGCTGCTGGCCGACGCGGGCCACAACCTGAGCGACGTCATCGGCCTGGTGCTGGCCTGGGGCGGGGCGCTGGCGGGCAAGCTGCGGCCCGATGCGCGCCATACCTACGGCTGGAAGCGCGCCAGCATCCTGGCGGCCTTCCTCAACGCGCTGCTGCTGCTGGTGGCCATGGGCTCGCTGGCCTGGGAGGCCCTGCAGCGGCTGCAATCGCCGCCGCCGGCCATCGAGGGCGTGACCATCATGGTGGTCGCAGGCATCGGCATCGTGATCAACACCGCCACTGCGCTGCTGTTCATGCGCGGGCGCGAGAAGGACCTGAACATCCGCGGCGCCTTCCTGCACATGGCGGCCGACGCGTTGGTCTCAGCCGGCGTGGTGGTGGCCGGCGGCTTGGCGCTCGTGTTCGGCTGGACCTGGCTCGACCCGGCGATCAGCCTGGTCATCGCCGCGATCATCGTCGCCGGCACCTGGAGCCTTTTCAGGCAATCGCTGCACCTGCTGTTCGACGGCGTCCCGGAAAGCGTCGACCTGCACGCGGTGCAGAACCTGCTCGAGGCGCTGCCTGGCGTGGCACAGGTGCACGACCTGCATGTCTGGGCCATGGGCACCGCGGAGATCGCCATGACCGCGCACCTGGTGATGCCCCAGGGCGGGGGCGACGACGCGTTCCTGAGGCATGCCACCGACGCACTGCATGAGCATTTCGAAATCCGCCATGTCACGCTCCAGGTGGTGCGCGAGGCCTTCTGCCATGGCTGTACGCCGCTGCGACCGGGGGGCGACGAGCATCGAGCAAGCCACGACATCACCAAAGCTCGTCATGCTTCCAGCACGCGTTGATTGTCGAGGCCTTCGCTGGCCGGCACCCAGCATGTTGCGTGCAACGGTCTTGAGTTCGGCCGGGGCGTTGCGGCGATGAACCTGTCCGCCGCAGTCAATCATGTGTGAACTGCTGGCACTGTCCAGTTCGCAGCCGGTTCGGCTGAACTTTTCGCTGCAGGCCCTGGCAGCGCGCGGCGGCGCGACCGGCCGCTCGCACGACGGCTGGGGCGTCGCGTTCTACCAGGGGCACGACGTGGCCCTGTTCCGCGAGCCGGCCGCAGCCGCTGATAGCGCGCTGGTGCGTCATCTGGAATCGAACGGGCCGGCAACGGAACTGGCGATCTCGCACATCCGCCACGCGACCCAGGGTGAGCTGTCGCTCGCGAACACCCAACCCTTTGCGCGCGAGCTGGGTGGCCGACGGCATGTGTTCGCCCACAACGGCAACCTGCCGGGCATTTACCGAAGCGGGGCGCTGGCGCTTGAGCGCTATCGTCCGATCGGGCAGACTGATTCGGAGCATGCCTTCTGCGCGCTGCTGTCGCGATTGAGCCCGCTGTGGCAAGCGCAGTGCCCACCGACGCTGGATCTCCGCCTGTCGGTGCTGAGCGAGTTCGCGCATGAGTTGCGCGCGCTCGGTCCGGCCAACTTCCTCTATGCCGACGGCGATGCACTTTTTGCGCACGGCCATCGGCGGATGCAGATCACCGGTCGTGCGGAACCGCCGGGGCTTTGGACAAGGCAGCGACTCTGCCCCACGGCCGATGCCGCGCCAGAACACAGCGGTGGCGCATCCATCGCCCAGGCAGGGCAGACGGTGGTCTGGGTTGCCAGCGTGCCGCTCACGCAAGACGCCTGGCAGCCGTTGGCTGATGGCGAACTGGTGGCGGTGCGCGCAGGCGCTTTGCTCGCCCGCCGGCTGGCGACGGCAGCATGAAGTCTGGCGATGGAAACTGCGTTGCTGCTACGGACTTGAGCGCTATCAATGCTCGATGTTTGCAGCTCTGTTCCCATAGCCAAACAGCGTAGCACTTGCGGTGACGACAGGATCTCGTGGACACATTTCTGCATTTGATGAACGGCGGCGCCGGGAATCTGGCGGCCTACCTGGCTGCCCATGTCTTGCTGTGCCTGGTGCCGGCGTTCTTCATCGCTGGTGCAATGGCCGCGCTGATCCCCAAGCCGAGCATCACGCGCTGGCTCGGCCGCAATGCGCCGTACAGGGTGTCCTATCCGGCTGCAGCGGCCGCGGGTTCGCTGCTGGCGGTGTGCTCCTGCACCATCGTGCCGCTGTTCGCCGGCATCTACAAGAAAGGCGCCGGCCTCGGTCCGGCGATCACCTTCCTGTTCTTTGCACCCGCCGGCAACATCCTCGCGCTGGCCTACACCGGCAGCATCCTGGGGGCGGAATTCGCTTTCGCGCGTTTTGCGCTCAGCCTGTTGTTCGGCATCGGCATCGGCCTGACGATGGCCGTGCTGTTCTGGCGCGATGACGCCAGCCACGACGCTCAGACCGATACCTTGTTTGCCGGGCAGGCCGACATCGGAGCTGCGGCCATCGGCGTGCTCTTGTCGCTGATTGCCGTGCTGATCGCCGGCACGCTGAAGCTGTGGCCGCTGACCGCCACGCTCGGCACGGTGACGCTGCCGCTGCCCTGGGCCGAGGCTTGGCAGGCGACGCTGTCTGCGTGGGTGCCCTTCGACGCGGCCAAGGGCGAAGAGGGTGTCAGCCTGCAGGGCTCGCTGTTGATCCTGTTGCTGGTGCTGATCGGGCTGTCGGCCTGGAAGGGCCTGGAGAACATTGTCGAAGGTGCCAACCGCTGGACGTGGGTGGCATTGGGCCTGGCGGCCGCGACGCTGCTCGTGGCGGCGATGCGGCTGACGCCAGGCCCTGCGGGTCTGGAAGTCGCGCTCACGGGCCGCGCAGTCGCCGTCGGCTTGGCCATGGCCGCGGTGCTGCACCATGCGCGGCGGCTCGATGCCGACGCCTGGCGTGCGTGGCTCTGGGAAGCCTGGCGCTTCGTCAAGCAGATCTTCGTGCTGTTGGTGGTGGGTGTGTTCGTGGTGGGCATCGTCCGGCAACTGATCCAGCCCGAATGGATCCAGAACCTGGCCGGCCGCAACGACCTGCTGGCCAATGCGGTGGCCGTCGTGTTCGGCGTGTTCATGTACTTCCCGACCTTGGTGGAGGTGCCGGTCGCGCACATGTTCCTCGACCTGGGCATGCACCGTGGGCCCCTGCTGGCCTACCTGATGGCCGACCCCGAGCTGAGCCTGCAAAGCATCCTGATGGTGGCCGCCGTCATCGGCCGGCCCAAGACCTTCACCTACGTCGGCCTGGTGGCGTTGTTCAGCATCGTCGCCGGGCTGTCCTATGGTGCCTGGGTGGACGGTGCGGACCGGGCATGGATCGTCGGCGGGCTGGGCACCTTCGTGGCAGTGCTGGTGGCGGCGCTGAGTTGGCTGTTGAGGCACCGGGCCATACCAGCGCAGGTTTGACAATTACGACAAGGAGAGAAGGGATGAAGACCATCAAGATCCTCGGATCCGGTTGTGCCAACTGCAAGAAGCTGGAAGCCGTCGCACGCGAGGCCGCGGCCAGTGCGGGCATCGAGGCCGACTTTGTCAAGGTCACCGACATGAAGGCCATGATGGCCTACGACCTGCTGTCCACGCCGGGGCTCGTCATCGACGACAAGCTCGTCAGCAGCGGCCGCATTCCGACGCAGGCCGAGGTCCGGCAATGGCTGGCCGCCTGATTCGCAGCGTGCAAGTCGAAACGCATTGCCCAGGAAGTTGAGCATGTACAAGACCGCCGTGCTCGCACTCGACCTCTCGCCGGCCGCCGAGCCCTTGCTCGAGTGCGCTGCGGAATTGCGGCGCTGGGGCGTGGGCCGACTCATCATCACCCATGTGGTTCGCGTCGGCTATGGCCAGGAACCTGGCGACCGGGCGCTTCAAGACATCAGGGAATGGCTGGAGGGCCGGGCAACTCGTCTGCGCCACCCCGATCTGCGCGTCGAGGTCCTGGTTCAAGCAGCCGGTTCTCCGTCCCAGGGGATCTTCGAGGTCAGCCACGAGGCCAAGGCGGACCTGATCGTCCTGGGCTCGCGCAGCCACAACCTGGCCAGTCGTCTCTTCCTAGGCAGCGTCGCACGCGACATGGTGCGCAGGACAACGCTGCCGCTGCTGCTGGAGTGGCTCGAGCCCGTCAGTCACGGCGCCGTGCCGGGCTGCGCCGCGGTTTGTGTGGATGCGCTGCGCCATGTCCTGCTGGCCACCGATTTGTCGAAGCATGCCGGTGCGGCCGAGCATGCCGCCGTTGCATTGGCTGCCCAGGCACGGCAGGTCGATTGCCTAGCCGTGCTGACACCGGAGGCCGTTGACGCCACGCCGGCACTACCGTTGATGGCCCGTGCGGCACTGGGCGCTTTGGTCGCACGCATCGATGCGGCGGGAAGCCGCGGCGAGGCCTTGGTGCTGGACGGCGACCCGCACGAGGTGATTGCCCGCGCGGCACAGGAGCGCGATTGTTCTCTCATCGTTTGCGGCAAGCATGGCCAGCATTGGGTGCAGAGCATGGTGATCGGCAGCACCGCATTGCGCCTTTGCGAGATGGCGGGGCGACCCGTTCTGCTGGTGCCGTTGTCGCAGGCACCATGAATGCCCACCATCGGACTCAGCACTTCCCCACGGCCAATTCGAGGCCATCGATCCCACCCCAAGGAGATGAAACATGACTAGCCGACAAATCGTTCTTTGCCACCCCGTGCGCACCGCCATCGGCACCTACGGCGGCAGCCTCAAGGACATGCCCGCGCCGGAGCTGGGCGCCGCTGCGATCCGCGAGACGCTGAAGCGCTCGGGCCTGGCCGCCGACAAGATCGAGGCCCTGGTGATGGGCAACGTGATCCAGGCCGGCGTGAAGATGAACCCCGCGCGCCAGGCCGGCATCGCCGCCGGGCTGCCGGTGGAAGTGCCCGCGCTGAGCGTCAACCGTGTCTGCGGCTCGGGCGCGCAGGGCGTGGCCAGCGCCGCGCTCGAGGTCTGGGCCGGCATGATCGACTGCGCGATTGCCGGGGGCATGGAGAACATGGACCGCGCGCCCTACCTGCTGCCGCAGGGCCGCTGGGGCGCACGCATGGGCGACGTGACGATGTTCGACAGCATGCTCTACGACGGCCTGAACGACGCCTTCAGCGCCAAACATTCGGGCTGGCACACCGAAGACCTGGTGCTCAAGAACGGCATCAGCCGCGAGGACCAAGACCGCTGGGCGCTGCGTTCGCAACAGCGTTTCAGCGCGGCGCAGGCGGCGGGCAAGTTCGTGGCCGAGATTGCCGCCGTCGAAGTGCCCGGGCGCAAGGGCCCGACAGTGTTCGCCAAGGATGAGCACAACCGGCCGGAGACCACAGCCGAGTCCCTGTCCAGGCTCAAGCCGGCGTTCCGCAAGGAGGGCAGCATCACGGCGGGCAACGCACCGGGTCTGAATTCCGCCGGCGCAGCGATGGTGGTGTCGCATACCGCCTGGGCCGAGAAGAACGGCTTGGTGCCGATGGCGCGACTCGTGAGCTATGGCGTGGGTGCGGTGGAACCTGGCTTCTTCGGCCTGGGTCCGGTGCCCGCGGTCCGACAGGCGCTGGCGCGTGCCGGTTGGTCGGTGGGACAGGTGGATCGGGTCGAGATCAACGAGGCTTTTGCCGCCATCGCATTGGCTTGCCTGCGCGAGATCGGCTTTGCCGAGGACGTGGTCAATGTCGAAGGCGGTGCGATTGCGCACGGCCACCCGATCGGCGCCAGCGGCGCGGTGCTGGCGACGCGGCTGATGCATTCCATGAAACGCGACGGCTGCAAACGCGGCATCGTCACACTGTGCATCGGCGGCGGCCAGGGCATCGCGCTGGCCATCGAGATGCTCTGACAGAGCTTGGCGTCCGTGGAGAATGGCATGAGATCCCTGCCCATCCTTTGGAAGCGCCTGGTCAAGGAAGGCGCAACCTGCCCGCGCTGCGGCTCGACCCAGCAAAGCGTCATCAGCGCGGTCAGGAAGCTCGAAGCGGCGTTGCAGCCGCTGGGCATCGAGCCGGTGCTCGAGACGCTGGCCATCGACGAGGCGGGCTTCCAGGCGGACCCGTCCGAATCCAACCGCATCTGGATCGCCGGCAAGCCGTTGGAGGAATGGCTCGGTGCCCGCGTTGGCGCAAGCAAATGCTGCAACGTCTGCGGCGACCTGCCTTGCCGCACGATGGAAATCGGCAGTCGCACCCACGAGTCGATTCCGGAAGACCTGATCGTCAGGGCAGCGATGATGGCAGCGTCCAGCATGATCGGAACCGACTCGACATCGGCGAACGCTTCTTTGTGCGGCTCGACAGCTTGCGCTTGCCGCTGACGGGCCGCGCCGTACAGGCGTGGCCCTGCGATTCCCAATGACCGACAACAACCATCCCCCCATCTCGCTGCTGCGCGACCCGCCGCGGTTCCTGTTCTTCACCGGCAAGGGTGGTGTGGGCAAGACCTCACTGGCCTGCGCCTGCGCCCTGGCGCTGGCGGACAAGGGGCTGCGGGTGCTGCTGGTCAGTACCGATCCGGCGTCGAACCTCGACGAGATGCTCGGCACCGCGCTGTCCGACCAGCCTCGCAGCGTGCCAGGGGCGCCAGGCCTCGACGCGATGAACATCGATCCGGACGTCGCGGCCGAGGCATACAGGTTGCGCGTGATCGATCAGATGCCGGCCGACAGCCTGGATGCAGACCGCGCCACGGTGCGCGAACAGCTGTCCGGGGCCTGCACCACCGAAATCGCCGCCTTCGACGAGTTCATTGGTCTGCTGGCAGGCGACGCCGCGGGCTACGACCATGTGATCTTCGACACCGCGCCCACCGGCCATACCCTGCGGCTGTTGAGCCTGCCCAAGGCCTGGACCGGGTTCCTGGAAGGAAACGATCGCGGCGCGTCCTGTCTGGGGCCGCACTCCGGTCTGAAGATGCAGGAGGAACGCTTCCGTGCGGGCCTGCGCTCGCTGGCCGATCCCGCAAAGACCGCCATCGTGCTGGTGACCCGCGCGGACAGCGCGGCGCTGCGCGAGGCTGCGCGCACCCGCGATGAGTTGCTGGAGCTGGGACTGGCCAACCAGCGCTTGGTGATCAACGCCGTCTTCCGCGCGTCGGGCGTGGGTGACGACGTGGCGATGGCCTTGCAAGAACTCGGGGATCGGGCGCTCAGCGCAATGCCTGCGAGCCTGCGGCATCTGCCGCAGGATCAGGTGCCGCTGCACCCCTTCGACACGGTCGGGCTGACTGCGCTGCGCGCGCTACTGGGTGCGCAAGAGCCACCGCCGGCCGTGATGATCGACCCAGTCAGGTTGGCCGCCGCGGTTCAACCGCTGCGCGCGCTGGCGGACGAATTGGCCCGACAGGAGCGTGGCCTGATCATGGTCATGGGCAAGGGCGGCGTCGGCAAGACGACGATTGCCGCCGCGCTGGCCGTCGCGCTGGCCGGGCGGGGCAAGACCGTACACCTGTCCACCACCGATCCGGCGGCGCATCTGGCCGCGACGATCGAGGGCAGCGTGCCCGGACTCCAGGTCGATCGCATCGATCCGGTGGCCGAGACCCAGCGCTATGTCGACAAGATCATGGCAAGTCGTGGCCGTGACCTGGACGAGGCCGGCCGCACGCTGCTGCTCGAGGACCTGCGCTCGCCCTGCACCGAGGAAGTGGCCGTGTTCCACGCGTTCTCACGCATCGTCGGCGAGGCGCGCAGCGCGTTCGTGGTGCTCGACACGGCGCCGACCGGCCACACGCTGCTGTTGATGGACGCCACCGGGGCGTACCACCGGCAGATGACGCGCGAGTTCGAAGGCACGCCTGCAGCGCGCGTGGTGACGCCGCTGATGCGGCTGCAGGACCCGCAGTACACGCGCATCGTGCTGGTCACCTTGCCCGAGATCACGCCAGTGTCCGAGGCGGCCAGTCTGCAGGACGACCTGCGGCGAGCGCGCATCGAACCCTTTGCCTGGGTGGTCAATCGCAGCTTGGCCGCCTCGGGCACGAAGGATCCGGTACTGGCGGCGCGGCTCGCTGGCGAAGACGTTCAACTGCAGCGGATCGTCGGGAGTTTGGCAAAGCGGACCTACGTAGTGCCCTGGGTGTCTCGCGCCCCCGTTGGGGTCACCGCGCTGCGTGACCTGGTCGACGCCAGCACCGTACCCGGCGCGGCTGCGTCATATGGCGTCGAACGTCCCATGCCAGTGCGACCATGACCGACATCGTCCTCGAATCGTTGCTGACCTGCCCGCATTGCGGTCACCGCAAGCGGGAGTTCATGCCGACCGATGCCTGCCAGTTCTTCTACTCGTGCGAAAACTGCGAGACCCTGCTGCGTCCGAAGCCCGGTGACTGCTGCGTGTTCTGCTCCTACGGCTCGGTTCAGTGCCCGCCGATGCAGTCACACCGGTGCTGCGGCTGAACCCGCGTCACGACCATGAAAGTCTTCGGCATCGCCGGTCATTCCGGCATGGGCAAGACGACCCTGCTCGAGCGGCTGGTGCCCGATCTGAGCTCGCGCGGACTGGTCGTGTCGCTGATCAAGCACAGCCACAAGAACATCGACATCGATCGCCCGGGCAAGGACTCCTACCGTCTGCGTGAATCGGGCTGCAAGGAAGTGCTGCTGTTGGGCAACGACCGTTGGGCGCTGATGCACGAGTTGCGTGGCGCCGACGAGCCACCGCTGGACTACCTGCTCGACCGGTTGCAGCACTGCGACCTGGTGTTGATCGAGGGCTTCAAGGGCGGTGGGTTCCCCAAGCTCGAAGTCTGGAGGGCCGAAGTCGGCAAGCCAACCCTGTGGCCCGAATGGCAAGGGATCGTGGCCATCGCCAGCGATTCGCCGCTGCCGGATGCAGACATTGCCTGCCTCAGCCTGTCCGACACTGCGGCCGTCGCCGCGTTCGTGCTGTCAAACGCTGCAAGTCGATGACTGTTCTGGCAAGGCGCTGAGCAAGTCCGAAGGCATGGGCCGCAGGCGTGCGAATGCCTTGCGCTTGGCCACCGTGCCGATGTTGACGCAGCAAACGGGAGCCTCACCCGCGCTCAGGCCACACAAGCTGTACATCCGTGGCGAGGCCATCGCCTGTCCGCTGGTGAGTCCGGCCCCATATCCAAGCGCGTAAGCGCCGAGCAGGAGGTTCTGAATGGCCGCGCCCATCGACACCATGCGTTCCAGCGGGGGTATATCGGGCTCACGTTTCCCAAGGCAAGCGATCGCCACCAGCAACAGTGGTGCGCGATGCGCCTTTTCGCGTGCCGCTTCGATCTGCTCGAGGGTGGCGCCTGGATCGCGGTCGATCAAGGCCAGCGCGAAGACCTCGGCAAGGCGATGCCGCTGCTCGATGGGCACGACGATGAAGCGCCACGGCTGCAACAGACCATGGTCCGGAGCGGCTGCGGCCAGGGCAAGCAATTCATCGAGTTGCTCAGCCGAGGGGCCGGGGGCGATCAGCCGCTTCGGCGAGACGTTCTGCCGCGAGGTGATCATTGCTTGCGCCATAGCGAAGACGCCACGGTCGAACCCGCCGGCAATGGCGCGGCGAGGCGGTGGCGGCTGATCAACCGTGGCAGCCTGATCGATGGCGCTGGCGGCCTTCATGGTCTGACCGTTCGGCGAAAGCGGGGGTGCTCGAAAGCACCCCCGAACGCGGCGCCAAACGCCGCGGGGAGACAAGGCCAAGGGTTCAGGAGAAGCGCCGGTCCTTGAAGCTGATGCTGCGCTTCCAGTCGTCGACACTGCCCACGCGCCTGATGCTTGCCCAGGTGCCCTTGTAGTACGGCACCACGTTGCGATCGACCCATGGGCTGGTCACATCGCCGGCGACACCGCGGATGTAGCCGAACAGCATGAAGGTCTGTCCCGCCTTGATGGACTTCTGCGGATAGGCCATCGCATAGGTGCTGCCGAAGTCGTTGAAAACCTCGACCACATCGCCCGGCGCCACACCCATCGTGCGCGCGTCCTCGGGGTTCAGCTCGATGAAGGCCGATGGCAAGCGGTCGCGCACGAAGCTGTTGTACTGGTCGTGGTACGCCGTCTGCCAGACTTCGTTGGCACGGCCGTTGTTGATCCAGTAGCGGTGCTTGGCCTTCTGGTCGGCGACGATCTTCGGCAGGCCGTTCCACGGCGCCGGCTTGAACTCGGCCTTGCCGTCCTTGGTGTCGAACTTGCCGTCGGTGTAGTGCATCTCGGTGCCGACCAGCTTGTCGCCATCGACCCGCTTGATTGGCAATTGCACACCGTTGTTGCCGGCCTTGCGCAGCAGCGCATAGGTGGCGAGATATCCCGTGTCGCCCCCCTGGCTGTCGATCGGGCCCACGCCCGGCCGGCCGGCACGGCGGAAGCCGTCGTTGAAGGCGTCCTCCTCGGTCTTCCAGTCGAAGCCCTCGAAGCGCTTGGCCATGTCAGCCTTGCCGTCCTTCAGATACATGGCCTTCAGGGTATTGGCGATGTCGGCGGCAATCAGGCAGTCGGGCCTGGCCGAACCGGGCGGGTCCATGAACTTCTCCGACAGGCGCAACCGTCGCTCGCCATTCATCGAGGTCAGGTTCATTTCTCCAGGATGGGTGGCCGGCAACAGCATGTGGGCCTCTTCGGCCAGCGTCGTCGGGTACAGGTTGATGCCGACCACATACATGCCGCCCTTGTTCTTGCAAGCGTCGTAGACGATGTCCACCATCTGCTCGACGCTGGCGCCCTTGGCGGCGGCCATCGCCTGGTTGACGATCTGTGCGCGGCGCGCGAGTACGCGCCGATGCTCCTCGGCGTTGAGCGTGGTCTGGAACGGGTTGGTGCCCCATATCGTGTACATCAGCCCGCGGCCCTGAATGACTTCCTGGTCGATGTAGATCTTCTTGTCGCCTGGGTAGGGCGGGCGCGTGTAACCCTCTTGGTGGCCGCCCATGCGGCACACGCCGGTGCCGCGGCGGCCGACGTTCTGCGTGGCCAGCACCAAGCTGACGAGCGCACTCTGGATGACGTAGTTGTCGTTGCCCCAGATGATGCCCTTCTCGTAGGCGTGGAAGGTGCGTGGACGGTGTCCGGAGGCCTTCGTCTTGTAGGCCCAGTCGGCCGCCTGGCGAATCTTCTCTACCGGGATGCCAGTGGCCTTGGAGCCGTCTTCGAGCGACATGCGGCTGACCTTCATCGCGTCGTCGAAGCCGCGCGTGCTCCTGGCGATGAAGTCCTTGTCCTGCCAGCCCTGGTCGACCACGTAGGTCAGCAGCGTGTTGAACAGCGCCGTGTCCGAGCCCGGTTCGATGTCCAGGTGCAGCACGTTGTCCTTGCCGGCGATCTGTTCGCAGATCGCAACGCTGGCCGAGCGGCGCGGGTCGACGATGATGACTTTGGTTGCCGCTGCCGTTTCGCCGGGGAACCATTTCTTCTTCTTGTCCACCGTGCCACCGTTCAGATTCGGCAGCCAGTGGTTCAGGAAGTAGTTGGTCTGGGTCTCGTAGGGGTTGCATCCGATGGCCATGATGCAATCGGACAGCTGTGCATCTTCGTAGCTGTTGTTCAGCTCACCCACGCCCATGTCTCGCGTGGCGTGGCATTCGGAGTTGTAGGCCGGACGGTTGTGGATGCGCACCATGGGCGTCTGCAGCGCGCTGAACATCAGCTTGCCGGTGCCCCAGGTGTTCTCGAAGCCGCCGCCGGCGCCGCCGTGGTCGAAGCAGTCGAAGAGCAGCCCACTCGGACCATCGGTGTCGAGGATCTTCTTCGTCAGTCCGGCGTAGAGCGCGAGCGCCGCGTCCCAACTGGTGTTGAGCCACTGGTCACCGCGGTTGATGCGCGGGTTCTGCAGACGATCCTTGGCAAGGCCATCGTGCGCGTACATGTACGAGGCCATCTTGCCGCCACGCGTCGACGACAGGCCGCTGTTCACGCTGCAGCCCTTGTCCGGCACGATCATGATGTTCCAGCGCTTTCCGCTGATGTCGGTGATCGTATTCGTCATCGCCCGGGTCATCGTGATGGCCAGTGGCGGCACCTGCCTGGTGAAGTCGACACCGAGTGCATTCTGTGCGGCGGCGCGGCCTCCCTCGGTGTTGGCGTCCCACTTGTACACGTGGTAGCCGCAGCCCACGATGCAGAAGTGGCAGGTCATGTTTGTCTTCTGCGCGTCCTTCGGAGGAAGGGCGATGCGGTCATTGATCCTGGTGCTCATGACGTGCCTCCTAGAGGATGTTGGCCTGGCGACCGTAGATCAGGCCGTCGACGCCGACAGCGCTGACGGTGTCGGTTTTCGCGTCGTAGCTGAGCAGCACGCGCGGCAGGTCCTCGGTGGCCTGACCACACACCATCTGCCCGTTGTTCTCGGCGTCGAACATCGAGAAGTGGCAATTGCACTTGAAGACCTTCGTGCCGCCGTCGTATTGCACCGGGCAGCCCATGTGCGTGCACAGCGTGCTGTAGGCGACGATGTCGTTGTTCGGGCCCACACCCCCTGGCACCGCCGAGCCCATGCGCAATGCGACGCAAGGTGAACCTGCATCCGGATAGCTGAAGCTCACCGCTTGATTGACCGGCAGGCCGCCGGCCTTGCCGACGCTGCGCTTCGGGTAGTTGAGGTTGGTCGAGGTGCTGCCGGCCGGGCTGGCTGCCTGTGCTTCGCCGGGCAGCAGCGCCGCGCCCACCGTGCCAACAACGGCGGCCGCGCCGCCGCTGGACTTAAGAAATATGCGGCGGCTGAGCTTGTGCTCTTCCATGGCTTGCCTCCGGTTTATGTTTCGATGAACGATGGACAGTTCGCAATCGCTGTGCCACAGCACGATGTGAGCAAAATCAATGACTTAGCTGAAGGCAAGTTCAGATTGGTCCGAATTGCGTAACGCAGCTCAAAGGTGTAAGTTACGAAAACGAAACCACCGGAGCGTGGCTTGGATCGTCGACGACTGCTCAAGGGAACCGCTGCGCTGGTCGCGGCACCGCGCCTGGCTCTGGCAAACGAGAGGCTGCGCATTGGTCTGACTGCGGTCATCCTGGCCGACCAGGCAGCCTTTCTCGCGCGCTGGGCGGACTACCTGTCGCAGCGCCTGGGCGCGCAAGTGAGTTTTACGTCGCGCGACCAGTACCAGGCCGTGCACGAGTTGTTGAGCAACGGCCAGATCGACGCGGCATGGACCTGCGGTTACCCCTTCGTGCGCTTCCAGTCGCAACTGCAGCTTCTGGCGGTGCCGCTCTACAAGGGCCAGCCGCTGTACCAGGCGTACCTGATCCGGCCGATGGGTGGCGAGGTCACCGTGCGCGGCTGGTCCGACATGGCCGGCAAGGTGTTCGCATACTCGGATCCGCTGTCGAACTCCGGATGGCTGGTGCCTCAGGGCGAATTCGCCGCGGCCGGCATCGCGCAGAAGGACCTGAAGAAATCGTTCTTCGCGCATGGCCACCGCAATGTGGCCGACGCGGTGGCCTCACGTTTGGCGGATGCCGGATCGATCGACGGCTACGTGTGGGAGACGATGCGCATACACGGCATGCCCGGCGCGACGCAGACTGAGGTGATCTGGAGGTCACGCCTGCATGGGTTCCCACCGCTCGTGGCTGCGGCAGGCACTGAACCGACAAAGCTCGAGGCCCTGCGGCGCAGCCTGATCGGCATGCCCAAGGACGATGCCGGAAGAGCGCTGCTGAAGTCGCTGAATCTTGACGGCTTCATCGCCGGGCAGCCGAGCATCTTTGACTCGATACGGCAGCTGGCGCGCAGCGTGTCAGGCTCTGGCGTCGCGGCATAGGCGGTCCCTATGCTGTCGCGACTGCCCTACCGGGTACAGATACCGCTGGGACTGTCGCTGGCGGTGGTGCTCGCGGCCTTGCTCGTCACGGCCGTGGCGGCCCAGATCTTTGCCCGAACCGCACGCGCCGACACACTGGCCACTGTTGATCGCGCCGCGCAATTGCTCAGCGCCCAGTCGCTGCCCTTGCTGGCGGCCGACGACACCTGGCGCGTCTTCGCGTTGCTGCGCAACACGGCGGCCTTTCTGCCGGGGGCGGCAACAGGCCAGGCGCGCGCGGCCGTGCTCGACAGCGAGGGGCGCGTCTTTGCAAGTTCGGCGCCGCAATTGCTGCGAACCGCGCAGGCCTTGCTGGGACAGTCCGTCAGCGGCCAGGTGTGGCCTTCGGCAACGGCGGTCACCACACGCATGCGCATCGATCGCCCCGATGGCGCCATCGCCCTGCTGGAACCCATCCGCAGCGAAGATGGTCAGGCACTCGGGTTCACCTACATCGAAGTCGATGCGCCGGTGTTCGCGGCGGATTGGGCAGCGCTTACGCAACCTGCGCTCATCGGCGTCGGCCTTGCGGCCTTCCTGTTGCTGCCCGCAGGCTGGTGGATCGGCCGGCGCATGACGGCGCCCGTGCTGTCCGTCGCCCATGTGATCGAGGGCATCGGTCGGCTCGATCCGGCCGAACTGCGCCGCAAGCTTCCCCACACCAAAGACCCTGAGCTCGGGCGCATCAGCGCGGCAGTGGACCAGCTGATCTCGGAGTTGCAGGTGCGGCAACAGGCCGAACGTCGCGCCTTGTCGGCGGAACGCATGGCGGCCGTCGGACGCATTACCGCTGCGGTCGCGCACGAGATCAACAACCCGCTCGCCGGGTTGCTGACAGCCACACAAACGCTGAGCGTGCACGGTGCGTCCGAGGAGACGCGCAAACGCACTCTCGATCTGCTGAAGCGCGGACTGAACCAGATCCGGACGACCGTGGCGGCGCTCCTTCCTCAAGCTCGTGTGGAGGACCGCGCACTGGAAATCGACGACTTCACCGACGTGCTGACGTTGGCGCACCCGGATGTGGCCCAGCGAAACGTGCAACTGACAACGCAAGTCGAAGTCGAATCCGCAATGCGCGTGCCCTCGGCCGTGTTGCGCCAGGTGATGCTGAACATGCTGCTCAATGGTGTCTCGGCCGCCGGAGAACCGGGCACTGTGCACGCAGAACTCCACGCTGATGCCGACCGCCTGCGTTTCAGCGTGGCGCATGCAGGCAAGGCGCTGACGCAGGACGCCCTGGAGGCAAAAGTCGCCGCAGAGAGCGGAGACGACCCCCGTGGCTTCGGCCTTTGGGTGTGCCGGGAAATCGCCACGCAATACGGTGGCGGCTTCGATGTCGACAGCCGCCATGGGCAAGGCACCCGCCTTGTGTTCTGGATGCCCAACCGGGAAACGCATGAAGAACTTGCTGCTGATTGAAGACGACCCGATCATGGGTGAATCGTTGGTACAGCGATTCGAACTCGAAGGCTTCGAGGTGATCTGGTGCCGACGCTTGTCCGAAGCCGCCGAGGCACTGCCTGCCGGGTTCAGTGCGGTGATCAGCGATGTGCGCCTGACCGACGGCCTGGCGACCCAGTGGTTCGTCGATCTGCCCGAGACACAACGTACTCTGCCTTGGTTCTTCCTGACGGGCTACGGCAGCGTGAACGATGCCATCGCCACGGTGCGTGCCGGCGCGCGCGAATATCTGACCAAACCCTTTGACATCGAGCGACTGGTGTCGATGGTGCAGGAGGCCAGTTCGTCGGCGGCGTTGCCATCCGAAGATGGCGTGCTCGGCATCTCGCCTGCCATGCGTCGCGCCGAAGCCCTTGTCCACAAGGTCGCCAAGCAACGGGTTTCGGTGCTGTTGACCGGCGAGTCCGGGGTCGGCAAGGAAGTCGCAGCACAACTGATCCACCAGCTCGGTGACCGGGCCAGCAAGTGTGAGTTCGTCGCAGTGAACTGCTCAGCCGTGCCCGAGACGATGATGGAAGCCGAGTTCTTCGGCTACGAGAAGAATGCGTTCACAGGCGCCGCGCGTGCGCACCGCGGCTATTTGGAGCGGGCCGACGGCGGCACCCTGTTCCTGGACGAAGTGGGTGAACTGCCCGCCAGCATGCAGGCCAAGCTGCTGCGCGCGCTGCAGGAACGCAGCTTCTTCAGGCTGGGGTCCGAGAAGGTCACGCGAAGCGACTTCCGCATCATCGCCGCGACGAACCGCGATCTGCACGCCGACATGGCGGCCGGCACCTTCCGCGAGGACCTGTTCTACCGGCTGGCGGTTATCCGCATCGGCTTGCCGCCGCTGCGCGAACGCCCCGAGGACATCCGCTGGCTGACGGAACGCATGCTGCAGCAGATGGCCGTGGAACAGCGGCGGCCGGTGGCCATGTCGGAGGCCTTCTTGCGCGATGTGCTCGGGCGAACTTGGAAGGGCAATGCGCGCGAACTGCGGTCGTTCCTTGAAGAGGCTGTGGTGCTGAGTGAAGCCGGCATCCTTGACGTGGCCGAGACGTCGACCCCTTTGAACGTAGCGGCGTCTCTTGATGGGCAGTTCGTGCCCTTGCACACCATGGTCGAAGAGGCTGAGCGGCGGCACATACGCAGCGCGCTGGAGCGTACTGGCGGCAGCGTTATGAAGACCTCAGAGCTCCTGGGCATCAGCCGCAAGACGTTGTGGGAGAAGATGAAGAAGCTGCAGATCAGCAACGGGACTGTGCATGAGGCCGGCGCTTGATGGCGGGCGAGCACATTTTGGGCTGGCCCATTGCCGTCGTTCGCGACCGGCGGGTAGTGGCCGGGTCGAGCCGAAGTGAAGCTCAAGTTCGTCGCCAGAAACCGGCCGCTCGCCGGCGCTTTGCGACTCGATTTTCTAGCTCGCCGCGAAGGGCGGGTTGTGGCCGAGACCGCCAGGTCGACCCTGCGCCAGACAGCGGCCGTTCGGGGCGACCGCCCCCGTAGGATCCCGGGCGCGGCCGCGGTCGACTGTCTCAGATTTCGGTCTGCTCTGAAATCTCGAGAGCGTCATCGACCTCGATCCCGAGGTACCTCACGGTCGATTCAAGCTTGGAGTGGCCAAGCAGAAGCTGCACCGCGCGCAGGTTCTTGGTGCGCCGGTAGATCAGCGTCGCCTTCGTCCGTCGCATCGAGTGCGTGCCGTACTCGGCGCGGTCCAGGCCCAGTTCGTCGACCCAGTGTCCGAGGATCCGGGCGTACTGACGAGTCCCGAGATGGGGCGAGTCGTGGAGCCGGCTGGGGAACAGGTAGTCCTCCGGCTTCAGTGCGGCGAGCCTGATCCATGCCTGCACGGCGTCTCGCGCGGCTGGCGTGATCTCGAACTGAACTGGGCGCTGGGTCTTGTGCTGGACGACGATGGCTCGCGCCGCCACCTGGTCGCCGTGGCAGACGTCCCGGACCTTGAGGCTAACCAGGTCGCATCCGCGTAGCTTGCTGTCGATGCCGAGGTTGAAGAGGGCCAGCTCGCGAACCCGGCCTTCCATCTGCAGCCGCACGCGCAGGGCCCAGATGTCCTTGAGCTTGAACGGTGCCTTCTGCCCTACGAGCTTGCCCTTGTTCCACGGCTCGCGGTGAACGGTAGTGCCTGCGATACCCATGATGGTCTCCCATCGAGTTGAGGGTCGGCCAAGATGCGCTCACGAAGAGCTGTGCTGTCTGCCATAGCTCAAGAAGCTGCAGGCTTCGGCGGTCGCTGCGGCAACCCTGCCGCATACGTCGCCGCGGCCACCTCGCCGGCTGTCCAGTCGCTGTCGTTGTACGCTGCCGGTCTGGCCGACTATGCTGCTGGCGTCTACCGCGGACGCGCCGCGGTCTTTCTGTGTGGCTGACGGCATTGCGACCAGGGGTCACCATGTTTTTCTGCGATCTTCCCCACTTCATGGACCGCTCTGGCGCCATCGGCCCCTGTCAATGGGCATGCTCGGGCAGTGCTCAGTTCTACGTCGCGAACTGGCAAGGCAGCCTGCGGGCTCGCCCGACGACTTCGAACTGATCGGGGACGGCGCACGCCATGAAGCTCTCATCGAGGATGTTTCTGGTCGCCGCCGATGACACGCTGCACGCCTTGGCCAACACGGCTTTCATGCGCATGCTGCGGCATGAAGACGTTGCCCGCATTCCTGACTTCGCTGGACAGCGCGTCCGCCAGGTCAGCACGGTTGTCGAGTTGATCGATGGCAAACCGATGCGAACGGTCTACCGCACCTTCTCGGTTCTGGCCATCAAGCCCGACGGACTGCTGGATGTCGCGCGCCTGAGCGATCAGCAGATGGCCCGCGTGGAAGGCAGGTTTCTGAGCCCGCCTTCCGACGGGAAACGCGGTGCTCCGATAGTTGACGCCACCGACCGCTTTGTTGCACGAGGCGGTACCTGGGAGCCCAGCGAGGGTCTGTTGCGGGCGATTGAGGCTGCGTCGTTGGGGCAGACGCGATGTCCACGTGTTCGGGTCGTTCGCTGAAGTCGCAGCGAGTGGCAGCATTGGAGGTCGGTTGTGAACTGTCAGTCTCGGCCATCAGCGGGCGTTCGCGACAGGCAGGTATGGAGTCGTCCAGCGCCGGACTGGTAGTGAGTGCAACCAAGATGCAGCCACGTCGTTCGTGGCTTCCAGGAAGTCCACGCTGTCGGCGAAGAACGAGCCCGAAGCGATGAGTCGGTCGATGGCAAGCTCGACGAAGAAGCAGTCCAGGTTGGTCAGAGCCACGGCCGTGACGGCACGGCACTAGCCTGAACCAGTACGGTCGCTGGGCATACATCCAGCCGCGAGTGTGTCGGGCGCGACGCGCACGGCCCACGCTACTTCAGCGTGAACCTCGCGGCGACCGCCGGCTTGCCGTTCAGCGAGACCTCGGCCAGCACCTTGGTGCCGGCACCCACCTTGAAGCTGCCCTTGGCCTCCAGCTTGTCGCCGACCAGCGCCAGCGGCGCTTCGGTCTTGTCGTTGCCGTTGAACACCGTCACCTTGCCGCTGGCGCTGGTGAGCTTCATCGGCTTGCCGTGGTCGCTGACGTGGATGACGATCAGCTCGGGTTTGGCCACCAGCTCCAAGTCGCCGGCCTTGGTTTCGACGACGACGCCGCCGTGTTTGGGCGCGTGGTCCTCCGCGGCAAAGGTGGGCAGGGCGATCGCTGTGGCGGCCAGCAGAGCGGCTGCGAGGGTCTTCTTCATGGTGCTTCCTTTCAGGATGGGTCGTAGATGAGTCGGCATGTCAATGGATGGGCGTCGCGCTGACCAGGTCGATGACCGTGATCCAGCCGGCCACCGCCTGGCCGGTGTGCGCGGCCGCGCTGATCGCGGCCTTCAGCGGCTCGACCTCGTCGTCCTCGCACAGCAGCTCGAGCTTGTATTCGTTGACGACCTCGTCGCCGAGGTCCATCGAATAGTGCTGTTCGTCGCTGTCCAGGGGCAGCAGTGAACCTTTGACGATGTACACCGCCAGGTTGTGGCGCCGGCCGCCGCGTTCGCCGCCCCAGGCAGGTGACTCCTTCAACGCGGCGATGACATCGGCAATGCGGCTGCGGTGCACATAGGCCTTGATCTCTTTCATGGGGTCTCCGGGTTCGGTTGGGGCAGGGGCAAGGCTTCGGCCCGCCCGGCGGCAGCGTCGCGCTCGCGCTGCTTCGCCTCGGCGCGGGTTTCGGACCATTCGTAGATCAGCGGCAGCAGCAGCAAGGTCAGCAGCGTCGAGGTGATCAGCCCGCCGATCACCACCGTAGCCAACGGGCGTTGCGTTTCGGCACCGACCCCCGTCGAGATCAGCATCGGGATCAGGCCCAGGATCGCCACCGACGCCGTCATCAGCACCGGCCGCAGCCGCAATGCCGCGCCCCGGCGCACCGCGTCGCGTATTGCCAGGCCGTGCTTGCGCTGCTCGTTGAGGAAGCTGACCAGCACGATGCCGTTCAACATCGCCACGCCGAACACGGCGATGAAGCCTATCGCCGACGGCACCGACAGGTACTGCCCGGTGATGAACAGTCCGACGATGCCGCCGATGATCGCGAAGGGCACGTTGGCGATGATCAGCGTCGCATGGCGCACCGAGTTGAAGGCGGTGTACAGCAGGATGAAGATCAGCCCGATGGTCAGCGGCACGATGACCCCCAGCCGCTCCATCGCCCGCTGCTGGTTCTCGAAGGCGCCGCCCCATTCGACCCAGTAGCCGGTGGGCAGCTGCACCTTGGCGGCGATGGCGGCGTTCGCGTCCTTCACGAAGCCGTCGATGTCGCGGCCCTGCACGTCCATCTGCAGCACGGCGTAGCGCTGCAGCGACTCGCGGCGCACGAAGGTGTAGCCCTCGTCGAGTTCGATCTTCGCCACGCTGGAGAAGGGCACGATCGCGCCTTCGGCGGTGCGGATCGGGATCGCCGCGATCGCCGACGGGCTGGAGCGGAACTCCTCGGGCAGCCGCACCGCGATGTCGAAGCGGCGCGTGCCGTCAATCAGCGTGGACACCGCCTCGCCGCCGATGCCGGCCTGCACCACGGCCAGGATGTCGTCGGCATTCAGCCCGTAGCGCGCCGCGGCCTGGCGGTCGACCTTGATGACCATCTGCGGCTTGCCCTTGTTGGCCTCGGCCGACAGGTCGGCCACCCCCGGCACGCCGGCGACCACGGTCTTCAGCTTCGCCGACAGTTCCTCGAGCTTGTCCAGGTCCTCGCCATAGATCTTCAGCGCCAGCGTCGCGCGCACGCCGGAGATCAGTTCTTCCACGCGCATCTGGATCGGCTGCGTCGCGCCGAACACCGCCGTCTGCACCTCGCCTTCCAGGAACTCCTGCATCTCCCGGCCGAGCGCGGCGAACGACTGTTTCGTCGGCCACTGGTCCTGCGGCTTCATGTCGAGCAGCACTTCCATGTAGTTGACGTCGGCCGTCTCGCCTTTCTCGGCGCGGCCGATGGTCGCCAGCACCGCGTTGACCTGCGGGAACTGCTTGCGCAGCGCCGCGTCCATGACGTTGGCGACGCGGATCGATTCGTCGAGCGAGGTCGAGGGGATGCCGACCACGCGGAACATGATCGCGTCCTCCTGCAGCGTGGGCATGAACTCCTTGCCGAGGAACGGGAACAGCGCCAGCGCGCCGATCAGCAGCGCCAGCGCGGCGCCGACGACGACCCTCTTTCGTTCGAGCGCCCAGTCGAGCAGCGGCAGGTACAGCCGCTTCGCGCCGCGCACCAGCCAGGTGTCCTTCTCCTCCTTGGGCTTGAGGATCAGCGCACACAGCACCGGCACCAGCGTCAGCGACAGCAGCAGCGAGCCGGCCATCGCGAAGGTGATGGTCAGCGCCATCGGCTTGAACAGCTTGCCTTCCAGCCCGGTCAGCGAGAACAGCGGCAGGAAGACGACGATGATGATCAGGATGGCGAAGGCGATCGGGTTGGCGACCTCGCGCGCCGCTTCCAGCACCACATGCGTGCGGTGGATCGGCTTGCCCGACGAGCGTGCGTGCGACAGCAGGCGGAAGGCGTTCTCGACCATCACCACCGCGCCGTCGACCATCATGCCGATGCCGATGGCCAGGCCCGCCAGCGACATCAGGTTGGCCGACATGCCGACACGCTGCATGCAGATGAAGGCGAACAGCATGGCCAGCGGCAGCGTGACGATGACGACGATCGCGGAACGGAATTCGCCGAGGAACAGGAACAGGATCACCGCCACCAGGATCGAGCCTTCGATCAGCGCGTTGGTCGAGGTCTTCAGCGCCTTGTCGACGATCTCGGTGCGGTCGTACACCGCCTTCAGTTCCACGCCCTTGGGCAGCGCCGCCTGCGCGACGGCGAGCTTTTCCTTGACCGCCTTGACGACGGTGGCGGCGTTTTCGTGGATGCGCGACAGCGCGATGCCGAGCACCACTTCCTCGCCGTTGCGCGTGACCGCGCCGAAGCGCACCGCCGGGGCTTCCTTGACTTCCGCCACGTCGCGCACGTAGATCGGCGCGCCGTTGCGCTCGGCAATCACGATGGTGCCGATGTCGGCGGCGCTGTTCACCAGCCCCAGGCCGCGCACCAGGTACTGCTCGACGCCGACGTTCAGGTACTGGCCGCCAACCTGCTTGTTGTTGGCCGCCAGGCGTTCCATCACCTCCTTGAACGAGATGCCGTACTTGACCAGCTTGCGCGGGTCGATCTGCACCTGGTACTGCTTCTCGTGCCCGCCCCAGGTGGTGACGTCGTCGACGCCCGGCGCGGTGCGCAGGATCAGGCGCACGGTCCAGTCCTGCAGCGTGCGCAGGTCCATCGCGCTCAACTTCTTGTCGGCGTCCTCGATGGTGTACCAGAACACCTGGCCCAGGCCGGAGCTGTTGGGGCCGAGTTCGGGCTCGCCGTAGCCTTCGGGCAGCCGGCCTTTCACCTCCTGCAGCTTCTCGCCGACCAGCCGGCGCGCGAAGTAGATGTCGACGTTATCCTTGAAGTACACCGCCACGTAGGACAGGCCGAACAGCGACACCGAGCGCACCACCTCCACGTCGGCCAGGCCGGCCATCGCGGCTTCGATCGGCACGGTGAGCAGCCGCTCGATGTCCTCGGCGGCGACGCCGGGCGATTCGGTATAGATGTTCACCTGCGCCGGCGTGACATCGGGGAAGGCGTCCACCGGCACCTGCCGGTAGGCCATGACGCCCAGGCCCACGAGCACGGCGAAGGCCACCAGCACCAGCACCTTGTAGCGCAGGCTGGCATCGACGATTGCATTGAGCATGATGGGTGATCCTTCTCAATGCCCGTGGCCGAGCTGCGATTTCAGCTTGCGTGCCTTGAGGGCATAGCTGCCCGAGGTGACGACCTGGTCGCCGGCCAGCAGCCCCGACTTCAATACCGTGCGTCCGCCGCTGCGCTCGCCGGGCTCGACCTCGCGCGCTTCGTACGCGCCCTGCGCATAGACGAAGACCGTCGGCCTGCCGTCCATCAGCACGATGGCCGCGTCCGGCAGCGAGATCGCCTCGCGCTTGTCGCCGGCCACTTCGATCGTCGCGGTGGCGAACATCTCGGGCTTGAGCCGGCCGTCGGCGTTGGCAACCTCGATGCGCGCCGCCACTGTGCGCGTGTCCTTGTCGAGCGCGGCGCCGATATGGCCGACACGTCCACTGAAGTGCTCGCCCGGATAGGCCGGCACCGTCACTTTCGCGTTGGCACCGATCCGCACCTTGGCCAGTGCGCTTTCCGGCAGATCGGCCTGGATCCACACGCGGCTCAGGTCGGCGACGCTGAACAGCGGTTCGCTCGGGCTCGCCAGTTCGCCCAGCGTGGCCTTCTTCTCGATCACCGTGCCGGCAAAGGGCGCGGTCACGGCAAAGGCCGAGACCGCCGTGCCGCTGGCGTTGGGCGAGCCACCGAGCAAGCGCAGCCGGTCCGCTGCCGCACGCAGCGCGGCGGCGGCCTTGTCTCGGTCGGTCTTGGCGCGCAGGTAGTCCTTGCGCGGGATGATCTCTTCGGCGTTCAGCGACTCGGCGCGCTTGTAGTCGGCCTCGGCGATGCCCAGTTCGGCCTGGGCTTCGATCCACGCCGCATGCGCCTCGCCGACGGCCACGCTGTCCAGCATGGCCAGCGCCTGGCCGGCGCGCACCTTGTCGCCCAGCTTCGCCGGTACAGCGGTGATGCGCCCTTCGATGCGCGGCGCGACGTGCGCCAGCCGGTCGGCGTCGGGGCGGATCGTGGCGGTGACAGTGATCGTTTCGCCCAGCGGCTGCGGCTTGACCTCCTCGACCTTGATGCCGGCCCGCGCGGCTTCCTCGCTGGTCAGCGTCAGCTCGGATTCGGCCTCGCTGTGTGCTTCTTCCTTCTCGCCGGCATGCTCGTCCTTCGCGCCGCCCTTGCCGCAGCCGGCCAGCGCGAGGGCCAGCAACAGGGCGGCGGCCGACAGGCCCGCCCGCAGGCGGCTGTCCCTCGAGTTCATGGTGTTCATCGTGCGTTTCCTTGTTGCGTCCAGCCGGCCGCGTATTCGAGTTCGATTCGGGTGGTGTGCATCTCGGCCAGCAGGTCGATCAGGTCGCGTTCGGCGTCGATCGCCTGGCGGTTGACGAGCAACTGGTCGAGCAGGCCGATCTGTCCGGCCTCGCGCGATTTGGCGGAAAGCTGCTGGTTGTCGGCGGACGCCGGCACCAGCACGCGCTGCAGGCGCTGGATGCGCTCGCGCTGGCTGGCCAACCGGCTCCACAGCTGGCGTATGCGTGCGTCGGTGTCGCGCAGCGCGGCGGCGCGTTCGACCTCGGCCTGCGTCAAGTCGGTCATCGCCTGGCCGATGGCGGCGTCGTTCTGCTTGAACAGCGGCAGCGGCACCGACAGCGACAGGATCGCGATACCTTCCCTGCCGTCGCTCGGGCCTTCGCGGCCGGCATGCACACCGACCGTGACGTCGGGGTTGCGGTTGCCGCGTTCGACACCGAGCCGGGCGCGGGCGGCCTCTTCGCGTGCCGCGAGCGCGCGCTGCCTGGGCAGGTTCTGCGCCGAGGCCAGCAACTGCTCCAGACCGTACGGCAGCGGGCCGTCGACGGTGGGCCTCAGTTCGCCCGCGACCTCGGGCAATGCCGAAGGCGGCAGGCGAACCGCGCTGCCGAGTTCACTGCGTGCGTCGATCAGCCGCTCGCCCGCCAGCGCCAGCGCGTTGCGCGCACGCTCGGCCTCGACCAGCGCCACGTTGGCGTCCAGGCGCGTGTCCTCGCCGGCCGCGCGGCGCTTGGCCACCGCCTGGGCGCTGCGCTCGAACAGGTCCACCGAACGCTGCTCCAGCTGCACGCGCCGCTGCGCCGCCAGCACGGCAAGAAAGCGGGTCGCGGCTTCAACGCGTGCCTGGCGGCGCGCGTCGTCGATCTCGGCGCGCAGCGCGTCCAGCCCGGCCGCGGCGGCTTCGCGGCGCTTCGCCTGCTGTCCGCCGGTTTCGAAGGGCTGGGCGATGCCGATGGCCCACTCGTTCCACGAGCTGCCGGTGGCATTGGCGCGGCGGCGTATGGCCTCGGTGCCGAGTTCGGGGTTGTTGAACAGCCACGCCGCGGCTTCGCGCCGCGTGCCTTCGGCGGCGGCCAGCTGCGCCTCGCGGGCGAGCACGGACGGGTGCGCGGCCTCGGCGAGGCGCATCGCCTCGTCCAGGGTCAGCGTGGTGGGTGCGGCAGCGGGCTGAGCCCCCGCCGGCAAGGTGGTGGCAGCCAGCACGAGGGCCAGCGCCACGATGGGCAAGCGCATCGAATCATCCTTCTGGTCTCAACGACAGAAAGCGATTCGGCAGGCAAGCCAAGTGGTGTCAGCGGGAAAGCGGACCGGACTCGAGCTCGCCGCCGAAACGCGCGGCAGCGCTGAGTCAGGCGATGTCGGGGCGCTCCGGCCCTGCAGGGGTATGCGATCGGTAGCGGGCCAAGGGCTGCTCGCGCAGCACGTCGCGCGGCGCAGTGGCCAGCCCCACGGCGGGCGGCGGCAGCGTGGCCGCGGCGCCCGCATGGCAACTCGCGCAATCGGTGTGATCGGTGCCGATGCCGGAGCCATCGTCACCGGCTTTGGCGACATCGCTGCCGCCCTGATGCACGTGCTGGTGGTGTCCCGGGTGCTTGCTGGCAGCGGGTGCGGCTTCATGTGCGCAGTACGGCGCCGCCGCCGCCCAGGCGAACTGCAGGGGCAGGACAAGCAACAGCAAGACAAGCAGCCAACGACGCATGGGCGCGGATTCTATGTGCGAGTCAGGTCGCAGGCGTCGGCACGCGGCCGGCCGGTTGGCGAGCAGCGGCCGAGCATCGTGCTATTTGGGCGCCGATGCCGCCGGGCTCTGCCAATGCTGCTGCCACATCATGTGGTTCATCATCATCTGCTGCATCGGCAGGTACTGGTCCATCA
>DAIMFR010000011.1:0-86736 GCA_036724445.1 Rubrivivax sp. | reverse complement strand
CATGCACGGATCTGTGGAGGGGGTGCTGGGTGACTGGCATTCCTACTCCGACTTGCTGAAAGCGATTCACTCCGGCAGCGCCAGCGACTGGAAGAGCTGCAGCGCGAGGGGCCCCGGCGGGCCGAACCAGGTGGTGTAGAGCGGCGCGAGTTCCGGCGAGCGGTACAGCCGGCTCAGGCTTCGGTCGACCAGCAGACGGAAGGCATCGTCGTCGCGGCGCAGTGCCAGCGCCAGCGCTTCGCGCGTGAAGCTGCGCTCGATCACCTGCAGTTCGCCTGCCGGGCCGCGCCGGGCGGCGTCGAGCAGCACCGGCCGGTCGCCGAAGAGCGCTGCGGCACGGCGATCGAGCACCATCTGTACGCCCGTGGCGTAGTCGGGGACGGGTGCGACGGTGACGGTGACGCGGCGCCTGCGCAGCGCGTCGATCAGCGTGGTCTCGATGCTCGTGCCGGCGACCGCAGCGAACACGACCTTGGCGCTGAACAGGCCCGGCGCGCCGCGCCACACCGGTTGCACCGGATCGGGGCGGTCCTCGAGCGCATCGCGCAGCCGCCAGTCGGCGTCTGCACGCAGCAGCGCGCCGGTGCCGGCAAGGAAGATCGGGATCGAGAAATCCACCACCGCGCGGCGCTGCAGCGTCGGCGTGTCGGTGCCGCAGCTCAGGTCGACGCGGCCCTGCTGCAGCGCGTCGAAGCGGTCGGCCGCCGTCAGCGGCACGAAGTCCACCGCCAGCGTGGGCAGCTTCAGTTCGGCCTTGACCGCGTCCGCCACCTTCAGGCACAACTCGACCGAGAAGCCCGCCGGCTTGCCGCCGTCGCTGAACGCGAAGGGCCGCGCGTCGCTGCGGTAGCCGAGCGTCAGCTTGCCGGAGTCCTTGACCTTGTCGAGCGTGCCTGCGGCCACCGCCGGTTCGGCCGGCAGCGCCAGCAGGGCCAGCGCCGCCAGCAGGACCGCGTGGCGGCGCACTGCGCAGCTCAGCCTGCTCATCGGGGAAACCTCCGCGCTCGCGGGCCGCGTCACGAACGCGATCGAGCTTTCGTGCCTGCTCATGCCCTTGCTCCCTGGGCCGCAGGCGCCGCGACGAAGCGCGGCGCGATGAAGCCGTAGACGATGTAGCCGATGCCCATCACCAGCATGCCGCCCATCACCGCGTCCTTGCCCGAAGCGTACAGCGCGTACACCGAATACAGCATGGCGACGACGGCGACGAAGGCATTGCGCTTGAACACGCCGGGCTCGACCTTGGCGTCGCGCATCATCACGAACAGCGCCGACAGCGCGATGATGTAGGGCACCACGTTGGTCACCACCGCCAGGTTGACGAGCGCGGCGAACTGCTTGCTCAGGTCGGGCGACATCGTCGACAGCGCCATCACCGACTGCACGATGCCCATGATCACCATGCCGGCGATCGGCGCGCCTGCCGCCGTGACCTTGGCGAAGACCTTGGGGAACATGTCGGCGTCGGCGGCGTCCTTGGCGGTCGACGACAGCGTGAACTGCCAGCCGAGCAGCGAGCCGATGCAGGCCAGTGCGGCGAGCGCCATTACCACCTGGCCGATCGCCGGGTTGAACATCTGCGCGAAGGCCAGGCCGAAGGGGCCGCTCGACGCGGCCAGTTCGGCGTTCGGCACGATGCCCTGGATGACGGTGGTCGACAGGATGTAGATCACCGCCGCGCCCAGCGTGCCGAACATGCAGGCCAGCGGCACGTCGCGCTTCGGGTTCTCCACCGCCGAGGCGTTCTGCGACGCCGACTCCATGCCGAGGAAGGCCCACAGCGTGAGCGAGATGGACGAGCCCATGCCCTCGCCGATGCTCAGCCCCTTCGGGTTCCAGGCCTCCGAGAAGGTCGCGCCGCTGAACCAGAACCAGCCGAAGAGGGCCATGAAGCCGACCGGCAGGATCACGCCCCAGACGGTGACCGAGCCGATCTTGCCGGTCACGCTCGGGCCGCCGAAGTTGGCGAGCGTGGTGATCCACAGCAGCCCGATCACGCCGATCGTCGTCATCAGCGGCGTCGAGGTCAGCACCGGAAAGAACGGCGCCAGGTAGCCGAGTGCCGAACTCGCCACGGCGACGTTGGCGATGGCCAGCGAAATGAAGTACAGGAAGAACACCTGGAAGTAGCCGTCCTTGCCGTAGGCATCTTCGGCATAACCGGCCAGGCCGCCGGAACGCTTGCTGAACAGCCCCGCCTGCGCAAAGCCGTAGGCGATGGCCAGCGAGCCGAGCGCGGTGACCAGCCACGACAGCAGCGAGATCGCCCCCACCTGCGCCATGTTCGACGGCAGCATGATGATGCCCGAGCCCATCATGTTGACCATGACGATGAACGTCAGCTGCACGACGTTCATCTTCTTCTGTTGTTCGGCCATCGCAGCTCTCCTGTTACTCGCGCACGACGTAGGTGTGGAAGACGATGCGCCCGTCCACGCGTTCCTGGAACACGCCCTGCACCTCGTAGTTGAAGCCGGGGAAGCGGTTGAACGACTCCTCGAAGGCATGCAGGTAGTCGAGCATCGGCTGCGCACGCTCGTCCCAGCGCTCGCCCGGCACCACCACGCCGATGCCCGGCGGGTAGATCAGCGCCAGCGTCGCCGCGATGCGGCCGCGGCACTGGTCCAGCGGCAGGTAGTCGATGTCGTTGCCGACCAGCGCGCGGTAGGCGTCCTGCGGCAGCATCGCCAGCTCGGGGAAGCTCTGGGCGCGGAAGCACTTGCGCTGCAGGCCCTTGATGTCGCGGCTCTTGTAGAACTCGTGCATCTCGCGGCACACGCTGCGGATCGTGGCGCCGGCATAGCGCTCGGTGTTGGCGGCATGCAGCGACGGCAGCACCTGGTGCAGCGGCGCGTCGGCGTCCCACAAGGTCTTGAACATCACCAGCTTGGCGATCAGCGTGTTGAGCTTGCTTTCGTCCTCGGCCGGCGTCATCAGGAACAGGATGCTGTTCAGGTCGCACTTCTCGGGCACGATGCGCTGCTCGCGCAGGAAGTTGGCGACGACGGTCGCCGGCACGCCGAACTCGGCGTATTCGCCGGTGCGGCGGTCGATGCCGGGGGTGAGCAGCATCAGCTTGTTCGGGTCGACCATCGCGTAGCCCGCCGCCATGCCGGCATAGCCGTGCCAGGCGGCGCCGGGCTCGAAGTCCCAGCACTGCTGCTCGCGCTTGAGCAGATCGGTGGGCAGGCTTTCCCACGGCACGTCAATCGCATCGGCGCCGTGCGCCGACTTGCGCACGCTGACGCGGTCGGGCACGAAGGGGTCGAAGAACCACTGCTGCTCGGGGCCGCGGCCGTGGCGTGCGAAGTGCGCGCCGAACTCGCGCAGCTTCTTGCGCGCCTCGATGGTCAGCTCGATGCAGCGGTCCCACAGCATCTCGCCGGCCTTGCCTTCGTGGATCTTGGCGTTGACGTCGAGCGACGCGAACAGCGGATAGAAGGGCGAGGTCGAGACGTGCTGCAGGAACGATTCGTTGAAGCGCGCATGGTCGACGAAGCGCTTCTGCCCGCGCAGATGCTCGTCGCGCTTGTGGATCTGGCTGGCCTGCGAAAAGCCCGCGCCCTGCTTGTGCACTGATTGCGTCGAGAACAGGCCGGGCATCTCGGCCGTCAGCGCTGCGGGCTCCAGGCGCATCGGGCTGTGGCCGTCGAACAGCGGATGAAAGGCGTTGTAGCCGATCCAGGCTTCGTCCCACAGCACGTAGTCGCACAGGTGGCCGATTCTCTCCAGCACCTTGCGCACGTTGTAGACCGTGCCGTCGTAGGTGCACAGCTGGATGCAGGCCATGCGGAACGGCCGTGGCGCGTCGGCGCGCGCCTTGTCCTCGACCAGCGGGTGCCGGCGGATGGCGTCGCGCAGCGCGGCTTCGTCCCAGGCGTCGAAGTCCACCGGGCCGATCATGCCGAAGGCGTTGCGCGCGGTGGGCAGGAACACGGGCACCGCGCCGGCCTGCACCAGCGCGCCCTGGTGCAGCGACTTGTGGTTGTTGCGGTCGAACAGCACCAGGTCGCCGCGCCTGAGCAGCGCGCCGGTGACGATCTTGTTCGAGGTGCTGGTGCCGTTGAGCACGAAGTAGCTGCGGTCGGCGCCGAAGACCTCGGCCGCATGCGCCTGCGCTTCGTTGGCCGCGCCTTCGTGGATCAGCAGGTCGCCGAGTTCGACGTCGGCGTTGCACAGGTCGTTGCGAAAGATCGCCTCGCCGAAATGCTTGAAGAACAGTTGTCCGGCCGGCGACTTGCGGTAGAACTGCCCGCCCTGGTGGCCCGGGCAGTCGAAGGCGATGGTCGCCTTGCCGTCGTAGGCCATCAGCTTGCCGAAGAAGGGCGGCAGCAGGCTCATGCCGTACTTGACGACGCTGGCCACCACCTGCTTGGCATAGAACACCGGCGACTGCTGGCCGAGGTAGAGGTAACCCTCGACCTCGCCCAGGCCGCCGACCACCGGCAGGTCGCTGATGCGGTGCGCATCGGCCAGCGCCCACAGCGGCGTGCGAAAGCCCAGGCCGCGCACGCCGCGCACGACGGCCTTCGCGCCCTCGAGGCGGTCGCCGTCGGTGAGCAGGATGTAGGCCCCGACCGATGCGTCCTCGGCCAGGTCGCGCTCGTAGACCGAGGCCATCTCCACCTCGAAGCCCTCGGCGCGGATCTGCGACAGCAGCTCCTTGGTCGGCTCGCTCGCCGTATCGACGATGGCGACGATCTTCAGCAGCCGCTGGAACGGGATCGGCACCGCCTGCGGCTGCAGCGAGTAGTTCGAATAGCGGTTCATGATTCCACCTGAGTTTGGCGAGTCCGCCGGTCGGCTCCCTCTCCCGTCTTGCGGGAGAGGGCTGGGGTGAGGGCGCGTGTCGGACCCACCCTCATCCCCCGCCTTCTCCCGCAGAGCGGGAGAAGGAGCCGGAGCGAGACGCGCGGCGATTTCACTGCCTGCTCACTCTTTCACACAGTCGACCAGCCAGGTCTTGTGGCCGTGGCGGTCGATGTCGAAGCGCGGCCCGTGGATGTCGGCCTCGAAGCCGGGGAAGCGCTCGTCGGTGTCGCGCGCGAACTGAAGAAAGGCGACGATCGATGCGGTGCTGAAGCGCTCGCCGGGCATGATCAGCGGAATGCCCGGCGGATAGGGCACGACCATCACCGCGGTGATGCGCCCCTTCAACTGCTCGATGGGCACCGGCTCGACCGCGCCGTGCACCATGCGGTCATAGGCCTCGGACGGCGTCATCACGGCTGAAGGCAGCTCGGTGTACATCGCGTTCATCGCCACCGCGGTGTCGTTGTCGCGGTAGCAGGCATGCAGCGCATCGCACAGGTCGCGCAGGCCCCAGCCGGCGTAGGCGTGCTTGCCGGCCGCGGCAATGCTCGGCAGCGTCTGCTTCAGCGGCGCGTTGCGGTCGTAGTCGGTCTTGAAGTCGACCAGCGCGTCGACCATCGAACTCCACTTGCCGCGCGTGATGCCCAGCGAGAACAGGATCAGGAAGCTGTACAGCCCCGTCTTCTCGACCACCAGCCCGCGCTCCCACAGGTACTTGCTGACGACGGCCGCCGGGATGCCGCTCTTGTCCAGCTTCGCACCCTTGCCCAGGCCCGGCGTCAGCAGCGTGACCTTGATCGGGTCGAGCATCACGTAGTCGTCGGCGACCTTGCCGAAGCCGTGCCAGGATGCCTTCGGGTCGAGCACCCAGTCGGCGGTGGCCGGCGCCTTGTTCAGGTCCAGGCCGTCGGGCTGCCAGACCCTGAACCACCAGTCGTGCTTCTTGAAGCCCGCGCCCAGCGCGGCCAGCGCGCGGCGGAAGTGCATCGCCTCGTCGTGCGTTTCCTGCACGATGGCGCGGCCGCTCGTGCCTTCCATCATCGCCGACGACACATCGAGCGAGGCGATGATGCCGTAGTGCGGCGAGGTCGAGCCGTGCATCATGAAGGCGTCGTTGAAGCGCGTGGTGTCGATCTTGCGCGTCTGCGATTCCTGGATGTGGATCATCGACGCCTGCGAGAAGGCCGCCAGCAGCTTGTGCGTCGAATGCGTGGCGAAGACCAGCGTGTGGTCGGCCCGCGGGTGGCCACGCGGCACGCCCATCGCATGGCGGCCGGCATAGAACTCATGGAACGCCGCGTAGGCGTACCAGGCCTCGTCGAAGTGCAGCGCGTCGACCTGGTCGGCGGCGACGGCCTTGATCTTCTCGGCGTTGTAGCAAAGCCCGTCGTAGGTGGAGTTGGTGACCACCGCGATGCGCGGGTTGCCCTTCGCACCCTTGGCGATCGGGCTGGCAGCGATCTTCTTGCGGATCGCCTCGGGCGAGAACTGGTCCAGGCCGATCGGGCCGATGATGCCGTAGTCGTTGCGCGACGGTGTGAAGTAGATCGGCGTCGCGCCGGTCATGATCAGCGAGTGCAGCAGGCTCTTGTGGCAGTTGCGGTCGACGATCACCAGGTCGCCGCGTCCGGCCATCGAATGCCAGACGATCTTGTTCGCCGTCGAGGTGCCGTTGGTCACGAAATAGGTGTGGTCGGCGCCGAAGACCTGTGCCGCATAGGCTTCGGCCTCCTTGATCGGCCCGGTGTGGTCGAGCAGCGAGCCGAGTTCGAACACCGAGATCGACAGGTCCGATCTCAAGGTGTTCTCGCCGAAGAACTGGTGCAGCGCATAGCCGGCCGGCGACTTGAGAAATCCCACGCCGCCGGCATGACCCGGCGTGTGCCAGGAGTAGGCCGAACGCTCGGCATGCTTGGTCAGCGCCTTGAAGAAGGGCGGCAGCAGCTGGTCCAGGTAGTCCTCGGCGGCGCGCATGATCTGCCGCGCCAGGAAGGGCACCGTGTCCTCGTACAGGTAGAGGATGCCGTGCAGGTTGCGCAGCGCCTGCACCGCCTTCGGCGAGCTGCCTGCCAGCGTGGCGGTCTCGCCCAGCGCGATCACCGGCAGCCCGGGCGCGCGCTGGTGCACGCCGCTCATCAGCTCGACCAGGCGCGCGCCGGTGCCGGCGTCCTTCTGCAGCGCTTCGGCACGGAAGACGATCGCCGCCAGGCCGCGGTGCGCGCCGGCCACGATGCCGGTGTCGCTCTCGTTGTCGATCACCAGCGTCTTCCAGCCGTTGGCTTCCAGCTCATGCTGGATCTGCTGCAGCCGCACGCCGGCCACGCTGTGCCGGCCGATGTCCCGATGCGCGATCAGGATCGGAAAATCGCCCTTCAAACTCATGCCCGTCTCCCTGGGAAAGCGACTGCAAACGCGATCAGAACGTGACCTTGGTCGAGAACTGCAGCCGGTAGTCGGGAGCCGACTGGCCGTCCTTCTGCTCCAGCTCGCCCCAGACGAATTCCAGCCCGGTGAGCACGTTCTTCCACGGCGTGTACAGCAGGTTGAGGTTGCCGTAGCTGCCGCGCTTGAAGGCGGTGGCGGTCTGGCCGTCGGTGTTGTCCTGGATGTGCTGCGAGAAGCCGATCGCGCTGCTCCAGTTCGGCGCCCAGACGTGGTTGTAGTAGGCCAGCCAGCCGATCGACTGCACCGTCTCGGCGCGCAGGCCCTGGCCCGGCGCGAGGTCGACGCCGCCGTCGTTCATGTAGCTGGCGATGGCCTTGCCCCAGGCGAACTGCGCCGTCAGCTTGTCCTGGCCGAAAGCCTTCAGCGAACCCGTCAGGTTCAGGCCGTAGCCGGTCTTGTGGCCCGAGGGGTTGTTGTCCGGCGTCAGCGTGTTCTGGTAGCCGACCTCGCGCAGGATGCCGGCGGCCTTGAAGTGGCCCCAGTCGCCGTCGTAGCGGAATGACCCGGTCAGGTCCGGCAGGCGGTTCCAGCCGGTGAAGCCGGCGCCGAAGTCGGGTGAGACCTCGCTGATCTTGCCGGTGTCGAGCGCCGAGTTCGGCGCCTCGAGCGTGAAGGCGATACCCATGCCGTCCTTGGCCCACGGCGTGACGCGCAGCTGAGGGTTGCGCACGAAGACCATGCCGCTCGGGCCCCAGTAGTCGATCGTGTTCGGGAACACGTCGATGTCCATGAAGTTGGAGTAGGTCTGGCCGGCGCCGAACATGCCCAGCTCGGCCCAGATGCTGAGCCAGTGGATCGAGGTGCTGCCGTCGCTGCCGAACAGGTCGAAGCTCAGGTCGGTCTTGACCAGGCCCCAGGACGTGGGGATGAAGCTGCGCAGCCCCAGGCTGGACTGGCGCGCGCTGAAGATCCAGTTGCCGTCCTTGCCGCAACCCGCGCTGCCCGGGCAGACCACCGGGATCTTCGACGGCCGCAGCGTCGCGCTCCAGTCCGGGTCCATGCGCTTGAAGTCGTAGATGCTGTCGAGCATCACCTGGCCGTAGACCTCGATGCGCGCCTTGTCGGCGTCGGGCGTGGCCGCATCGTCGGCGCGCGTGCCCACCGAGACCACCGGCGCGCCCCATTGGCCGGGCGCCGGTGCGCCGGTCGGCGCGGCTGTCGGGGCGGCTGTCGGGGCGGCTGTCGAGGTAGTGGCCGGCTTCGCCTGCTCGAGCGCCTTCACCCGGCCTTGCAGGTCCTGGATGGTCTTCAGCGCCTCGTCGAGCTTGGCCTTGAGTTCCTCGTTGGACTGCGCCTGCGCCGTGCCGCCGCACAGGGCGAGGGCGATCGCCGGAATCCATGCCTGTTGCTTCATCGCTTCCCCTGCCGTTCAAGAGGCCTGCCGCGGCGCACCCCGCGAGGCGCGGTTATCCCCGAAGCGAGAGCGCCGGCAAATCGTACGAAGGTAGGATTCACCGCGCCCGGACTGCGCACTAGCGTGAGCGCCCGCGCAGCGGCCCCACGGCTCCACGCTGGCGCGCGTGCAGCTCGAGGAGGCGGACGAAATGCCGATGCGATCCCGCGGTGTGGTCTACATCGTCGATGCCGACGCCTCGGTGCGCCAGGGTCTGGCCCGGCTGATGGACGCCGCGGGCCTCGTGGCGAGGCCTTGCGAATCCACCGCCGCCTTCCTGGGCCAGGTGCCGGCCTGGCGCTGCGCCTGTGCACTGATCGACGTTTCGGATCTGATGCAGTGCGAGCCCGATCCATGGGCGCAGTTGTGCGCAGCCTCGCGCGCCATACCCATCATTGCGCTGTCGCCCGACGACGACTCGGCGACGCGGCAGATGGCTCGCGCCATGGGCGTGCAGGCCTTCTTCCGCAAGCCGGTGGATGCCGCGGCGCTGCTCGATTCGATCGACTGGGTGATGCGCGCCGAGGCGCGTGACGCAAGCGCTGAGGGAAGCTGACTTCGCGCATTACCCGTATGCTCGCGGCCGGGCAGACGAACGCAGCGCAGATGCAGACGACAGGGGGAGCTGAAGACGAGCGCGGCGCGGCCGGCGGCGGCGCCGGTTTCGAAGCGCTGCTCGCCGGGCTGTCGCTGCGTTTCGCCAACGCCGGCATCGACGACATCGAAGCCGAGCTCGAGTCCGCGCTGGCGCAGCTCGTGGCGCGCCTCGGCTACGACCGCTGCACCTACGGCGAACTGCTGCCCGACGGCAGCTTCAGCGTCCTGCGCTCGGTGGCCGCCGCCGGTCTGGAGCCGCTGCCGCGCGGGCCGCGCGCCGGCGTCGAGCCCTGGGTCATCGAGCAGATCCGCGCCGGCCGCGTCGTCGCGCTGCCCGATCTGCCGCACGGCCTGCCGGCCGAAGCCGTGGTCGATTTCGAACGTTGCTGGCGCATCGGGTTGCGCTCGCACCTGTCGCTGCCGTTGCGCGTCGGCGGCCGCATCGTCGCGGCGTTGTCCTTCGGCGGGCTGCGCCGCGCCTACCGCTGGCCCGAGCCGGCTATTGCGCGCCTGCGGATCATCGGCGAGCTGATCGCCGGCGCGATCGAGCGCAGCCGCGCCGAAGCAGAGGCGCGGCGCCTGCGCGCCCGGCTCTGGCACGTCGACCGGGCGGCGCGCGTGGCGGCGCTCGGCGCCGGCATCGCACACGAGCTGAACCAGCCGCTGACGGCAATCCTCAGCAATGCGCAGGCCGGGCTCGCCTACCTCGAGCGCGGCGAGCCGCAGCTCGGGCAGCTGCGCGCCATCCTGCAGGCGGTGGTGCGCGACGACAAGCGCGCGGCCGAGACGATCCGCTCGATGCGTGCGCTGCTGCGCCCGGACGACATGCAGCGCGAGCGCATCGACGTCGCGGCCACGCTGCGCGAAGTGCTGCAACTGCTGGCGGTGGAGCTGCGGCAGCAGGGCGTGCGCGTCGAGGCCGCGCTGGCGGGCGGCTGCTGGGCGATGGCGGACAAGGCGCAGATCGCGCAGCTGGCGCTCAACCTGGTGATGAATGCCGCCGCCGCGATGCAGGCCTGCCCGCGCGAGCAGCGCGTGCTGCAGGTCTCGGTGGCCGGCGGCGGCCAGGGCCGCGTCGTGGTGGCGGTGCGCGACTGCGGCCCCGGCATCGCGCCCGAGCACCGTGATGCGGTGTTCGAGCCGTTCTGGACGGCGCGCAGCGACGGCCTCGGGCTCGGGCTGCCGATCTGCCGCTCGATCGTGCAGGCGCACGGCGGGCGCATCGAGCTGCTGCCCAACGCCGATCGCGGCGTGACGCTGCGCGTCGAGCTGCCGGGCGCCGCCGCCGCAGGCGCGGCGCACGACGCCGGCACGCCGGCCGAGGCAGTGACGCAGCCGGCGGCGGTGGCCGCGGACGCGCCGTTGGTGGGCGTGGTCGACGACGATGCAGCGGTTCGCCAGGCGCTGTGCCGGCTGCTGGCCGGCGCGGGGTGGCCGGCGGCCGCCTTCGCTTCGGCGGAGGAGTTCCTCGCGCGCGCGCCGCTCGCGCAGCTGGCATGCCTCGTGCTCGACTACCGTTTGCCGGGCCTGTCGGGTCTGGAACTGCTGCAACGCCTGTTGCATGAGCGTTGCGCGCCGGCGGTGGTGTTCCTCAGCGGCGACAGCGACGCCGAGGCCGGCGTGGCGGCGATGAAGCTGGGTGCCGTGGACTACCTGGTCAAGCCGGCCGACGACCAGGTGCTGATCGCCGCGGTGCGCAAGGCGCTCGAGCGGCACGCCGCCGAGCGCCGGCATCGGCTCGAGCGCGAGGCCAGCCGCGAGCGCATCGGCCGGCTGTCGGCGCGCGAGCGCGACGTGATGGCGCAGGTGATCCGCGGGCGCCTGAACAAGCAGATCGCCGCCGACCTGGACATCGCCGAGCAGACCGTCAAGCAGCATCGCGGCCGCGTGATGGAAAAGATCGGCGTGCGCTCGGTGGCCGAACTGCTGCGCGTGTGCGAGGCGGCCGGGGTGGTCGACACGGCGGGAGCTGCGCCGGCGCAGGCCACGGGTCCGCGATGATTCCCGCCGGCCACGGGGCGCCGTGGCGTTGCGCCAGAGCCCAGCGTCGTGGCGATCCGGCCATGCGGGTCCGTCGGCGCATCGCAGCACGGTCGGCTGGCAGGGAATGGTCGGCTGCAGGGCCTGAACCGGGCGTTGCCGATCACGACGTGGACGGCCGCGCTGTCCGGGCGGTGCCGGGCTTTCATCGCGGCCCACGAGCACCCGAGGCCGGGCATTGGATCGGGGGGGGCTGCGGGCATGACGCCGAGGCCGGGATGCCCCCAACAGGTTGGCCGCCGGTGTACAGTCTGCTTTAACGAATGATTTAAGGAATTCAGCAGCATGGTCCTGCGGACATCGGACGTGGTTCCCATCAGCGAAGCCCGCGCTCGTTTGACCGAGTTGGCCGAGGATGTCGTTGGCTCCGGCGCCGAAAAGGTTCTTACGAAGAACGGTGCCAGCTATGTCGCGCTCGTCGACGCGCGCCGGCTCGACTACTACCACGCTCTCGAAGCCGAGCACGCCAACCTGGTGCTCGCTGAAGACGCCATCACCGGGCTCGAGGAAGCCATGTCCGGTCAGTTCGTCAGTGACGACGAACTCGACGCGGCGCTTGGCGTCACGCCTGTCCGGTGAGCATTCCAGTCAACGCCAAAGTCAGGGCCGCCCCGAACCTTCTGGTCTGCTTGCGTGCCGCTCGCAGCTTCATGGCGGAGCAGGATGCTGCCTCGGCATCGCGGCGCTTCAAGAAGTTGCAGGCCGAGTTGGTCAAAGCCCGGGGACTTCTGTCGTTTGCACCCACAAGCGGTCGCCCGGCGAGATTCCTGCAAGCCAAGACCGGGTGGGGGCGGTACCAAGCTCAACGAGCGTTCCAGCTTGCGCGTGCGATCGGCATGCCCGAACTCCGGGAGCTCGTCTTGGAGCGCCATGTCATGCTCTACGCTCATTCGCAGCGCGACGTGCTGCTGCTGTCCCTGCGCCACGAACGTCAGCTGGGTTATCCGTTGCCTGGATGACGCCTCCCGGGGCCACGCACAGGCGTGGTGGCCACGCTCATGAGCAAATGCGGCTCCGCCACTTTGCCCATACCCCCGCGGGGGGCGGCCGGCAAGGCCGGCCTGGGGGCGCTCTTAAGATCGGCTCCGGCCGCTGCGCGCCGTCATTCCAGGAGTCCACCGCATGCATGCCTCTTCGCGCCGGCGTTTTATCGCCGGCTCGTCGCTCGTCCTGCCCGTCTTCGGCCTCGGCCTGGCCGCCGGCCCGGGCGGCGTGTTCGCCTCGAGCGTGACGCCGAGCGCCGCCGGACCGATGCGCAAGCGGCCGATTCCCTCCAGCGGCGAACTGCTGCCGGTGATCGGCGCCGGCACCGCGGACAGCTACAACGTGGACATCGGCTCGCCCGAGTACCTCCAGTTGCAGCAGGTCGTGCGCATCTTCTTCGAAGGCGGCGCCCGGGTCATCGACACGGCACCCAACTACGGCCGTGCCGACACGGTGGTCGGCAGCCTGCTCGATGGCGGCGGCTGGCGCGACCAGGCCTTCATCGCCACGAAGATCGCCGCCGACAGCCTCGAGGCGTCGCGCTCGCAGTGGGCCGAGTCGCTGCGCCGGCTGCGCACCGGGAAGGTCGAGCTGTTGCAGGTGCACAACCTGCGCGACTGGAAGCTGCAGTTGCCCTTCGCGCGCGAGCTGCAGCAGCAGGGCAAGACGCGCTACGTCGGCGTGACCCACTACACCGACTCCGGCTTGCCGGAGCTGGAGAAGATCCTGCGCGGCGAGAAGCTGGATTTCATCCAGATCCACTATTCGGTGAACGCGGTGCGCGCGGCCGAGACGGTGCTGCCGCTGGCGCAGGACAAGGGCGTGGCGGTGATCATCAACCGCGCCTTCGACGACGGCCGATTGTTCGCCAGGGTCAGGGACGTGCCGCTGCCGGCGTGGGCCGCTGAAGCGGGCGTCGCGTCCTGGGCGCAGATGTTCCTGAAGTTCGCGATCAGCCATCCGGCGGTCACCGTGGTCATCCCGGCGACCGGCAAGCCCGAGCGCCAGCGCGACCAGCTCGAGGCCGGCAGAGGCGCGCTGCTGAGCACGGCGCAGCAGCAGGAACTGGTGCGCCGGTTCGCAGGCTGAACCCGGCCCGAACGGTGGCTGCGCAGACCGGCGCCGGCCGCAGGCCCTGGCTGTCGCGCGCGTTCGGCGTGCGCCCGCCCGAAGCGCCCGCCGTCGCTGCCGGCCTGGCGATGTTCTTCCTGCTCTTCACCGGCTACTTCATGCTGCGGCCGGTGCGCGAGACGATGGGTGTGGCCGGCGGCGTGGACAAGCTGCAGTGGCTGTTCACCGGCACCTTCGTTGCCACCGTGGCGGTGCTGCCGCTGTATGGCTGGATCGCCTCGAAGGTGGCGCGGCGCACGATCGTGCCCTGGGTCTTCGGGCTGGTCGTCGCCAGCCTGCTCGGTTTCGCCGCCGGCCTCGCGCTGCGGCCGGAAGACATCTGGGCCGGACGCGCGTTCTACATCTGGGTCTCGGTGATCAACCTGCTGCTCGTCTCGCTCGCCTGGAGCGTGCTGGCCGACGTGTTCGACAGCGCCGCGGCCAAGCGCCTGTTCGCGCTGATCGCCGCCGGTGCCAGCGCGGGCGGGCTGCTCGGGCCGGTGCTGGCCACCGTGCTGGTGGGGCGTCTGGGCCACGGCGGACTGCTGCTGCTGTCGTCGCTGTGCATCGCCGGCAGTGCAGCGCTGGCGCGCTGGCTGCACCGCTGGCGCGAGCTGCAGCCGTTGCGCCGCGCCGCGGCGCCGATCGAAGGCCGGCAACCAGTCGAGGGCAATCCCAGCGCCGCGGCGCCGACCGAGCCTCGGCAAGCACTGGGGGGCAATCCCTTCGCCGGCGCGACCGATGTGTTGCGCTCGCCGTTCCTGATGGGCATCGCCTTGTTCGTCGTGCTGCTGGCGGCGGTGACGACGTTCCTGTATTTCGAGCAGGCCCGCTTCGTCGCCGAACTGTTCCCCGACCGCACGCGCCAGACCCAGGTCTTCGGCCTGATCGACAGCGTCGTCCAGGCGCTGGCGATCCTCACCCAGCTCTTCATCACCGGCCGCGTCGCGCAAAAGCTGGGCGTCGGCGTGCTGCTGGTCGGCGTGCCGCTGCTGATGGCCTTCGGCTTCCTGTGGCTGGCGCTGGCGCCGGTGTTCGCGGTGTTCGTGGTGGTGATGGTCGCGCGCCGGGCCGGCGAGTACGCCTTCGTGCGCCCGGGGCGCGAGATGCTCTACACCGTCGTCGCGGCGAAGGACAAGTACAAGGCCAAGAACTTCATCGACACCGTCGTCTACCGCGGCGGCGATGCGCTCGCCGCCTGGCTCAAGCGCGCTCTGGACGTGCTGGGCGAACACCCGGCGCTGGCGATGTCCATCGGCGCCGCCATCGCCCTGGCATGGGCCGGCACCGGCTGGGCGCTCGGCCGCGCCCAGCGCCGCCGTGAAGCGATGCGCTGACGCCGGCATCGGCGACATCAGCGACATCGAAGCCGGGCTCGAGTTCCTCAGCGGCGACAGCCGCGCCGAGGCCGGCGTGGCGGCGATGCGCAGGCAGGGCCGCGGCCTGCACCGATCAGGCCGCCGCGGCAGCGCTGACTGCCGGCTGCATGCGGCGTGCATGCAGCCCGTCGGGCAGCAGGAAGTGCGACAGCGCCGGAATCAGGATCACCGCGCCGACCATGTTCCAGACGAACATGAACGCCAGCAGGATGCCCATGTCGGCCTGGAACTTGATCGGCGAGAAGGCCCAGGTGACCACGCCTGCGGCCAGCGTCACGCCCACCAGCACCACCACCTTGCCGGTGAACTGCAGCGCACGCCGGTAGGCCTCGCGCAGCGGCACGCCGATGCGCTGCTGCGCCAGCTGCACGCTCAGCAGGTACAGCGCGTAGTCGATGCCGATGCCCACGCCCAGCGCCACCACCGGCAGCGTCGCCACCTTGACGCCGATGCCCAAGGCCACCATCAGCGCCTCGCACAGGAACGAGGTCACGACCAGCGGCAGCACGGCCACCACCACCGCGCGCCAGCTGCGGAAGGTGACGAAGCACAGCACGGCGACCGCCGCATACACCAGCAGCAGCATCTGCGTCCAGGCCTGGCGCACGACGATGTTGGTGGCCGCGTCGATGCCGGCCGAGCCGGCGGCGAGCAGGAATCGGCGCTCCGGCGTCGAGTGCTTGTCGGCGAAATCGGCGCTGGCCTGCACCACGCGCTCCAGCGTCTCGGCGCGGTGGTCGGCCAGGTAGGCGATGACCGGCATCACCGAACATTCGGTGTTGAACAGGTCCGGGTTGTTGACGCTGGCCTGCTGCGCGCCGTAGTTCAGCACGTCCTGGTTGCGCGCGATCGTCAGCCACTTCGGGCTGCCTTCGAAGCTGCCGGCGGTGATCTGGCGCACCGCGTTGGTCAGCGCCACCGTGGTCTGCACGCCCGGCACCTGCTGCAGCGCCCAGGTCAGGCGGTCGGCCTCGATCAGCGTCTGGTACTTCAGGCAGCCTTCCTTTTCGGTCTTGACGATGACCGCGAACTGGTCGCTGGACAGCGAATAGTTGGCGGTGATGAAGGCGTTGTCCTGGTTGTAGCGCGAGCTGGGGCGCAGCTCCGGCGCGCCGGCGTCGAGGTCGCCGATCTTCAGCTGGAAGCTGGCGAACACGCCGAAGGCCAGCAGCAGCGCCGAGCCCAGCACCGCGGCCGTGGCCCAGCGGCGCCCGGTGAAGCGCTCGAGCAGCGGCCACAGCCGGTTCATGCCGCGCGGCGCGGCGTCGTCGGCGTGCAGGCTGCGCGCCGCGGCCGCCGGGCTGACGCCGACATAGGACAGCAGCACCGGCAGCAGGATCAGGTTGGTCAGGATCAGCACCGCGACGCCGATGCTCGCGGTCAGCGCCAGGTCCTTGATCACCGGGATGTCGATGACCATCAGCACCGCGAAGCCCACCGCGTCGGCGAGCAGCGCGGTCAGCCCGGCCAGGAACAGGCGGCGGAAGGTCCAGCGCGCGGCCACCAGCTTGTGCGCGCCGCGGGCGATGTCCTGCATGATGCCGTTCATCTTCTGCGCGCCGTGGCTCACGCCGATGGCGAACACCAGGAAGGGCACGAGGATCGAATACGGGTCGATCTCGAAGCCGAAGGCCGCCACCAGCCCCAGCTGCCACAGCACGGCCACCAGCGAGCAGGCGATGACCAGCACCGTGCTGCGCACGCAGCGCGTGTAGGCGTAGATGATGGCCGCGGCCACCACGGCGGCGAAGGCGAAGTACAGCGCCACGCGGAACAGTCCGTCGATCAGGTCGCCGACCAGCTTGGCGAAGCCGATGACGTGGATCTTCACCGCCGGCGGCTTGGCGTCGGCCGACTGCTCGTGCTTGGCGCGGATGCTCTCGATCTGCTGCGACAGCACGCGGTAGTCGATGCGTTCGCCGCTGCGCGGATCCTTGTCGAGCAGCGGCACGACGATCATGCTCGACTGGAAGTTGTTGCCGACCAGGCTGCCGACGATGCCTGAGCGCGCGATGTTGGCGCGCAACTGCTCGTTGGCCGCGGCCGAGCCGTCGTAGTTGTCGGGCATCACCGGGCCGCCGCGGAAGCCCTCTTCGGTGACCTCGGTCCAGCGCACCGCCGGCGACCACAGCGACTTGACCCAGGCGCGGTCGACGCCGGGCGTCAGCACCAGCTCGTCGTGGATCTTGCGCAGCGTCTGCTGGTAGCCCGGGTCGTAGATGTCGCCGCCCGGGTTGGCGACGACGATGCGCAGCGAATTGCCCAGGCCGCGCAGCTCGTCGCGGTTGTCCAGGTAGTTCTGGATGTACGGATGGCTGAGCGGCAGCATGCGCTCGAAGCTGGCGTTCAGCGTCAGGCGCGTGGCGGCCAGGAAGCCCAGCCCCAGCGTGATCAGCGCGCACAGCACGATCACCGCGCGGCGGTGGTTGAAGACCAGGCGCTCCAGGAGCGAGCCGGTGCGCGGATCGAAGTCGTCCAGACCGCCCGGCGCGGGCAGGTTGTCGGTGGAGGTGGGGACGTGCATGGCGGTTCTCGTCGAAGGGGTGTTCAAGGCTGCGTCAGCGGCAGCGGCATCAGGCCGCGCGGGCCGCCGACGACCAGCGCCGACGCGCCCGCGCTGGCGACGGCCGCGGCCGGCAGCGGTTTGGCGACCGGGACCGGCGCGAAGCTCGCGCCGTCGTCGCGGCTGAGCAGCACGTGCCCGGCCTGGCTGACGACGACGATGCGGCCTTGCGCATCGCTGCTGCTCGCGGTCAGGCCGGCCTGCACGCCGGTGTCCACCGGCTGCCAGCTGCGGCCGGCGTCGGTGCTGCGCAGCAGCGTGCCGCGCAGGCCGTGCACGAGCAGCGCGCGCGGCGTGCCGGTGATGCCGAACAGCGTGCCCTTGTAGGGCAGTTCCAGCGCGCGGAACTGGCCTCCGCCCGGTGCCGCACGGTCCAGCTTCAGCAGCAGCCCCTGTTCGCCGGCCACATAGATCTCGCCGCCGACCACGCGCACCGCGTACAGGTGCAGCGCCTTCGGGTTGTCGGTGGCATGCAGCATCGGCTGCCAGCTGGCGCCGCCGTCGGTGGTGCGGAAAATCAGGCCGAAGGCGCCGACCAGCCAGCCGCTGGAGGCGTCTTCGAAGACGACGTCGAGGAAGGGGTTCTCCGGCCCCTGCGCGGCGAAGCGCTCGGCCTCCTGCAGCAGCGCCGCGGCGCGCTTGTCGCCGGCGGCGTTCGCCGCCTCGCGCTGGTAGTACTCGAGCATGCGCGCGCCGGCCTGGCGGCCGTCGAGCACGCGCGCCCAGGTGGCGCCGGCGTCGTCGCTGCGCAGCACGATGCCGTCGTGGCCCACCGCCCAGCCCTGCGCCGGCGTGGCGAAGCTCACCGCGACCAGATCGGAGCTGACCGGCACCTCGGCCTGGCGCCAGCTCTTGCCCTGGTCGTCGGACAGCAGCACATGGCCGCGCTGGCCGACGGCGACCAGGCGCTCGCCGGCGCGGGCCAGGCCGTTGACCAGCGCGCGCGGCGCGAGCGCGCTCTTCATCGCGGGCACGTCGAGCACGTCCAGCGGCGCGGGCGGGGCGGCCGGCGTGGCGGCGAGCGCGACGCCGGCGAGCGTGCCGGCGGCCAGCGCCCAGGCGAGGGCAGGTTTGAGCATGGTTCGTCTCCCGATCTGGGTCCGGCGCTGGTCGTGCGGCGCTGCCGCGCCTTGCCGGACAGTGATGAAATTGTCGAAGCCCGCCCGCGCCCCAGACCCCCTCTTGACGGGGGGCGGCGTGTGTCGTGCGCCCAATGAAAACGGCGGCAGGCCGCGAGGCCTGCCGCCGTGGTGGGCAGCGTGGTCGGGCCGCGTTTTCAGCGCACGCCGGCCCCGGCCAGCGCGTCGGCGGTCCACTCGCGGTCGGGCAGCGGCTTGGTCTGCTTCATGCCGCCGGTCTCGGCGATGAAGCCGGTCAGCGAATAGGTGCGGCCGATCAGGTCGTAGGTGCTGAACATGTCGGTGTACGGCGCCGGCAGGTCGTAGCTCGGCGCCATGTAGGCGAAGCCGGCGCGGTAGATCTGGCCGCGCGCGTCGTACTCGTCCGAGGCCAGCGCCGCCCACGAGTCCTCGTCGAGGTAGAAGCTGCGCTTGCTGTAGACGTGGCGCTTGCCCTCGCGCAGCGTCGCCTCGACCACCCACACGCGGTGCAGTTCCCAGCGCACCAGGTCGGGGTTGAGGAAGTTCGGCTTCAGCAGCTCGTCCTGCTTGGCGCCGTACACCGCCGCGTAGGCGTTGTAGGGCACGATCATCTCCTTCTTGCCGACCAGCTTGAAGTCGTAGCGGTCCATCGAGCCGTTGAAGATGAAGACGTCGTCGAAGGTGTTGCCGCCGGCCGTGCCGGGGTTGGGCGTGTCGAACGAAAAGTCGGGCGCCACCTTGACGCGGCGCTGCCCCGGCAGGTAGCTCCAGGCGCGGCGGTCCTTGGCGCCGATGTCCAGCGGGTCGACCAGCAGCAGCGCCTCGCCGGCACGGCGCGCCGGCGCGGTGTAGCTCAGCTTCATGCGCCAGTAGGTCTCGGCGCTGGGCTTGGTGTTGTCCCAGTACGGATATTCCTGCGCGCTGTTGCCTTCGGTGGCCAGCGTGGCGCGGCCGCTGGAGTCGACCGTCAGGTTGCGGTACTTCGATTCGTAGGCCGGGCCGTTGAAGCGCACCAGGTGGTTCCACATCGCCTCGTAGCCGTCCTTGGGGATCGGGAACGGGAAGCCGGCGTGCGCGCCTTCGATCGAACGTCCGCCGTTGCTGGTCTTGGCGGTGGCCGCCACCTTGGCGGTGTTGTCCAGCACCCACTTCGGGAAGGCGACGCTGCGGTGCGTCGGATAGACGTCGACGCGGAAGTTCGGGTACTGCTGCAGCAGCGCCTTCGTGCCTTCGGTCAGCTGGTCGGCGTGCTGCGCCATGTTCTTCGCATCGATGCTGAACTTGGGCTTTTCGTTGGCATAGGGGTTCGGGCGCAGGCCGTCGCCGGGCTTGAAGCCGGCCGGCGGCTTGGTCAGCCCGCCGTCGTAGGCCGGAATGCTGCCGTCCTTGTTGCCGGCCTTCTCGGCGCCGACGCCGGTCAGCGTCGTGCCCAGCGCCTTGGCCTGTTCGGCAGTGATTGCGGCGTGCGCGCCGGCGCTCAGCAAGCCGGCCATCATGCCGGCCAACAGCGTGTAGTGCAGTTTCATCGATGTCTCCAGTTCGAGTGAGGGTCTAGAAGGTGGTCTTGAAGGTCAGGTAGACCGAGCCGCGGTCCTTCAGCAGCGTCGTGAAGCCGTTCTGCGAGGTGACCATGGTTCCGTTGTCGCGGGTGCGGCCGAAGTAGTCGATGTACTTCAGGTCGATGCGGTACTTCTGGAACACGTCGGCGCTCAGCCCGACGGCGTAGTTGCCGTTGCCCTGGTTGCCGGCGAAGACCGTCGGCGCGTTGCCCGACAGGCCGGCGTACACCGCCAGCGGCGCCGACAGGTCCACGCCCGGGAACACCTGGTACCAGGTCGGCGTGAACGCGGCCGACATGCCGAAGTAGTTGTCGGTGACGCAGCCGTCCCACTTGTCCTTGCCGGCGCAGGGCGCATAACCTTCGCCGATGAACAGGTTGCCGCCGCTCTTCACCGATACCAGGTGCGCCCACACCAGCTCGCCGGCCCAGGTGGCGGCGTCGAACAGCGGCGTCTTCGGAATCACGCCGAGCACGTTGACCAGGCCGTTGGCGGTGTTGCCGCGCGGGCCGGCGGTCTCGCCGCCCGGCAGCGGGCCGGCGGCCGCAGCGTTGCCCAGCACCGCCGCGTTCAGCGGCGTGTTGTTGCGGTAGGACAGCTCGGCGCCGACGCTGAGGCCGCCGATGTTCTTCGCCAGGCTGATGCCGTACAGGCTGATGTTGTCGCCGTAGACCAGGTTGTACTGGCTGGTGCCGGGGCCGACGCGGGTCAGCAGCAGCTGCGGCAGCTTGTCGGAGTAGTTGCGGTAGTAGAAGCCCAGCGTGCCGTCCAGCCACTCGGGGCTCCAGCGCGCGCCGATGCCCCAGTCGCCCCTCTCGTCGGGGTTGATGTTGCCGCGGTTGGCGGCGAAGCCCAGCGGGCCGAGGAACTGGCGGTCCGGGCCGCGGAAGGCGAAGTCGACCGGGCCGAGGAAGGTGCCGCCTTCGGGGTAGCGGAACGAATCCCACTCGAAGTAGTACTGTGCCATCACGGTCAGCTCGTCGGTCAGCGCCGCCTGCCCCGAGATCTGGTTCAGCGGCCGGAACAGCTCCTTGGCCTCGGCGCCGGGCGTGGCGAAGCCCTTCTGCAGGTCCAGCGGGTTCTGCGCGTAGGCGATGCTGTTCAGGTTGCCGTTGACGAACAGCGACTCGCCCCAGTACAGCGAATGCCGGCCGAGCTTGACGGTCAGCGGCACCTCGCCCAGGTCGAAGCGGCCGAAGACGAAGGCGTCGAGGAACTCGGCATCGGGGCCGCGGTACAGGTCGCGCGTGTAGTCGCTGTAGCGGTTGTCGGCGTAGCTGGCGATCGATGCGAACCGCGGGTTCGAGCGGCCGTAGCTGCCGTAGGCACCGTCGTACCACGCTTGCGCGCTGACGCGGCCGCCGAAGCGCTTCTGGTAGGTGATGTCGAGCTCGGAGAACCAGTCGAGGCGGCCGGCAACGAGGTCGCCGCGGTCGAAGCTGTAGGTGCCTTCGTCGTACAGCTGGTTGTTGCCGATCAGGTCGTTGCGCTTCTCCACACGCCAGCCGAGGTTGACGCGCGGCGTGTTGTCCCAGCGGATCTTCAGGTCGTCGTTGCCGGTATCGAACTCGAAGGCGTCGGCCGGCGCAGCGGCCAGCATCAAGGCCGCTGCCGCGGTGCCGAGGGCCGTGCGGGTGAAGGGGGCGCGAGCAAGGTTCTTCATGTCGTGTCTGTCTCGTGTCTGTCGTCTCGTGAGGGGTCTGCGGCCCGGCGTGGCGGGTGCTGCAGGGTGTGGGGCTCTTGGCTCTTGGACCCGCATCGGAATTCTGTGAGCCGCGCTGCAGGCCCGGCCCCCTCTTGGCGGGGGGCCCGGCAGCGGGTGTTCAGGGCCGCGGCTGCGCGCGGTTGACGATGCGCGAGAACAGCTGCCGGTAGGTGCGGTCGGCCTCGCCGTCCTTGGTCAGCTCGCGGTTCTGCTGGAAGGCGCGGTCGATCTCGATCCAGTCGCCTTCTTGCAGGTGCCGTTGTGCGGCGGGCAGGATCACGCCTTCCTCGCGTCCCAGGTGTTCCCACAGGAAGCGCGCGTAGGCCTGCACCGCCTCGTCGAGCGTGCGCGTGGCCGCAGTGGCCGCGACGGCGTCGTTGCAGCGCTCCAGCACCTCGACGTGCGCCGCCAGTTCGGCCACCAGTTGTTCGTCGCGCTCGTGCTGGCGCTGCAGCTCGTCGAGTTCGGCATCGAAGGCGTCGGTGCGCTCGCGCAGCCGCTTGAACAGGTACTGCTCCTCCTTCGGATGGTGCAGCGCCACCGGAAAGTCCTGCAGGTAGCGCACGATGCCGCGCATCTGCACGGCATCGGCGGGCGCGCCGGCCTGGTGTGCCGCGGCCAGCGCCTGCATCCAGGCATGCATCACGGCGGCGAGCGAACGGTGTTCGTCGCGGATGATGCCGATGGCGTGCGCCAACGCTTTGGGCTCGCCGGTGGCCGAGACCAGCACCGGCAGGCCGGCATCCATCAGCACGCGCAGCGTCTCGGAGGCCAGCGCCATGCCCAGCCGGCCGCGGTGGCCGTGCGAGGCCATGAAGATCAGGTCGCAGCCGCAGGCGCGCGCCGCCTCGACGATGGCCGCGGCCGGCTTGTCTGCGGGCCGCTGCAGCGCATCGCAGGGCACGCCGAAGGCATGCGCCGCGGCCTCGGCCTTGGCCAGCAGTTCGCGCGCCTTGCCGGTATAGGCGTAGTCGTAGTCGTCATGCGCGGTCGCGCGCAGCAGCTCGGCGTCGCTGGCCACCGAGCGCGCCGGGTCGGCGACGGCATGGAAGAAGGTGATGCGCGCGCCCAGCGAACGGGCCAGGCCCACGGCGTTGCCGATCACGTCGATCGACAGGTCGCTGTCGTCGATGGGCACCAACAGATGGCGATACATGATCTTCTCCGAATCCTCGACAGTGCAATGCCGAAAATTTAGGCGCGGCGGCACCGCGCCGGCCTACTCTCGAAGGGGGGGTCAGTCCGGACGCCGCCGCGGCCGGCACCGCGTTAGCATCCCCGCGCACGAGGATGCCCCGCGGCCATGCCCACCACCGGCCCCACCGACGACCTGCTGCTGAAGGTGACGCCGCCGCGCGTGCTGCGCCATCTGGTGACGCGCTCGCGCCTGTCGTCCGGCGATGCCCGGCTGGCCGGGCAGCCGGTGGTGCTGGTGCAGGCGCCGGCCGGCTTCGGCAAGACTTCGCTGCTCGCGCAATGGCGGCTCGAACACCTGGCGCGCGGGGCGGTGGTCGCGTGGCTGTTGGCGCAGCCGCAGGACAGCCCGGCGCGCCTGGTGCAGGCGCTGGCGCTGGCGGTGCGCAGCGGCGCGGCGCGGCCGGGCTTCGGCCACACGCTGCTCGAATCGCCCGCGGCCGACGGCGTCGAGGGCGTCACCGTCTGGCTGGCCGAAGTGGCGCAGAGCGCGCTCGACCTGGTGCTGTTCGTCGACGAGCTCGAGCGGCTGCCCGAGGACACGCGCGAGGTGCTGGCCTACCTGCTGCGCAACGCGCCGCCCAACCTGCGCGTGGTGCTGGCGGCGCGCAGCGACTGCCCGCTGGACATCGACGACCTGGTCGACTACGGCCACTGCGCGCTGGTCGGCCAGGAGATGCTGCGCCTACAGCTGGACGAGACGCTGGAGCTGGCGCACAAGCGCCTCGGCGAGCGCATCGACGACGATGCCGCGGCGCGGCTGCACGAGCTGACCGAAGGCTGGCCGCTGGGCCTGCAGCTGGCGCTGTCGGCCCTGGCCGGCGGCGGCGATGCGCGGCTCGCCGCGCTGACGCCGGGCGCGCAGGGCGGCGCGCTGCGCGAGCACTTCGTCGCGCTGCTGCTGGCCCCTCTGGACCCCGCCGACGTGGACTTCCTGACGCGCATCTCGGTCGCCGAGGCGCTGCACGCCGGGTTGTGCCGGGCGCTGACGCAGGCCGGCGACGCCGCCGAGCGCCTGGCGCGGCTGGTGCGCGACACGCCGGTGTTCATCGTCGCCGAAAGCAGCGACTGGCTGCGCATGCACAGCCTGGCGCGCGACGTGCTGCGCGAGCGCTTCGCGGCGCTGCCGGCCGCCGAGATCGCTGCGGTGCATGCCCGCGCCGCCGACTGGCTGGCTGAACAAGGCCTGCTCGAGGACGCGGCCGGGCATGCGCTGGCCGCCGGGCAGAACGACCGCGCCTACGAACTGGCCGAACGCAGCCTGTACGAATCGCTGATGACGCGCGGCCGCCAGGGCAACGTGCTCGAATGGCTGGGCCGCCTGCCGCCGGCCGAGCTGGACCGGCGCCCGCGGCTGCTGCTGGCCGCCGCCTGGTCGCTGGCGCTGAGCGAGCGCCACGACGAAGCCGGGCGCATGGTGCAGCGCATCCTGGCGCAGCCCGAGGTCGATGCCACGCTGCAATGCGAATGCGCGCTGGTGCTGAGCGCCGCCGCGGCCTTCGCCGACGACCCCGACCGCGTCGTCGCGCTGTACGCGCCGTGGAGCGAGGACCCGCCGCTGCGCGACCCGCTGCTGCTGAAGATCCATGGCAACCGGCTGGCCTACCGGCTGCTGCTCGAAGGCGAGCCCGAACAGGCGCGGCTGCGCCAGCAGCAGCCGCTGCCCGGTGCGCCGCCGTCGGCGCTGGCCTACATCAGCCGCTGGGGCGACTTCATCGTCGGGCTCAGCTACCTGTGGCAGGGGCAGGCGCTGCTGGCCGAGCGGCAGCTGCGCCCGGCGCTGGCGCTGGCCGAGGCCGAGCTCGGGCGGCGCAGCGCCTTCGCGACGATGCTCGGCGCGCTGCTCGCCGCCGCGGTGTGGGAGCGCGACCAGCCGGCCGAGGCGGCGGCGCTGCTCGCCAACCGGCTGGACGTGCTCGAACGCAGCGGCCTGCCCGAAGCGGTGCTGCTCGGCTACCGCACCGCGGCGCGCGCGGCCGCTGCGCAGGGCGCCGAGAACCGCGCGCTGGAGCTGCTGGGCGCGATGCACGCGGTCGGCGTGGCGCGGCGCCTGCCGCGGCTTTGCATCGCCAGCCTGGCCGACCAGGTGCGGCTGCACGCGCGCCGCTTCCGGCCCCAGACCTGCAGCGGCCTGTGCACGCGCATCGACGCGCTGCTCGCCGACCCGGCCGCGCCGCAGGGGCCGCTGTGGCGGCGCAGCGTCGAGCTGCTGCGCGACGTGGCGCAGGGCCATGCCGCGGTGGCGGCGCAGCAGTGGCGCCAGGCGGTGGGCGCGCTGGCGCAGGCGGACCAGCGTGCGCTGGCGCTGAAGCAGGGCCGGCTGCACATCGAGCTGCTCGGCCTGCGCGCCTATGCGCTGGACCGCTGCGGCGAACGCGCGGAAGACCTGCTGCGCGAAGCCGCCGATCTGGCGCAGACCTACGGCCTGCTGCGCGTCTTCGACGACGCGCATCCGGCGCTGGGCGGCTGGGCGCGCCAGGTGCTGGATACGGCGGCCGACGCCGCACGTCCCGGGCCGCTGGCCGCGCCGATGCGCGCGCCGGCGCCTGCGGCCGAGGCGGCGCGGCTGCGCTCGCAGCCGAGCATGGCGCTGACGCCGAAGGAGCGCGAGGTGCTGGAGCTGCTGACGCGCAACCTGTCGAACAAGGAGATCGGGCTGGCGATGCAGGTCGGCGAGGCCACGATCAAGTGGCACATGAAGAACCTGTTCGCCAAGCTCGACGCCGGCACGCGCAAGCAGGTGGTGCAGCGCGCGCGCATCCTCGGGCTGCTCGAAGGCGCTTGAGGCGCTCGCAAGGAGCGGCGCGCACAGGTGCTGGCGACGGCGGCGCATAGCAGTCGCTGCCAAGTCGCCTTCCAAAGGCTGGCGCGTGGGGCCGCGGGCGGGCCGCTGCCAGGGCTTCGATGCGAAGCCCCCGCCCTGCGGGCGGGGGTCCCCTGCGATGCTCGGTCCCATGGCCTCGTCGCGAACTCACTTCGCGAACTGGCGTTCGCTGCGTTCAAACAGGCGCGACGAAGTCAGATCACGAGGCGCGCTGCGCGCGCTGGCCATGGGCCCTGCGCTTCTCGGCATCGCATAGGCGCCCTGGCAGCGGCCCGCCCGCGGCCCCGGGTCGGCTGAGTGCCGTCCGAAGAAAACACACCGCGCAGCCGTTGGGCACGGGCTGTTTTCGGCTGCGCCAGAGGGCACCACGGTGACCAGCCGAGGACGGCGGGGAAGCGAATCCGGGAAGTAAAGGAGGAGCCCGGTCGACAGACCGGGCGGGGGACATGAGCGGATTCGCTTCCCCGCTGTCCTCGGCCCGCACGGAAATACGAACAGCCACGAGCAGCCGCTATGCGCCGAAAGGGACAGCGAGTCCGCATGGGCGCGTGCGCCTGATCCGCGCCCTCCCCCCTCTACGGTGGGGGGGCTGAGACAAGGAAGCGCTCCTAAGCTTCTGCGTATCGAAAGCGGCCATCGGGCCGCAGCCCAACCGCAGGAGACACACCCTCATGAGCGCTTCCGTTTCCGCCCCCGCCGTGGTGCGCACCGCTGGTTCGATCCGCGTCGAGCCGCTGACCTGCGCCATCGGCGCCGAACTGTCCAACGTCAACCTCGGCGTGGCGTCGCGCGACGCCGGCCTGGTGGCGGAGATCCGCGCACTGCTGCTGAAGCACCGCGTGCTCTTCTTCCGCGACCAGGACATCACGCGCGCTGAGCACGTGGCCTTCGCCCGGCAGTTCGGCGAACTGGAAGACCACCCAGTGGCCGGCAGCGACCCCGAGAACCCCGGCCTGGTGCGCATCTACAAGAACCCCAACCAGCCGAACGATCGTTACGAGAACGCGTGGCACGCCGACGCCACCTGGCGCGAGAAGCCGCAGTTCGGCGCGGTGCTGCGCTGCATCGAATGCCCGCCGGTGGGAGGCGACACGATGTGGGCGAACATGGTGCTGGCCTACGAGAAGCTGCCCGAACACGTCAAGACGCAGATCGCCGGGCTGCGTGCCCGCCACAGCATCGAGGCCAGCTTCGGCGCCGTGATGCCGGCCGAGAAGCGGCTCGCGCTGAAGGCGCAGTTCCCCGACGCCGAGCACCCGGTGGTGCGCACGCATCCGCAGACCGGCGAGAAGATCCTGTTCGTCAACGCCTTCAGCACGCACTTCACGAACTTCCACACGCCCGAGCACGTGCGCGTGGGCCAGGACTACGCGCCGGGCGCGAGCCAGCTGCTGCAGTACCTGATCAGCCAGGCCGCCATCCCCGAGTACCAGGTGCGCTGGCGCTGGAAGCCGAACTCGATGGCCATGTGGGACAACCGCGCGACCCAGCACTACGCGGTGATGGACTACCCGCCGTGCCACCGCAAGATGGAACGCGCCGGGATCATCGGCGATACCCCGTACTAGACCCACCCCCTACGCGCTTCGCGCGCCGGCCGCGAGGACGCTGCCGGCGCTCGCAGGCGAGGAACAGTCCGCAGGGACTGTTCCGCGTCCGGCTCGCCCCCCTCGAGGGGGCACCGCTGGCGGCCCGGCGGAGCCGGTTCCGCGGCGGTCGCTCGATGGACCTCGCCGATTGCCCTGCAGCCTTTTCTCAGCTTCTTACAAAGGAACCACCATGAACTTCCTCGACGGCCACCTCTTTCCCGAGAACCAGGACAAGCTGGTCATCACCGCCGCGCCCTACGGCCCCGAATGGATCCCTTCGGACTTCCCTGAAGACATCGCGGTGTCGATGGCCGAGCAGGTGCAGAAGGCGGTCGACTGTTACAACGCCGGCGCCACGGTGCTGCACGTGCACGTGCGCGAAGCCGACGGCAAGGGCAGCAAGCGGCTGTCGATGTTCAACGAACTGCTCGCCGGCATCCGCAAGGCCGTGCCCGACATGATCCTGCAGGTCGGCGGCTCGATCAGCTTCGCGCCCGAGAACGAAGGCGCCGCCGCCAAGTGGCTGTCCGACGATACGCGCCACATGCTGGCCGAACTCGAGCCGACGCCCGACCAGGTGACGGTGACGGTCAACACCTCGCAGATGAACATCGGCGAGCAGTTCGACATCCGCGACGTCGCCGGCACCTCGCTGGCCGATCCGAAGAACTTCGAGACCTACTCGAACATGATCGTGCCGTCGAACCCGAGCTTCTTCGAGGAGCACGTGCGCCGCTTGAGCGCCCGCGGCATCCAGAGCGCGTTCCAGTTCTACAACATCAACAGCTTCGAGACGGTCGAGCGGCTGATGCGCCGCGGCATCTACAAGGGCCCGCTGGTGTGCAACTGGGTGGCCATCGGCGGCGGCATGGACCAGCCGACGATCTACAGCCTGGCCAACTTCGTGCGCGCGGTGCCGGACAACGCCGTGCTGACGGTGGAAAGCAGCATGCGCAACGTGCTGCCGATCAACATGATGGGCCTGGCCATGGGCCTGCACGTGCGCTGCGGCATCGAGGACAACCTGTGGAACCAGTCGCGCACCGAGAAGATGAGCACCGTCAAGCAGATCGAGCAGCTGGTGCGCATCTCGCGCGAGTTCGGCCGCGACATCGCCAGCGGCAAGGAAGCGCGCAAGATCTGCAAGATCGGCGTGTTCTACGACAGCGTCGAAGAAACGCTGGCGGCCAACGGCTTCGCGCCGAACCCCAAGGGCGGCCAGCAGGGCTTTCTGCGCAAGGCGGCTTGAGATGACCCACCCCCTACGCGCTTCGCGCGCCCCCTCGAGGGGGCACCGCAGGCGGACCGGCAAAGCCGGATCCGCGGCGGTCGCTCGAAGCGCGGTGGAACAACCGACATGAGCTCACCGACCGTATTGATCGTGCCGGGGCTGCGCGACGCCGTCGCGACGCACTGGCAGACGCTGCTCGAAGCGCGCCTGCGCTCCGCCGGCCAGCCGGTGGCCAGCGTGCCGCCGCTGGGCCGCGAGGACCTGGACTGCGCGCGCAAGGTGGCGGCGATCGAGCGGGCGGCGCAGTCGGTCGGCGGCCCGATCGTGCTGGTTGCGCACAGCGGCGGCTGCATCATGGTCGCGCACTGGGCGCTGCAGACGCAGCGCGCGGTGCAAGGCGCGCTGCTGGCCACGCCGCCGGATTTCGAGGCGCCGATGCCGCAGGGCTACCCGACGCTGGACGCGCTGCGCGCCGGCGGCTGGCTGCCGGTGCCGCGCACGCGCTTGCCGTTTCCGAGCCTCGTCGCCGCCAGCCGGGACGACCCGCTGGCCGACTTCGACCGTGTCGCCGTGCTGGCGCGCGACTGGGGCGGCCGGCTGGTCGACCTCGGCTTCGTCGGCCACCTGAACCCCGCTTCCGGCTACGGCGAATGGCGCCGCGCCGAAGACTTCATAGCCGAACTGGCAGCCGCGGCGCGCTGACCGATTCGACACTCAAGGAGACACCATGGCTCAGGCCATTCGCCTTTATCAGACCGGCGGCCCCGAGCAGCTGAAGCTCGAACAGCTCGAGGTCGGCGCGCCCGGCCCCGGCCAGGTGCGCGTGCGCCACGCTTACGTGGCCGTCAACTTCATCGACATCTACTTCCGCACCGGCCGCTACCCGATGCCGCTGCCCAATGGGCTGGGCAGCGACGCGGTCGGCGTGGTCGAGGCGGTGGGCGAGGGCGTGGACTTCGTCCAGCCCGGCGACCGCGTCGGCTACCTGCTCGGCCCGCAGGGCGCGTATGCCGACGTGCGCCTGATGCCGGCCGAGGTGCTGATCCCGCTGCCCGACGGCATCTCCGACCGCAGCGCCGCGACGCTGATGATGAAGGGCATGACCGCGCAGTACCTGTTCCGCCAGGTGTTCCCGCTGCACGGCGGCGAAACGATCCTGTACCACGCGGCGGCCGGCGGCGTCGGCCTGGTGGCCTGCCAGTGGGCCAGGGCCATCGGCGTGACGATGATCGGCACCGTCAGCACCGAAGCCAAGGCCGAGGTGGCGCGCGCGCATGGCTGCGCGCACGCCATAGTCACCGGCGGCATGACGGCCGAAGACATGGCGCGCGAGATCCCGAAGCGCGTGCGCGAGCTCACCAGCGGCCAGGGCGTGCCCGTGGTCTACGACTCGGTGGGCAAGGACACGCTGACGGCTTCGCTGGACAGCCTGCGCCCGCGCGGCACGCTGGTCAGCAACGGCACCACCTCCGGGCCGGTGGTCATCGACACCACGCTGCTGGCGGTGAAGGGCTCGATCTGGCTGACGCGGCCGGCGATGATCCACTACGCCACGCCGCGCGCGCACATGCTGGCCATGGCCGACGAGCTCTTCGGCCACGTGCTGGCCGGGCGCATCGTCGGCGAGCCGAAGCAGGAATTCGCGCTGGCCGACGCGGCCGAGGCGCACCGCGCGCTGGAGTCGCGCGGCACCACCGGCGCCACCGTGCTGGTGCCCTGAGGAGCGGCGATGGACTTGCAAGCCCTGGACAAGGCCGCGCCGAAGGACGACTACCTGTTCGGCCCCGGTCCCGCGTGGTTCGCGTTCGCGATGACGCTGGGCCTGATGATCTTCGACTACGTCGACCGACAGGTCATCGTCTCGCTGTTCCCGTACCTGAAGGCCGAGTGGCAGCTGTCGGACAAGCAGCTCGGCGCGCTGGTGTCGGTGGTGTCGTTGACGGTGGCGCTGGCCGCGCTGCCGGTGGCGCTGTTCGCCGACCGCGTCAGCCGCGTGAAGAGCATCGTCGCCATGGCCACGATGTGGAGCCTGGCGACCATCTCCTGCATGTGGGCGCGCAGCTACGGCGCGCTGTTCGCTCTGCGCTCGGTGGTCGGCTTCGGCGAAGCCGGCTACGGCGCCGTCGGTGCGGCGTTGATCGCCAGCCACTTTCCGGCGCGCATGCGCGGTGCGCTGCTCGCCGGCTTCTTCGCGTCGGCCTCGGTGGGCTCGGTGCTGGGCGTGATGCTCGGCGGCGTCATCGCCACGCACTGGGGCTGGCAGGCGGCCTTCGGCGTGGTCGGCATCCCCGGGCTGCTGCTGGCGCTGCTGTACCTGAAGGTGCGCGACTACCAGACCGTGGCCATGAGCCCGGCGCTCGAAGCCAAGCGCCAGTCGCTGGGCCGGACGGTGCGCCACGTGGCGCTGATCCTGGCGCGCACGCGCACCATGCTGTGGGTGTGCATCGGCGGCGCCGCGCAGCTGATCGTGGTCTCGGCGCTGTGGTCCTGGCTGCCCAGCTTCCTCAACCGCGTGCACGGCATCGCGCCGGCCCAGGCGGGCGTGAAGGCGGCGCTGGTGGTGCTGGCCGGTGCCGTGGGCAGCGTGCTCTGGGGCGCGCTGGTCGACCGCGTCGGCGCCCACCATCCGCGGCGCAAGCTGGCGGCGATGGCGCTGCTGTGCCTGCTGTCGATGGCGGTGATCGCCTACGCCTTCGGCACGGCGCACGAGCCGGCGGCGCAGTTCGGCTGGATCGTGCTCGGCGGCTTCCTGGCCACCTGCAGCGTCGGCCCGGTGTCGGCCATCGTCATCGACGTCATCCACCCCGGCGTGCGCGCCACCGGCTCGTCGGTGCTGGCCCTGTTCCAGAACCTGTTCGGCCTGGCGGCCGGCCCCTTTCTCGTCGGCATCCTGTCCGACGCCATCGGCCTGCAGCCGGCGTTGACCGCGGTGCCGCTGGCCAGCGTGCTGGCCGCGGCCGCCTTCGTGCTGGCCGCGCGCAGCTACGAGGCCGACAAGGCGCGTGCCGCCGAATTGCCCGAAGCCGCGGCCGCGCCGCGCGCCGCGCTGGCCTGAGACCGCCATGGAGGTGCTGACGCTGCGCGCCGGCGAGGCGCAGACGCAGGCCCGCAAGCTCTTTCCCGGCGTGCTCGCCTGCGCCGTCGTGGCCGCGGCGGCGACCTTCCTGTCCGAGCACTACGGCGCGCCGGTGATGCTGTTCGCGCTGCTGCTCGGCATGGCCATGAACTTCCTCTCGGGGGAAGGGGCCTGCAGGCCCGGCATCGAGTTCAGCGCGAAGCAGCTGCTGCGCATCGGCGTCGCGCTGCTGGGCCTGCGCATCACGCTCGGCCAGATCGTCGAGCTGGGCTGGCAGCCGGTGGCCATCGTCGTCTTTTCGGTCGCGCTGACGATCGCGGTGTCGATGCTCGCGGCGCGGCTGATGGGCTTCCAGACGCTGTTCGGCCTGCTCAGCGGCGGCGCCACGGCGATCTGCGGCGCCTCGGCCGCGCTGGCGCTGGCCGCGGCGCTGCCGAACCACCCGCTGAAGGAGCGGGCGACGCTGTTCACGGTGATCGGCGTGTCGGCGCTGTCGACGCTGGCGATGATCGTCTACCCGATGCTGGCGCAGGCCTTCGGCCTGGATGCACGCCTGGCCGGCATTTTTCTCGGCGCCACGATCCACGACGTGGCGCAGGTGGTCGGCGCCGGCTACAGCCTGTCGAAGGAGACCGGCGACGTGGCCACCTTCGTCAAGCTGATGCGCGTGGCGATGCTCGTGCCGGTGATCGTCTTTGCGGTGCTGCTGGTGCGCGCCCGCCACCACGACGCCGCCGCAAGCGCCGGCCCGCGTCCGCCGCTGCTGCCGTGGTTCGCGGTCGGCTTCGCGCTGCTGGTCGCGGTCAACAGCACCGGCTGGCTGCCGCAGGCGCTGACGCAGGGCGGCAGCGAGTTTTCGCGCTGGTGCCTGGTGGCCTCGATCGCCGGCATCGGCATGAAGACGCAGCTCGCGGAGCTGGTCACGGTGGGCATCAAGCCGGTGCTGCTGATGTTCGGCGAAACCATTTTCCTGGCGGCGCTGGTGCTGGCGCTGCTGCACTGGACCCACTGAATGCCATCTCTCGAGGACCGATGATGAACCGCCGCCAATTCCTGCCCACGCTGCTGAGCGCCGCCGCGCTGGCGCTGCTGGGTGCCCCCGCCGCACAGGCGCAGACCGCGCAGGGCGCGTGGACGACGAAGCCGGTGCGCATCGTCGCCGCCGGCCCGGCCGGCGCCACCGCCGACATCGTGGCGCGGCTGCTCGCCGACAGCCTGCACCAGCAGACCGGACAGACCGTGATCGTCGAGTCCAAGCCCGGCGCCGGCGGCATGATCGCGGTCAACGAGCTGAACCAGGCGCCGCGCGACGGCACGGTGCTGCTGGTGGGCGTGAACTCGCTGGTCAGCGAGATCCCGCACATCGTCAAGGCGGCGGCGAACGTCGGCAACCAGATCAAGCCGCTGGCCGAGATTTCACGCGGCGGACTGGTGATGGTCGGCAACCTGCAATTGCCGGCGAAGACGCTGCCCGAAGTCATCGCCTACGTGAAGGCGAATCCGGGCAAGGTGAACTTCGCCTCCTACACGCCGGGCACGCTGTCGCACGTGATGGGGCTGCAGCTGAACCAGGCCGCCGGCATCGACATGACGCACGTCGGCTACAAGGGCTCGACGCCCGCGCTGCAGGATCTGATGGGCGGCCACGTGCAGCTGATGTTCGACGGCATGGCCACCTCGATCCCGCTGATCAAGGGCGGCAAGATCAAGGCCTTCGCGGTGAGCACGCCGAAGCGCTCGCCGCTGCTGCCCGAGGTGCCGACCTTCAGCGAGCTGGGCTATCCGCAGCTCGAAGCCATCGGCTGGATGGGCCTGTGGGTCAAGCCGGACATGCCGGCGCCGCTGCAGGCGCAGATCCGCGAGGCGGCGCTGAAGGCGCTGCAGCAGCCGATGGTGCGCGAGCGGCTGCAGGAACTGGGCTTCGAGCCCGGCCAGCCGCGCACGCCGGAGCAGCTGGGCGCGGCGCTGAAGGCCGACTACGAGCGCGTCGGCGCGGTGCTGCAGTCGGTGGGCTTCAAGCCGGAATGAACTCAGGGCCGAAACCAGGCATTGCCGATGACAAAGTAGACGGCGGTGGTGCCGGGGCTGTGAGCCACGTCGATGCCGGCATTGAGGCCGAACTTGCGCGCCAACTCGTAGCGCAAGCCGAAGCCGCCGCTGCCCACGCTCTGATTCAGCGTGTCGAAGCGGCGCTCGGTGCGCGCGGCGCCCGCGCCGCCGAAGCCGACGATGCTCCAGCGCTCGAAGAAGTGCCAGCGCAGCTCGGCCTCGGCCGACACCGCCTGGTCGCCCTGGTAGCGCACGGCAGGCACACCGCGCAGCACGATGAACGGCCGCAGGAAGAACGGCGTGCCCGACGAGGACCACGCATAGTTGCCGCGCGCCCCCAGCGTCCAGCGCGGCCCCAGCGGCAGCCAGCCGGTGAGCAGTTGCTGAAAGCGGGCGAAGTCGTCGCTGGCACCCAACGCCTCGCGCGAGGCCAGGTACGAGGTCTCGGCATAGATGCCCTGCGTGGGCGTGAACACGTTGTCTCGGCTGTCGTATTCGAGGACCGCCGTGGGTGCCGAGATGCTCGTGCGCACCGCGTCGGCCAGCCCGGGGAAGACCGCGTCCTCGCGCAGCTGCGGGTCGACGCTGGCGTACACGTAGCGCAGCCCCAACCACCACGGCGACTTCGGCGCCAGCTGCCAGCTGGCCTGGGCCACCGCGCCGCTGAACTGCAGCGAATAGCGGATGCCCCGGTCGAGCACCGGCAGGTTCAGCCCCGCGCCGTAGAAGTCGAGATTGACGCGGCCGAGGCCGGCACCGACCAGCGTCTTCAGCCGGCCGTCGAGCCACAGGCTGGCGTCGCCCCCGAAGGCGCCCCAGGTGCCGTTCTGGGTGCCGAAGGCGCCGAGGCCGGAGATGTCGGGCCGCGCCCAGCCTTCCTCGCCGGCTTCGTGCCGCGGGCGCAGGAACATGCCGGCCAGGCCGCCGCCGTAACCGACCGCCGGTTCGGTGACGATGATCGGTATCGGCAGGAAGCCGCGCGGGTTCTCCAGGAACCAGCTCAGGTCCAGCTGGCCGTCGTCGGGGTCGATGAAGCGCGAGTGGCGCAGTGCCGGCGACTCGGCCGGGCCAGTGGACGAACTGCCCTGCGGCTGCGCCACGGCCGCAGCGGCCAGCAGCAATGCCGAGGCGCCGGCACCCCAACTCGAACGCAGCGGTGTCATGCACCCGCATTGTGCTGTGCCCTGCGCTCGCGGCAAGCGGCACCGTGAAGGCTCACGATCGCCGCGGGCCACCGGCTTGCCGGGCCGACGCTCGCGAGAGCCCCCATGGGATGGCGTGCAGGGTGATTGTGAGATCACTGCGTGACGCGCATACTCGTCCCGAACATGGGGAGGCTGCCATGGCCGCGATCTCCGAAGCCGCGTTCCGGAACCTGGCGCTGCAGACGATGGACGCCGCGCTCGATGCCCAGCGTTGGCCGGCCCTGGTGCAGGCACTGGCCGACACCTGCGGCGGCATGGGCGGCTTGATGTATGGCTGCTCGCTGACGCGACCGGAGCGCAGCTTCGTGCTCAACAGCGGTTTCGATCCCGACATCACGCAGCTCTTCAGCGAGCGCTATCAGGACAACCCATGGACCCGTGCGGGCGCGGCATGGCGCGGCGCCGGCGCGTTCGACAGCGAGGCCCTCGTCGGACGCCGCGCGCTGGTAGGGACGGCGTTCTACGCCGATGTCGTGCGACCGCAAGGCATTCGCACGATGACGGCCCTGAACCTGCAGCTCGGCGATGGATTCGACGTCGCCGGTGTGTCGCTCGGCTTCAACGGAGTCGACGGCGACGCACCGCGCGGCGCGGTCGAATTGCTCGGCGCGCTCGCCCCGTTCCTGCGCCGCGCGGCTGCCGCCACCCAATGCCTGAACGCCGCCGTCGGCATGGCGCAGGGCTTGGCCGCGGCCATGGACGCGATGCCGCATGCCGCGCTGCTCCTGGCGGCCGACGCGTGCATCGTGTTCGCCAACGGCCGCGCCGAACGTCTGCTCGAGGAGGGCGACGGTCTGCGCGCAGGCGACGGCGTGCTGCGTGCCGCGCGTCCCGCCGATACCCGCGCGCTGCACCGTCTGGTCGGCGAAGCCGCCGTCGCCGTTGAAGGCGGGGTACCGCGCGGCCCGGACGCCGTCGCGCTCGCGCGCCCGTCCGGCCGTCCGCCGCTGACGGTGCTGGTGACGCCGATCCGCGGGCGTGCGCTTGCACTGCCATTGCCCGGGCGGGCGGTGGCGATGCTGGTCGTGGCCGACAGCGACGAGCGGCTCGTACCGCCGCCGCAGGCGGCCACACGGCTGCAGGCGCTGTTCGGCCTGACGCCGACCGAGGCGCGCGTGGCGCTGCGGGTCGCGCAAGGCTGCAGCGGCCCGGAGGCGGCCGAGGCGCTGGGCATCGGCGCGGGCACCGTGCACGCGCACCTGAAGAGCATCTTCGCGAAGACCGGTGTGCGCCGCCAGTCGGGGCTGGCGCGGCTCGTCACGCGCAGCGGCGTGCTCGACCTCCACTGAAGGCGGGAAGCTTCTCCTGCCGGATCTCCGCCACACGGCAGAACCTCCGGCATGCGGTGCCGTGCCGGAGGTCCTGCGCAGTTCAACGAACTCAGGGGCTCATGATGTCGGCGCTCGAAGAGCCGTGCTGCTTGGTCTTGTACCGTTCCTTGGCCACCTTCTTCGGCAAAAAGGAAGCTTCCGCCGTGAGCAGGGCCGGCTCGTTCTCCAGTGCGTATTCCGGGTCCAGGAAGCCTTCTTTCCAGAACTTGGTCTTGCCGTTGTGGCTCAAGACGTTGTCGAGAAACGTCAGCAGCAGTCTTTGCGTTGCGCGCACGACATCGTGAGTGCTCAACTTGTTCGGGACGCTCTCCGGCGTCGGCAGGGTCCCCGCGTAGGCCTGGACGAAAGCGGTGACATCCGTCGGCGTAGTGAAATGCGAGTAGTCGCAATAGTCGTACGCCGTGCCCGCATAGGGATAGAGGAACAACATTGCCAAGAAAGGGTACTCCATGAACGCACGAGGATTCGCCTGTGCGATGGCAGCGGCTGCCTGCATCTCGTTGCAGAAGTTCGAACCACCCGACAGATGCACCGCGTTGTCGAGCTGGTAGAGCCCCTTGTTCTTGCTTGGCATCGAGTCGTAGTACTGCTTCAGCAGCGCAGCGGGCACGCCTGCGTCGCCGCTCGACGTCACCAGAACCGCCGGCAGCTCCACCTTGTTGAGGTCGATCGGGAGCACGACCGGCGCGAGACCTGCCGACCAGCTGAAGATCCCCTTGAGGCGGCTGTCCATCGCGGTGATGCCGTAGACCGCGCTGCCGCCGGCCGCCGCCATGGCAGTTGCACCGCCTCTCGAGTAGCCGACGACGGCGATCCTGGAGCTGTCGACATGGCCGCCAAGGTGCGCGCCGAGGCCGTCTGCGATGGCCTTGAGGTCGAGTACACGATCGGCGATGGTCCGTCCGCCATTGGCGTCCATGCACGGCCCGGGCAACCCGGTCAGGCAGGCGAGGTTGCCGCCGGTTTGCCAGTTGAATTGGTCGACCCTCAGGTCGTCGAACGTGTTATTGGTATGCCACGGAGCCGCGACGACATAGCCATGGCCCGCCACCGACTCGAGAATCTGTGCCCAGTCGAATGGCTGGTTGTTGTTGCCATGGGAGTGAATGACAAGCGGGAAGCGTCCCCCCTTCTTGATCCCCACGTCGCGAGCCAGCCCGGACACCGTCTCGGAAGAGAGCGCGTCGAAGTTCGCGTTCAGCGGCACTCCCCACAGCCGCGAGCGATACACGGTCGAACTGGCGTCCTTCCATTTCCCCCGGTCGGCCGGATACCAGAGCTCGACGTCGATCGCGCGTGGCATGCCCAGGGAACTGGTGAGCTCGATCTTGACGCGGGCGTGGCCAACGACATGCTGGCCGGGCCCATCGACGGGTTTCAGGGCCTCTGCCTTGAACGGCGTCGCACCCAAGACCAGGGAAGCAGCCAGCAGTACGGACTTGGCCGCATAAGACTTGAAAAGCTTCACGCTCGCCTCCTGTGTAAAAGATGCCCGAGCAGCCATCGTCGCCAAAGCAAGCTCGACGCGCCTCTCCCGATCGGGAGAGGCAACACGGCAGCGGCCCGCGGGCAGAGCTGCGGGCACGACTCTGGCCAGCAGACGATGGGACTTGCGTTGGAACGCGCAACGGCCCTCAGGCGGCCGCCTGCGCCGCGACGCTGCGCAACGCCTGCTCGTAAACCTCGACCGGCTGCGCGCCCTGCAGCAGCCGGCGCCCGTCGGCCGCTTGCCGCAGAATGCGCGCCGATGATCCTTCCGGCAGCATGAGCATCGACCGCCGCCACTTCCTCGTTGCCGCATTCGCCAGCGCCTCGGCTGCGGCGCAGGGGCTGGCGCCGGGCCCGCTCGGGCAGCCCGGACAGCGCCATCCGGGCCGCTTCGTCTGGTTCGACCTGGCGACCGACGACCCGGATAGTGCGCGCGCCTTCTACGGCTCGGTGTTCGGCTGGCGTTTCCGGCGGGTGCCGGATGCGAACGCCGGCTACACGCTGATCGAGAACGACGACGGCCGCGTCGGCGGCGTGTTGCGCCAGGCGCGGCCGCCGCAGGCGCCGGTGGGCTCGCGCTGGCTGTCGCTGATCTCGGTGCCCGATGCGCAGCGCAGCGCCCGCCTGGTGCCGCAACTGGGAGGCCAGGAGCTGGTGGCGCCGGCCGAGGTGCCGGGGCGCGGCACGCATGCGCTGTTCCGCGACCCGCAGGGCGCGGTGTTCGGCGTGCTGGCGGCCAGCGGCGGCGACCCGCCGGACGGCCCGGTGTCCGAAGGCGAGGTGTTCTGGCTGGACCTGCTGACGCCGGATCCGGCGCAGGCCGCGGCCTTCTACGCCGCATTGATCGGCTACGACCTCAGCGAGAACGAAGCCGGCGTGCTGCCGCGGCGCCGCATCCTGAGCAGCCAGGGCATCGCACGCGCCGGTGTCGCCGCGCTGCCGGCGGGCGTCAGCGGCCCGGGCTGGCTGCCCTACATCCTGGTCGACGGTCTGGCGGCCGCGCTGCGGCGTGCGCTCGCGGCCGGCGGGCGGGTCGTGCTGCCGCCGCGCCCGCAGTGGCTGCACGGCCAGCTGGCGGTGATCGCCGACCCGCACGGCGGCGTCACCGGCCTGGTCGACTGGTGGGCGGCGCAGGCGAAGGAGGCGGGCTCATGACGCGGCGCGCCTGGCTGCGCACCGCGGTGCTCGCCGCCGGCCTGGCGCTCGGCGCCTGCAGCAGCACGAGCGTCGGCATGGACTTCTACGGCGGTGTCGGCTACTACGACGACCCCTGGTACTGGGGCGGCTGCTGCATCGACCCGCCGTCGGACATCGGACCACCGCCGCCGCGGCCGGCCCATCCGATCGCCACGCCGCCGCCGGCACGGCCTGCGCAGCCCATCGCCGCGCGGCCGATGCCGGCACCGCGCCCGGCGGCGATGCCGCGCGGGCGGCGCTGAGCGGCATTGAGCGGCATTGAGCGGCGTTCGGGCCTGGCGGCGTGGCAAACTGAAACGCAAAGATGAAGCGCACAGACAGAGGAGTCCGCAGCCATATGTCTCTTCGGTGGAAGTTCAACACGGCCCCCGCGCACGGGAGGCTGCGCGCCGCCCTCGCCGCGGCCGCACTGGCCGTGCCTGCGGCCGCCCATGCCTCGTTCCTGCCGCCGGCGCTGATGGACAGCGCCGCCTGGGGCATCGCCTGGTTCGTCATCGTCGTCATGCCGATCGCGGCCATCGTGCTGTTCTGGATGGTGCACGTGCTGCCGGAGAAGATCGCGCACAAGCGCCACCATCCGCAGAAGGACGCGATCCAGGTGCTGTGCCTGCTGTCGCTGGTCTTCGGCGGGCTGCTGTGGCCGATCGCCTGGCTGTGGGCCTACACCAAGCCGGTGATGCACCGCATGGCCTTCGGCACCGAGAAGCACGACGAATACTTCGTGCACATGGCCGAGCGCGCCGAGGCCGGCGAGATCGGCCCGCGCGAGCGCCAGCACCTGCTGGAAGAACTCGACGCCATCGCCGCGCGCGGCGCGCTGTCGGCCGAGCAGCGGCAGGCGCGCGAGCGCATCGCCGCCGCGCCGGTGGCGGTGGTCGACCAGCCGCAGGGAGCCGCCTGATGGAAGCGCTGCTGCTGGCGATCTACGGCTTCTTCGTCTGGCTGATCTTCATCAAGCTGAAGTGGCTGCCGTGGAACATCACCTCGCAGGTCATCGTCGTCATCATCCCGATCGTCGGCCTGACGGCGATGATCCTGACGCTGAACGTGGTGGCGCCGTCGAGCAGCGACGTGCGCGTCTTCAAGTACGTGGTGCAGATCCTGCCGCAGGTGCGCGGGCGCGTGATCGAGGTGCCGGTCGAGCCGAACCGGCTGGTGAAGAAGGGCCAGCTGCTGTTCCGCATCGACGCCACGCCCTATCAGAACGACCTGAACCTGGCGCAAGCGAAGTTGGGCGCGGCCGAGGCGCAGTTCGCCACCGCGGGCGCGAACCTGGTCGACGCCGGTGCCGGTGCGCGCCAGTTGCAGGAGCAGTTGAACTCGGCCAGCGCGCAGGTGCGCGCCTTGCAGCCGCGCGTCGAGCTGGCGCGGCTGCGCGTGCAGCAGAACCGCGAGCTGGTGGCTGCCGGCGCCGGCGACCGCTTCGCGCTCGAGCAGGCCGAAGCCAACCTGGTCGAGCTCGAGGCGCAGCTGGCCAAATCCCGCGCCGACGAGGCGCAGGTGGCGCAGAAGCTGTCGGGCCGCGTCAACGGCGAGCAGGCGAGCGTCGCCGCGGCGCGCGCGCAGCTGGCCACCACCAAGGCGCAGGTCGATTCGGCGCGTGCCGATGTCGCCAACGCGCAGTGGAACCTCGACCAGACCACGGTCTACGCGCCGGCCGACGGTTATGCGATCAATGTGCAGTTGCGCCCGGGCTCCTACGTGGTCTCGATGCCGCTGGCGCCGGCGATGAGCTTCGTCGAAGAGGAACTGCAGGTGATCGCGCTGTACGCGCAGAACGAGCTGGTCTGGGTCGAGCCCGGCAACCGCGCCGAGTTCGCCATCAACACCTATCCGGGGCGGGTCATCGGCGCCAGCGTCGATTCGATCGTCTGGGCGCAGGGCCAGGGGCAGCTGCTGCAATCGGGGCAGGTGCCGCAGACGGGGGTCTACCCGCAGGCGCCGGGGCGCTTTCCGGTCAAGCTGATCGTCGACGACAAGGACCGCGAGCTGTTCCTGGCCGCGGGCGCCACCGGCCACGGCGCGATCTACACCGACCACGTGGCGGCCTTGCACCTGGTGCGCATGGTGATCCTGCGCATCGGCTCGATCACCGACTACCTGGTCTTGAAGCTGCACTGATGCGCCGCGTCCTTGCCCCCCTGGTCGTGGCGCTGCTGGCGGGCTGCGCGCTGAAGAGCCCGCCGTCGCCGGCCGAACTGCAGCGCGACACGCTGGCGCACACGCAGCTGCCGCCGCAGTGGCGGGCCGGCGGCGACGCGCCGGCGCCGGTGCCGGCGGACTGGCTCGCGAGCTTCGCCGACCCGCCGCTGACGGCATTGGTCGCCGAGGCGCTGGCGCACAACGCCGACCTGCAGATCGCGGCGGCGCGCGTCGAGCAGGCGGCCGGCATGCTGCAGGTGGCGAGCAGCCCGCTGCTGCCCAGCGTCGGCGTCGCCGGCGTCTACAGCGGCAAGAGCGGCGGCGGCGGCGGGCTCAACGCGGTCTTCCTGAACGCGTCGCTCGAGCTCGACGTCTGGGGCCGGCTGCGCTACGGCGAAGCGGCGGCCCAGGCGCAATCCGAGGCCGTGCAGGCGGACTACCGCTACGCGCGCCAGTCGCTGGCGGCGATGGTGGCCAAGGCCTGGTTCCTGGCCATCGAGGCGGGCCTGCAAAGCGCGCTGGCGCAGGAGGCGCTGCGTGCGGCCGAGGAACTGCAGCGGCTGGCGGGCGAGCGGCTGCGCGTCGGCGCCGGCGACGAGCAGGCCCTGGCCGAGGCGGCGGCCAACGTCGGCAGCAGCCGCGACCGGCTGCGCCAGCTGCAGCAGTCGCGCGCCGAGGCGCTGCGCGCGCTCGAACTGCTGCTCGGCCGCTATCCCGGCGCCGACATCGCGGTGGCCCAGCGCTTGTCGCCGCTGCCGGCACCGGTGCCGGCCGGCCTGCCGTCCGACCTGCTCGAGCGCCGGCCCGACGTCGTCGCCGCCGAGCGCCGCGTCGCCGCCGCCTTCAACCGCGTCGGCGAAGCCAAGGCGGCGCAACTGCCGCGCATCAGCCTGACCGCAGGCATCAGCGCGATTTCCAGCGACGTGCTCGTGCTGAAGGATCGCAGCAACCCCGGCTACGGCTTCGGCGCCAACCTGTTCGCGCCGCTGTACCAGGGCGGCGCGCTGCGCGCGCAGGTCGAGGTGCGCGACGCCGAGCAGAAGCAGGCGATGGCCGAGTACGCGCGCATCGCGCAGCGCTCGTTCGGCGAGGTCGAGAACGCGCTGGCCGCCGACATCGCGCTGCGCGAGCGCGACGCGATCCTCGCGCGCAACGTTGCCGACAACGAGCGCGCGTTCGAACTGGCGCTGGTGCAGTACCGCGTCGGCAAGGTCGACCTGCGCGTGGTCGAGCAGCGCCAGCTGGCGCTGTATGCCGCGCGTGCCGCGCGGCTGCGCGTGCAGGCCGACGCGCTGGCGCAGCGCACCAACCTCCATCTGGCGCTGGGCGGCGGCTTCGACGCGGCGCCGCCGCTGGCGGTGCGCTGAGCCGCCGATGCCCGGCCGCTTCGCCGCTGCGCCCAGGCGTTTTCGTTGCAGTTGCAGTTGCAGGGAGCAAGCGTCATGAGTCACGATGCCGAACGGACCCGCCTGGAGCAGGCGCGGCGGCGCGAGCAGCCCTGGAAGAAGTGGGGCCCGTACCTGAGCGAGCGCCAGTGGGGCACGGTGCGCGAGGACTACAGCGCCGATGGCGACGCCTGGAACCACTTCAGCCACGACCAGGCGCGTTCGCGCGCCTACCGCTGGGGCGAGGACGGCCTGGCCGGCGTCAGCGACGACCACCAGGTGCTGTGCTTCGCGCTGGCGCTGTGGAACGGCCGCGACCCGATCCTGAAGGAGCGCGCCTTCGGCCTGGCGAACGGCGAGGGCAACCACGGCGAGGACGTGAAGGAGGTCTACTTCTACCTCGACAGCACGCCCACGCACTCGTACATGAAGACGCTGTACAAGTACCCGCAGGCGGCCTATCCGTACAGCGACCTGGTCGACACCAACCGCCAGCGCGGCAAGCACGAGGCCGAGTACGAACTGCTCGACACCGGCGTGTTCGACGAGGGGCGCTACTTCGACGTCTGCGTCGAATACGCGAAGGCCGCGCCCGAAGACCTGCTGGTGCGCATCAGCGCCGCCAACCGCGGGCCCGACGCGGCGCCGCTGCACCTGCTGCCGACGCTGTGGTTCCGCAACACCTGGTCGCAGCCGGGCGGCGGCTCGAAGCCCGAGCTGAGCGTGCTCGAGCGCCCGGGCCGGCCGGTGGTGCGCGCGCATCACACCGACCCGCTGTTCCAGGAGTCGCTGGCCGACTACCACCTGCACCTCGATGCCGACGTGCCGCTGCTGTTCACCGACAACGAAAGCAATCAGGCGCGGCTGTGGGGCAAGGCCAACGCTTCGCCCTACGTCAAGGATGCGTTCCACCGCTGCGTCGTCGACGGCGAGGCCGCGGCCGTGAATCCGGCGCGCCGCGGCACCAAGATGGCGTCGCACCATGTGCTGCAGATCGCCGCCGGCGCGACGCAGACGCTGCGGCTGCGGCTGCGCGCACGGGCGCCTGAGGCCGGCGAGGACGCCTTCGCCGACTTCGACGCCGTGTTCGCGCAGCGCCTGGCCGAGGCCGACGCCTTCTATGCCTCGATCACGCCGCCGGCGGTGGCGCGCGACGCCGACCGTGCCAACGTGCTGCGCCAGGCGCTGGCCGGCATGCTGTGGACCAAGCAGTACTTCTATTACGACCTCGAGCTGTGGCTGGACGAGCACGGCGCCGGTGCGGATCTGCCGCGGGAGCAGCGGCGGCGCGTGCGCAACGCCGACTGGTCGCACATGGTCAACGACGACATCATCTCGATGCCCGACAAGTGGGAGTACCCGTGGTATGCGGCCTGGGACCTGGCCTTCCACATGATCCCGCTGGGCATGGTCGACCCCGACTTCGCCAAGCAGCAGCTCGACCTGATGCTGCGCAACGACTACCTGCACCCCAACGGCCAGCTGCCGGCCTACGAATGGAACTTCGGCGACGTCAACCCGCCGGTGCATGCCTGGGCCACCTTCCAGCTGTACCAGATGGACAAGGAGCGGCGCGGCGGCCGGGGCGACGTCGAATTCCTGAAGTACGCCTTCTCCAAGCTGCTGATCAACTTCACCTGGTGGGTCAACCGCAAGGACCGCGCCGGCGCCAACGTCTTCGAAGGCGGCTTCCTCGGGCTGGACAACATCGGCGTGTTCGACCGCTCGGCGCCGCTGCCCACCGGCGGCTGGCTGGACCAGGCCGACGGCACCGCGTGGATGGTGTTCTTCAGCCAGCAGATGCTGCGCATCGCGGTCGAGCTGGCGCTGCACGAGCCGCTGTACGAGGAGTTCGTCGAGAAGTTCTTCCAGCACACGCTGTTCATCGCCGGCGCGCTCGACCGCATGGGCGATCGCCGCGACGAGATGTGGGACGAAGAGGACGGCTTCTTCTACGACGTGCTGCGCCTGCCCGACGGCGGCGCTGTGCGGCTGAAGGTGCGCTCGATCGTCGGCCTGCTGCCGCTGGCCGGCATGGCGGTGTTCGAGGAGGACATCCTCGACAAGCTGCCGAACTTCCGCGCGCGTGCCAGGGCCTTCGGCCGCCGCCACCCCGAGCTGGTGGCCACCGTGCACCTGCCGACGCTGCCCGGCGTGGCCAACCGGCGCATGCTGGCCATCGTCGACGAGCGCAAGCTGCGGCGCATCCTGGCGCGCATGCTCGACGAGGACGAGTTCTTCAGCCCGCACGGCATCCGCGCGCTGTCGCGCCATCACCTGGAACACCCTTACGTGTTCCAGCATGCCGGGCAGGACTACCGCGTGGCCTACGTGCCCGGCGATTCCGACAGCGGCATGTTCGGCGGCAACTCCAACTGGCGCGGCCCGGTGTGGATGCCGATCAACTACCTGCTCTACACCACGCTGCTGCGGCTGTATGCGTACTACGGCGAGGACTTCAAGGTCGAATGCCCGACCGGCTCGGGCACGCTGATGACGCTGCTCGAAGTGGCCAAGGAGCTGGGCGAGCGGCTGGCGCGGCTGTTCCTGAAGGACGCCACCGGCGCGCGCCCGGCGCTGGGCGGCGCGCACCCGTTCCGCGACGACCCGCATTGGCGCGAACTGCTGCTGTTCCACGAGTATTTCCACGGCGACAGCGGCGCCGGCCTGGGCGCCAGCCACCAGACCGGCTGGACCGGCTGCGTCGCGCGCATCCTGCAGGCCAATGCGCTGCTGACGCCCGAGCTGCTGCTGACGCCGGGCGCGGAGACGGCGCTGTTCACGGCCATGCGCACGGCGGCGTCATGAGCGGCCCGGCGCTGCTGCAGATCAACACGCGCGTGCGGCTCACCGAGCTGTCGCGCGCCCTCGGCCGGCCGGCCACGCTCGACGATTTCAGCGACGCCGAGCTCGACCGGCTGGCGGCGCAGGGCTTCGGCTGGGTCTGGCTGCTGAGCGTGTGGCAGACGGGGCCGGCCGGGCGGCGCGTGGCGCGCACCAACGCCGACTGGCGGCGCGAGTTCCAGCACACGCTGCCCGACCTGCATGAATGCGACATCGCCGGCTCCGGCTTCGCCGTCCGCGACTACCGCGTCGGCGCCGAACTCGGCGGCGATGCGGCATTGGCGCGGCTGCGCGAGCGGCTGCGCCGGCGCGGCCTGAAGCTGATGCTCGACTTCGTGCCCAACCACGTGGCGCTCGACCATGCGTGGGTCGATGCGCACCCGGACTTCTTCATCCAGGGCAGCGCCGCCGAGCTGGCCGATGCGCCGCAGAACTGGTGCCGGCTGCGCAGCGGCGGCGCGTCGCGCGTGCTCGCCCACGGCCGCGACCCGTACTTCGACGGCTGGCCCGACACGCTGCAGCTGAACCATGCCAAGGCGCAACTGCAGCAGGCGCTCATCGTCGAGCTGCAGCGCATCGCCGGGCAGTGCGACGGCCTGCGCTGCGACATGGCGATGCTGCTGCTGCCCGAAGTCTTCGAGCGCACCTGGGGCCGCCGCTGCGAGCCCTTCTGGCCCAAGGCCATCGCTGCGGTGCGCCACCTGCAGCCCGAGTTCTGCTTCATGGCCGAGGTCTACTGGGACCTGGAATGGACGCTGCTGCAGCAGGGCTTCGACTACGCCTACGACAAGCGGCTCTACGACCGGCTGCGCGCGCTGCACGCCGCGCCGGTGCGCGAGCATCTGTGCGCCGCGCCCGACTATCAGCGGCACATGGCGCGCTTCCTCGAGAACCACGACGAGGCGCGCGCCGCGGCGGCGTTCGCGCCCGAGGTGCACGCCGCGGCGGCGTTGATCACGTACACGACGCCGGGGTTGCGCTTCTTCCAGCAGGGGCAGTTCGAAGGCGCGCGCGTGCGCGTCTCGCCGCACCTGGTGCGCGCGCCGCAGGAGCCGGTGGATGCCCGCATCGCTGCGTGCTACGACGCGCTGCTGGGCGCCCTGCGCCATGCGGCGCTGCGCGGCGGCGACTGGTCGCTGCTCGACTGCGCGCAGGCCTGGGACGGCAACCCCAGCCACGCGCAGTTCATCGCCTGGCGCTGGCAGCGTGAGGGCGAAGGTGAGGTTGCGGCCTGGCTGTGTGCCGCGGTGAACTACGCGCCGCAGCCCGGGCAGTGCTTCGTGCGCCTGCCCGGCGCCGTGCCGGCCGGGCGCAGCCAGCGCTTTCGCGACCTGCTCGGCGGCGCGATCTACGAGCGCGGCGGCGACGACCTGGCGGCGCGCGGCCTGTACCTGGACCTGCCGCCCTGGGGGCACCACTTGTTCGAAGTCACGGCGCTGTCTTGAAGCGCGGCGCGGCACAGGCAAGAATGGCGGCCATGAACGAAGCTCCCCAGCAGACTTTCGATCCGGCGTCCTTCCGTCACGAGGCGCGGCTGCGCGACGGCACGCCGGTGCGGATCCGCCCGGTCCGGCACGACGACCGCGAGCGCCTCGTTGCCGCGTTCGGCAAGCTCGAGCCGCAGACCATCTACACGCGCTTCTTCGCCGCCAAGCGCGAGCTGAACGAGGGCGACCTGGCACGCATCGATACCAGCGACTTCGTGCATGCGCTGGCGCTGGTGGCGACGCTGGCCGAAGGCGGCGACGAAGTCATCATCGGCGGCGGCGCCTACACGGTGCTCGACCGGCCCGGCGCGCCGCTGTCCGCGGAGCTGTCGTTCACCGTCGAAGAGGACTACCAGGGCCAGGGGCTGTCGGGGCTGTTCATGCGGCTGCTGACGCAGATCGGCCGCGAGCGCGGCCTGCGCCGCTTCGAAGCCGAAGTGCTGCCCGGCAATCTGCCGATGCTCAAGGTGTTCGAGCGCAGCGGCCTGCCGCAGACCCGGCGCATCGAAGACGGCGTGGTGCGCGTGGTCATGGCCTTGGACGAGGGCGCGCCGGGCTGAGCGCGCCCCCAGGCCGGCCTTGCCGCCCGCCGCCCGCGGGGAGTATGAGCAACGTGGCGGAGCCACATTTGCTCAGGAGCCTGTGAAGCATTCCGCAACGCTCCAGGCCGAGCCGGCGCGCTGCCGCACGCTCAACGGCCGCTGCGTCCGCGTCCGCCCGGGTTGCCGCGTCCGCCCGGGCTGCCTGCCGGGCGCGGCCCGCTGCGCGAGGTCGGCGCGGCCGGCGAGCCGCGTCCGCTGGAGGCGCTGCCGCCCGCGCGGCTGCCGCCACCGCCGGCGCGGCTGCCGCCACTGCCCGCGCCGCCACGCGGCGCGGCAGCACGCCCACCACCACCACCGCCGCCACCCCCGCCCGCGTTGCGCCGCGTGCCGCCGACGCCGATGGTCATGCGGCCGAGCACGATCGGCTCGGCCTTCTCGTTCGGGTCGGGCGCGAAGCCAGGCACTACCTCGCGCGGGATGCTGCGCTTGATCAGCTTTTCGATGTCGCGCAGGAAGATGTCCTCGTCGACGCAGACCAGCGAAATGGCTTCGCCCGTGGCGCCGGCGCGGCCGGTGCGGCCGATGCGGTGCACGTAGTCCTCGGGCACATTGGGCAGCTCGTAGTTGACGACGTGCGGCAGCTGGTCGATGTCGATGCCGCGCGCGGCGATGTCGGTGGCCACCAGCACGCGCAGCTCGCCGGCCTTGAAGTCGCCCAGCGCCTTGGTGCGCGCGGTCTGGCTCTTGTTGCCGTGGATGGCCATCGCGCTGATGCCCTGGTCGTTCAGGTATTCGGCCAGCCGGTTGGCGCCGTGCTTCATGCGCGTGAACACCAGCACCTGCTGCCAGCTGCCGCCGCGGATCAGGTGCGCCAGCAGCTCCTTCTTGCGCTCGCGCGACACCGGGTGCACCTTCTGCGCCACCAGTTCGGCGGTGGAATTGCGCCGCGCCACTTCGATCAGCACCGGCTGGTTCAGCAGCCGGTCGGCCAGCGCCTTGATCTCGTCGCTGAAGGTGGCGCTGAACAGCAGGCTCTGCTTCTTTGCCGGCAGCACGGCCAGCACCTTCTTGATGTCGTGGATGAAGCCCATGTCGAGCATGCGGTCGGCCTCGTCGAGCACGAAGATCTCCACGTGCTTCAGCTCCAGCGTGCCCTGGCCGTGGTGGTCGAGCAGGCGGCCCGGTGTGGCCACCAGGATGTCGACGCCGCGCCGCAGCTTGTCGATCTGCGGCTGCATGCCGACGCCGCCGAACATGACCATGCTGCTCAGCCCGCTGTGCTTGCCGTAGACGCGCACGCTCTCTTCGACCTGCGCGGCGAGTTCGCGCGTGGGGGTGAGGATCAGCGCGCGGATCGGGATGCGGCCGCGCGCGTCGCGCGCCGGTTTGTGCGCCGGTTCGTGCGCCGGTTTGTGCGCCATGAGCCGCTGCAGCATCGGCAGCGTGAAGCCTGCCGTCTTGCCGGTGCCGGTCTGCGCGCCGCCGAGCACGTCGGCGCCTTGCAGGATCGTCGGGATCACCTTTGCCTGGATGGGGGTGGGCGCGTCGTAGCCGTGTTCGTGCACGGCGCGCACGATGGGCTCGGCCAGGCCGAGTTCTTTGAAGTTCATGTCGGAAGGACGGCTCCGTGCGGAGCCAGGTTCGCGGCCTGCGGCAACCCGTGGCGGGCGCACCAGTCTGCAGGGCGAGGGCAAGAAGTGTCGGAAGCGACCGTGACGGTGGCGACTGGAGGCCAAAGCACGGCCGCATTCTATCCGCCAGGCAGCGTAGGGATCGAGGCAGAGACCGGCGCTGCGCCGGCAAGCAGGGCCTTCAGCCGCGCCTGCACCTGATCGACCGCGCCGCCCTGTTGCGCGTACCTGCCTGCTCCTCGCGGCTGCGCCGCACCAGGTCGCGCAGGTATTCGGCCGTGTCGGCATAGGCGCCGTCGCGCACGCGCTTGGCCACGAAGTCCCTCGAGGGTTGGGGCAAGGTCTGCTCGAGGTCGATCGTGTCCATGGCCGGATGGTGGTAAGCGGCGCACCGATTGTCGACGGCAGCCGCGACGAAGGCCGGGTTGCCGACTTGAAGCCTCGGGATCAGAGCTGTTCCGGCGGCTCCTTCCTCAATCGCCGACGATCCTGCGCGCCTTGATGATCTCGCCGAAGCGCTTCGAATCCTCGGCTGCCTTGGCTGCGAACTGCGCCGGGCTCATCGGCGCGGGCACGCCGCCCAGCGCGTGGATGCGCTCCTGCAGCGCCGGCGTGCCGAGGATGCGGTTGATCTCGGTGTTCGGCCGCGCGATCACCGCCTCGGGCGTGCCGGCCGGCGCGTAAAAGCCGAATACGGTGTCGGCATCGAAGCCCTTCAGCCCCAGTTCGTCCAGCGTCGGCGCATCCGGGAACAGCGGTGCGCGCTGCGGGCTGCCCACTGCCAGCAGGCGCAGCTTGCCGGCCTTGATGTGCGGTATCGCGATGCCGGGATCGAACAGGAAGTCGAGCTGGCCGCCGAGCAGGTCGCTCAGCGCCGGCGCCGCGCCGCGATAAGGCACGTGCACGGCGAAGGTGCCGGTCTGCGCCTTCAGCATCTCGGTGGCCAGGTGCGGCGAGCTGCCGTTGCCCGGCGAGCCGAAGCTGCGCTGGCCGGGGTGCGCCTTCAGGTCGGCGATGAAGGCGGCGTAGTCCTTGATCGGGCTCTCGCTGCGCACCACCAGGAACACCAGCACGCGCGCCGCGGCGGCCACCGGCACCAGGTCCTTGGCCGGGTCGAAGCTCATCTTCGCGTAGATGTGCGGGTTGACCGAGACCATGCCGCCCGAGCTCATCAGCAGCGTGTAGCCGTCGGGCGGCGACTTGGCGACGGCCTCGCCGCCGATGTTGCCGCCGGAGCCGGCGCGGTTCTCGACCACCACCGTCTGCCCCAGCGCCGTGTGCAGCGGGCCGCCGACCGCGCGCGCGATCTGGTCGGCCGCGCCGCCCGGCGGGAAGTTGACGATGATCTTCAGCGGCTTGCTCGGCCAGGCCTGGGCCAGCGCGTTGCCGGCGAAGACGCTGACAGCGGCGAAGAGGGCAATGCTTGCTAAGCGGCTTCTCATGTTTGTTTCCTTGGTCTTCGAATTCAACGAATAAGGGTCGCACTTGGCAGCGCGGACTACTCCCCTTCGAAGTAGTCCGCGTCGACTTTCTTCACTTGGTACGTGCTCGTCGTGGCGACGCCGACGTTGTGGTCGATCATCAGCTCGGTCAGGAGCGCGCCGTTGATCAGAATGACCTTCGTGTTGATCGCATTGGCGTAGTCCTCCGCATCGCGGGTGAAAGACGAGGTCGTGATGAAGACCCCCTTCGACGCGCGATGACCTTGCAATGCGCCGGCGAACTTCTGCACTTCGGGCCGGCCCACCGCTCCCTCCCAGCGCTTGGCCTGGAGGTAGATCGCGTCGAGGCCGAGCTTGTCTTCCTTGATGATTCCATCGATGCCACCGTCGCCGCTCTTGCCGATGGCGCGGCCGGCATCCTGGCGCGAGCCGCCATAGCCCATGGCGAGCAGCAGGTCGACGACGAGTCTTTCGAAGAAGGCGGGGCTCGCGGATTTCACCTGATCGATCAGGTTGGCCTGCAGGTCGGCGCGAAGCGTCGCATAGGCGGTGGCCAGACGCTCTTCGGGTGTCTCGATTTCCAGTCCCGCTTGTGGCGTCACTTCACCAGAAGCTCTGTCCACGCGGCCCTCTTCTGGGCGTCGTGCTCTGAAGTCGCGGAACTCGGCAAACCGATCGAGGAACTTCACATCGATTCGACTCGGTTCGCCGGCGAGTGTGGTTCTTCCTCGTTCGGTGATCCGTATCACGCCGCGCTTCGGCGATTCGAGCAGACCGGCCTGCTTCAAGTAGGTCCTGGCCCATCCCGCGCGGCTGTCGAACAGGAATGCCGAGCCGCTGGGCAGGAGGGCTCCCCGTTCTTCCGGCGTGATCCGGAACTCTTGGGCTAGTGCGTCGACCACGTCTCGGAAGCGAAACTCCTCGCCGTCAGCGACGAGCCGAAGGAGGGGCAGCATCAATGTTTGGTAGTCGGGAATTGCCATGGCTATGCGATCTCGATCTCCAGCAGCATCGGCGCGCCGGCATTCAGCGCCAGCGGCAGCGCCTCGTGCAACTGCGCCGCCGTCTCGACGCGGCGCCCGGCCACGCCCTGGCCCGCGGCCAGCGCGACGAAGTCCAGGTCCGGCAAGTCGCTGCCTTCGACCTTGGCGCCGCGCGCGAAGCCGAACTGCGGCGCGAAGTCCTGCAGCGCGGCATAGCGCCGGTTCTTCAGGATCAGGATGGCTATCGGCAATTCGAGCTGCGCCGCGTTCCACAGCGACTGGATCGTGTACATCGCCGAGCCGTCGCCGATCAGCGCGATCACGCGCCGCTTCGGCTCGGCCAGCGCCACGCCCATCGCCGCCGACAGCCCGAAGCCCAGGCCGCCGCTGCACATCTCGTGGAAGGTCTCGGGCTGCAGGATCGGCAGCCGCTCGTGCATCACCGGGCGTGCGCTCGGCGCCTCCTCGACGATGATGCTGTCGGGGCGGCGCGCTTCGGCCAGCGTCTGCAACACGTAGGCCACCGACAAACGCTCGCCCGCTGCCGGCGGCTCGGCGCGTGACGTCGCCGCGCGCGCCGCGGGCCAGGCGCGCGGCGGCGGCTTGCACAGCGCCAGCAGGTCCTGCAGGCCCAGACCGATGCTGCACAGCGCGGCGCTGCCCACCGGCGCCCAGGCGGCGATGTCGGGGTCGTCGATCAGCTGGCCGAGCTGCGTGCCGGCGGGCAGGAACGGGCCCGATCCTTCGACGTGGTAGCTGAAGACCGGCGCGCCGATGGCCAGCACGTAGTCGTGGCCGGCCAGCCTTTCGACGATGCGCTCGCGCATCGGCGGCAGGTAGCCGGCGAAGAGGGCATGGTCGTTGGGGAAGCCGCAGCGCCCGGACATCGGCGCATGGAACACGCGCGCGCGATGCGCTTCGGCCAGCTGCACGGTGGCGTGCCAGGCGGCGTCGCGGTCGATCGCCGCGCCGACGACGAAGGCCGGGTGCTCGGCCGCGTCCAGGCTCGAGGCGATGCCTTCGATCAGCGCCGGCTCCGCGCGCAGCGCACGGCTCACCTGGCGCGGCTGCAGGGCAGAAGCGGGCATGTTCCAGTCGTCGGCCGGCACCGACACCAGCACCGGGCCGCGCGGCGGCATCATCGACAGGTAGTAGGCGCGCGCGATCGCCTGCGGCACGTCGGCGGCGCGCGCCGGCTCCACCGCCCACTTGACGTAGGGCTGCGGCAGCTCGGTGGCGCGCATCGACGACAGGAAGGGGTCGAAGGGCAGGATGCCGCGTGCCTGCTGCCCGGCAGTGATGAGCAGCGGCGTGCGGTTGCGGTAGGCGGTGAAGATCGCGCCCATCGCATGGCCGACGCCGACCGCGGAATGCAGGTTGACCAAAGCCGCGTTGCGCGTGGCCTGCGCGTAGCCGTCGGCCATGCCGACGACCACCGATTCCTGCAGGCCGAGCACGTAGCGGAAGTCGGCGGGGAAGTCGAGCAGCATCGCCAGCTCGGTCGAGCCCGGATTGCCGAAGATCGTCGTCAGCCCCAGGCCGCGCAGCAGGCCGAAGGTGGCCTCGCGTACGGTGGGGCGGGGGGCTGCGCGGTTTGGCGTCATGTCCGGTCCTCCATGCGGCGACAATAACGGGTTTCTCGCGCCGCACCAGCGCGCGCTTTCCAGGATTCCCCAGCGAGAGCCATGGCCCAGTACGTCTACACCATGAACCGCGTCGGCAAGACCGTGCCGCCGAAGCGACAGATCCTGAAGGACATCAGCCTGTCCTTCTTTCCCGGCGCGAAGATCGGCGTGCTCGGCCTCAACGGCTCGGGCAAGTCCACGCTGCTGAAGATCATGGCCGGCCTGGACAAGGACATCGAAGGCGAAGCCGTGCCGATGCCCGGTCTGCAGATCGGCTACCTGCCGCAGGAGCCGCAGCTCGACCCGGCGCAGACGGTGCGCGAGGCGGTCGAGCAGGGCATCGGCGGCGTTCTGGCCGCCAAGGCGCGGCTCGACGAGGTCTATGCAGCCTATGCCGAGCCCGATGCCGACTTCGACAAGCTGGCCGCCGAGCAGGCCGAGCTGGAGGCGGTGATCGCCGCGGCCGGCAGCGAGAACACCGACCTGCAGCTGGAGATCGCCGCCGACGCGCTGCGCCTGCCGCCGTGGGACGCGACCATCGCCACGCTTTCGGGCGGCGAGAAGCGCCGCGTGGCGCTGTGCCGGCTGCTGCTGAGCAAGCCCGACATGCTGCTGCTCGACGAACCCACCAACCACCTGGACGCGGAAAGCGTCGAATGGCTGGAGATCTTCCTCAAGCGCTACCCGGGCACGGTGGTGGCCATCACCCACGACCGCTACTTCCTGGACAACGCGGCCGAGTGGATCCTGGAGCTCGACCGCGGCCGCGGCATTCCCTACAAGGGCAACTACTCCGACTGGCTGGACCAGAAGGAAAAGCGCCTGGAGCTGGAGCAGAAGACCGAGGACGCGCGCACCAAGGCGATGAAGGAGGAGCTGAAGTGGGTGCGCTCCAACGCCAAGGGCCGGCAGACCAAGAGCAAGGCGCGGCTGGCGCGCTTCGAAGAGTTGAGCGACGTCGACTACCAGAAGCGCAACGAGACCAACGAGATCTTCATTCCGGTGGGTGAGCGCCTGGGCAACCAGGTGATCGAGTTCAAGGCGGTGAGCAAGAGCTTCGGCGACCGGCTGCTGATGGACAACGTCAACTTCAAGGTGCCGCCCGGCGCCATCGTCGGCATCATCGGCCCCAACGGCGCCGGCAAGTCGACGCTGTTCCGGCTGATCCAGGGGCGCGAGCAGCCCGATGCCGGCGAGGTGGTCATCGGCACCACCGCCAAGCTGGCCTTCGTCGACCAGAGCCGCGAGGACCTGGCCAACGACAAGACGGTGTGGCAAGACGTGTCGGGCGGGCTGGACAACATCGTCGTCGGCAAGTTCTCGATGCCCAGCCGCGCCTATCTCGGCCGCTTCAATTTCAAGGGCAACGATCAGCAGAAGCTGGTCGGGCAACTCTCGGGCGGTGAACGCGGCCGGCTGCATCTGGCCAAGACGCTGGCGCAGGGCGGCAACGTGCTGCTGCTGGACGAACCGTCGAACGACCTGGACGTGGAAACGCTGCGTGCGCTGGAAGACGCGCTGCTCGAATTTGCCGGCAGCGTGATGGTCATCAGCCACGACCGCTGGTTCCTGGACCGCATCTGCACGCACATCCTCGCCGCCGAAGGCGACAGCCAGTGGTTCTTCTACGCCGGCAACTACCAGGAGTACGAGGCCGACAAGGTCAAGCGCCTGGGCGAAGAGGGCGCCAAGCCGCATCGGCTGCGCTTCAAGGCCTTGAAGTGACGCGCACGGCCGCGGCGCCGGAGCGCGCGGCGGCGATCGTCATCCTGGCCGGCGTGGCCGGCGCGCTGCACGTGGCCAAGCTGCCGCCGGCGATCAGCGCGCTGCAGGCGGCCCTGGGGCTGTCGCTGCTGCAGGCGGGCTTCCTGCTGTCGCTGGTGCAATTCGCCGGCATGAGCGCCGGTGTGGCCTTCGGCGTGCTCGCCGACGGGCTGGGCCTGAAGCGCAGCATGCTGATCGGCCTGGGGCTGCTGGCCGCGGCCAGCGTGCTGGGGGCGCTGGCGCAGGCCGTGCCCTGGCTGATGGCGCTGCGTGCGCTCGAAGGCTTCGGCTTCCTGCTGGTGGTGCTGCCGGCGCCGGGGCTGGTGCGCCGGCTGGTGCCGCCGCAACACCTGAGCCGCATGCTCGGCTTCTGGGGCAGCTACATGCCCTTCGGTACCGCGCTGGCGCTGCTCGCCGGCCCGGTGTGGATCGGCGCCTTCGGCTGGCGCAGCTGGTGGTGGCTGCTGGGTGGCATCTCGCTGGCCATGGCGTTGTGGCTGGCGCGCGCGGTGCCCGATGCGCCCGCGGCACCCGATGTACCCGCGCCGGCCGCCGCCGCGGGCGGCGGCGCCGGCTGGTGGCAGCGGCTGCGCCGCACGCTGGCCGCGCCCGGGCCGTGGCTGGTGGCGCTGACCTTCGCCGTCTATTCCGGCCAGTGGCTGGCGGTGATCGGCTTCCTGCCGACGATCTACCTGCGCGCCGGCGTGTCGGGCGTGCTGACCGGCGTGCTGACGGCGCTGGCCGCCGCGGTGAACATGCTCGGCAACGTCGCCGCGGGGCGGCTGCAGCATGCCGGCGTGGCGCCGGCACGGCTGCTGAACATCGGCTTCGCCGCCATGGGCGTGGCGGCGGTGGCCGCCTATGCCGAAATCGGCGGCCACGGCCTGCCGGCGGCGCTGCGCTACACGGCGGTGCTGGCGTTCTCGATGTTCGGCGGATTGATTCCGGCGACGCTGTTTTCGCTGGCGCTGCTTCTCGCGCCCGGCGAAGGCACCTTGTCCAGCACCATCGGCTGGGTGCAGCAGTGGTCGGCGTTCGGCCAGTTCGCCGGCCCGCCGCTGGTCGCCTGGGTCGCCGGGCTGGCCGGCGGCTGGCATTGGACCTGGGCGGCCACCGGCAGCTGCGCGCTGCTCGGGCTGCTGCTGGTGACGCGCATCGCCAGGCTGCTGCGTCAGCGCGCTGCGCCGCGGTAGCCTGGCACGCCGCGCCAACCTCGGGCCGCCGCCGTTGCGGGACAATCGCCTGCGGACCGGCGCGGCAGGGCGTGAACCAAAGGTGCCGGCCGGACTCCCAAGCCCCGTGCCTCCGGCTGGAGGCGCCGCCTTCTGCTGCCGATCATCGATGAGCCACGCCTTACTGCCCCGCCGCGCCTTGGCTGCGCTGCTGCTGCCGCCGCTGGCCTGGCTGGGCGGCTGCGCGCTGACCCCCGCGATGACGCCGCAGACGCCGCAGACGCCCGTCGCTGCGGCCGCTGCCGCGCCCGCGCTCATCGCCGCAACGTCAGCGGCGCCGGCAGCGGCGACACCTGCGGCACCGGGGGCACTGGTGGCGGCACCAGCGGCACCGGCGATGCCCGTCATGGGCGGCCTGCCGCCCTTTGCAGTGGTGACCAAGGACGCCAGGCAGATCGACGGCCCGATCACCGCCTGGCAGAAGGACGACAAGCTCTGGCTCGAGCTCGCGCCCGAGGATTTCGGCCGGCCCTTCATCCTGTCGCCGAAGCTGTCCACCGGCATCGGCGAGGCCCTCGTGCTCGGCGGCATGATGGCCTACCCGATCAGCGGCGCGGGCGGCGCGCAGGTGGTGGAGTTCGTGCGCGTGCACAACCAGGTGCGGCTGCTGGCGCGCAACCTGGACGTCTTCGCCACGCCGGGCACGCCCGAAGGCCGCGCCGCCGCGGTGTCGTATTCGCCCAGCCTGCTCGGCAGTGCGCTGGTGGCCAGCCAGCCGCATGCGCAGCGGCGCACGGTGCTGATCGACGCCAACAGCTTGTTCCTGAGCGACATGCTCGGCTTGGGCATGCAGCTGCAGCGCGCGTTCCGGCAGGGCTACGCGCTCGACCCGCGCCACACCAGCATCACCGCGGTGCGCGGTTCGGCGCAGTCGCTGGAGATCGAGACGCAGAACCACTACTACACCGCCAGCCTCGGCATTGCGCAGCCGGGCATGCCGCCGGGCATGCCGGCGCCGACGCTGCCGCGCTACCTGCCCGATGCGCGCAGCCTGTTCGTCGGCCACCACTATTCGCTGGCGCCGCTGCCGGCCGAGCCGATGAAGCCGCGCCGCGCCGACGCGCGCATCGGCCTGAACTCGCAGTCGGTGCTGGACTTCAGCGACGACCTCGAGCGCTCGCCGCGCGTGCGCATGGTCGAGCGCTGGCGGCTGCAGAAGAAGGACCCGCAGGCGGCGCTGTCCGAGCCGGTCAAGCCGGTCACCTTCTGGCTCGACCGCAACGTGCCGCTGAAGTACCGCGCGGTGATCACCGAGGCCATCCTCGAATGGAACAAGGCCTTCGAGCGCATCGGCTTCAAGGACGCCATCGCCGTGCAGCAGCAGCCCGACGACGCCGCCTTCGACACGCTGGACATCGGCTATGCGTCGGTGCGCTGGATGATGTCGGCGGTGCCTGCCTTCGGCGCCATCGGCCCGAAGCACGTCGACCCGCGCACCGGCGAGATCCTCGACGCCGACATCGGCTTCGAAAGCCTGAGCGCGCGGGCGCAGCGCAACCTGCGCACGCAGACGCTGTCCGGCGCGTCGGCCTTTGCGGCGGTGCTCGGCGGCGGCGCGGCTGCGGATGCGCACGACCACGCCGCGCACTGCCTGTATGCCGGCGTCGCGGCCGAGCAGCTGAGCTACGCGCTGGACGTGCTCGAAGCGCGCGGCGACCTGGCGCCCGACAGCGCCGAGGCCGAAGCCTTCGTGCGCGACTACATCAAGGACACGATCATGCATGAGGTCGGGCACACGCTCGGCCTGCGCCACAACTTCCGCGCCTCGCGCGTCTATACCGAAGCGCAGCTGTCGGACCCGGAGTTCACGCGCGTGCACGGCACCACCGGCTCGGTGATGGAATACAACGCCGTCAACCTGCCGCGGCCCGGGCAGCGCGGCGGCGTGCCGTTCATGACCACGCTCGGGCCCTACGACTACTGGGCCATCGAATACGCCTACAAGGAGATCGCGCCCGAGGACGAAGGCGCCGAGCTGCAGCGCATCGCCGCGCGCAGCCACGAGCCGCTGCTGGCCTACGGCACCGACGAAGATGCGGCCCTCGGCGTCGACCCGGAGACGATCGTGCTCGACCTGGGCGCGGACCCGATCGCCTATGCCGCGAAAAGGCTGGAGATCGCGCGCGACCTGTTCCATCGCCAGGAAGTCCGCCCGCTGACGCCCGACCAGAGTTATGCGGTGCTGCGCCGCTCGCTGGCCTATGCGATCGCCGACGCCGGCCGTGCGGTGGGCGTGCTGGTGCGCCAGATCGGCGGCGTGCGCACCTTGCGCGACCATCCGGGCAGCGGGCGCGACCCGCTGCAGCCGGCGGACGCGGCCACGCAGCGCGCGGCGCTGGACCTGATCGCGCGCCACGTGCTGGCCATCGACGGCCTGGCCGTCACGCCGACGCTGCAGCGCCGGCTGGCGCCGGACTTCGACGACCGCGGCGACAACCCGGCGCTGGCCACCGACTATCCGGTGCCGCAGCGGCTGCTGGACCTGCAGCGCATGGTGCTGAGCCAGCTGCTGAGCGACGCGGTGGCGGCGCGCATTCTCGACAGCGTCGGCAAGGCCGACCGGCCGCAGGCGGCCTTCCAGCTGGCCGAGCTGTACCAGCGCCTGAGCCGCGACGTGTGGAGCGAGCTGCACAGCGGCGGCAACATCAGCGCCACGCGCCGCGAACTGCAGCGCGACCATGTCAACCGCGTCGCCACCGCGCTGCTGCGCCCCAGCCCGCAAGCGCGTGCCGACGCGCGCAGCCTGCTGCGCCAGCAGGCGCTGTGGCTGCAGGCGCAACTGGACAAATCACTGAAGCGGCCGCAGCCGCTCGATGCCGCGACGCGTGCGCATCTGCAGGACAGCGCCGACACGCTGGCGCAGGCGCTGGGCGCGAAGCTGCAGCGGCAGGGGGTTTGAGCGACCGCTGCCCGCGCTTCGCAGTCGTTCGCAGCTGCGCGTTCGACTTGCGCTGGCGGCCACAAGCAGTCCACTGGCTGAGGTGAAAGCAGACATCCAGCTTGACGCGCGAGGCCTCTGCGAGATGGCTGGCCGTCGTCTTGTTCAGGCCCAAGACGACTCGAATCCTGCAGGCTGACACCGCCCCGTCCACCCACCACGGGTGGTGAGTCTCGTATCCCCCATCCCTAAGCTTCCCTGGTCGCATCGGTTTCGTCATCGCGACACCGACCCGCCGCAAGACCGGAGACGCCCATGGAAGTTCTTGCCTCGGCCCGCACGGCCGCCGACCCGAAGCCCTTTCGCCGCGCCCGCGTGCCCGAGTTGAGGGCGATCGCCGAAGCGCGGCCCGACGGCACGCTGATCCTGCGTTCGGCACTGCCGGCACGTGATGTCGAGCAGCAGTGCTTCGCCGATTTCCTGCCGCTGTGGGCGGATCGGCGCGCGGCCACACCGGCGCTGTGCGAGCGCGCGGCCGACCGTTCGTGGCGCCGCATCAGCTGGGCCGAGCTGTGGACCCAGGTGCAGGCTGTCGCCGCCGGTCTGCTCGACCTGGGCCTGGGCCAGGACCGGCCGCTGATGCTGCTGTCGGGCAATTCGATCGAGCAGGCGGTGCTGCTGCTGGCGGCGGAGTATGTCGGCATCCCGGCCGCACCTGTGTCGCCGGCCTATTCGCTGCGCAGCAGCGACCATGTGCGGCTGAAGGGCGTGCGCGACCTGTTGCCGCCGGCGGCAGTGTTCGTGCAGTCGGCGCCGGCCTTCGCTCGTGCCTTCGCGGCGCTCGATCTGCCCCAGGCCCAGCTGATCGCGGTCGAGGGCGCGGGCCAGGGCCAGGTGGCGTGGCAGCAGTTGCTGGCGACCGAGCTGACGCCGGCACGCCGGACCGCCATCGCCGCGGCCCACGCCGCGATCCGCCCCGAACAACTGGCGCGCGTGCTCTTCACCTCCGGCTCCACCGGCGTGCCCAAGGGCGTCGCCACCACCTACGCCACGCTGCGTGCTTTGGTGCGCTTCATCGGCGAGATCTTCGGCCAGCTGACCGAGCCGCAGCCGGTCTTCCTCGACTGGCTGCCCTGGCACCATGCCTTCGGGCTGCTGATCAACCTGAACCGCTCGATGCTGACCGGCGCCACGCACTACATCGACGACGGCAAGCCGCTGCCCGGCGAGTTCGAGCGCACCGTGCAGAGCCTGCGCGAGGTCTCGCCCAGCGTCTTCAACACCGTGCCGACCGCCTGGGCGATGCTCGCCACCGAACTGGAGCGCGACCCGGCGCTGGCGCGCAGCTTCTTCGCCAAGGCCGTCGGTCTGGGCTACGGCGGCGCCAGCCTGCCGCGCGACGTGTGGGAGCGCGTGCAGCGCGTGGCCGAACGCACGGTGGGCGAGCGCATCCAGTTCCACACCGGCCTCGGCTCCACCGAGACCGCCGGCAGCGGCTGCTTCAACCATGCGGTCGGCGACGATCTCGGCAACGTCGGCGTGCCGACACCGGGCACCGAGGTCAAGCTGATTCCGCAGCCCGGCGGCGATGGCCGCTACGAGCTGCGTGTGCGCCTGGCCTTCCCCTTCGGCGGCTACCTGCAGCGCCCGGACCTGAGCGCCGCCGCGCTCGACGAAGAGGGCTTCTTCATCATCGGCGATGCGGTGCGCCTCAACGACCCCGCCGATCCGACCCGCGGCGTGCGCTTCGCCGGCCGCGTGGTCGAAGACTTCAAGCTCGCCAACGGCACCTGGGTGCGCACCGGCGCCATCCGCCTCGGCCTGGTCGAGCTGTGCACGCCGTTGCTCGGCGATGCGGTGATCTGCGGCCACGACCAGGAGATCATCGGCGCGCTCGCCTGGCCGAATGTCGCCGAGTGCCGCCGCCTTGCGCCGGAGCTGGCGCAGCTCGATGCCGAAGCCTTGGTCCGGCACCCGCGCCTTATCGAGGCATTGAACGAGCGCCTGCGCGCGCAGACCGGCAGCGTCAGCCTCAGCGTCGCGCGCTTGCTGCTGATGGCGGAGCCGCCATCGATGGACGCCAACGAGATCGCCGACAAGGGCTACATCAACCAGGCCGCCACCCGCGCACGGCGCGCGCATCTGGTCGACGAACTGTTCCAGCCCGAGACGCCGGCACACATCGTCCGCCGCTGAACCCCCACACCGGAGACATCGCATGAATCTCAAAGCCTTTGTGACCAGCGCGCTGCTTGCCGCCACCGCGACAGCCGGCGCACAGAGCTACCCGAGCAAGCCGATCACCGTCGTCGTGCCGGCGCCGCCCGGCGGCATCGTCGACACGTTGACGCGCACGATGGTCGAGGAGATGGCCAAGCAGATGGGCCAGCCGCTGATCGTCGACAACAAGCCCGGCGCCTCGGGCGTGCTGGCCGCGCAGACCGTGGCGCGCGCCGCGCCGGATGGCTACACCGTGCTGGTCACCTACTCGACGCCGATCCTGAACGCGCCCTACATGTTCAAGAAGCTGCCCTACGACGTGAAGCGCGACTTCAGCTACGTGTCGCAGCTCTACACCGGGCAGCTGGTGCTGGCGGTCAACAGCCAGGCCGTACCGGCGAAGAACATGCGCGAGTTCGTCGCCTGGGCTGAAGGGAACAAGGGCAAGGTGGTCTACGGCTCCTACGGCATCGGCTCCAGCGCGCACCTGATCGGCGCCTACCTGAGCCAGTCGAAGGGGCTGGACATGGTGCATGTGCCCTACAAGGGCGAGCCGCCGATGCTGCAGGATTTGATCGGCGGCCAGATCGCCTGGGCCGTGGGTTCGGCCAGCTCGCTGCAGCCGCACCTGGACAGCGGCAAGCTGCGCGCGCTGGCCGTGCTCGGCGACAAGCCGATCAAGGAACTGCCCAAGGTGCCGACGATGGCCCAGGCCGGTTTCCCCGACGTTGAATACCGCACGGTGGGCTGGATCGGCATGCTCGCGCCGGCCGGGCTGCCGGCGCCGATCCAGGCGCGGCTGGAGCAGGAGTCCCTGGCTGCACTGCAGAGCACGGCGATGAAGGCGCGGCTGCAGGTCGCCGGCATGGAGCCGATCGGCGCCACCGGTGCTCAATTCCGGCGCGACCTCGAAGCCAGCCTGCCGGTGACCGAACAGCTGATCAATGTGTCCGGCGCCAAGGCGGAGTAATTCCGCCGCCCGATCCAACCCCCTCACGAACGAAGACATCCTCATGAACACCGCAGCCGACTTCACCGCGACCAAACGCGCCGGCCCGACGCCGAACCCGTACCTGGCGCAGTCGTACAACAACCAGACCCACTGGAACGACGCCGCCACCGACAGCACCGACTTCGCCGTGCCGCGCGGCCACTTCGAGATCACGCCCGAGTCGCTGGACATGGTGCCGAACGACAGCGTCGGCTTGCCTTCGGTCAGCGACAGCGTCGACGGCCAGCAGATCACCTGGTGGTGGGCCGGCTACTCGCTGCGCAAGCTGCGCAGCGACGGCGACCGGCTGGTCGAGATCGCGCGCACCGAGGTGCCGGTGCGCCTGCGCAACTACGCGCCAGTGAGCGCGGCCAGGCGCGTCGAGCAGGCCGAGGAAGTGCGCAACTTCCTCGACGCCGGCGACGAGCCGGGGCTGCTCGGCTACATGCAGGCCCAGCCCAACCGCATGCTCACGGCCGCCTCCGACCAGGCGGCTGCCGGCGCGGTCTATGCGGTGCTGACGCGCGAGAACGCCTTCATCGGCTGCAACGGCCGGCAGGTCTTCCGCATCGACCAGGTCGACCCGAAGGACCCGGCCTCGGCGATGCAGCCGGCGCACATCGTCACGCTGGCGGAGACGCTGTTCGACAACGAGCGCGTGCGCAACCACACCCGCCATAGGCACGACACCACCTTCGGCATGGGCATGAGCTTCAACGGCCACCTGGTGATCAACACCTTCGGCGGCAAGGTGCTGACGCTGAACCGGCAGACGCTCGAGCTGATCGACGTCTGGAACGGCACCGCCGCCGACGAGATGTTCATGAACAGCTTCGCCACCGGGCCCGAGTGCGGCGGCGGCGCGGTCTACGTCGCGTCCAATAGCACGATGTACCGGCTGGTGGTGGGGCCCGACGGCAAGATCCGCGACGACGAGGCCAGTGGCGCCTGGGCCGCCGGCTACGACCGCGGCACGCTGATGCCGGCGCCGAAGATCGGCGACGGCACCGGCTCGACACCGACGCTGATGGGCTTTGCACCCGGCGAGGATCAGCTCGTGGTCATCACCGACGGCGCGCAGAAGATGCGCCTGGTGGCGTTCTGGCGCAATGACATTCCCGCCGGCTGGCAGCAGCGGCCAGGCACGGCCTCGCCGCGCATCGCCGACCAGATCCGCGTCGAGATGGGCCCGGGGATCGATACCGTGCAGTCCGAGCAGTCGGTGGCGATCTACGGCGACGACGCCTTCGTCGTCAACAACATCCGCCCCGAAGACACGCCGATGCTGTCGACCGAAAGCTTCTTCGGCAACATGGTCACCGGCGCGACGCGGCCCGGGCCGCTGGGCGCTGCGGCCTTCCGCTGGGACCACGCGCAGCACTGCTGGACGCAAAGCTGGGCGCGCGCCGACGTGTCGTCGATCTCGATCGTGCCGATGATCAGCGGGCCCAGCCGCATGGCCATCGTCGAGGGCTACTTCGCCGACGGCTGGAACGATCGCTGCCACATCGGGCTGGACATAGCCAGCGGCGAGACGGTGATGACTATTCGTTCGGGCAGCGACCCGCGGCTGAACGGCATGTACACGCCGATCAAGTGCGACCCGCAAGGCCGCATCTTCTACGGCATGGCCTTCGGCCTGGTGCGCCTGGACACCACGAAGATGAAGCGCATCGGGCGCTGAGCACTGACGGGACGGCGGCTGCGCCCCGTCGCTTGGTCCCACAACGGCGGGATGGCTGGAATCAAGCGCCTGCGCAAGGCGCAGGGCAAAGCCTGGCACTGCTTGAAGAGGCGGTCCGCCTCGTCCGGTCCGAACCCGCCCTGTTGCATCGGGCCGAGCAGACACTGGAACGCTGGCTGCAATCCGGCAACTCGCGCTCCGGCGGCCTATGGAAGGAGTGGCAGGACATCCTGCGCCAGCGCAAGTGGCGCAAGATCCTGGGCCGGACCCGGCGCGCGCAGGAATTGCGCCAGGCCTCCCCATTGATCACGCTGCTGCCGGAACCGGTGCGCCGCAACGTCATGGCTCAGGTGCGCCGGCTCGAAAAGGGCATCGTCCTCGGCGGCGCCGCGCATCGGGTTGCGCCATGATGCCGCGAAGAACTCGAGCACATCATCCGCGCCAGCGGCAACGTGACGGGCCAGTACGAATTCGTCATCGTCGGCAGCCAGTCGATCCTGGGGCCCGTCCCCAACCCCGAGGCCGACATCTACCCGCTGCATGCGCCCGAGCACGCGGGGCGCGCGGGCCGCGGCGCCACTACACTGAAGCAGGCCAACGACATTCAACGAGGCGGGATTCCGCCTCATGATCTATGTGCATGACCACGCGCCGCCGCACATTCACGTACTCGGGCACGGCGGCGTCGTGGAGTTGCTGATCGACCCGCTGGCCTTGCGTGCCGTACGCGGGCCGTTGACCAATGCCCAGATTCGCAAGGTGCTGCAGATCGCGACGGCGAGACAAATGGAACTGCTGGAAGCTTGGAGGAAACATGATGGCTGACGCTCACCCCCTGCTCGATGACGCACAGATTGCTGCCGCCCGAACTGCTGGCGTACGCACCCTGACGGCAGCACGCGCCGTTGCCGCCAGGTACCTGGAGATCAAGGATCGGATCGAGATCGACCTGGCTTCGGGGTGGAGCGTTCAGGTGCCTCGGTCGTTCTCGCCGCGCCTGGCCGCAGCCCCCACCGGGGACTGCGAGCACATCGAGATCGTGGATTTCGGGCTCGGCCTGCATTGGCCGGCCGTCGACGAGGACTGGTATGTCCCCGCGGTGATCGAGACGCTGGCCATGGCTCGCGCGGCATAGGGGATCGGACAGCCCTGATGGTGTCTCGCCCGACGACGCGGGCTGCGCAGATCACGCTGCCCGATGCGGGCAAACGTTTCATCTCGATGCAGATCATCGACGAAGACGAGTACACGCCGCCGGTCACCTATGGACCCGAGCCCGTCAGGTCCTGGGTGCAGCAACGCCAGCCAGCATAGCGATTGCCGCGGCGTTGTCCCTCGGCGGTTGCGGTCGCAGCAGCTGGCAGGTAAGGTAAAATTGCATTACCATGCCGGTGGGTTGACAGACCAGGACGGACACGATGACTACGCTGACGGTCACGGCAAGGGGGCAGGTCACGCTTCGGAAGGAAGTGCTGCAGCATCTCGGCATCAAGCCCGGCGAGAAGATCGAGCTGGATCTGGTGCCCGACGGCAGAGGCGTACTCAAAGCCGCCCAGCCCACCGGATCGATCGATTCGTTTGTCGGGCTGCTGGCGGGCCGCAGCAAGAAGGTCGCCACAATCGAAGAAATCAGCGATGCGGCGGCACGCGGCTGGTCCGGCAAGAAGTGAAGGTCGTCGTCGACACCAACGTCCTTGTCCGCGCCGCCGTGCGCGACCATCCTGCTCAGGCGCGAGTCGCAGCCAAGGTTTTGACGAATGCCGAGGTGATCGCCGTTGCATTGCCCTGCTTGTGCGAGTTCGTGTGGGTGCTGCACAAGGTCTACAGCCTGCGGAACGAAGACATCGCCGCCGCGATCCGCGCCTTGGTTGCCGCGGCCAACGTTCAAGTGAACAGGCCCGCCGTCGAGGCTGGTCTGGCCATGCTCGAAGCGAACGGCGACTTCGCTGATGGCGTCATCGCCTACGAAGGCAACTGGCTGGGCGGTGAAAGCTTCGTATCCTTCGACAAGCAGGCGGTGACCTTGCTGACCAAGGTCGGACACCCCGCGCGGCTGCTCTGAAGGCCAGGCCGTATCGCCAAGCCGGCGGTCGCTGCGCAGATCGAGAATGCAATGAAGCCGAAGCCCTGCGCCGGCTTCGTGACGCGCAACCTTCGCGGAGTAACGCGTGGCGAACTCGAGTTGCCAACCCTCCGGGTGCTGACGCCCGAGCAATGCCTGGAGGCGTTTGCATGTCCACCTTGACGATCCGTTTGCCCGACGACAAACACGAGCGCCTGAAGGCCCTGGCGAAGGCCAGCGCCATCAGCATCAACAAGCTGATCGACGAGCTGGCCACGGTGGCGCTCGCCAACTACGACGCGCGCGTGCGCTTCGAAACGCGCGCGGCCCGCGGCAAGCCCAAGCGTGCGCTGGCCCTGCTCGACAAGCTGGATCGGGCGGGCTGAGCAGTGACTGTGCTGAGGCGTCGGGCGGGTGCGGCCGACCTGGCAGCCTGAGCCCGCACCGCGCGCTGCAGCAGCCCCGCGCCCGAAGGCCTGCTGTCCTTCGAGCAGCTGATCGCCGAAACCGAGCCGGTGGCCGACGCCCACCGCGGCGGCGACGACCTGGCCTGCATCATGTACACGGGCGGCACCACCGGTTTCCCCAAGGGCGTGATGCAGTCGCACCTGAACCTGTGTTCGGCCTGCATCCAGCGCATGGCCGAAGCGCCGCCGCTGAAGGACGGCGCCTGCCTGCACGTGGCGCCGCTGTTCCACATCGCCGGGCTGGCGCGCGCCGTGCTGCAGTTCATCGCCGGCGAGACCCACGTCATCGTCGCCGGCTTCGATGCCGCCGAGGTGCTGAAGCTGATCGAGCGCGAAGCCGTCGCCGACACGGTGCTGGTACCGACGATGATCCAGGCGCTGCTCGCGCACCCGGACTTCGGCCGGCACGACCTGCGCGGCCTGAAGCGCCTGAGCTACGGCGCGTCGCCGAGCGCCGGCGCGATGGTCGAACAGCTGCTGGCCCGGCTGCCGTGGATCGAGCTGAGCCATTCCTACGGCCTGACCGAGGCCTGCCCGATCGTCAGCACCAACCCGCCGGAAAACCATGGCGAGGCGGCACGCAAGAGCGGCCTGTCGCGCTCGGTGGGCCGCGCCGGCTTCGGCGTCGAGGTGAAGATCGTCGATGGCGAGGGCCGCGAAGTGCCGCGCGGCACGGTGGGCGAGATCATCGTGCGCGGCCCGAACATCATGCAGGGCTACTGGAACAAGCCCGAGGAAACGGCCAAGGCGCTGCGCGGCGGCTGGCTGCACACCGGCGACGGCGCGACGATGGACGACGCCGGCTGCATCTTCATCGTCGACCGGCTGAAGGACATGATCGTCAGCGGCGGCGAGAACGTCTATTCGGCCGAGGTCGAGAACAGCATCGCGCAGCACCCCGCGGTGGCGCTGTGCGCGGTGATCGGCATCCCGCACCCGCAGTGGGGCGAGGCGGTGCATGCGGTGGTGGTGTGCAAGCCCGGAGCCGGCTTAAGCGAAGACGAGCTGAAGGCCCATTGCCGCGAGTTCATCGCTGCCTACAAGTGTCCGAAGACGGTGGAGTTCCGCGATGCGCTGCCACTGTCGGGCGCCGGCAAGATCCTGAAGAAGGATCTGCGCGAGCCGTATTGGGTCGGGCGAGGGTGAACTGATCGGCGCCCGTTGTCGGCCAAGAGCTGACGTCAGATGGCGGAGCGAACGCCGCCTGATACCGCAAAGCGACCGTTCGAAGTGGCGCTGCAATTGCACCGGATTGGGCCGGACGAGGTTCCTGCCGAGCCACAAAGCGATATCACCTTAGAGTGCGGCCTCGCGGCCAAGTATTCGCAATAGTCGCCAGGCCACCGTTTGTGGCTGGTGCGCTAGCTGATGCTGCCAAACGCGCATCACGTGCCAGCCCGCTTGGCGCAGGCGGCGTCGGACGCGCTGGTCGCGGGCCTTGTTGGCCTCCACCTTCGCCGCCCAGTACGTTTGATTGCTTCGCGGCGCCTTGTAGCACCTCGGACAGCCATGCCAAAAGCAGCCATCGACAAAGATCACGACCCTCTCGCGACGGAAGGTAAAGTCAGGCCGCCCCAGTAGCGGAATATGGCGTCGCCAGCCGGTGATGCCTCCCTGCTTCATGAGGGCAATGAAGCGCAGTTCCGTCGCGACATTGCCTGTGGAACGAACGCGCGCCATAAGCGGCGACCGTTCCTCGACGCTGCGGGTGTCCACGCGTGGTCCTTAAGGCTCGGCCGTCAGCTCCGGAACCTTGCCCAGCGACGCCCCCCGCAACCGGCTGAGTCGTGCCCGTCGTCGTTCATCATCGGAAAGTTGCCGCGGATTTGGCCTTCCAGTCGGATCGCCAAGAAAAGCCTGCGGTTGCGCCTTCCACCGCATTTGCGCCGCGAGCGACCTGGCCAGCGCAAACGCCAGCGGAGGCGGAACTGCGTTGCCGATTTGCCGATACTGCTGCAGCCTCGGGATGCTGTCAGGCCAGATGAAGTCGTCCGAGAACCCCTGCAAGCGGGCGCTCTCTCGGGCCGTGATGACGCGATCAAAGCGGTAATGGATCGGCCGTAGCGGCGAGAAGTTGCCCGACCCGGCTCGCAACGTAAACGACGGTCTGTCGGCATGCAGCCGGTCATGAAATGACCCCTGCTCGCGCCGGCCGGGTGCCAGTCCTCGAAAGCGCCGCACCATGTCGGCCGAATGCATCGTTGGCTCGTGGTTGTGGATGCCGCACTCCCCGAACTCTGCTGCGTCTGGCAGATCGCCAATCGCATCGCTGGCTGTCCTCACGGGCCGGCCGGGGATCCCGTGCGTCGGCGCTGGGAACGAGACGTCTTCGGCGTCGCGAAGGCCGAGGATTACCAAACGCTTGCGGTTCTGGGCGACACCGTACTGGCTCGCCGTTACTACCTCCGCGCGGACTGCGTACCTCTTCATCAGCGGCGATATCGCCGACCGCAACAGCGCGCCGTTATCGAAACTGAGTAAGTTCGGAACGTTCTCAATCAGAAACGCCGAGGGAGAAAGTTCGCCAATGATTCGGACGCAGTCGAATAGCAGGAAAGCCCTTGCATCGGCAGTCCCGCCTTGCTTGCCCGCAATGGAGAAGGGCTGGCACGGCGGTCCCGCAACGACGAAGTCCACGGCCTGAAGGCCCGCAGCCCGTAGCACGTCATGGCCGCTTGCTCCGGCGAGGTCAGCGAGGATGCCGGTGGCGCCACGGTGCGCATGGTTGTAGTTGAATGCCTCGACCGCGCGCGCATCCAGCTCAAAGCCAGCCACGACCCTCAGGCCGGCATCCAGAAATCCCGTGGAAAGGCCACCGCAACCGGCGAACAATTCGATTCCGACTGGCATGGCGCTACTGTCTCGGCACGTTCGTCGACTTAATCATCGCGAGTTGCGCCTCTGAGGTGTTGATGATGTAGCTGGCTGCTTTGATGACGCGGAGGGCCGCCGCCTTTGGGGCGACATTGAACTCCATCAGGTGAACCCGGCTGTCCGGCGTCACCTTAACTGCGAGCGGGCGAACAGTGAGCCCGGGAAAGTAATGCCGCGCATACATCACCATGTTGAAGACTTGAACGCGGTTGAGAGCGTCGGCAGTCGCCTTCGCCTCGATAGGGAAGACAACGGGGATGTCGTCCTCGGAGGCGGCAATCCCGACATCAATCGCATCGAGCTCAGCTTGACCGACGCCAGGAACGCTCTTGCGAACGTGCGACCTCAGACGGTAGATACGCATGCCGGTGAAGTGGTCTAGCAACTGGCAATAGGCCACAACCGAGAGCACCGCCTGCTCGTCCATCTCGGCAACGGTAGGGGGCAATAGCCGGCGCACCGGCATTGGCGTGTGGTCGATCGCCTGTGTCGGAACAGTCTCGGGCGGGTCGATGATCGTTGTGGCCGCCCGCTCAAACTGGTACTGACCTCGGCCGATCGGTCGAAGGACATGGAAGCCAAGACTGAGAATCTCGTCGGGCAGTTTCGTCCGCGAACGCATCCTGTAAATGACGTCGGCCGGGTTCCTCGACGAAATGGCGTCGGGCTTCTTGGACTCGGCACGTACCGCGTCAACAGCGTTGCGAACGTCGTCAAGGGAAAAGACGATGCTGCTCGCCCCAGGCCTGTACCGATCCTTGAATATCTTCAGGATTACCGGCACGTAGACGGTCGACTGTGTGCCCGGCGACTGGGACTTCCGAACGATGATCGCTGGCGCCTTCGGCGCATCGGCAATCGCAGAGACATCGAGTTCTTCGCCTGCCGGTAGAACCGCTGTCACTTCAATGGTCCGCTCGGTCAGCGCCTCGCCGACCGGCTCGGAGGAAACTTCCACGGTCAGCGACGGGGCCGGCTCCTTAGATGCCTCGTTCGGTGGCGCCGGTTCCGCCACCGGTCGGTTCTTCTTGGCCATTGATTGCGTCGCGTGGAGGAGGACTGATTCTGTATGTCTATCCAGTGTGCCACACACCGAACCGGTTGCGCGCTAGGCTGCTGCCACAGCTCTTCCGAGAGAGTGCCGCTACGCGGCCGAAGCAACCGGCTAGCTGGCGCAGGCCGGACGTCCGACTTCAGCGGACGTTCAGGCGCTTCTGCATACGTTCCCTGTGTCGCCAGAGCGGAAGCTCGCCGCCCACGGCCGAATGCTCACTATGGGTCGCGGGCTGCCACTCGCTACGGCCGCCCACGCCAGTCATCAGCCCGTCACCCCAGGCAACATAAACACGCCGCTCGCCCGCACCAGCGGGCGGCCTTCAGCACGCAACATGCAGCTGGCGTTGACGATGCGTCGTCCGGCCTTGTGCAGCTCGACCTCGGCCTCGACCCAGTCACCCTCGCGTGCGGGGCTCAGGTAGTCCAGGCTCAGGTTCACGGTCGGCGGCGATCCGGGCAGCGACAGCAGCCGCTTCAGCAGCACGCCGAAAGCGGTGTCGGCCAGCGTGGCCAGCAGGCCGCCATGCGCGATGCGCATCGAGTTCAGGTGCTCGGCCGTGATGCGCAGCCCCAGCACCGGCCGCTGCGCGTGCACGTGAAACTCGCCGACGTGGCGGACGAAGCCGGGCGGTGCATCGATCCGTGTGTACCCGGCCGGCACGGCATTTTCGATCTCCAGGATGTCCATCGCCGTCAAGCCTTCTGCAGTTCCCGTTCCTGCAGCTCGCGCCAGGCGATCTTGCCGGTGGCGGACTTGGGCAGGCTGGGCACGATCTGCACGATGCGCGGCGCCTTGTAGGTGGCCATGTGCTCGCGGCACCAGGCCAGCAGGTCCTCGGGGCTGTCATGTGCGTCGGGCTTCAGCGCGACCACCGCCTTGACCGTCTCGCCGCGGTGCGCGTCGGGCGCGGCGATGACGCAGGCCTCCTGGATCGACGGGTGGCCATTCAGCATCGCCTCCACCTCGGCCGGCCAGACCTTGAAGCCCGACGCGTTGATCATGCGCTTCAGCCGGTCGCGCATGAACAGGTAGCCGTCGGCGTCGGCACTGGCCAGGTCGCCGGTGCGCAAATAACGCTTGCCGTCGATGACGACGAAGCTGCTGGCGTTGGCCCGTGGGTTGTTCCAGTAGCCGAGCATGATCTGCGCGCCGTGGGCGACGATCTCGCCCGTCTCACCCGCGGGCAGCGGCGCCAGCGTCTCGGGGTCGACGATGCGGATGTCCACGCCGAAGGTCGGCACGCCCAGGCAGTCGCGCTTCGGCGCATGGACCGGGTTGGTGCACAGGAAGGACGCGGTTTCGGTCAGGCCATAGCCCTCGATGTAGTCCAGCCCGTAGCGGGTCTTCAGCAGGTCGTTGACGCGCTGCGGCGTCGCGGCGCCGCCGCCGGTGACCATCGCCAGGCTGTGCAGCTGGCGCTGCTCGATGCCGGGCAGCGCGAAGAAGTCCACCAGCATTGTCGGCAGCGCGGCCCAGAAGCTGACGCCGTGGCGCTCGATCAAGGTGGCCGCGGCCTCGCGGTCCCAGCGTGCCATCAGCACGATGCTCGCGCCGTTGTAGATCGCCGAGTTGACATTGGTCTGCAGGCCCAGCAGGTGGAACAGCGGCGCCACGGCCAGGTACACCGCCTCGGCATGCGTGCGCCGCCACAGCGACGAGCCGACGAAGGAGGTCATCACCGTGCGGTGCGTGTGCACGCAGGCCTTCGGTGCGCCGGTGGTACCGGAGGTGTAGGGCAGCATGCACAGGTCGTCCGGCCCCGCCTGGTGGGGTGCTGGCCGGTGGCCGGCGGCGAGCACCGCGGCCCAGCGCATCGCACTCGGCGGCAGCGGCTCGCTGCGCGAACGCTCGCGTACCGCTTCCGGCACCGGCAGCGTCGGGTCGCCCGCGCCGTCGGGCCGTGCGTCGCCGTAGGCGTGCACCACCAGATGCTTCAGCGTCGTGTTTCCGAGCAACGGTGCGATCTGCCCGACCAGTTCCTGCGCCACGAACGCGGCAACCGCACCGCTGTCGCGCACGATGTGCTCCAGCTCCTGCTGCAGCAGCATCGCGTTCACCGGCACCAGCACCGCGTCGGCGCGCAGGATGCCGAAGTAGGCGGCGATCCATTGCGGGCAGTTCTGGCTGAACACCAGCACGCGGTCGCCGCGCTTCACGCCGCAGGCCTGCTGCAAGTAGCCGGCCATCGTCTCGGCCTGGCGCAGCAGTTCCGCATACGACGTGCTGGCGCCGTAGAAGTGCACAGCGGTCTTTTGCGGGAAGCGCCGCGCCGCAGCCTCCAGGTTGAAGAAGATGCTGGTCTCGGGGATGTGCACCTGCCGTGGCAGCCCTTGGCGGGCCAGGGTTTCAGGCAGCGCGAGCGCGCCCACCGGGCGTTCGATCACGCCGGCCGGCGTGGGGTGTGGATGCGCAATGTGCATCGCGGTCTCCCTATGCGCGGCGCTCAGGCGCCGCAGAACATGGTGTCGCCGTCCAGCAACCTCTTGGCGATGGTGCGGCGCTGGATCTCGGAGGTGCCGTCTGGGATGCGCATCGTGCGCACGAAGCGGTAGCCTTCCTCCAGCCGCAGCTCGTTGGTCAGCCCCATGCCGCCGTGCACCTGCATGCAGCGGTCGAAGACGCGGCCCGCGGCCTCGGTGGACGCGGCCTTGACGATAGCCACCTCCTTGGTCGCCGGCTGGCCCTGGTCCACCAGCCAGGCGCAGTGCTGCACCATCGCCTTGACCGCGTAGAGGTCCATCGCGCATTCGGCCAGCATGTTCTGCACCGACTGGTGCTCCGCGATGGGCTTGCCGAAGGTCTTGCGCACCTTGGCGTAGTCCAGCGCCTGTGCCAGCGCCCAGCGCGCCAGGCCCAGGCACGAAGCCGCCATGCTCAGCCGGCCGGCATTGACGCCGTCCAGCGCCACCGACAGCCCGCGGTCCACCGGGCCCAGCCGGTGGCTGTAGTGCACGCGCACCTTGTCCAGCATGACGATGCCGATATCGGCGCCCAGGTGGCCCATGGTCGGGATCACGCTCGGCACCGCGAAGCCCGGCGCGTCGGTGGGCACGAAAAAGCCGGTGATGCCGCCGCGGCCGGCGCGTGCCTGCGCCTCGTCGCTGACCGCGAACACCATCGCGTAGTCGGCATAAGGGGCGTTGGTGATCCACTGCTTGGTGCCGCTGAGCACCCAGTGTTCGCCGGCGCGCACCGCGCGCGAGCGCATGCCGAAGACATCGGAACCGGCGTCCGGCTCGCTGAGACCGAAACACATGGTCTTGTCGCCGCTGGCCAGGCCGTCGCGCACCTGTGCGAAGACCGCGGGGTCCAGATGCTTCAGCACCGGCGACAGCCCGTTGGTGAAGGGCGACGGCAGCACCACGGTCTGGATCAGGTGGCGCGATGGGCCGACATGCGCGTTCAGCCTTTCCTGCACGTAGCAGGCGGCCTGCGCGCCCAGGCCGCCGCCGCCCAGCGATTCGTCGCTGAAGGCGGTGTAGAAGCCAAGCTCGGCCGAGCGCATGCGCACCTGGCGGCGCAGCGCCATCAGCGCCGGCGCGTAGCGGCCGTCTTCGGTGTAGACGCGGCGCTCGTTGCCGAGCAGCGCGCGGTGTTCGTGTTCCAGCGCTGCGACCTCGCGGTCGATGAAGCGGATCAGCGAATCGCCGATCTCGACCCAGTCCGACGGGACGGTGTAGTCCATCGTGTTCTCCCTCAGCGGAACGCGCCGACGCCGGTCAACTCGCGGCCCTGGATCAGCGCCAGGATGCCGTTCATGCCGTCGGGCACCTGGAACATGCGGGCGTCGCGCCACATGCGCTCCAACCCCAGCTCCTGGCTGATGCCCATCGCGCCATGCACCTGCATCGCCAGGTCGATGGCACGCAGGCAGGCCTGCGTGGCATGGCGTTTGGCCATGGCCGAGCTGCCGTTGGCGCGCAGGCCGCGGTCGATGTTGTCCAGCGCCTGCCAGCACAGCAGCCGCGAGGTGACGATCAGCGTCTCGATGTCGGACAGGTCCTGCTGCACCAGCTGGTGCCCGCCCAGCGTCTTGCCGAACTGGCGCCGCAGCTGCGCATAGTCGCGCGCTGCGTCGAAGGCCTTCTGCGCCAGGTGCACGCACATCAGGCCGATCAGCGGGCGGTTGCCGTTCCAGCCGACGGTGAGTGTCTTGGCCGCATCGCCGGCTTCGCCGATCAGGTGGCCGGCCGGGACGCGCGTGGCCTCGAACACCACCTCGCCCAGGTGCCCCTGCTGCAGGCCGGTGACGGCGATCTCGCGCACGTCGACTTGCGCCTGGCTCAAGTCCACCAGCGCGCGCTGCGGCATCGGCCGGCCTTCGGCGTCGCTGCCCAGCGTGCACGACACGTTGATGATGTCGCAGACCGAGGCGTTGGTGATCCAGATCTTGCGGCCGTCGATGCGTGCGCTGTCGCCTTCGACGCGCAGCCGCGTCTTCACCGCGTTGGAATCCGACCCGGCATCGCCTTCGGTATTGGCGGTGCAGGCGATCTTCTTCCCGGCGATCAGGTCGGGCAGGTAACGCGCGCGGATCGCTTCGGAGCTGCCGGCATGGATGCGCGCGACCGTGCCCTCGTGCGAGATCAGCGACAGCGCCACCACCGGAGGCAGCTGCTCGAGCATCAGCCCGTAGTCGAGCATCTTCAGCTCGCCGCCGCCCACGCTGGCCGGGAGCCGCGGCGCGGTGATGCCCAGATCGGCCAGCACCGCATAGATCTGCAGCATGGCCGCCTTCGGCAGCGGCTTGTCCGCCGGGTGCGCGGCCAGCACCGGATCGATGCGATCGCGTGCGGTGCGCTTTGCGGCGGCGACCATCATCTGCTGGTCGTCGCTGAGGGTGAAGTCCATAGCGTTGTTCCTCAATTGCCCACAACTGCGCCGCGGCCGATACACGAACAGGTGCATCGAGTGACCGCCGCGGAGCCGGCTTTGCCGGTCCGCTGGTGGTGCCCCCTCGAGGGGGCGCGCGAAGCGCGTAGGGGGTGGTCCATGTCAGGCGCCGCGGTAACTTGGCGGGCGCTTTTGTGCAAAGGCCTTGCGGCCTTCGATGCGGTCGGCGCTGTCGCGCAGCAGACCCCAATGCAGGTTGGCCTGCGCGACGAAGTCGCGCGGCGCCAGGTGGGCGGTTTCAAGCGCGAGCTTCTTGATCGCCTGCACCGCCAACGGGCCGTTGGCGGCGATACGTGCCGCCAGCTCTTGCGCCAGCGGCAGCAGGCGTTCGCGCGGCACCAGGTCGCTGACCAGGCCGATGCGCAGCGCCTCGGCGGCATCGATGCGCTCGCCGGTCAGCGCCATCTTCATCGCATGCGCCGCCGGCACTGCGCGCAGCAGGAACTGCACACCGCCCGCCGCGGGCACGCTCGCCACCTTGGCCTCGGGCAGGCCGAAGCTAGATCCTTCGGTCGCGATGCGCAGGTCGCACTGCAGAGCAAGCTCGAGGCCGCCGCCCAGGCAGTGGCCGTGGATCGCGGCGATCATCGGCTTCCACAGGTCAAGCCCGCTCAGGTCGAGCAGCCGTGTGTAGCCGCCGAGCGCGGCCTCGGCGTCGATGCCCTTGAAGGCGCCGGCGGCAAAGCCGGCCTCCGGCGGCAGCGTCGTCTTCAGGTTGGCGCCGGTGCAGAACGCGCGCTCGCCGGCGCCGGTGAGGATGACCGCGCGCACTGCGTCGTCGTCGCGGCAATCGGCGAGTGCACGGCGCAGCTCGTCCAGGTCAGCGATGGTCAGCGCGTTCAGCGACTCCGGCGCATCCAGCGTCAGCAGCGCGACCCGGTCTTCGACGACGAGGCGGATGGACATGGCTACACGCTCGGGCTGGACAGCGAGCGCCCGCCGCAGACGTACAGCACCTGGCCGGTGATGTACGAGGCCTTGGGGTCGGCGAACATGCGCACCGCGTGGGCGATGTCCTCGGGCCGGCCGATGCGGCCGACGGGGATGGTGGCCATGATGCGCTCGCGCTGCTCTTGCGACAGCGGCGCGAGGATCGGCGTGTCGATCGCGCCGGGCGCGATGGCGTTGGCGGTGATGCCGTGCTTGGCCAGCTCGATGGCCAGCGTGCGCGTCAGGCTGACCACACCACCCTTGGCGGCCGAGTAGTTGGCCTGGCCGAAGCCGCCGAGCCAGGCGCGCGACGAGATGTTGACGATGCGGCCGTAGCGCTGTTCGATCATGCCCGGCACGACGGCCTTCGCGCACAGGAACTGCGACTTCAGGTTGACGTCGAGCACCAGGTCCCAGTCGGCTTCGGACATCTTGACGATGCGGTTGTCGCGCGTCAGCCCGGCGTTGTTGACCAGCAGGTCAGGCGTTTTCCAACGTGTGCTCACCTGCGCCACGGCGTCGTTGATCTGCGCACTGTCGGTGACGTCCACGCGCACGGCCATCAGCCGCTCGGTCGCCGCGATGTCGGCCACGTTGAGGTCGAAGATCGCCACCGCAAAACCGTCGGCCAGCAGCGCGTCGACGAGTCCGCCGCCGATGCCCTGGGCGCCACCGGTCACGATGGCCACTTGTTGTTGGTCCATGTCAGGTCCCCAGGATGTGAACGGAAGAAGCGGCGTGGTCCACACCGGCGATGCCGCCGCCGGTGCACTGCGTCAGCGCCAATTCGGCACCGGCCACCTGGCGCTCGCCGGCGCGGCCCTGCAGCTGCCACACGGCTTCGACCATCTGCGCGACGCCGGTGGTGCCGAGCGGATGGCCCTTGGCCAGCAGCCCGCCGCTGGGGTTGACCGGCACGCGCCCACCCAACGCGGTGGCGCCGCTGCGCAGCAGCTCGTGCGCCTCGCCGCGGCGGCACAGGCCCAGCGCCTGGTAATAGACGAGCTCGGCGATCGTGAAGGCATCGTGCAGCTCGATCACGTCGATATCGGCTGGGCTCACGCCGGCCTCGCGGTAAGCCAGGCCCGCGGCGCGCGCGGTGATCTCGGCGGCGAGGATGTCGTCATCGATGCCGGCCTCGGTGCGGCCGGACTGCACCACCGAGGCCAGCACACGCACCGGTTTCGCATTGGTGCTCGGGCGCTTGGTACTCAGCACCAATGCCGCAGCGCCATCCACCGCCGACGGGCAGCATTGCAGCAGCGTCAGCGGGTCGAACACCAAACGCGACTCGAGCACCTGCTCGCGCGTGACCGGTGTGCGCGTCTGCGCATAGGGGTTCAGCGCGCCATGGCGCCGGTTCTTCACTGCCACGTCGGCCAGCACGTCGGCGCCGACGCCGAACTCGTGCAGGTAGCGCGTGGCGCGCATCGCATAGACGGCAGGCAGCGCCAGCCCGGCGCGCGCGTACAGCTCGGTCATGTCGTCGTTGCGCTGCAGCGGGATCGTGCCGCCGCTTGAACCACCAACCAAGGCGGTGAGCTTCTCGACGCCGAACACCAGCACCGTCTCGTAGGCACCGGCACGCAACGCGTGGCAGGCCAGATGCACGCCGGTGGCGCCACTGGCGCAGGCGTTCTCGACGTTGTAGAGGGCCTGGCCGTCGAGGCCCAGGTCGCGCAGCAGCACCTGGCCCAGCACCATGCCGCCGAAGACGTTGGCCGCGTAGATCGCTTCCACCGCCGCGGCTTCCAAACTGGCATCGGCCAGCGCACCCAGCACCGCGGTCTGTGCCATGTCCTGCATCGACGCGTCGTGGCGGCCGAAGGGCGTCATCGCGACGCCGGTGATGTAGATGGGCTTGTTCATCGCGGCTCCGGTTCAAAGGCGTAGATCGGGCCTTGCTCGGAGTCGTCGATCACCACGCGCAGCGTCTCGCCGATCACCGGCCGCCGGCCTTGCGCGTAGTGCATGCGGCCGAAGATCCGCAGTCCCTCGTCGAAGTCCACCAGCCCCAGCGGCACCGGCGGCTTGCCCAGCTTGGGTGCGGCATGCACGATGGTGAAGCTGTACAGCCGGCCGGTCGGGCCGAGCTCGACCAACTCGCTGCCCGCAGCCAGCGGCGACGTGGCCGGCAGCGGCGGAAAGCGCAGCCGTGCGGGCTGGCCGCCGGTGGCGGCGCGCCGGCTGGCGAGCAGGTGCACGTGGCCGTCGCGCACGCGCCAGGGGAGTGAATCTTGCGGGTTCATGAATGAGCTTTCAGTCAGCAACCTTCGAACACCGCCGCCAGCCCCTGGCCGCCGCCGATGCACATCGTCTCCAGGCCGTAGCGCGCGCCGCGGCGCTGCATTTCGTGCAGCAGCGTCGTCAGGATGCGCACGCCGGTGGCGCCGATCGGGTGGCCGAGCGAGATGCCCGAGCCGTTGACGTTCAAGCGCTGGTCTTCCGCGTCGAGCTGCCATTCGCGCAGCACCGCCAGCACCTGGCCGGCGAAGGCTTCGTTGACTTCGATCAGGCCCATCTGCTCCAGCGTCAGGCCGATGCGCGGCAACAGCTTGGCCACCGCCGGCACCGGGCCGATGCCCATGCGCAACGGGTGGCAGCCGGCCGACGCCCAGCCGACGAGCCGCGCCATCGGCTGCAGGCGGTGCCGGGCTACAAAGCGGCCCGAGACCACCAGGCAGCCCGCCGCGGCATCGTTCTGCTGGCTGGCGTTGCCGGCAGTGGCGGTGCCACCGCGCAGCAGAGCCGGCAGCCGCGCCATCGCCTCCAGGCTGGCGTCGGCGCGGATGCCTTCGTCGCGCGTGACGCGCACGGCGTCGCCCTTGGGCTGCGGCACATCCAGCGGCAGCACCTCCGCATCGAAGCGGCCTTGCTGCCACGCGGCTGCGGCGCGCTGGTGGCTGCGCACCGCGTGGGCGTCGCACTGCTCGCGCGTGATGCCGTGGTCGCGCACCAGGTTCTCCACGGTCTCGGCCATGCCCGAGCATTCGCCGTAGCGCGCCACCGGTTGCGAGTTGACGCGACCGCGGTCCAGCCGGTCGTGCAGCGCCACGTCGCCGAGGCGCGTGCCCCAGCGCATGCCGGTGCTGTAGTACTCGATGTTGCTCATGCTTTCGACGCCGGCCACCAGCACCGCGTCGGCATGCTCGGTCTGCACCTGCATGGCCGCGTTGACCACCGCCTGCAGCCCCGAGCCGCAGCGCCGGTCCACGCTGTAGCCAGGTACCGACTCGGGCAGGCCGGCCACGGCTGCGGCATAGCGGCCGATGCAGGGTGCCTCGCTCGAGGGGTAGGACTGGGCGACGATCACCTCGTCGACTTCGGTCGCGGGCACGCCGCTGCGTTCGAGTACCGCGCGCAGCACCTCTGCGGCCAGCTGGTCGGCCTTCAGGCTGCGCAGCGCGCCGCCGAACTTGCCGACCGGCGTGCGCAGCGGGGACAGGATGTAGGCGCTTTGCATGATGCGTGAGCAAAGAAGATTCGTTGCTCCGCAGTAGACCCGCCGGGCGGCGCGTGGGCGCCACCCGCAGTGGGTGGCGCTGACCACTTCGTGCCCGCCACCCGCCGCGGGGGGCGCCGCCGCCATGGGCATCAAAGAGCATGCGTGCACGTCTCATCACCATCCAAGGAAGCCCATGTCGCAGCGTTGCCAGGCCGTCGTCTACCGAGGCGAAGGCCAGCCCATCCAGGTCGAGAACATCGTGCTCGACCCGCCGGGCCCGAACGAAGTGCTGATCGAGGTCGCCGCCTGCGGCGTGTGCCACAGCGACCTCTCGGTGACCAACGGCACCTTGCCGTTGCCGCCGCCGGTGATCCTGGGCCACGAAGGGGCCGGCATCGTGCGCGCGCTCGGCCCGGGCGTGGCCGACCTGCAGATCGGCGACCACGTGATCAGCAGCTTCGTCAACAGCTGCGGCCGCTGTCGCTACTGCGCCGCGGGGCGACCGCACCTGTGCGACCTGGGGCATGCCTCACCCTTCGGCCTGCCGGGCGGGCAGCCGCGCGCCCGGGATGCACAGGGCCGGCCGCTCAACGTGATGGGCGGCTGCGGCGTGATGGCCGAATATGCGGTGCTGCATCAGAACAGCCTGGTGCGCATCGACCGCGACGTGCCGCTGGCGAGCTGCGCACTGATCAGCTGCGGCGTGATGACCGGCTGGGGTGCCGCCTGCAACACCGCGAAGGTGGAGCCCGGCTCGACCTGCGTCGTCTTCGGTGCCGGTGGCGTGGGGCTGAGCGTGATCCAGGGTTGCCGCAGCGCCGGTGCGACGACCATCGTCGCGGTCGACCGCCTGCCGGCGAAGCTGGAACTGGCGCGCAGCTTCGGCGCGACGCACGGGGTCGATGCATCGGCCAGCGACAACCTGGTGAAGGAGCTGCGCAAGCTGACGCAGGGCGGTGCCGACTACGCCTTCGAGTGCGTCGGCCACGGCGAGATCGTCGCGCAGGCCTATGCCTGCCTGCGCAAGGGCGGCACCGCCGTCGTCGTCGGCCTGGGCAAACCCACGGACCTGAGCAGCGTGCGCACCGCGTCGCTGGTGCTGGAGGAGAAGACGTTGCGCGGCAGCTACTACGGGTCGACCCGGCCGCGCCACGACTTCCCGCGGCTGGTGGCGCACTACCGCGCCGGCAAGCTGATGCTCGACGAGCTGATCACGCAGCGCTACCGCATCGAGGAGGCGCCACGGGCCTTCGACGACCTGGTGCAGGGAAGGAATGCACGCGGGGTGATCGTGTTCGGGTGACGTCGGGGACGCCTTCGCCTGGTCCTGGTCCCTGCTAGAGTCGAGGCAGCGATACATAAATGTGGGTCACTGCCATGCGCACGACGCTCGACCTTCCTGACGACATCGTTCGGCGCGCCAAGATCGAAGCCGTCGAGCGCGGCTCGACCTTGCGCCAACTGGTCATCGATGCCTTGCAGCGGGAGATGGCCGGCACCGAGCGGCCGCGCAAACGCCTGATGCGGCCGCCGATCAAGCTCGCTGCCGATGCGCCGCTGCGCCGGCTGAGCCCCGAAGCGGTCAAGCGCCTGGACGCCGAAGACCTCGAGCGGGCCGAAGCGAGCAAGGCGCGTGCGCTGCATCGCTGACGCGAACGTCCTGCTGCCCCTGCTCACCGAAGGGCACGCGCACAGGGCGCCGGCCGTCGGCTGGTGGGACGGATGCGACGATGGCGACGTGGGCCTGAGCCTGCCGGTCCGCATGGCCCTGTTGCGCCTGCTCAGCAACAGCCGGGTCATGGGGTCTTCGGTGCTGCGGCCGGCGCAGGCGTGGAATGCGGTCCAGAGCCTGATCGACGACCCGCGGATCGAAGCGCTCGAACAGGTGCCCGCCGTCCACGGCAAGCTCTGGTACGACAACGTGGCTCGGCGCGAGCCGTCGCCCGATCTGTGGACCGACGCCTGGTTGGCCGCATTGGCACAGGCGCGCGACTGCGAGATGGTCACCTTCGACCGCGGTTTCCGCTCGTTCTCGAAGTTGAAGCTCAGGCTGCTCGAGTCCGCAGGTTGACCCGGCTCCTGCTGCAGTCGACGTCCCGATGCGTTGTACCTCAGAAGAAAGTTTTGAGGTACAACGGGTGCATGTCGCCCACAAAGCCCGCCCGGCTGCCCCTGTACGCTCCCTTCGAAGGGCCGGTCAGCACCCTGTACGCCGAGCTGGCCGAGCGCGCCCGGGCCGAAAGTCCCTTGTTGCCCGGCACCCCCGGCACGCTGGCACTGCGGCAGCGCGCGGACTCGGGCGCGTACTGGTACCGGCGTTACTACGGCGTGCCGGGCCAAGCGCAGATCGAGCAGTTCGTCGGCAAACAAGACGACACCACCGCCTACGAGACGATGCGCCTGCGCATCGAGGCGGCCGGGTGGAGCGCCACCCAGGTGCGCAGCCTGAAGCACCTGGGCATGCAGGTGGCCGACAAGGACGCCGCGCGGGTGCTGGTGGAAGCGCACAACCGCGGGTGGTTCGCCGCCGGCCTGACGATCGTCGGCACGCTGGCGTTCATGTCGTGGCTCAACGAGCTGGGCGTGCGCGCCATCGCATCGCGCACCCAGGACGTGGACCTGGCACGGCGGCAGCCGCTGAAGCTCGCGGTGGCCGTGCCGTTCCGGGAGGCCATGGAGGCCACGGGCCTGAAGTTCTTCGACATTCCCGGCCTGCAGCCGAACACCCCACCCACCTCGCTCAAACGGCCCGGCAAGGAAGGCTTGCGCGTGGACCTGCTGACCTCAGGCCGCAGACTCGGGCAGCTGGTGCCTGTGCCCGAACTGCAGTGGCATGCGCAGGCGGTGCCGCACTTCGACTATCTGCTGCAGGCGCCCCGCGCCATGGCGGTGCTGGCCGGCGGCCACTGCGTGCCCGCCCAGGCCCCGACGCCCGAGCGCATGGCCTGGCACAAGCTGTACTCGAGCACGAAGCGCCGCGCCGATACGGCCAAGGCGGAGAAGGACCTGAAGCAGGCGGCCATCTTGCTCGCCGTGCTGGTCGAGCGCGACAACCTCGATGTCGTCCGGAGCACGGTCGACGTGCCGGACGAGTTGCTGCGTGCCGCGCGCCGGCGGCTGCCCTCGCTCAGACAATTGCTGCAACCGCATCCGCAAGCTCTGGAGGAAGTCCAGCGTGCGCTGGCTGGCTGAGCTCGCGTGAGAACCGATGCCATGCGTATCGGCACACAGAACTTGAACGGCGGATGTGCAAGGATGTCGATTGCCGGCGCACGTCCGGTGTACCAACATCGAGGCACCCTCGGAGAGCCTCGCTTGACCACCACCACCCGCTCTGCCCGTCTCGGGCTGCGTACCACCCCCCAACAGGAGGCCGTTCTGCGCCGAGCGGCCGAGGTGTCGAACAAGTCGATGACGGCGTTCATTCTCGACAGCGCGGTCCAGGCGGCCGAGCATACCTTGTTGGACCAGCGGCTGTTTCTGGTGACGGGCCGGCAATCGCGCGCCCTGCTCGATTTGCTGGACAGGCCGGCACGGGACAACCCGCGCTTGAGGGACTTGTTTTCTCGAAGCCCGCCATGGAATGAGTGATGGCGCTGGGCGCGCCGCAGCCGCTGCAAGCCGCACACCCGCTGGACGCCTTCGATTGCGGCAACCCGGCGCTGAACGAGTGGTTGATTCGGCATAGGTGGCTGGCGAACCGTCTCGACCTTGGCCTGGAATGCGGTCCAGAGCCTGATCGACGACTCGCGGATCGAACTGCTCGACCCACCTCGCGCCGCTTTCATTCCGGCGCCGCCGCCCGCAGGTCAGCGATCGTGACCATCAGCATCATCGGGTCCAGAGGCGATTCATCCAGGCCGAGCCGCAGATAGAAGGCCTTGGCCTCCTCGGACAGGGCATGCACGACCATGCCGCGGATGCCGATCGCCTCGGCAGCGTAGATGACCCGCAGCGCCGCATCCTGGAAGAGCGCCCGGCCCAGCCCCTGCCCGTGGTGGCTGGTGGCGACCGCCAGGCGACCCAGGACCACAACCGGCACGGGATCGGGCATGTTGCGTTTGAAGCGGCCCGCTGCAGCCGCCGGCGCGATGGCGCTCGATGCCAAGGCGTAGTAGCCGACGACCCGGCCGGCCGCACACACCACGAAGGTCCGCGACGCGCCGCTGACCTGGTTCGCCGCGGCACGGCGCTGCAGCCAGGCGTTCAGCGACGCGACGCCGCAGTCGAAGTCTGCGATCGCATGTTCGGCAGCAAGCGGCTCAGGGGCGCCGGGCATTCCGGCTCAGGCCGTTGTCCAGGGCGCTTTGGCCTGCATCGTGCGGCGCAGCCGGGCGTTGGGCCGCGCCGGGCGGTCCAGCCGCTTCAGGAACTCGCTGTACGCCTGCGGACTGACGGTGATCAGCGCACGGTCCAGGAGCGCCTCCTCGGCCGCGCGGCGGGCCGCTTCGAGGATGAATGTCGTCCGCGTCTTGCCTGCCGATTGGGCCGCGCGGTCGATCAGGTTGCGCTCTGCCGGCGGAATCCGCAGGTTGAGCGTGTCCCGGGGTGGCTTCGTGTCGGCGGTCGTCATGGTGCGCTCCTGCCTCTTGTAACTTCGCCCAGTGTAACGTCAAAGTCATTACGACTTGGTATCCACCGGCGCGGGGCACAGGAGTCGTTTGGTTGAGGTCGCGCACTATGGCGCTTCGTCGAACGCTGCATCCACGTCGCGGGCCGAGTGCAGCACCCGTACGACGTCGATTCCTTGATCCACCGGAAGGTAGAAGACGACGTAGCGCCGGAAGGGCAGGCTCCTGAGACGGTCGGCAAGCTCGGGGCGAGCCCGCCCCATCATGGGTTGGGTCGCCAGGCGGTTCAATGCGGCGTCGAGCTGGTCGACCCATCGGTCGGCCGCCGCCGTGTCGTCTTCGGCGATGTGGTCCCAGATGTCCAGGATGTCGAGTGCCGCGAGCGGCCGTCTGGTGACGACTGCCATGACCGTGCCGTGGCCTATGCAGTCCTGGAAGCGCGTCGCGAGCGCGCCTTGTTCTTCAGTTCTGCCGCATCCCAGGGTTGCGCGGGACCGCTCGCCAGGCCTTGGCGGACATCCTCGCGCAACTGGCTCAGTTTCGCCGCGCGCAGCTGGTCCTGCTCTTCCATGAGCCGAAGCGCTTCGCGCACGACTTCGCTGGCCGACGTGTACAGACCCGAGGCCACCTTCGCCCGGACCATCTCCTCGAGCTGAGGCGTGAGGTTGACGTTCATGCCCATGGCAATCTCCCTGGCTCACAGGGTCACCATGCTATCAAAGAATGTCAAAGATGGACATTTCCGTCTTAGGGTATCTGCATGTCTGTCAATGTTGGCGATGGGCGCTTTGCGGAGGATCGCAAGCATTCAGTTCCGCGGTCGATTGCGCGCAGTCGACCCGACATCCTTTTCGTCGCGCTCTGCGCTCTTACCAAGGCCTGCCTATTCCATGCTGCGCGGCAATATGGGAGGCCAACCCCCGGTCCGTCTTGTCACACACTTGCACCAAGAATCTTCGCGTTTCACCCAGTATTTTGCAGTTCAGTGTCGCAGCACCACTCCTATCCACGTTCCAGGAGTTCGCCGGGATAGCGAATCCATGCGCAAAGCTGTGGCGAAGCTTTAGGATTTCATCCAATCTATTGCGGACAATCAAAGCCGATGAAATTTGCGTGCCACCGAACTTAATATTCAACCAATGTGGCCATGGATCGAAACTTGTATATTTAAGTAGTAAGCTCCGGCAGTTATCGCTGTTGGGGGTGTTGAACTTTTTTAGCTCAATATCAAGCTGAGCCTTGAGCAAATCATGGATGGCCGAGAAGCGAATATCTGCCGGTCCCGCCGTTACTGAGAAATATTCCAACGACAGCGCCTTTACGTATACATCCCATGCTGCAACTTGATTTGCGAGCGCGGCATGGAGAAGAACAACTTTCGTCGGAAATCCAGCTTTTGTCCGAATCTGGGCAGCGTTACTGCAGAGCAGATCGGCCCGAGCCAAGATTGTCCGAAATGTCCCCTGCGCCGCCGAAGACATATTCAGAGAAATTCCATTAGCTTTGTAAGCGAATCCTTATAAAGCTTTAACGGACCAACGTTTACTTGAACCCGCTCCCCATTCAAATTCTTTGGGCCAGCTTTGAGCGCGTGAATTGGGGTCCCCGTTAGTGCGAGAACCACTGAAACAGCGTGGAAGTCCGGAAAGTCGACAAATCTATCCGCAACTGCAATCTTTGGATAAGCGAAAATCGAACGATGCTTGGTGGCTAGTGCCTGAAGAGTGTTGACGATTGCCTTGTTTGCCGCTTGATGCGCTTTGCTAGGTTCGCCATCGAAAAGGGTAACTCTATTTGAAACAAAGGTGTGCAATTTCGGAAGCGATAACCCTTCTTCCTTCGCTCGCTTGTAGAAACTAAGGCGTGCAAAGCTGGCAATGTATTCATCGCCCTGTCCGTAAAGTAAGGCAATAATGTTCTCAATGCCCCGACGCGAACTTTCGTCGGCGGTAAACGGAATAACGATATAGTCTGCCGCCGCGATTGCCAATTGAGTGTAGATTGCGAAGCTTGGATTGCAGTCAATGAAAAATACACAGTCACGCTCGCGCGATTCCCGGATATTATCCTGCAGGTCACGTACCCAGCTAGTAACCTTTTTCCAAGCGTCTCGTGGGACGGAAAGTTGGGCAGTTTGTCGAATTGCTTCTCCCAGCACCTCAACTAAATTGTCGCCGCACACCAGATAAAGGTTGTTTGATACTTTATCGTTGTGATCCTTCATCTTCACGGTATACCGTGCAGCGTCGGGAATCTGACTAAATGGAGAATTTAGCCGGTGTTCCAAATATCCACCGACACTGAGTCGACTTGCATCCGGGGTCAGGAATTTCCGCAGATTCTTTCCGCCCTCGAGTTGACCACCAAGTAGCATCTCCGAGGTATTCGCTTGGGGGCACAAATCCAAGACAACGACGTCAACCTCGGGATGGAGTTGCGCGTATTCACATGCGGCGATGAAGCAGAGGAAGCTCTTGCCTACTCCACCCTTGTTGTTCCAGAACGCGTACGACGACATCGGCTTGGCCTCTACGAAAAGTCTGGATTGTCCACGAGCCAACTGCGGCCTACCCGCTCCGACGCTTTGAGCATCGCAGAGCAAACACGCTGCCGAGACACGACGTTTGGATCGGCCGGAGATACGCCGGCGCCGCTTACGGCTTACCGTGAAAGCTCTTTGCGGCGCGCGCAGCACTGAGCCTCCCGCGGCACACCG
>DAIMFR010000010.1:61949-92759 GCA_036724445.1 Rubrivivax sp. | reverse complement strand
GCGCGCCGCCAGAGCTTTCATGCTCGGGGGCGAGCCGGCCGGATCATGAATGGTTCGGCGACCACATCTTGGGTGAGACCCGCACGAGTACGCGCCTTCAGAAGCTGATCGACGACGCTGTACTCCAGTTCGAGTGCGTCGTAGGCCGCATCGAATCCTCTGCTGGCCCTTGCCTTGGCCAAGAAGGGCTCGTGGTCATGCTTGACGGGTGTGTACTTCAGATCACGCATCCTGCAGCTCCTTGACGCGCTTACGCGCAATCTTCGACTCCTTGTCCGGGGTCTGCTGCGTCTTCTTGGTGAACGCATGGACCACCGCGACGCGCTTGCCGGCGAGAAAGCAGCAGGAGGCCAGTGACGCCGAACGAGGCACTGCGCCGCCAGGCGCGGCATCGATGGTCTGCGTGGGCACCCGCGCCGTCATCGCGCCGATTGAAGGGGGGTCCGCGAACATCGAATACGATCCCGGCCGGGCATCCTGCTCACAACTAGGGAATCTGCGCGAAAAATGTTGTTCCGGCGCTACGCACTCCGGGGAAAGCCATCCCAGTTCAGCTTGCCCGTGTAACTGAGCTTGTGTAGCATGCCTCGCGTTTGTTGCCCGTGCCGCTGCGAGAGTTACTCGGGGCGTTTTATAGATCCACCAACCATCAAGGTGTCTTTAATGAAGAAGTTCGTACTAGCCAGCATCGCGGCCGCTGCCGCAGCGTCCTTTTCGGGTTCGGTACTCGCAGCTGCGGACCTCACCGCCACGCCCCCGACCTTCGACAGGTTCGCCAGTGAACTCGTCACGGCTGGCACGACGCCACTCAAGAACACGGTGGTGACCACCGCCCTCGGCTTCGGTGTCAGTGCGGGTCAGACGCGCTTCATCCGTTACGACTTCACGAACGCGAAGATCGGCGCGGGTGGCATCGTGGCCGCAGACCTCGTGATCGCCAATGCATCCAACGTCATCGTGTCCCAAGGCGGCGGCGCCGGTGGCACGAATGTCATCTTCCAGATCACTGGGGCCGGCGCCGGCATCGCCCAGAATGCCCCCGTGACCCTGGACCTGGCCAACGGCTTGGTCCCTGACACCTTGGGGCAGATCGACGTCTCCTACCGCCTGTACGACAATGCCGGCAACGCCATTGCCGGCACCGGACATCTGGCGCAAACCCAGGGCAAGATCATCGAGATCGGCAGCGGTGCGGTGCTGACGGCAACGCAGAAGACGAACACCGCGGACGTCAATGCGTCGCCGATCTATACCCAGTTCACGGCCGCCTCGCCGGTAGAGATCGGCACGGTCAGCCTGGGCACGAATGGCGCGCTGGACCCCAACGGCGCTACCGCTACGCTGGGCCAGTTTCTGGGTACTGGCTCGGCCATCACGCTGACGGGCGATGACCTGACGGCAGCCGACGCGGCGGGTCTGTTCTTGGGCGGCGTCAACACCTGCGCCGCAGTGGGCACCGCCGGTACGTCGCGCACGGCGACCGGCGTCAGCTTCGTGCTGACCGGGGCTCAGCTCACCGGCGGCTTGACCAATACCTCGTTGTGCTTCGGTGTGGCAAACACCAACACCACGCGGATTGCCGCCCAGTCGTTCACGGCTGGCGTCACCGCGGTGGCTGTCCCGCCCCTGGCGGCGCCGGTTATCCCGTCGGTGGCGGCCGGCACTTTTGACCGCAACGGGCTGATCCTGAAGGCGGCGTTCGCCGAGACGACCACCGCGGCCGGCATTGCGTCGGCGGCGCACCTGACCAACACCTCCAACGTGGCGGTGCCGTTCACGGTGAACTGCGTGCTGAACAACGGCTCGGTGGCCGGCACGCCGGGGTCTCTGCCGGCGAACACGGCGCAGCGCTTCGGCCTGAGCGCCGGCCTGGGCTGCCCGGCGACCGGCCTGTTGCGCGGTGTCGAGATCATCTTCGAAACCACGCGCGGCAACGTGATCGGCTCGATCGTGCGCCAGAACACCACCACCGGCCAGGCTTCGTTCGACGGCATGATCGGCAATCAGTAAGCAGCTTCAGGGCTGACATAATGAAGAGGGCGGGTTTCCCGCCCTCTTTTTCGTTTGCGCGCAGAGTTCATGACCATGCTCTTCTCAGCCCCGCGCCTTCGCGCGCCTTCGCGCGCCAAGGCCGGCTTCACGCTGCTGGAAATGCTGGTGGTGCTGGTCATCATCGGCCTGCTCGCCGGGCTGGTGGCGCCAAGGCTCTTTTCGCGGCTGGACGCGTCGAAGGTGCAGGCCACCGACGCGCAGGTGAAGATGCTGCGCTCGGCGGTGATGACCATGCAGCTGGACATCGGCCGCATTCCCAGCGCCGAGGAGGGGTTGGCGCTGCTGTCCTCGCCCCCGGCCGATGCCCGCGAGGCGGCGTTGTGGCGCGGCCCCTATCTGGACGGCAAGCTGCCGGTGGACCCCTGGGGCCATGCCTACCAGTACGCGGTACCGGGCGCCGACAGCCAGCCCTTCGCGCTTTATTCGTTCGGCGCCGACGGGCGCGCGGGCGGCAGCGGCGATGCGGCCGACATCGGGTTCCTGCCGCCGCGCTGAGGCCCGCGCCGCGGGCGGCTTCACGCTGCTCGAACTGCTGCTGGTGCTGGCGCTGGTGGCGCTGCTCAGCGGCCTGGTGGCGCCGCGCATGTGGCAGTGGGTGCAAAGCGCGCGCGTGCGCGCCGGCGTCGACGGCGCCCGCGCCGAACTCGAAGCGCTGCCGCTGCGCGCCTTCTCCGCTGCCCGGCGCATCCGCATCGATGCCGAAGAGCCGCTGCCGCTGCCGGGCGGCTGGCGGCTCGAGCTGACGGCGCCGCTGGTCTTCGAAGCCAACGGCATGACGGCCGGCGGCCGGCTGCGCATCATTGCCGGCCCCACGCTGCTGGCCGACTGGCTGGTCGAGCCGCCGGCAGGCACGGTGCGCGGCGCGCGGCCGGCCGACGGACCCTTCAGCCCCGCAGCGGTGCCATGAGGCCGGCGCGCGCGCAAGCCGGCTTCGGCATGCTCGAAGCCATCGTGGCGCTGGTGCTGTTCGCGCTGGTCGGCAGCACGCTGTTCGCGTGGATCGACACCAACCTGGCCGCCGCATCGCGCCTGCGCCAGCGCGAGCACGCGCAGCACCAGATCCAGCTGGCCACGGCCTGGCTGCAGACGCGCAACCCGCTGGCCGAGCCCAGCGGCGAGGCCGAGCCCGAACCGGGCACGCGGCTGCGCTGGCAGGCGCGCGCCGTCACGCCGCTGACGCCGGGCGCGCCCTTTCCCGGCGGCAGCTACTCGCCGTTCAGGCTGCGGCTGTACGAGCTGGAGGTGACGGTCTCCGCCGCCGATGCCGAGACGCACTTCGTGCTGCGGCGGCTGGGGCACGAACGCGACCCGGTGACCGAGCTGCTGCCCACGCGATGAAGGCGCGCGGCTTCACGCTGGTGGAAATGCTGGTCACGCTGGCGCTGGTGGCGCTGGTCAGCAGCCTGCTGTGGCAGGCGCTGGCCACGGTGGCCCGCATCGAAGCGCAGCTCGCGCGCACGCGCACGCTGTCCAATGACGAGCAGCTGCGGCGCGCCTGGGTCGAGCAGGCGCTGAGCGGCGTGATGACCGGCCCGCAGGGCGACCCGCTGCGCTTCAGCGGCAGCGCCATGCAGATCAGCAGCTACACGACGATGCCGCCCTGGCCGGGCTCGCTGGGCCCGGAGCTGATGCGGCTGGAGATCGAGCGCAGCGGCGGCGGGCAGCGCCTGATCGTGCGGCGCCCGGGCACTGACGCGCCGCTGGAGCTGTGGCGCTGGGCCGGCGCGGAAGGCCGCTTCGACTACCTCGACGCCGCAGGCCGCTGGCACGACGCCTGGCCTGCGCCCGACGCGGCACGCCCCGAGCCGCTGCCGGCGGCGGTGCGCGTGCTCGGGCCGCCGGCGGGAGCGGTGCTGGTGGCGGTGATGACGACCCAGGGCCAGATGCTGCGCCAGCAGGATCTGCTGAGCGACAGCCCGGGGGGCCGCTGATGCGGCACACGCAGCGGCATACGCAGCGGCAGATGAAGCGGCATACGCAGCGGCACAACAAGCGGCGCAACAAGCGGCGCACCCAGCGGCGCACGCAGCCGCGCCCGGCGCGCGGCTATGTGCTGGTCACGGTGATGGTGGCCATGGTGCTGCTGGCGCTGATCGCGGCGCGGCTGGACGATCGGGTGTCGAAGTTCCGCGAGGCCTCGCTGCAATGGGGCCGCTGGGCCCAGGCCCAGGCCGATCTGGCGGGCGCGCGCGACGAGCTGCTGATGCTGATGGCCACGCGGCCGCTGACGCCGCTGGGCTTTGCCGGCACGCCGCTGCTGCGCGTCGACGGCCGCGCTTACCGGCTGCCTTCGGGCGTGCGCGCGAGCGTGCAGGACCTGCGCGGCCTGATCAGCATCGTGGCCTACGACCCGGGCGTGATGACGCGCTTCCTGGTGGCGCAGGGCGTGCCCGCGCGCGACGCCGCGCCGCTGCTCGACAAGCTGGCCGACTACAGCGACCTGGACCACCTGCACCGCCTCAACGGCGCCGAGGCCGAGGACTATGCCGCGGCCGGCCTGCCGCCGCCGCGCGACGACTGGCCGATCTCGCCCTTCGAGCTGAGCCTGGTGCTGGGCTGGCGCGAGCACCCGGCGCTGTGGGAGCGCGCGAGCGACCATTTCACCGCCGTGCGCGACGGCTGGCTGAACCCGAACACCGCGCCGCCCGAGGTGCTGGCGGCGCTGCCCGGCGCCACGCCGCAGGCCGTGCGCACGCTGCTCGAGCTGCGCGAGCAGGGTTTTCACGTCAGCTCGGCCGCCGCCCTGCTGGGGCTCAGCGGCATCCGGCTGCCCGACGATCCGGTGGCCTTCTACCCCGGCGTGTTCTATCGCCTGCGCCTGTGGCGCCCCGAGGACGCGAGGGCGCTCGAATACACTGTGATGCTCGCACCGGATGCGCGCACGCTGCCCTGGCTCATCCTGGAGACGCGGCAGGTACGTCGGCCCACGCAGCACGATGACAAGACCGATCCCCCGCTTCTGGCAGCGGCTGCGCCCATCGCGGCGGCAGCATCAGCTGCCGCGCCATAGCCCGCTGCACCTGCCCGAAGGCGTGCGGGCCGGCGAGGGCCGCGGCGAGCTGCAATGCGTGGCGCGCGCGCTGTGCCGCTTCCGCTGGCTGCCCTACGACGCGGTGCCGCCCGCCGAGCGGCGCGCCTACCTGCGCCTGCAGTTGCTGGCCTGGTCGCCGTTCGGCGACAACGGCTACGCGGTGGCCGGCGGGCGCGACGGGGCCATGGCCTTCGCCTGGGACCAGCGCGCCTTCGAGCAGCGCGCGCAGGCGGCCGGCCTGCCGGCCCAGCCCGCACGCACGCTGCCCGAAACCATGCTGCGGCCTGCGCACGACGACGGCCTGGTGCTGCAGGCCTGCAGCACGGGGGTCGAAGGCCAGTTCTGGCGCAGCCGGCAGCTGCGGTCCAGCCGCTGGTGGCCCGAGGCGCCGGATGCGGCCGCCTGGATGAACTTCCAGCGCAGCGCGGGTGTGCCTGCCGATGCGCAACAGCCCGAGCCCCCGGCCTTGCCGCCGGACGCCGGCGCGGCCTGGCTGGACGCGCCGTGGGCGCCGGTGACGAGCTTGAACGCCCTCATCGAGCGTGCGCGCCTGCGCACGCATGCGCTGGCCGCCGTGCTGCTGGCGGCGCTGCTGCTGCCCACGCTGTGGCTGCTGCACGCCAACTGGGCGGTGGCGCAGCAGCTCGAGGCGCTGCAGGCCGAGAAGGCCGAGTTGACGCTGCAGGCGCAGCCGGTGCTGACGGCGCGCAGCCAGGCGATGGCGGCGCTGGCCGGCCTGGACGCGCTGGCCGCCGCGGTCAGCCATGCCGATGCGTTGACGCTGCTGGCTCACGTGGCGGCGCTGCTGCCCGGAGACGGCAGCCGCATCCGCAAGCTGGAGATGGACGGCGGCGGCCGCCGGCTGCGGCTGGTGCTTGCGGTGCCGGCGGGCACGGCGCGCATCGCCTACGTGCGCGCGCTGGAAGGCGGCGGCTGGCTGCAGGACGTGCGCGAGGACACGCAGGAGGCGGCGCCGGGCACGGTGGCGCTGTCGGCCGAGATCCGCGGCAACCGCTCGCCTGCGCCCGCAGGCGCCGCGGCAAGCGGCGAAAAGAAGCCGTGAGCGCGCGTGGCCGCTCCAAAGCGCTCACACCGCAGCGCGATCAGCGCGGAGGTTGCCTTATGAGCGCGCGTGGCCGCTCCAAAGCGCTCACACCGGAGCGCTCGAGCGCGGAGCTTGCCTTATGAGCGGCTGGCGCGACGAGCTGCGCAGCAATCCGCGCCTGCGCGCCGGATTGATCGCCGCCGCGGCGCTGCTGTGGCTGCTGGGTCTGCTGGAGATGAGCGATGCGCTCGATGCGGCACGCAGCCAACGCGCGGCATTGACCGAGGAGCTGGTGCGGCTGCGCGCGGTGCAGGGCGAACAGCATTGGCCGGCGTTGCGCGACCAGGCCCAGGCGCGGCTGGCCGACTATCGCGCACTGGCGTGGCGCGAGGAAAGCGAAGGCCGCATGCAGGCGATGCTGCAGGACTGGCTGCGCGAGCAGCTCGCCGCCGCCGGACTGCAGCCGCGCGAACTGGCGGTGACGGTGCTGCCGGCACGCAGCACGGCGCCGTCCGAAGGCGGGCGCAAGCTCGATCTGCCGGCCGACATGCGCCTGGCGCGCGCGCGCCTGTCCTTCGAGTTCAAGCCCGAGGCGCTGCACCAGGTGCTGGCCGCATTGCACAGCAGCCGGCGCTGGATCTGGGTGTCGCGCCTGGCGGTGGAGAACGACTCGCGGCGCATGGTGGAGCTGGAGCTGGAAGCCTTGTTCGAGCTGGGTGCGCGGGGGCCGTCATCGTGAGCGCGCGTGGCCGCTCCAAAGCGCTCACACCGAAGCGCGCAAGCGCGCAGGTTGGCTCATGACCGTGCGCGGACTCTGGCGCCTGTGGGCCCTGCTGATGACGGCAGCGGTGCTGGCCGGGCTGGCGCTGCTTCAGGGCAGCGCACAGGAAACGCCGCTGGTCGCGCCGCGCCAGGCCGCGCGGCTGCCGCCGCTGGCGCCCTTGCCGCACTTGCCCGATCCGGCGCCGGCCCTGGCGCTGTTGTCGCAGTCGACGCTGTGGGGCCCGCTGGCGCCGCGCGCCGGCGCGGCCGGCGCCGAAGCGCCGCCCCCGCCCAAATGGGGCCTGACCGGCTACTACGAGATCGCCGGCACCCGCTACGTGGTGGTCAGTTTCGAGCTGCCGGCGCGGGCCTCGCAGCAGTTGAAGCGGGGCGACAAGCTGCCCGACGGCTCGCGCATCGAAGGCATCGAGCCGGACCGCGTGCGGGTGCGTGCGCCGGATGCGCCCAAATCGGTCTGGCTGCCGGTGACGCCCGGCCTCGCGCCGGAGCCGCCGAAGCACAAGTCATGACTTTGCGCGCGTGCCGACGCTCGAATCCGCCGGGGAGCAGCCGGCCGCTGCGGCGATACTTCGAGGTTGAGCTTTTGGAACCGTTCCGCTGATGCCCGTGCGCCTGTTGCTGTCCGCCGCCATGCTGGCCGTCGTTGCCGGCTGCTCGGGCATTCAGCCCGCCCCGGTGCCGCCGCCGCTCGCCCCGCCGATGCGCGCCCCGGGCACGAGCGGCGCGGCGGCCGCCGACAGCGGCGCGCAGCAGTCCGAGTTCGAGCGCATGCCCGCGCCGCCGGCGGCGGAGCCGCCGGCACGCGGCAAGACAGCGCAGGCGGCGTCGCCGTTCATGCCGGAGCGCCCGGGGGGGTTCCATCTGAATTTCAACCAGGTCCCGCTGACGACGCTGGTGCAGGTGGTGTACGCCGACATGCTGGGCAGGACGGTGCAGTTCGATCCGAAGGTGGCCGAGCGGCGCGACCTGGTTTCCTTCCGCACGCCGCCCGGCCAGACGGCCGCGCAGGTCGAAAGCGCGATGCAGTTGCTGCTCAGGAGTTTCGGGATCGTGGCCCTGGACTTCGGTGCCATGGTGCGCGTGGTGCCCGACGGGGCGCAGTCAGGGGCGATGCCCGAGCTGCGCCGCGGCGCGGCGCAGCCCGAGACGCCCGAGCGCATGCGTCCGGTGTTCCAGCTCGTCGACCTGGAGGCGGTGCGCAACACCGAGGTGGCCGGCTGGATGAAGACGATCTTCGGCAACCGCGTGACCGTGGCCGAGGATGCGACGCGCAATGCGCTGATGCTCAGCGGCACCAGCGACAACGTCGCGGCGGCGATCGAGACCATCCGGCTGCTCGACCAGCCGGTGATGCGCGGCCGCTCGAGCCTGCGCATCTCGCCGGTGTACTGGTCGGCGCCGGAACTGGCATCGACGCTGCAGCAGGTGTTGACGGCCGAAGGCTATTCGATGCCGCCGCCGAACCAGCCCCTGCAGTCGGGCGGCGTGCGCTACCCGATCATGCTGCTGCCGGTGCCGGCGACCAACTCGCTGCTGGTGTTTTCGGTCAGCGACGAGGTGCTGCGCCACATCAAGAGCTGGGTGGACAGGCTGGATCAGCCCAACAAGCAGACGGCAGGCAAGAATTTCTTCACCTACACGCCGCGCAACGTCAGCGCCGACAGCCTGGCGCGCACGCTGGGCCAGGTGATGCAGGGCGGAACCGGCGGCGCCAGCGCCGGCGGCGCGGCCGGCGGCACGCCGGCCGCAGGGGCTGCGTTGGCGCCGGCGGCCGCCAACACAGCCGCTGCGGCGGCTTCGGGCAGCAGCCGGCTGGTCGTGGACAGCAACACCAACACGCTGATCTTCAACACCAACGCCGACAACTATTCGCAGCTGATCTCGCTGCTGACCACGCTGGACCAACCGTCGAAGTCCGCGCTGATCGAGGTCACGGTGGCCGAAGTGCGGCTGACCGACGACTTCAGCTTCGGCATCGAATGGCTGCTGCGCGACTCCGGAGCGAATTCGTCGACGACGGTCGGCACGCTCGGCGGCCTCGGCCTGGGCACCGCGGGGCTGACGCTGACGCGGCTGGCCAGCGCCGGCGACGTGCGGCTGGTGCTGAATGCGCTGGCCACCTCGGACCGCGCCACGATCCTGTCGAGCCCGCGGGTGGTGGCGCGCAACGGCGAAACCGCGCGCATCCAGGTGGGACAGGAGGTGCCGATCGTCACCAGCCAGCAATCGACGATCAGCAGCAGCACCGACAACGGCACCGGCGTGCTGCAGTCGATCCAGTACCGCAACACCGGCGTGATCCTGAACATCAAGCCGTCGATCTTCTCGGGCGACCGCATCGACCTCGACGTCAAGCAGGAGGTCAGCGCGGCGCAGTCGACGACGACCGGCGTGAACAATTCGCCCACCTTCCTGACGCGCAACGTCGACACCAAGCTGACGCTGCAGCACGGCAGCACGGTGCTGCTGGGCGGCCTGATCGCCGACGACCGCAGCACCGGCGACAGCGGCGTGCCCTGGTTGATGAGGCTGCCGCTGATCGGCCAGCTGTTTCGCGTCGACAACAGCAAGGGCGCGCGCACCGAACTGGTGGTGCTGATCACGCCGTACGTGGTCAACGACGACAGCGATGCGCGCCACTACACCGAAGCCTTCAAGACCATGCTGCCGCTGCTGCAGCCGCAGCTGGCGCCGGGGGCGCAACCGGCGCTGCCGCCGCTGATCCCTCCCGCGGGCCCGCCGTGGTGGCCGACCCCGGCACCGAAGCTGGACGCGCCGCCAAGCACGCCGCCGTGAGCATCGGCACACGAACTGCCGCGCCGGTGCGCAAGCCCTGGCGATCGTTCTGGTTCGGGCGCTTCGAGGTGGCCGAAGCACGCGACGGGCTCCATCAGCTGCGCGACTGGCTGCAGCCTGCGCCTTGCGAAGTGGCGGCGGACAAGCTGCCCGGCGGCGGCGCGCGCCTGCGCGACCTGGCCTTCTTCCGCCACGGCTTCGTGAAGCCGGCATGGAGCTCGTTCCCCCAGCCGGTGGCGGACGCGCCGCGCGATGCGCAGGACCTGATGTTCTGGCAGTTCCCGTGCCGCACCGAAGCCGCCGCCTTCGACGCGCATGCCCGCCTGGACTGCGCCGGCGCCTCGCCGGGCGAGATGCACTGCTACCTCGGCCTGCCCTGGGCGACCTGGCTCGACAAGCAGCGCGTGGATGCCGGGCAGGCGCAGCTGGAGCCGGTGCTGCAGATCGCCGGCGTGCGGCTGTCGGGCCTGCGGCACGCGCTGGCCGCACTGGGCGTCGGGCTGCGCGTGCACACCGTGTGCCAGCACATTCGCGCCCGCGATCTGTTCAGCCTGTGGCGCCGGCTCGGCGTGACCGATCTGTGGTGGTCGCATGCCACGGCCGGCGATCTGCGCGCGCCGGGCCCTGCCGGTCTGGGCATCCACCCGTGGAGCCTGTATGCGGTGAACGTGGAGGACCCGCTGCGGCGCGACGGTCTGACGCCGGGCCGCGACCCGGCCGAGCGCAGCATCCTGGCCTCGTTTGCCGGCGTGCACCTGGCGCACTACTTGTCGGACGTGCGCCTGCGCCTGCGCGGCCTCGCCGCCGAGCCCGGCTTCGAGATCCGGGTCACCGAGGACCGCTGGCACTTCGAGCACGTGGTCTACGAGCACCAGGTGCAAGGGCGTGCGCTCGCACCGGCGCGCGAGGCCGAGGCGTCGGTGGCCGGGTACAACCGCATGCTCAGCGATTCGGTGTTTGCCCTGTGCCCTGCCGGCGCCGGCCCCAACTCGCTGCGGCTGTGGGAGGCGCTGGCGGCCGGCGCGATACCGGTGCTGCTCGGTCCCCCGCCGGCGCTGCCTCAGGGCGGCTCGCTGCCCGGCATCACCTGGGACGACATCGTGCTGACGGTGCCCGACGCTGCGCTGGGCGAACTGCCGCGCCGGCTGCGTTCATTGGGCATCGGCGAACTGCGGCGGCGGCAGCGGCTGGGCCTGCAGGCCTATCGTCTGGTGCAGTCGCAATGCTGCTTCTGAAAATGGCGTCGTCCTTGAATCCGCTGCGCCTGTTCAAAGCCCCGAGGCCCGAGCCGCCGCAGGTCAGCATCGTCATGCCGACCTTCAATCAGGCGCCCTTCATTGCCGAATCGGTGGCCAGCGTGATGGCGCAGGACCTCGCATCGCTCGAGCTGGTCGTCGCCGATGGCGGCTCCACCGACGGCACGCCCGGCATGCTGGCCGCGCTGGCCGCCGATCACCCCGGGCGGCTGCGCTGGAGCTCGGCACCTGATGCCGGGCCGGCGCAGGCGGTCAATGCGGCGGTCGCGCGCGCGCGCGGCACGATCGTCGGCTGGCTCAATTCCGACGACCTGTACACGCCCGGCGCCGTACGGCGCGCACTGGACGCCTTTGCGCGCGAGCCCGGCACGGTCATGGTCTACGGCGAAGCCGAGCACATCGACGCACAGGGCCGGCGCATCGGCAGCTACCCCAGCGCCGGCCCGTCGGCGCCATTGGAGAAATGGGCCGACGGCTGTCACATCTGCCAGCCGTCGGCATTCTTCCGCCGCGAGGTCTTCGCCGCATTGAACGGCCTGGACACCACGCTGCGCGCCGCCTTCGACTACGACTTCTGGCTGCGCCTGTTCAAGGCCTATCCGGGCCGCATCGGCTGCGTGCAGGAGGTTCAAGCGCAGTCGCGGCTGCACCCGGGTGCGATCACGATGCGCTTTCGCGAACGCGTCGCGCTGGAGGGCATGCAGGTCGTGCACCGCCACCTGGGTCCGGCACCGCCCCATTGGCTGCTGACGCATTTCGCCGAACTGCAGGCCGAACATCCGTTCGAGGCCGAAGCGGTGGATCTGGTGCCGCGCCTCGAGCAGCTGTTGCGGCAGGCCGCCGCCTGGCTGGCACCGCAGGGCGTGCAGGCGCTCGAGGCGCAGATCCGCCAGCACCGCGCGCTGCAGCTGATCCGCCCCGGCTTCTTCGCCCCGCTGCACGCCGACGGCTGGGCACCGCCGGTGCTCGAATTGCGCGTGCGCCAGCCGGCGCAGCCTCATGCCGTCCTGCACCTGAGCTGCCGCCACGCCGCGCCGCGGGGCGGGCGCCTGAAGCTCGACATCAGCACGCCCGAAGGCGAGACGCTGCAGCTCGAGCCGCGACGCGGGCCATTCGAGATCAAGCTGCCGCTGGGGGACCAGCGGCCGCACGCGCGGCAGGTCTTCCGCATCGTCTGCCGCACGCCCTTCGTCCCGGCGCAATGCGAGGCGGGCTCGGACGACCACCGGTCGCTGGCCTTCCTGGTCGATGACGTGCAACTGCAGCCGGCCGCTTGAACACGCCCCCCGCCGCCGGCTGGCAGCAGCGCGTGCTGCACGAGGACGACGCGACCCGCATCGACTACTTCGTCCAATCCAGGCCGGCGCGCGTGCTGGCCATCGTTTTCGATCCGCTGCTGTATCTGTCGGATCGGCCGCACTTCGCACAGGACTTCCTGCGCCGGATGGCGGTGGACATCGTCGCGGTGCGCAGGAAGGGCGAGGACTTCTATCAATCACTGTCGCGGGAAGCGTTCCTGGCCGCGGTGCAGCCGGTGCTCGGCCGCTACCGCCGCGTCGTCGCCTACGGATCGAGCCTGGGCGCCTATGCGGCGCTGTACTTCTGCCGCGACATCGACTGCGAGGTGGTGGCCAGTTCGCCGCGCGTGTCGGTACACCCCCGCTACGGCGCCAAGGTCTGGCAAAGCCGGGTCGAGTTCCGGCACCAGCCTTTGGCTTCAGCCGCGCAGCCGGCCCCGCGCTGCCGCGCCATCGTGATCTTCGACCCGAAGGAGCCGCTGGACCGGCGCTACATCGAGGGCGAAGTGCTGCCGCAGTTCGGGCAGGCCGAAGTGCTGCGCGTGCCTTATTCCGGCCACCCTTCCAATCATTTTCTGGCCGAGATCGGCTTCATTTCGCCCTTCGTGCGCGCCGTGGTCGCCGGCACCGCGCGGCCGCTGCTCGACCGGCGCCAGCGCGTGCGTTCGAGCACCTACCATCAGGTGCTGGCCGCCTTGTGCGCGCAGCGCGGCAAGCCGCGCTGGGCCGGCGCGCTGGTCGAGCGCTCGCTGGCGCTGAACGCGAAGAACATGCTGGCACACCGCAGCCTGGGCCAGCTGCGGCTGCAACAGCAGCGCTGGTCCGACGCCGCAGCCGCGCTCGAGGCCGCCCTGGCGCTCAGCCCCGGCGATGCGCTGACACAGTCGCTGCTGAAGCAGGCGCGCGAAGGGAGCAGCGCAGCCGCGCGCCCGGCCGCGCCGCCGCGCCGCGTGCACGACCTGCGGGCGATCGCCGGGCGATTGCGCTCCTGGCTGGAAAGGAAATAAGCCGCATCGGCTCGGGAATCGGGAGCAAACTCTTCATCCCCAATCAGGTACGGCAAAGAGGAGATCCCCAAATGCATGCTCCCCGAATCGAGGCCCTGCAGTCTGTGCGCCGGCGTGCCGGCAGCCTGGCTGCCGCTTCCTTGTTGCTGCTCGCGACGGCCGGTTGCGGCGGCGATGGCGGCGACGGCCCAGCCGAGGCCGAAGCCGCAGCGTTTACGGTAAGCGTCGAACTTCCGGGTTTCGACAAGACGCAGACCCGCTCGGGCGACGAAGCCGCGGGATTGACGGTCCCGTTCTGGAAGCTGGATCTGTCGAAAGTGGAATTCAGTTCTTCGAGCGAGACGACCTGGTCCGTCGAGCCGGCATCGGCCGTCGTCGACGTGATCGAAGATACGCCCACACGCCGCATCGTCAGCCTGGCCGGCATGAAGACCGGCGAGATCACCTTCGTCTTCCGCAATGCAGCGCGAAGCGCAGCGGGGGAAGCGCGAGTGCGCATCGCCGTTGAAGTCGAAGCGCAGCGCTACTACGCCAAACGAAGGCAGGTCGGCGAAAGCTTCGAGTGGCAAAGAACGGACCTGTGGAACGGCAACGAGAGCAAGAAGACGGAGATTTGGCGCGTCGCCGAAGTCCGGGACGAGGGCAGCTACACGAGCGACCTTGATCCGCCGGGATCCGACTACCGTGTCTGGTACACGCGCGACGGCAATTGGGTTCAGGAAGATATTTTCGGCATGGCCGGTCGTTATCCCAACCCGTCAAGCAAGTCGTACGATTTTCCACTCTATGCAGGTAAGGAGTGGCCGGTCGAGCGGCTGGAGTATCAATGGGACGAGGACACTGGGTACTTTCAGTGGCGAGGAATGTCGACGGTCGAGGGCCGCGAAGTGGTCACGGTTCCTGCCGGCAGCTACGACAGTCTGCGCATCCACACGCGCGAGGCGAACTATGGGGACGACAGCGAATCTCGCGACGTCCGCACCTATGAGCGCACGTGTTGGTGGTCGATCGAACTCAGCGCGGAAGTTCGATGCGTCGAGCTCATACGCTACAACATCGACGGCAAGACCCTCGAGCGCCGCGTGACTTCCGAACTGGGCAAGTACAGCGCCCCCTGATCCGCAGCACGGCGGCTGCCGCTCGGCTTTCTATTCTCTACGCCGCGCGACGCCGCTCTACGCCGCTCTACGCCGGCTCGACGCTTTCAGCCGGCACTTCGAGAGTGCCGCCCGGACGGTGGGCTGCGAACCAGCTCACCTCTTCGGCCACCAGGTCGAGCTGCAGGCGATAGCGCTGAAGCTGCGGCAAGGGCACGGTGCCCCGGATCAGCAGCTCCTGGCCGGGCGCCACGGGCCCCTGCGGAAGGCGCAGCCGTGCGTAGTCGTGGTCGATCATCCGCCCCTCGGCCGACAGCAGGTGCACGCCCAGATTCACCTGACCCGGCATGGCGGCGGTGATCCAATGCCGGTTGCCGCTGTTGAGTGCCAGCACCTCGAGTTCGATGCGTGCGAGGCCGGCACCGCTCGCGCGGCGCGCCGCACGCAGCGTCAGGCGCGCCTCGAGGCCGTCGGCACTGCGGCTGTCGCGGCTTGGCTGCCCCTTGAGCATGTAGAAGCACTGGCCGTCGGTCAATTGCGCATCGAGCGTGCGCCACATGCGGGCACCGAAGCGCAGCGACACGCCCTGCGCGTCCCAGGCGTTGAACTCGCCGACGTCGACGACGAAGGGACGCTGGAACTGCACCACCATCTGCGGCCGGTCCAGACCGGCGTCGGCCGCGTGGCGCGCGATGTCGGGCATCGAGACGTCGTTCTCGATGACCTTGAACTGCGCCATTTCCATCTGCGATTGCGGCGTCCTGGAGTGATGGGGCCCGGGCTCCATGCAGGCCACGCGGCCGCCGTCCTTGAGCACGCGCGCGAACTCGAAGATCGCCGCACGCTGGTCGCGCACGTGGTGGAAGGCATCGAAGCAGATGATGCGGTCGACGCTGGCATCGGGCAGCGGCAGGCGCCGGCCGTCGTAGACCAGGAACTCGGCCTTGGCCGCCGCCGCGCCGCGGGCCGACTTGCCTGCCTGCGCCAGCCGGATCGCCGCGGGCGAGATGTCCACGCCGACGGCGCGGCAGCCCATCTGCACCAGGTCCATCGTCAACCAGCCGGTGGCGCAGCCGAAATCGAGCACCCGCGCCTGGCGAAACAGATCCGCCGCCTCGAGCACCAGCGCCAGATGCCGCGTCAGATGAACCGCATCGGCAGGATTCGAAAAGGGCTTGCGGCACTGCTCGCTGGCCGGGGTCATGCGGGCGAAATAGTCGTCGGCGCTGCGCAGCAGATCCTCGTGGGACAGCTGCTCGATCAGTTGCCTGACGTCGACGAAGTTCGCATCGCCCGGCGCGCGGCGCAAGGCTTCAGGGCGGCGGCGGCGCAGAAGCCGCCTGAGCAGGGCAGGCAGAGTCGACATGTGGGGGGCGATGCTAGTGCAGTGTTCCACGCTATGCAGCACATAAAACCGCGTCTTTGCCGCCCTGGCGTCGTTGCAAATCCTCGTGATACCTACGGGTATCACTGCGGTTTGCGCCTAGCCAGCCCGACAAATCCATCGGTTTTCTCGAGTGCCGCACAGCGTGGAACACTGCAGTAACCGAAGGGGCGTGCGGCCTTTGCGATACTCCGCCCCGCCATGACCGCCATCACCGCCATCACCGCCATCACCGCCATCACCACCGTGCCGGGCGTGCCGCCCGGGCCGCCCATCGCCCTTCACCGAAGCCGGATCATGAATCGGGTCCGCCATGCTCTTGCGCTTGCTCTCGCGCCGCTGTTGACGAGCCTGCTCGCGGCGTGCGGTGGCGGTGGCGGCGGCGGCGGCGGCGGCGGCACGGACACCGCAGCTCCGAATTCGGCACTCGAGCAGGTGGCGCCCGGCGACTGGCTGGTCATCGGCACTTCGACGGCCGCCGGCATCGGCGCGCCCGCGGGCGAGGGCTGGGCGGACTTGCTGGCCCGGGCCGTCGCGGGCGACGGCGTGCGCGTGATCAATGCGGCACGCGCGGGGACACTGACCTATCACTGGCTTCCGGCGGCCACGCCACGCCCGCCCCAGCGCCCGGCGACGATCGCGGCGCTCGACATCCGCAGCTTGATGCCCGAAAAGCCGCGCCTGGTGATCCTCGGCTTTCCCAGCAACGACGCGATGGCGGGAATCCCTGCACGCGAGACCATCGACAACCTGCTGCTGCTGCGCCGCGCTGCCCTGGAACGCGGCGCCGTGGTTCTGGTGAGTTCGAGCCAACCCAGGAACGATGCCGATGCGGCGCAACGTGCCGTCATGCAGGCCGTGGACGCGGCCATGTCGGCGGACTTGGGTGCATGTTTCGTCGACGTGCGCGGCGACCTGCTCGGCAACGACGGGGGCCTGAAGCCGGCGCTGGCCGCGGGCGACGGCGTGCATCTGAATGCACAAGGCCACCGCCGGCTCTTCGAGCGCATCATGCAAGCGCTTACGGGGGGGCACTGCCGGCCGCCGCCGCGCTGAACGCCGAATCCGGGTGCACGAGCCGTGTCAGGAACTCGTGCCATTGCGGCAACACGCGCTCGGGCATGTAGGCCGCCGCCACGCGCTTGCCTTCGGCGAGCAGCTGCGCGCGATGCCCCGCCGCGTCGCCGGCAATCACGCGGGCGATCGCGGCGGCCATGTCCTGCGCCGAGTAGGCGTTGAAGTATTCGCAGGCATTTGCGTAGACGTCGCGATGCACGCGGATGTCCGAGGCGGCCACGACTCCGCCCGAGCGCATGGCCTCGACGCCGGCAAAGTCGAAGCCCTCGCCCAGACTGGGACAGACGGTGGCCAGCGCATGGCGGTACAGCAGCCGCAGGTCGGCGGTGGGCACGTTGGCGAGCAGATGCAGCCCGCCCCTTTGCAGCCACGGCGAGAAGCGCTGCGTGATGGCCTCGTGGTCCCAGCCCAGGCCGCCGACGCAGACCAGGTTCAGACGCGGGTGGCCGCTGGCGCGCAGCAGCTCCCAGGCGTCCAGCAAGGCCAGGTGGTTCTTGCGCGGCTCGATCGTCGACACCATCAGCAGGTAGGGCCACTGGCCATCGGCCAGGTCCGCGGCGTCGACCGGCGCTCCGCCCTGATGCGGCGCGCTGCGGTTCTTGCGGCTCCAGACGATCTCCGGCACGCGCGCGGCCGGCGCCGGCTCGTGATCGAACTGCGGCGAGATCATGTTGGGAATCGTCACCGTGCGTGCTTCGACCTGCGGCAGAACCGACAGCAGGTCCTGCCGGGTGGACTCCGACACGCAGGCAAACCACGCCCCGTCGGCGGCATTGCGGCGCAAGGCCTGCAGGTGCATCGCACGGTGGTAGCCGCGGTCCTTGATGGTGTGCGGCATCAGCAGCGGAATCGCGTCGTGGTAGCGCACCACCATGCGTGTAGTCCCGCTGACGCGTCCCGGATAGGGCGTCTCGGCCACCATGACGTCGATGCCCGCGGTATCGAGCCGCGGATACACCGCATGGCCGAGCGCTCCCGAGGCCACACCCACCGCGTTGACCATCGACCAGGGCCAGCGCATGACGCGGTACTGACACGCGGTGACCACGTCGAAGTCATCGACGGACAAGGACTTCTCGAACATGGCGCGCCAGACGAAATCCTTGAAACGCGCGGCGTCGAAGCCGCTGAGCGGAACCTTCAAACCCACCAGCGCACCCGCCGCGGCACCCAGCGGACCAGCGAACTGAAGCACCCGCTTGCGCAGGTATTCCAGCCGGTGCGAGGCCGGCCCCTGCTGCAGCGACACCACCACGCGCGACATGCGGTCGATGTGCTTCGACGCCCCGCGCGCGCCGGCCGCGCGGCCGCGGCGCAGCGGCACGCCGGACTCGACCACCAGGTTGCCGCTTTGCAGCAGGCCCACCATCTCGACCTCCGGCACCCGGGCCAGTCCGCGGAACAGCAGCCGCGTTTCCTGCGGAATGCCGGCATGCCCATCCAGGGCCGGCCGCATCTCGAGCATGACCTTCAAGTTTCTCGTTCCTGTGGATGGGGTGCCGGCGCGCCGGCTCGATCCAGAGCCGGACGGCTCATCCGCCAAGCAGCCCGCGATACAGAACCAGCATGCGCTGGACCATCATCTCGGCACGGAATTCCTCTTCATACCGCCGCCGCGCCGCCGCGCCGAACCGGTGCCGCAGCGTTTCGTCCGACACCAGCGCCTGCAGCGCGGCCGCCAGAGCCGCAGTATCGCGCACCGCTACGTTCAAGCCGGTTTGTCCATGCACGTTGACCCACGGCACACCCGAGCCCGGGATGTTCGCGGCAACGATCGGCTTGGCCATCAGCATGGCCTCCAGCATCGCCACGCCGTAGGCCTCGGCGCGCACCGTCGAGGGCATGCAGAAGACGTCGCAGGCTTCGAAGTGGCTGGCCAGCTCGGCATCCTTGACGTGGCCCAGCAGGTGGACCTTGGCGCTGAGCCCGCGCGCGGCGATGCGCGCGCGATAGTCGGCGAGCAGCTCGCCATCGCCGCCGATCAGCACGACGCAATCGTCCGGCAGCGCCGCCGCGGCGTCGATCAGTACGTCGAAGCCCTTGTAGTAGGTCATGCGGCCGAGCGAGAAGACGATGCGCCGCCCGCCGTAGTGCCGGCGCAGCGCCGCGGCCTTCAGGCTGCACGCGGCCGGACGGTCGTCGCTGATCCCGATCGGGACCACCTGCACCTTGTGCCGCCATTGCCGCAGCGGCGCCGAGGCCTCGGCATACGGACGGCTGGTGGCGACGATCGCATCGGCGCGCCCGAGCAGCCACTGCTGCAAGGGTTCGTAGGCGCGCAGGGCCATGCGCTGGCGAATGACGTCGCTGTGCCAATGCACGACCAGCCGCGCGCGCGGCCGCGCCACCCAGAAGGCGGCCGCGGCCATCGGGTCCGGCATGTGCAGATGGATGACGTCGGCAGCGCGTGCCATGCGCCGCAACAGCTGCGGCATCGGCGGCGCGATCGACGTCGACAGCAAGCTGCCCACGGTGCCCGCCCTGACGACGCGGTGCCCGCTCTTCGTGGTCTGGTGCACGCTGCGCCAGCGGTGGCTCGAGCACAGCACCTCGGTGTGCACGCCGAGGCGGTGCAGGCCCTCGGCCAGTTCCCAGGCCACCGATTCGATGCCGCCCATCACCGGCGGGTAGAACTTGCTGAGCTGAAGCACCCTCACGGCAGCTCTCCGTTCAGATGCAGCGAAGCCAGCAGCGCCGAGGCCGAGGCCGACCAGGTGCAGCCGGCGACATGCCGCGATCCGGCCGCGCGCAGCGTCGCGCGCAGGGCCTCGTCGACACACAGTCGCCGCATCGCTTCGGCCATGCCGCCGATGTCGTGCGGATCGAAATACAGCGCCGCATCGCCGCAAACCTCCGGCAACGAGGCCGCCCGCGACGCCGCCACCGCGCAACCGCAGGCCATCGCTTCCAGCGGCGGCAGGCCGAAACCTTCATACAGCGAAGGGAACACCAGTGCCAGCGCATGCACGTAGAGGGACTTCAACTCGGCATCCCCGAGCTCGCCGGTACGGATCACGCCCGGCGGGTCGGCGTACCGGCCACCGTCCGCGGGATCGGCAAACACCGCGGCATGGCGGCCGCCGACCATGACCAGCCGCAGCCCGGGCTCAGCGGGCAAGCGCGCGAATGCGGCCAGCAGTGCGGCATGGTTCTTCGTGGGATTGTCGCTGCCGACGGCAAGCAGATAGCGCTGCCCGCGCAGCCCATGCCGGTCGAGCACGCCGTCGTCGGGGTCGATCGCATCGAGGTGATCGGCGCCGTTCGGTGCCAGCGCGATGCGCGACGGATCCACCTGCAAGGCCAGCGCCAGGCGTTCGCGCGAGAACTTCGACACCGTCGCCAAGGCCAGCGCCCGCCGCGCGACACGCCGGAACAACCAGCGGTACCAGGCCGCGAAGCGGCGCGTGTAGGCCTCGGGATGGTCGAACACCGCGGCGTCGTGCAGCAGGCACAGCTGCAGTCGCGCCAGCGCCGGCGCCGCGCCGGCCAGGTTCAGCAGCACGCCGCCGCGCGCCGCCCAAGGCAGCACGAATTGCTCCCACAACGTGATCGGCAGGCCGGCCGGCCCCACGCTGCGCGCCTCGATGCGGCGCAGTTGCGGCAGTTGCCCGCCGGGCGGGCACAGCAGCACCCAGCGGCCGGCGGCGCGCGCGTCGAGCGAGCGCACCAGCTGCGCGGCCACGCGCTGCACGCCGGTCGTGCGCTGTGCGGTGAACTTGCCGTTCAGGTAGATGGTCATCGCCGGCCGTCACCTGCAAGGCCGGTGCGCACCCCGTGAACACGCGCGAAACCGCAAAGCGCCATGGCGCCCAATCTCGACATGGTTCTCGACGGGCTTTCACCGTCAGCACGGGAACGCCTCGCGGCGCGAGGTCGTATCACGAAGTGCCGGTGTGGCGAGCGATATTCAACAACGCGCCATCCGGGTCGTACACACGCAGTTGATCCGTAGGCCGGGCAGAACTCCGGTAGACCACCAAATTGATACCGCCAGGCCGGGCCTGCGAGGGAAACAGGATGCCGTCCAGCCCCTCGGCAACGACGTCGTCGGCCATGTACCAGGTCGGAGGCTCGACCGACCTGCCAAAGCACTCGGCCCGCCAGTCCACCGCGAAATCAACCCACAGCGGCGGCCATTTCTCCGGGTCGAAGCCCGCCCTGAGGTCGGCCACCCGCAAGCCATGGACGAAGAACGTGCAGATCGTGCCTGGAGGCAGCCACGGGTTGTCTTGCTTGTATTCCGCCAGCGCGGTGGCTTCGTCCACCGCCAGGTAGAGGGCCTCCTGGCCGGGCCGGTTGAAACGGCCACCCTGACGCGCCGCGCCCAGGCCGGACAACGGCATGCCGGCATGGGCAGGCGAGATGACTCGGTAGCAGGCCTCGTCCCTGCCCTCGCCGAGGACAGTGTCCGGAATCATCCGGCGGCACCCGCCGCGAGCGACTCGAGATAGGCGATGACCGCATCGGTTCGCCCCTCCTGGACCAACGCATCGGCTGTCTTGTAACCGAAGGCGCGCAGTGGTTCATTGCGCAAGAGGAAGGCGGCACGCTGCTCGTCGCCGGTCATCTCGGCGGCCACGGCGAGCACCCTCACCATGTCCCGCAGGTACTTCTGCAACTGCGGTGCCTGGGGCCTTGCGGTCGGGGTGTTGCGATGCACATGCGCGCGCTCTGCCAACTCCTGAACCTGGAAGCCGAAGAAATCCCCGATCCGTGCCGGAGACAGGTAGGGCGTGTTCGGCTCGCGGAATCGCTCGACCAAGGGCTGTTGCAGCACGGTATTCATGATCTTGGCTTGGTGCAGTTCATTTGCACGTATTTTGCACTCAATCGGCTCTTCCCGTAGCCGGCTTTGGTACCCGCAGGCTGTGCAGCGGATCAACCATGCAGCAGCCGCTCCAGCACCTCGGCGATGCGCTCGCCGGTCTTGCCGTCCCACTTCTGCGGAATCGCGCCCTTCTTCCACTTCCCGGCGAGCAGCCGCTCCAGCGCCGGCTTCAGCGCCGCCGGGTCGGTGCCGATCAACTCGTTGGTGCCGATGCTCACCGTCTCCGGGCGCTCGGTGGTGTCGCGCAGCGTCACGCAGGGTACGCCCATCACCGTGGTCTCTTCGGTGACGCCGCCCGAATCGGTGATGACGCCGCGCGCATGCCGCACCAGGTAGTTGAATTCCAGGTACGGCTGCGGGTCGAACAGACGCAGGCCGGCCGGCTTGTCCGGCAATGCGGCCAGCGTCTTGGCGGTGCGCGGATGCACCGGGAAGATCACCGGCAGCCCGGCCGCCGCCTCGCCCACCGCGCGCAGCAGGCGCGCGAAACCCTGCGCGTCGTCGACGTTGGCCGGCCGGTGCAGCGTCATCACGAAGTAGCCGCGGGGCTGCAGGCCGGCCTCGGCCCAGAAGGCCGGCGCGCGCAACTGAGGCAGGTTGGCCAGCAGCGTGTCGATCATCGTGTTGCCGACGAAGAAGATGCGCTCGTCGCCCACGCCTGCCTTGCGCAGGTTGGCATTGGCCACCTCGCTGGTGGTAAAGAACCAGTTGGTGATGGCGTCGGTGGCCAGGCGGTTGATCTCCTCGGGCATGCTCCAGTCGCCCGAGCGGATGCCGCCCTCGACATGCGCCACCGGTATGCACAGCTTCTGCGCGGTGATCGCGCAGGCCATCGTCGAAGTGACGTCGCCGACCACCAGGCACAGCGCGCTGCGCGCCTTCAGCAGCAGCTGCTCGTAGCGCACCATGATCGCCGCCGTCTGCTCGGCCTGCGTGCCCGAGCCGACCTCGAGGTTGACGTCGGGGTCGGGGATGCCGAGCTGGCGGAAGAAGTCGCCCGACATGCGCTCGTCGTAGTGCTGGCCGGTATGCACCAGGCGCGCGCGCAAGGAGCTGCCCGCCGCCCGGCGCGCCTGCAGCGCGTGCAGGATCGGCGCGATCTTCATGAAGTTGGGCCGCGCACCGGCGATGATGTCGACAAGAGGATCGCTGGCACCCATCCGGTGGAGTCCTTCGGTGATTGGCTGTTCGATGGCAGGGCCGGATTGTCAGGCCAGGCACTTGCAGTGAATGCGTGAAAAACCAGCCGTCTACGCCTGCGCCAGCATCTGCCTGCAGTGCGCGTAGGCGGTGGCGAGTTCACCGGCGGCACCGATCGCAGCCTTCAGGACAGCAAAGCGCAACTCGGGCTGGTCTGGATACTCATGCGCCGGACGGTTGCGCAGTTCACGCCAGCGCAGCCAGTCGTCCACCGGCAGATACCCCAACTTTTGGAGGCGCTCCAGCCGGTCGCGCATCGGCCAGTCTTCGAATGGCTCGGCCAGCCGCTGCAGCGTCGCCGGCACCAAGCGCTCGCCGAGCGCGTCCTGCAGCTTGGTGAAGCGAAACAGGATCTGATCGGTCAGCCGCAGCAGCAGGCGATCGCGCTCCAGCTGGGCCATATCGAGCGCCGCCTGCGCTGCCCACTCGGCCAGCGCCTCGGACAGGGCCGCGGCATGGCGATCGGCTTCCCACAGCGCAACGGCCAGCCTGTCATCCGGGTTCATTTGCGCGCCAGCTCGATGCCTTGTTGCCGTGCGGCCATGACCACGGCGCGCCGGTCCTGCGACCCCTGCTGCGTCATCACCACGTCGATGCGCCGTTCTTCGAGCAAACGGTACAGACGAGCGGTGAATCGGGTCCTTCGGTCCACCACGTCGTCGGCCGACAGCGGCTCCGGCAGCTCGACCAGCAGATCGATGTCGCCCCCGCGGCGGCTGTCGTCGGCCCGCGAGCCGAACAGCAGCACGCGCGCACCGGCGGGCAGGATCTCGCGGCTGGCATCCTCGACCGCGCGCCGCTCGCCGGCTGACAATCTCATGCGGAAAAGTATAGGGTGGTACAGGGTGCCTGGATCAGCCGGCACGCCTCATCGCTCAGGCGCATGCCCGTAGTCGCCCGCAGCCGCGTCGGCCGCACGCGGCGCGAACTCGGGCACCAGCCGGCGCAGAAGCGCCCTGGCTGCCGCATCGCCGCCGTGCGCCGCGGCTTCGGCATCGCGCAGCCAGTCGGCCATGCCGCCCTGCGCCGCTTCGCCGTTCAGCCGCGCGACGCGCAGTTGCGCAAAGGGCGTGGCCACGGTGGTATCGGCGTCGGCCAGCAGCTCCTCGTACAGCTTCTCGCCCGGGCGCAGTCCGGTGAATTCGATGGCGATGTCCTCGGGCGCATGGCCGGCCAGGCGGATCAGGTCGCGCGCCAGGCCGGCGATCTTCACCGGCTCGCCCATGTCCAGCACCAGCACCTGGCCGCTCTCGCCGATGGCCGCGGCCTGCAGCACCAGCCGCGCCGCCTCGGGGATGGTCATGAAGTAGCGGATGATCTCCGGGTGCGTCACCGTCACCGGCCCGCCGCGTTCGATCTGCTCCTTGAACTTCGGGATCACGCTGCCGCTGGAGCCCAGCACGTTGCCGAAGCGCACGGCGATGAAGCGCGTGCCGGTGCGCTCTGCCGCCATGTGCGACACCACCATCTCGGCGGCGCGCTTGGTCGCACCCATCACGTTGCCCGGGTTCACCGCCTTGTCGGTGCTGATGAGCACGAAGCGCTCGGCGCCGTGTTCGGCCGCGGCCAGCGCCGCGTACCAGGTGCCCAGCGTGTTGTTGCGCAGCGCCGCCGGTGCGTTGCCCTCTTCCTCCATCAGCGGCACGTGCTTGAAGGCCGCGGCGTGGAACACCACCTGCGGCCGCCAGCGTGCGAAGGTCCGGCGCAGATGGTCCAGGTCCTTGACGTCGCCGATCAGCCGCACCAGCGGCAGCGCCGGGAAGGCTTCGCTCAAGTCCTGCTCGATCGTGTACAGGTTGAATTCGCTCAACTCGTACAGCACCAGCCGCGCCGGCCCGAAGCGCGCCACCTGGCGGCACAACTCGGCGCCGATGCTGCCGCCGGCGCCGGTGATCAGCACCGTCCTGCCCTGCAGCGTCGCGCCGATGCCGGCTTCGTCCAGCCGCACCGGCTCGCGGCCCAGCAGGTCCTCGGGCTCGATGTCGCGCACGCGCGGGTTCGGCCGCCGCGGATCGGCCAGCTCGACGGCACTGGGCACGGTCAGCACCGGCAGGCCGGTGGCCGCGGCCAGGTCCAGCGCACGCCGCCGCTGCGCCGGACTGGCCGAGGGCATGGCGATCACCACGTGCGTGGCCGCGCCGCGCACCCGCGCGTCGCGCACCGCCTGCAGCGGGCCGAGCACCGGCACGCCGGCGATGCGCGAATGCTGCTTGGCCGGGTCGTCGTCGAGCAGCCCCAGCACGATCCAGCCCTGCTGGTGGATGCCGGCCAGCAGCCAGCGTGCGGCGTCGCCGGCGCCCAGCACCAAGGCGCGGCGGATCTCGGCGCTGCCGCCGGTGATGCGCGCGCGCGCGTGTTCGTAGAGCATGCGGTAGGCGATGCGGATCACGCACACGCCCATCAGCGTGACCACCGGATGCAGTGCCAGCACCGCGCGCGGCACCTTGCTCAAACCCAGGCCGATGACCACCGCCGCGCTGACGCCGCCGGCCAGCGCGCAGGCCAGCGTCAGCCTTTTCACTTCGCCGAAGCCGGCGAAGCGCCACATGCTCTGCGGCACGCGAAACAGCGCGAAGGCCGCCAGGTACGCGGCGACCACGCCGAGCAGCACCCAGTGGTCGTAGGCCGGACGCGCCGACAGCCAGCGCTCGAAGCCCAGCCGGAACAGGTAGGTGATGTTCCAGCAGGCGGCCACCACCAGCGCATCGGCCAGCAGCGACAGCGGCTCGCGGTGCGGGCGCAGCCGCGCCAGCAGCAGGTCCAGCCGGTGCCACGGGGTCGGCGCGCTCATCGTGTGGCGGTGCGCTGTTCAGCCCGCGACCAGGCGGCGCAAGGTGCGGGCCAGCACGGCCAGGTCGCCGCGCAGGCTGGCGCGCGCCGCATAGTCGGCCGCCAGCTGCGCCTTGCGCGGCAGCATGCGCTCGATGTATTCGCGCTCCGGGTCGGCGGCGCGCGCCAGTTGCTCGGCCTCGTCCAGGAACTCCAGCGCGCCCAGGCTGGTGATGCCGGGCCGCACCGCCAGCGCCCGATCGCGCAGCGCGGCCGGATAGTGGGCCACGTACTCGGGCACCTCGGGCCGCGGGCCGACCAGGCTCATCGCGCCGGTGAGCACGTCGATCAATTGCGGCAGCTCGTCCAGCCGGCGCGGCCGCAGCCAGGCACCGGCGCGCGTGATGCGCGGGTCGCGGCCGACGGTGAGCGCGCTGCCGCGCGCATCGGCGCGCATGGTGCGGAACTTGTGCATGCCGAAGGGCACACCGTGGCGGCCGACGCGCGTCTGGCGGAACAACACCGGCCCCTTCGAGTCGAGCTTGATGCACGCGGCGATGGCCAGCATCAGCGGCGACAGCAGCATCAGCAGCAGCGCAGCCGCCAGCAGGTCGAAGACGCGCTTGGCCACTTCAGGCCAGTGCCGCGCGCAGCGCCTCGACCACGCGCTGCACCTCGGCTTCGCCCATGCGCGTGTAGATCGGCAGGCTCAACATGCGCCGGTAGGCGCCGTCGCTGTGCGGGAAGTCCTGCTCGCGCAAGGCGTAGCGATCGCGCCAGTACGGATGCCGGTGCAGCGGGATGTAGTGCACGCTGCAGCCGATGCCCTGCGCGAACAGCCGCTCGATCAGCGCGTCCCGGTCCAAGGGCGCGTCCTCGCGCAGCCGCAGCGCATACAGGTGCCAGGCATGCATGTCGCCGTGCGGCGCGCGCGGCGGCAGGATCAGCGGCAGCCCGGCCAGGCCCGCGTCGTAGGCCTCGGCGATGCGCTGGCGCATTTGCTGGAAGGCGCGCGCCTTCTTCAACTGCTGCAGGCCCAGCGCCGCGGCGATGTCGCTCAGGTTGTACTTGAAGCCCGGCGCCACCACTTCGTAGTACCAGCTCGGCACCTTGGCGGTGTAGCGGTCGAAGGCGTCGCGGTTCATGCCGTGCAGCCGCATCACCCGCGCGCGCTGCGCCAGCGCGGCGTCGCGCGTCACCAGCATGCCGCCTTCGCCGGTGGTGATGGTCTTGTTGGCATAGAAGCTGAACACCGTGGCGTCGCTGGCCAGCGTGCCGACCAGCGCGCCGCGGTGCGTGGCGGGCAGCGCATGCGCCGCGTCCTCGACCACGCGCAGGCCGTGGCGGCGCGCGATGTCATGCAGCGCCGCCATGTCCGCCGCCAGGCCGCCGTAGTGCACCGGCAGGATGGCCTTGGTACGCGGTGTGATTGCCGCCTCGACCGCCGCCGGGTCGATGTTCAGCGTGGCCGGATCGATGTCGACCAGCTTCACGTCGGCACCCAGGTAGCGCGCCACCTCGGCGGTGGCGGTGAAGGTGTGCGTGGTGGTGATGAGCTCGTCGCCCGGGCCCAGCCCCAAAGCTTCCAGCGCCAGGTGCAGCCCGGCGGTGGCCGAGTTGACGGCGATGGCCTGCAGCGAGTCGTCGCCGAGGAAGGCGCGGAAATCGTGCTCGAAACGCTGCGTCTTCGGCCCGGTGGTGACCCAGCCGGACCTCAGCGTGTCCACCACCTCGGCGATCTCCTCGTCGCCGATGTCGGGCAGGGCGAAGGGCAGGAAGCGGCGATTCATGCGGCAGACAGCGTGACGAGGTTCCTGGCGGTGGCGCGGGGCACCGCCTGCACCGCAATGCCGCGGTCGAGCGTCACCAGCCGGCCGCCGTGTTCGGTTGCCAGCGCCAGCAGGCAGGCGCCGGCGGCGCCCCCGGCATAGGCGGGCACGTTGGTGTCGATCGCGGCGAGCATCAGTCGTAGAGCGGGTCGGGCGATCCGTCGCACACCCCGGCCGCCGGCTGCCCGGCCAGCCGCGCCAGCAGCCGGCGCTTGGCGGCACCGGCGCGCACGACGGACGTACGCGCGCGGATCGGCTCGATCGTGGCCACCGGCCGGCCGCGCGAGGTGACGGTGACGCGCTCGCCCTGGGCCACGGCGCGCAACACGGCCGGGAACCGGCGGCTCGCCTGCGCCGCGGTGACGGTCTTCATGCTCGGCTTCAAAGTAGTGAAGAAGTTGAAGAAGTGATTTCATCACTCTACGCTCTACGCTCTACGCTCTACGGTCCGCATGCGGCTTGCCGATCCAGGCCAGCCGGTGCGTGCGCAGCAGCGGCAGCAGGTTAAAGAGCCGCCACAGCGCCGGATGCAGCGCCGCGGCGCGGCGGCCGATCGGCGGCGCCAGCGTGACGCGGCGGGCGTCGATGCCCGCACTGGGGAACAGCGCGCGCACGCGCGCCAGCGGCACAGCGCGCACATGCCGGTTGCGCGGGTTGTCGAAGGCGAAGTCGTACCACAGCACCGCCCCGCCGGGGCGCAGCCATTGCCACATGCGCTCGGCCAGCCGCTGCTGGAAATCGTCGTCGAGCAGCGAGCTGAACACGGTGAGCTGCAGCACCAGGTCGAAGCTGGCCGGCGCGAACGGCAGTGCCATGGCGTCGCCGGCATGCACCGCGGTGGCCGTCGGCAGGCGCCGGCGGGCTGCGGCCGCGCGCGCCGGCAGCAGCTCGCTGCCGGCCAGGCGCGCCGCATCGGCCCCCAGGCGCAGCAGCTCGAGCAGGTTGTCGCCGCTGCCGCAGCCAACTTCGAGTACGTCCAGCTCGCGCAGCGGGCGGCGCAGATGCCGCCGCAGCAGCCCGGCGAGCACGCGTTCGCGCTCCTGCCGCGCCAGCATCACCTCGGGGCGCAGCGGGTCGTAGCGCCCGTCGTCGACGCGCTGCGCATAGCGTGCGGCGACCGCGGCCGGCTCGTCGTGATGCGGCGGCCCGTTCATCGCGTCAACCCGGTCGCGCGCGCGCCGGCGCGGCGCCGCAACAGATGGTCGGCCAGGCCGCGCGCAAAACCCAGGCCGTAGCCGAAGTGCATGCAGCCGAAAGCCCAGGCCACGCCCAGCCAGCGTGCCGGCGACGCCCAGGGCCGCGCCACGGCCGCAGCGCCGAGCAGCGCCGCGAGCACGTAGCCGGCCAGCAGCGCCGCCAGCGCCAATGCGGCCCGGCCCGACCAGGGTGCCGCCAGCCCCAGCGCGGCCAGCACGGCGACGAAGACGACGGGCACCAGCTGCCGCGGCGACGCCGGCAGCCGATGCTTGCGGATCACCGCCACCTTCCAGTAGCCGTACTGCCAGAACTGGCGGAACAGGGCCTTGAACGAGGCCCGCGGCTGGTACCACGAGCGGATCGCGGCGCTTTGCCAGATGCGCCCGCCGCCGCGCACGATGCGCAGCGCCAGCTCGTCGTCCTGGTTGCGCACCAGCGTCTCGTCGAAAGCGCCGAAACGCAGCAGCTCCTCGCGCCGCCAGGCGCCCAGATAGACCGTGTCGACCTCGCCGCTGAAGTCGAGCCGGCGCGACGCCGCGCCGCCGGCGCCGAAGCGGCTGCCGAACGCCGCGGCGATGGTGCCGGCGCGCCCCGGGGCCGCTGCCGCGCGCCAGGGGCCGCCTACGCAGCTGGCGCCGGTGGCCTGCAGCGCCGCCACGCATTGGGCGGCGTAGTCGCCGGCGTAGGTGGTGTGCACGTCCATGCGCACGATGATTTCACCGCTGGCGGCGGCCAGCGCCCGGTTCAGCGCGGCCGGCGTGATGCCGGCCGGGTTGTCGATCCAGCGCAGCCGCGGCTCGGCCGCCGCCAGCGCGGCCAGCTGCTCGCGCGTGCCGTCGTCGCTGCGCCCGTCGGCGACGACGATCTCCAGCATCGTGCCGGCCGGCAGGCGCTGCCGCAGCAGCGAGTCGACGAAGGCGCCGATGTGGGCGGCTTCGTTGCGGCAGGGCACGATCACGCTGAGCTTCATCGGCACCCTGCGGCCAGCAGTTCGCGGTACAGCGCTGCCATGCGGTCCATCTGCACGGCGCGGTCGCCGTCGCGCTGCATGCGCAGCCGCTGCGCGGCGCAGACCTGCTGCGCCCAGGCGTCGTCGTCGCGCAGCCGGCGCAGCGCCGCCGCGAGCGCCGCCGCGTCGTCCACCGGCACGATCAGCGCGGCATCCAGCCACTGCCGGTTGGCAGGCAGGTCGCTGGCAATCACCGGCACGCCGGCGGCCATGCTCTCGAGCACCGAGACCGAAGTCGCGTCGCTGGCCGGCACCGACACCGAGGCCTTGCAGCGCGCGAGCACGGCGGCCATGCCGGCATCGTCGAGCCGGCCGTGGAAACGCACGACCGCCTGCAGACCGAGCGCCGCGGCCTGCGCGCGCAGCCGCGCCTCGTCGGGCCCGCCGCCCAGCAGGTGCAGGCACAGCGGGCGCGCCGGCGCCTCGCGCTGCAGCTGCGCCACCGCGTCCAGGATCACCGGTATCCGGTAGTTCGGCTCCCAGCTGCGCAGGCTGACGATCTCGAAGGGCGCGCCCGCCGCCCCGCGATCGGCCCAGGGCACCGGCGCGAAGCGCGCCAGATCGGCGCCCCAGTGGACCTGCAGCGCCGGCCGGCGCGGGTGGTAGGCGTCGATCGCCGCCACCAGGTCCAGCGAATCGCCGGTGAGCAGATCGGCCTGCCGCAGCGTCCATCCGGTCAAGGCGCGCATCAGCCGGCTGCGCCGCGGCGTGACCAGCAGGTCGCTGCCCCAGGCCGTCATCAGCAGCGGGCGGCGGCCGATGCGCGCGGCCAGGTAGCCGTAGGAGCTGATGTAGTGCGCATGCACCAGGTCCGGCGCCAGCGCCGCCACGGCGCGCCGCGCCGCGCCGGCGCGCCGCAGCCAGTCCGATGAACGCCGCACCGGCGGCAGCGACACCTGCTCGATGCCATCGAGCGGCTGCGGCCGGGCCGTGACCACGCTGACGCGGAACTCGCGCGCCGCCATCGCCTGCGCCCAGCGGCGCAGGTGCACGCTGCTGGCGTCGCCCAACAGGCACAGATGCGGGCGCGCAGGCTCAGCCATGCCGGTGCTGCCAGCGCTCGCGGCAGTGGTGCAGGAACGCCGCCAGCTCGCCGGCCAGTGCGCGGCGCTCGAAGCGCGCGACCTCGGCCTGCGGCGGGGCCGGCGGGGA
>DAIMFR010000010.1:159-61849 GCA_036724445.1 Rubrivivax sp. | reverse complement strand
CGCCGATGGCGCCGGCACGGCCGGCAGGGACGCCGATGGCGCCGGCACGGCCGGCAGGGACGCCGATGGCGCCGGCACGGCCGGCGCGTGGCACAGTGCGGCCAGGGCCGCAGCAATCTCGTCCGGGCGCGTCTCGTCGGCGATCCAGCCGCGGCCGTGGCGGCGCAGCAGCGCCGCGGCATCGCCTGCCGGATCGCCCAGCAGCAGCACCGGGCGATCGGCGCGCAGGTACTCGAAGAGCTTGCCCGGCAGCGTGCCGGCCACGACCTCGGCGCGGCGGCCGTCGCCCGCGCCGACGACGAGCAGCAGCGCATCGGCCGCGCGCATTTCGGCCAGCGCCTCGGCATGCGGCACATAGGGCCGTCGTTCGACGACGCCGGGATGGCGCGCATCGAAGGCCGCCAGTGCGGCTTCGAAGCGGCTGCCGATGGCGCCGACCAGGCGCAGCTTCAGCGCGCGCGCGCCGGCCGGGCGCTCGCGCAGCACGCGGTCCATCGCCTGCAGCAGCGGCGCCGGGTCGCGCGGGCCATAGAAGCTGCCGGCGTGCACCAGACGCAGCGCGCCGTCGGCCGGCAGCGGTGCCGGCACCAAGCCGGTGAAATCGGCTTCGTCGTAGCCGTTGGGGATCCAGGCCACCGGGCAGCGGCCGTCGAGCTGCGCTGCGTAGCGGCGCTGCCAGGCCGGCGTCACCGCGATCACGCCGGCCGCATCGCGCAGCCAGCGCCGCTCGACGCGGCGCTCCAGCGCGCGGCGCCAGGCGGGCGCGGTGCGTCCCGGGTTGTCGGCCCACAGGTCGCGCCAATCCGCCACCCAGGGCAGGCCGGCGCCGCGCGCGAGCCGGCGTGCCAGCGCGTGCGCGGCCACCGGCGGTGCGGTGCTCATGATCATCTCGATGCCGGCATCGTGCAGCAAGCGACGTGCCGGCGCGCGCGCGGCCCGTGCCCAGCCGCCGCGCTCATCGGGCCACTGCAGCGCCGACCACGCACCGAGCAGCGCATCGCGCCATGCCGGCGACAGGCCGGTGCCGCGACGCAAGCCGGGTGGCGCCGCGCCAGGCGACGGCACGCGCCGCGCCAGCATGCGCTGCAGCAGCGTGCGGTGCGGCACGCGCAGCACCTGCAAGCCGGGAGGCAGCTCGTCGAGCAGCGACGGGTCCTGCAGGTAGTCCGGGTCGTCGCCGGCCAGCACCACCGGCTGCACACCGAAGCCGCCCAGATAGCGCACGAACTTCAGCGCGCGCTGCACGCCGGCACCGCCCATCGGCGGGAAGTGGTGGCTGACGAGCAGCAGCCTCATGCGAGCGCGGATCGCTGCAGCCGCCAGTAGTCGCAGTACGGCAGTTCACGCAGGCCCAGCGTCTTCAGCCCGGCGGCCTGCAGCCGCTGCTCCACCTGCGCACGCCGCACGCGCCCGTCGCCGATCTCCCAGCAGTGATGCGGATCGATCCAGATGCGCCGCCGCACGAAGCGGTTCCAGGCCTCGGACAGGCTGGTCAGGCCGACCGGGAAGCGCAGCGGGTGCAACCGCTGGCGCGGCGATACCCACAGCGCATGAGCCTTGCGGTGCGGCAAGGTCAGATACAACCGCCCCCCGGCGCGCAGGAAGCCGTGCAGGCGCGTCAGTGCCAGCGGCAAGCGCTCGAAGGGCAGGTGTTCGAGCACCTCGGTGCAGACCACGGCATCGAAGGCACCGGCCAGATCGGCCGGCGGGTCCAGCAGATCGGCCAGCACGTCCGGCTGCAGGCCCGGGTTGATGTCCAGCACCGTGCAGCGGCGCACGAAGGGCTGGACGCAGCGGCGCACGACACCGTCGCCGGTGCCGACCTCGAGCAGATCGCCGTGCTCGTGCTCGACCAGGTCGTGCAGCACGTGGAAGTGCCGCACCCAGGTGTAGAAATCCAGCCCCGCGAGATAGTCGCGCGGGCTCAGGCGGAACTGGGCATCGAAGCCGCTCATCGGCGCTCAGTGCGGGCCAGCGCGGCACGCGCCTGCGGCAGCGCCCAGGCCAGCATCGCGGTATTGCACAGCGCGATCGCCAGCGCCGCACCGCTCATGCCCAGCAGCGGAATCAGCGCCAGGTTGAGAGCGGCATTGGCCGCCGCCGAGACCATGGCCATCCGCAGCACGCGGCCGCTGCGGCCGTCCAGCAGCAACGGGTAGAGCAGGATCTGGTACAGGCCGAACGACACCACCGCCAGCGACTGGCCGACGAACACCGGCCAGGCCGGCCGGTAGCCGGCGGTGGTCAGCCAGGGCAGCAGCCAGGGGCCGGCGGCGGCGATGGCCGCGGCAAGCGGCACGGCGGCGGCGGCGAACACCGACAGCGCCCGCCGGGTCAGCCGCCTCGCCTCGCCGCGGCGCCCCTCGTGCCAGGCGCGCGCGAGCGCCGGGAACAGCGTGAAGCCGAGCACGGCGTGCAAGGTGCCCGGCACCGCGCACAAAGACATGGCCGCCGCGTAGACCGCCACCGTCTCGAGCCCCAGACCGCGCACGAGCAGAAAGCGATCGAGGCTGGCGTTCAGCGCGCCGAACAGCGCCAGCGCGACCAGCGGCGCCGAAAAGCGCAGCATCGACCCCAGCGGCTCCGGCACCTGCGCCGCATCCGCCAGCGGCGCGGACCGCGCCTGGCGCCGCAACAGCCACGCCGCCAGCGCCAGCAGGCCCATCCCCAGCACCGCCTGCGCCAGCGCATAGGCCGGCAGCCAGGCGGCCAGCGGCAGGCGCCCGGGGACGACCAGCACCCAGACCACGGCATAGCGCAGCACGCTGCGCAGCAGCAGCCCGGCGGCGATCCAGCCGATGCGCCCGGCCGCGCGCAGCCAGGCGTTGGCGAACTCGACCGCCGCATCGCCGGCCAGCACGCCGAGCAGTGCCGGCACCAGCAGCACCCGCGACTCGTCGCCCCAGATCCAGCGTGCGACCGGCACGCGCGCCAGCCACGCGCCGGCCGACACGATGCACAGCAAGGCGAGCGCGATGGCCCCGAGCCGCCGGAAGTTCGGCAGCCGTTCGCCCGCCCGCGCCGCGGCGGCAAAGCTGCGCACGATGGTGGTCGGGAAGGCGAACAGCACCAGCGGCAGCAGCAGGCTGGAGCTGACCAGGGTCTGCGTCCAGGCGCCGTAGTCGGCGGCGCCGATGGCACGCGTCAGCAGCGGCAGCAGCACCAGCGCCAGCAGGCGGTCGACCAGCATCGCGCCGCCGTACAGCGCCGTGTCGACGCGCAGCATCGGCTTCAGTCACTCGCCCGGGCCCGGCAAGCGGGCATGCACTGACGAGGTCGGATGCGCAGGGTCATGGGCGGGGCCGGGGCCGGATCGGCGCCGGATTATCCAAGATGCGGCCTGAATGCCGCCTCTAGAATTCCGCGTTCCCTCCGAGCCCGAACCATGTCACACGAGTCCCAGATCCTTGCGGCCGACACGAACCAGCTTCTCGCCGAGCGGCGCGAGAAGCTGGCGGCACTGCGCCGCCAGGGCGTGGCCTTCCCCAACGACTTCAAACCGCGCCACCATGCGGCCGACCTGCACCACCGCTGGGGCCAGGTGCCCAACGAGGAACTGGAGCCGCAGGCGATCCGCGTGGCGGTGGCCGGGCGCATGATGCTCAAGCGCGTGATGGGCAAGGCCTGCTTCGCGACGCTGCAGGACGGCTCCTTCGGCGCGACGCACGGCCGCATCCAGCTGTACGTGACGCAGGACGCGGTCGGCGCCGAGGCGCTGGCCGACTTCAAGCACTGGGACCTGGGCGACATCGTCGGCTGCGAGGGCACGCTGTTCCGCACCAAGACCGGCGAGCTGTCGGTCAAGGCGACGAAGCTGCGGCTGCTGACCAAGAGCCTGCGCCCGTTGCCGGACAAGTTCCACGGCATGAGCGACCAGGAGCAGAAGTACCGTCAGCGCTACGTCGACCTGATCACCGACGAGGCGGCGCGCGCACGCTTCGTCGCGCGCAGCAAGGCCATCGCGTCGATCCGCAACCACATGGTCGAGCACGGCTTCCTGGAAGTGGAGACGCCGATGCTGCACCCGATCCCCGGCGGCGCCAACGCCAAGCCCTTCGTCACGCACCACAACGCGCTCGACCAGCAGATGTTCCTGCGCATCGCGCCCGAGCTGTACCTGAAGCGGCTGGTGGTCGGCGGCTTCGAGCGCGTGTTCGAGATCAACCGCAGCTTCCGCAACGAAGGCATCAGCGTCCGGCACAACCCGGAATTCACGATGATGGAGTTCTATGCGGCCTACTGGACCCATCACGACATGATGGACTTCACCGAAGGCGTGCTGCGCCATGCGGCGCGCCAGGCCACCGGCTCGGCGCGGCTGAGCTACGGCGGCAGGAGCCTCGACCTGGATGCGCCTTTCGAGCGGCTGAGCGTCAGCCGCTCGCTGGTCGCGCACGCCGGCCTGAGCGAGGCGCAGACGCGCGATGCCGCGCTGCTGCGCGAGCGCATCGCCGCCGCCGGCGAAGAGGCGCCTGCGCACTGGACGCTGGCCGAGCTGCAGTTCGGCCTGTTCGAGGCCGTGGTCGAGCCGCAGCTGTGGCAGCCGACCTTCATCATCGACTATCCGGTCGAGGTGTCGCCGCTGGCGCGCGCCTCGGATGCCGACCCGACGATCGCCGAGCGCTTCGAGCTGTTCATCGCCGGGCGCGAGGTGGCCAACGGCTTTTCCGAGCTGAACGACGCCGAAGACCAGGCGGCGCGTTTCCTGGCGCAGGCCGCCAACCGGTCAGCAGGCGACGAGGAGGCGATGTACTACGACGCCGACTACATCCGCGCGCTGGAATACGGCATGCCGCCCACCGCCGGTTGCGGCATCGGCCTGGACCGGCTGGTGATGCTGCTGACCGATTCGGCCAGCATCCGCGACGTGCTGCTGTTCCCGGCGCTGCGCCGCGAGAGCTGAAAGACCGGGAGTCGCGGCGCCATGATGATGTCGCGCATCGACTCGCTGGCGCTGATCGAGACCAGCCTGTGGCAGGAGCTGCAGCTGGCGGCGCAGCAGCCGGGCCACGAATGGCGCACGCTGGCGCTGGGCACGGTGCAGGGCGGCGAGGCGCAAGTGCGTACGGTGGTGCTGCGCGAGGTCGATGCCGCGGCGCACGAGCTGGTGTTCTTCACCGACGCGCGCTCGGCCAAGGTAGCGCAGATGCAGGCCCAGCCGATCGGCGCGCTGCTGTGCTGGTCGAGCCGCCTGAGCTGGCAGCTGCGGCTGCGCGTGGCGCTGGACGTGCAAAGCTCGGGCCTGAAGGTGTCGTCGTGCTGGGCGCGGTTGAAGCTGACGCCGGCGGCGCAGGACTACCTGTCGCCGCTGCCGCCGGGCAGCCCGGTGACCGAGCCCTACGAGCCGCAGCGCGCGTCGCGCGAGCACTTCGCCGTGGTCAGCGCGCGGGTGCTGTCGATCGACTGGCTGGAGCTGCATGCCGACGGCCACCGCCGCGCCCGCTTCAGCCCCGACGGGGCGCAGTGGCTGCAGCCTTGAAGGGCGCCGCGGCTCGCGGCGGCCGCTGACGTGGCCGCGCTGCAACTGGGCCCGCTGGCCTTCCCGATCGGCCCGCTGCTGTGGCTGGGCGCGCTGCTGCTGGCGCAGGCACTGGCGTCGAGGCTGGGCGGGCCGCAGGCGCGCGCCGCCGCCGACACGGTGTGGCTGGCGGCGCTGGCCGGCTTCGCGGCGGCGCGCGCGGCGTACGTCGCCCGCGCGGCCGACGCCTACCTGGCCGCGCCGTGGAGCGTGCTCGACATCCGCGACGGCGGCTGGTCGCCGTGGGCGGGCGCGGCCGCGGCGCTGGCGCTGCTGGCCTGGCGCGCTTGGCGCGCGCCGGGGCTGCGCCGCGCGCTGGGGGTCGCGGCCGCCGCGGCGCTGCTGTTCTGGGCCGCGGCGTCGGCGCTGCTCGGCGTGCATCAGCGTCCCGAACTGCCGGCACTGGCGCTGGCCGCGCCGGACGGCCGCAGCGCCGAGCTGCGCGAGCTCGCGCACGGCCAGCCGACCGTCATCAATCTGTGGGCCAGCTGGTGCGCGCCCTGCCGCACCGAGCTGCCGGCCTTCGCCGCCGCGCAGGCAGCCGCCGGCGGCGTGCGCTTCCTGTACGTCAACCAGGGCGAGGACGCAGCCACGGTGCAGCGCTTCCTGGCCGCGCAGCCATTCAGCCTCGACGCCGTGTGGCTGGACCGCGGCGCGCAGCTGGGGCCGGCGGTCGGCTCCCGCGGCTTGCCGACGACGCTGTTCGTCGACGCGCACGGCCGCATCGTCGAGCGCCACTTCGGCATGCTCAACGCCGCGGCGCTGGCCGTGCGCCTGCGCAGGCTGTAGGCTGGTGCGCCACCGTTTCCGAGCCGCCACGCCATGTGCCACCCATCCAGCGACGCCTCCCCTCTGGTCGACGACGAACTCGAGCTGCTGGCCGAACTGCTGCCGCTGCAGCGCGGCCTGCAGATCGTCGAGCTCGGCTGCGGCAACGCGCGGCTGGCGCGCGCGCTGCTGCGGCGTTTTCCCGCGTGCCGCGTCAGCGCGCTCGAGGTCGATGCGCGCCAGCACGCCAAGAACCTGGCCGAGCCGCAGCCCGGCCTGAGCTTCGTCGCCGCGCCGGCGCAGGCGATCCCTTTTGCCGATGCCGGCTTCGATCTCGCGCTGATGCTCAAGTCGCTGCACCACGTGCCGCTGCCGGCGATGGATGCCGCGCTCGCCGAGGCGCGGCGCGTGCTGCGTGCCCGAGGCGTGTTGTACGTGTCGGAGCCGGTGTACGACGGGCCGCTGAACGAGATCGTGCGCCTGTTCAACGACGAAGGCACGGTGCGCGCGGCGGCGCAGGCCGCGCTCGACCGCGCGCTGGCCGGCGGCGGCTGGGACGCCGTGCTCGAACGGCGCTTCCATACCGCGGTGCAGTTTCGCGATTTCGCCGATTTCGAGCGCCGCATGGTCGACGTGAGCTTCGCCGAGCGGCATCTTGACGACGCGCTGCGCGCTCAGGTGCGCGCCCGCTTCGAGCCGCACCTGGGCCCCGACGGCGCGCGTTTCGTGCGCCCGATGCAACTGCGGCTGCTGCGCCGGCGCGACTGAAGGTGCCCCCAGACCTGCCGCTGCGCGTCAGGCCCCCCGAGGGGGATGAGGAAACTCGGGAGCGGCCCGGCGTTTCCGCATGAGCCTGTGAAGCGCTGCGCGCCGTCAAGGCGCCCCGCGCAGGGCGCGCCTATCATCAGCCGACCCCGTTCAACCTACCCTTCGTCCTTCGAGGCCTGCACCATGTACAAACGAATCCTCGTTCCCGTCGACGGCTCCCATTTCGCCGAACAACTGGTGGCTCCGGCCTCCAAGCTGGCCGCGGCCACCGGCGCCGAGCTCGCGCTGCTGCGCGTCGCCGAGCGCGACGACGAGCAGGAAGTCGCCCGCAGCTACGTCGAGGCGCTGGCCGCGCCGCTGGCTGCGAGCGCGCATTGCGTGCCTGCCGGCGCGGCGGGCGTGGCCGCGGCGATCCGCGAGGAAGCCAGGCGCGTGCCCGGCACGCTGGTAGCGATCTGCTCGCAGGGCCGCAGCGGGGCGATGCGGGTGCTGTTCGGCAGCGTCGCGCTGCAGGTGCTGCGCGAGCTGGGCGAGCCGCTGATCGCCTTCCACCCGCAGCCGGACGGCCGGGCCGCGCCGTCCAAGGTCGCGCGGGTGGTGCTGCCGCTGGACGGCAGCACGCTTTCCGAAAGCATGGCGCCCGACGCGGCGGCGCTGGCCAAGTGGCTGGGCGCCAAGCTGATCGTCGTCTCGGTGATCGAGCCGTCGGCGCAGCTCGAAGCGAGCGTGGCCTCCGGCGACGTGCAGGAGTCCAGCTACGTGCACGCCAGGGCGCGCGAGATCAGCGACCGCTATGGCGTGGCCGCCGGCTGGGAGGTGCTGCACGGCGATCCGAAGCACGCCATCCCCGAATTCGTGCGCAGCCTGGGCGACGCGATGCTGGCCATGACCACGCACGGGCGCACCGGCTTGCGCGCAGTGGTCACCGGCAGCGTGACTGCGCAGTGCCTGCGCGATGCCGGCGTGCCGGTGTTCACGCGGCTGCCCTGAGCACGCACCGGCGGCACAAGGCTCCAGCGAAGGACACGAACCATGTACAAGCGCATCCTCGTTCCGGTCGACGGATCCGGCTTTTCCGAACAGCTGCTCGACCCCGCCTCGGCAGTGGCGCAGGCCACCGCGACCGAACTGGTCCTGTTGCGCGTCGTCGACGGCGACGACGACCCCGGCCACGCCGCCGAGTACGTCGAGGCGCTGGCCGCCCCGCTTGGCGCCAAGGCACTGTCCGTGCGCGCGGGCACCGGCGGCATCGCCGCGGCGATCAGCGCCGAGGCGCACCGCGTGCCCGGCACGCTGGTGGCGATGTGCTCGCACGGCCGCAGCGGCGTGGTCAAGGCGATGTTCGGCAACGTCGCGCTGAGCGTGCTGCGCGAACTGGGCGAGCCGCTGGTGGTGTTTCGCCCGCGGCTGCACGGCCCGGCCGCACCGTCGAAGATCAGCCGCGTGGTGCTGCCGCTGGACGGCAGCGCGCTGTCCGAAACCATCATGGACCAGGCCGCGGTGCTGGCGAAGTGGCTGGGCGCGAGGCTGATCGTCGTCTCGGTGATCGAAGCGTCGGCGCAGCGCGAGGCGAGCGTGGCCGCAGGCGACGTGCAGGAGGCCAGCTACGTGCGCGACAAAGCGCGCGACATCACCAGCCGCCATGGCGTGGGCACCGGCTGGGAGGTGCTGCACGGCGATCCGAAGCAGGCGATCCCGGAGTTCGTGCGCAGCCTGGGCGGCGCCATGCTGGCCATGACCACGCACGGCCGCACCGGCCTGCAAGGCGTCATCACCGGCAGCGTGACCGCGCAGTGCCTGCGCGATGCCGAAGTGCCGGTGTTCACGCGGCTGCCCTGAAACCAGCGCACGGCTTCGGCTGCGGTTTCCTCCAGGCGCCGCGCCACAGACGTGCTCCGCGGTGCTGCCCGGAGCGTCTGGGGCCGCGATCCGCGCTCAGCCCGGCCCCGCATCGAAGCGGAAGGTCTGCGAATAACTGAAGCGGCCCTGCGGGTGCAGGCTGTCGCTGGCCATGATCACCTCGCCGCTGCGGTTCAGGTAGTGGCGCACGACGCGCAGCGCGGCTGAGCGGGGTGCCGCATCCAGCCGGCGGGCCATCGCCGCGCCGAGCATGGCCGGCTCGATGCGCTGCTGCAGCTCGAGCACGCGTTCGCCGAACTGCTGCTCGATCATGGTGTAGATCGGCCGGTCGAGCGTGCCGGCGAGCCCGCTCAACGAGCGGAAGTCGGGGTGGATGTAGACATCGACCCAGCAGATCGGCGGCGGCGGCCCGGCATGGCGCAGGCAATCGGCCAGCAGCCAGTGCTGCCCCGCCTTGCCGCGTACGAAACGGGCCTGCTCGCCGTCCAGCGCCACGGTGCGCGTGTTCAGGATCTGCAACTGCGCATTCGCCGTGTACTGCGCCAGATCGGCCAGCTGCTGCATCACCTGCTGATAGCCGCGCCGCGCCTGCGTGGCCACCACGCGCGTGCCGAGCGAGGTCTGCCGCACCACCAGGCCCATCTCCACCAGCCGGCGCAGCGCTTCGCGCACCGTGAAGCGGCTGGCACCGAACTGCGCGCACAGCTCGGTCTCGGTCGGCAGGCGCGTGCCTACGGGATAGCGCCCGGCCTGGATGTCGCCGATCAGCGTGGTCGCCAGCAGCCGATAGCGCGGCTGCGCCGACCGCGACGGCGCAAGGGGTGTTGACACGGCAGGCTGCGTCATCGACACTTTATCCGGACAAACAAATAAACATGACAAAGGAATCATAGCCGGCGCAACAGGCCCTCCCGCAACCTCCAAGGGAGTCTGAGCATGAAATCGTCAACGACTCGGGCACAGCGCCCGCGCCGGCGCATCCGCCGGGCGCAAAGAGTGCGTCTGCAGGGCATGACGGCGTCGCGGCGGCGCACGCCGGCCGGCGCGAGCCGCCGCGACTTCCTCAAGCAGGGTGCCGGCGTCGGCCTGGTGATGGGCCTGCCGCCGCTGCTCGCCGCTTGCGGCAGCGATGACGAGCGCGCGAGCGCCGCGCCGCCGGGCAAGCATCTGCGCACGCTGTTCTTCAACCTGTCGCACGAAGCGCACGCCGGCAAGACCTACTACCTGACCGGCGGCGGCCAGCGCCTGGCGCTGACTCCGGTGGCCGAGCAGCCGCACGTGCTGCAGGCGGCGCGGCAGCGCAATGCCTTCCTGCGCGCGGTGGCCGACGACCAGATCACGCACCACGTCGAGGACGCGGTGTTCGCCGACGACTCGGTTACGCTGTGCTACGTCAGCGCCGACCTCGACACCCGGGCCGGCACCTGGTCGATGTCCGCGGTGCAGCTGTACATCCCGTCGACCGGGGCGGCGCAGGCCTTCGCGGCCGCGCGCCGCAGCAGCGCCGCCGGCCCGCTGCCGCTGTCGGCCAAGCGCCGCCACTACGGCGTCCAGCCCGCGCAATCCGCGCAGGACCTGAGCGACGAGCGCGAACTGCTCGACATCATCAGCCACGCCGGGACGCTGGTCGGCTGCCATCCGGACCTGATGTCGCTGGAGCCCAACTCGGCGCACACCGTGCACTCCAACCACATCGACCCCAGCATCGACATCCGGCTGCTGATCAGCAAGCTGAGCGACCCGCGCTACGGCGCCGCGCTGCCCGCGCAGACGCCCGGCCAGCCCAACGCCAGCGGCTGGGCGACGCTGCAGCCGCTGCTCGACGGCGGCGTGCCGATGAAGAACCAGAAGGGCCAGCACCAGGGCCGGGTGCAGTACCTGCCGAGCACGCACCCCGATCTGCGCCCGCTCGCCGGCTCGGCCATGGCCGCGGCGATTCCGCAGGTGCGCAACGACACCAGCCTGGGCGCCGACATCACCGGCATCAGCCCCGGCGACCCGGCCCTGCCGTCGAGCCCCGCGCTCACCGGAACCCTGTGGATGCGGCACGACGGCGCGCCCTACATCGACCAGAGCCCCGGCAAGGCGCCGGCAAATGCTGGCGCCGCGATGGCGCTGAAGGAGCAGAACGGCCAGGTCGGCTATCGGATCCTCGCCACAAGCACGCAGGCCGGCGCGGCCATTCAGGTGGAGCTGAGCGTGCTCAACTTTTTCCTCCAGTTCCGCGGCATCTGGCTGCAGTTCCTCGACGCCAACGGCAAGGTGATCGAGCTGACGAACATCGACGAGTACAAGAACGGCACGATCATCCCCAAGCACGACAAATCGCAAGACAAAGAAGAGGCGATGTTCATCGGCATGATCGGCCCGGCGTTCGCCGTGTTGGGCATTACGGTCGCACCGGGATTCACCCAGCCGAGCTTCAACGTGCCTGCCGCGGCGAGCACGGTGCGCATCCTGTCCAGCGGCCTGTCCTTCCAGGGCGGCAACACCTATCCGCAGACGGTGCTCGCGGGCGCCATCATGACCGGCATCTTCAACTACGGGATCACCGTGTTGCTGGCTGCGCTGGGCGGCGCTTCGCTGCTGCCGGCGATGTACAAGGCCGTGGTCATCCCGGTCATGCAGACGCTGGCCTTGGAGCTGGCCACGATGGTGAACGCCGCGCTGAACCCGAACGGCGACCCGGTGCGGCTGGTCAGCCAGTTCGCAACGCCAGGGTTCTGGGAACAACAGGCGGCGACGCTCGCCAAGGCGCTGCTCAACGTGGCTGCCGGCGTGGACACGAAAGCCCTGATGGAATGGGTCTTCGCCGAGGCTTCGGAGGCGGCCGTCCAGGACTCCGTGCCCGTCGTCGGCCAGGCGATGCAGGCGGTGTCGATCGCCGTCGGCGTGATCGTGGTCGCCGAGACCTCGGCGGAGCTCGCGCTGACGCCATGGACCTACGTGGCCGACCTGGCGTTCACGCACGACCTGAGCGTGACGGTGCTGAAGGACTCGGGCGACCCGAATGCCGACCCGCCGGACCCAGGGGACGACACCTTCCCGAAGGGGGCCAACAGCTGGACGGTGACGGCGATGTTCGACGACGGCACGCCGTACACGCAGACCCTGGCGCTCGCCGCACCGGTGCCGGCCACGCTGCCGCCGGTCGTCTTCCAGGGCGTGCCGCTGGGCGGCAACGTCAACATCTCGGTGGCCTTCGTGCAGAAGGCCACCACGCCCGGCCAGCCGGACATCCTGCTCGGCAAGGGCAGCACCGGCCTGATTCCCAACAATGTGGAGACCGTCAGCAGCGGTCTGAGCTTCGCGATCGAGGAGCTGCAGTTCCCGATCAGCACCAACACCGTCTACCAGCACCGCCAGAAGACCGCGCTCGACGCCCAGGGCCATCACGTCTGGGGCACGGGGCCGGCGCCGACCGTCAACCAGGCCAACACGGTGTGCGGCGGCGCGGGCACGATCTGCGGCTGGCGCAGCCTGTCGGTGCGCCAGGGCACGGGCAGCGCGAGCGGCTACCTCGGCTACGCCTGGCAGGCGCAGAACAGCGACCCCAGCCGGGCGCCGAGCTGCGTGGGCGGCGGCGCGGGCCAGCTCGACCAGGTGGCCAACCTGAACACCAGCTCCGGCCACGGCGGCAACGACGCCCAGCTCGGCTATGCCAACGGCACCTGCGGCATCGGCACGGCAGGCGTGAAGGTCGCCTACAGCCTGCTCGGCCACAGCAGCGCCAACTTCTACCTCGACACCACCGACCCGGCCGCGCCGACGCTGCGCCAGGTCACGCTCGACCCGACGCCGGCCTTCGACAGCCCGCAGTCGGGCCGCGCCTGGGGCGTGCTGAACCTGTCGTCCGATGCGCTGCTGCTGCACCCGGCCGGGCACGTAATCAGCATCAACCAGACGAACCACCGCATCGAGACGCACAAGCTGCCCGCCGCGCCGATGGCCGATGCCGACGCGAAAGTGCAGCTCATCGCCCAGCTCAAGTCCGGCAAGGGCTCGCGCCCGGGGCTGATCGATTCGCCGGTGGCCGCGGCGGTCTCGCCCGATGGCGTGATCCTGCTGCTGGAGGCGGGCAACAACCGCATCCAGGCCTTCGACCTGGGCGCCAACCCGGTGCGCCACTTCGTCAACCAGGGCTCGCCGTACAGCCTGACGCTGGGCGGCACCGATCCGGCGAAGGGGTGGCAGTACCTGGACCTGGCCGTCGAATACACCGGCTACCTGTACGTGCTGTCGTACAACGAGAACACGTTCGTCTACCGGCTCGACATCTATCACCCGCAGCAAAGCGGCAGCGCGCCGATCGCCACCACGCAGGACGTCAACGCCGCGCGCCTGGCGGTGGACTTCTGGCGCAACATGTACACGCTGAACTACGAAGTGCTGCAGTTGCCGGGCGGCGCGCCGGCCGGCCTGACCGAGCCTTCGGTCAGCCTGTGGACGCCCTGCGCTGCGGGGCAGACATGCTGAGCGCGCGCTGGCGGCGCGTGGCGCTGGCCGTGCTCGCCTGCCTGTTGGCGGCCTGCGGTTCCGACGACGATGACGGCTCGGGTGGCTTGCAGCCGGGGCCGGGCCCGGTCCCCGGCCCGGGCGGCGGCGTGTCGGCCCCGGAACCGGCCGTCTGCGGCAATGCCGATCTGTCGGCGCTGCAGACCCGCGTCCATGTGTCGCCGCAGGGCAGCGACGACCCAGGCTGCGGGCAGACGAGTGCCGCCGCCTGCAAGAGCATCCAGCAAGGCATCGCCAATTGCGCGGCAAGCGGCTGCGGCGTGCTCGTGCGCCACGGCCTGTACCCGGCCAGCGCCACGATCCAGCTGCGCGACGCGGTCAGCGTCTACGGCGGCTGCCTGTTCGACGGCGAGCCGGCACGCGGCTACCGCAGCGTGCTGCTGGGCCCGCCCGGCGGCCAGCCGGTGATCGTCGCCGAACGCATTGTCAGCCCGACCACGCTGCACGGCGTGATGGCCGTGGCCAGCGACGCGCAGGCGGCGGGCGCACCGAGCATCGCGATGACGGCCAGCAGCAGCAGCGACAAGTTCGTGCTCGCGCAGACGACGTTGGTGGCGGGCCGCGGGGCTGCCGGTGCGCGGGGTGCGGATGCAGCGGCTGCGGCCACCGGGGACAATGGCGGACCGGCACCCGCCCCCTCCAACTACGACGGAGGGCAAGGAGGACAGGGAGCATGCCCTGGGACGGTCGGCTTCGGCGGAAGCGGGGGAGTCGGGGGCGTCCGATGGATTGGACCGGGCAGCAGCTGCGATGGCGCGACCTGCACTTGCGTGGACTCGCCGGATTCGCGGCCGGCGGCCCAGGGCGAAGGCGCCGGCGCGGCGAGTGGCGGCGCGTTGGGCAGCGCCGGTGGGGAGGGTTGCATCTGCGGCAACACCCACCCCGCCGGCGATGGCGGGCCGGGGCACAAGGGTGATGACGGCGCCTGCGCTGCGCAGGGCGGCATAGCCAACGCGTCCATTGCCGGGTCTTTGGACGCGGTGAGCTGGAAACCGTCCAGCGGCGGCAACGGCGCGGCTGGCGGCGGCGGCGCGGGTGGTGGCGGCGGCGGCGGCGGCGGCTACGGTGCCGATGCCTGGGGCGGCAAAGTCTACGACGGCGGTGGCGGTGGCGGCGGTGGGGGCGGGGGCTGCGGCGGCAATGCGGGCGGCGGCGGTCAGCAGGGTGGGGCCTCGATCGGGCTGGTGCTGTACGCATCGCCGATCACCTGGAGCCAGGCCGGCAGCAGCGTCGTCCCCGGCCCCGGCGGGCAGGGCGGCGTCGGCGGGAGCGGCGGCGCCGGCGGCACCGGCGGGAGCGGCGGCGCCGGCTGGCAATCGAGCAAGGTGGACCTTTGCCTCTTGAGCAAGGCGGTGCCTGGCCAGGGTGCGGCTGGCGGCCCGGGCGGCCGAGGTGGTGCCGGCAGCGGCGGCGCGGGCGGCAGCGGCGGCCCGTCGATCGGCATCGCCCTGCGCGCCGCATCCAGCGCACCGGCGGCGGCCATCATCTACCCTGCGCCGCCCGGAGGCGCGGGCGGCAGCGGCGGCGGCGGTGGGCGCAATGCCCCGATTCCAAACGTCGATCCGAACCCGTGCGCGGCCTCGGACGGCCAGTCGGGTCTGCAGGGCGGCAGCGCTGGCGTCATGGACTTCGACCTGCCGCTGGACAGCATGCTGCTGCCCGGCCAGCAATTGCCGAATTCCTATGCGATCCATTCGCCGAACGGCCAGGTGCGGCTGGTCATGCAGGACGACGGCAACCTGTGTCTTTATGACTCGCGCATCCCCGTGGGCGCTCTGTGGTGCAGCCATACCAACCCGCGGAAGATCCCCGCCGCGGTGATGCAGACCGACGGCAACCTCTGCATGTACGCCGCCGGCGCCGCCGTCTGGTGCAGCGGTACCGAGGGCTTTCCGGGCGCCCACCTGATGGTGCAGGACAGCGGCCACGTGCAGCTCATCGCGGCGGACATGTCGTTGCTGTGGATGATGCCGTGAAAGCGAGGCGGCGATGAGCCTATGGCCTGGCGAGCCGACCGTGGAAAGAGCGGCCCAGTCGAAACCACGCAGGCTGCGCGGCGTGCTGGCCACCGCGGCGGCAGGCGCGGCGCTGGCGGCGGCCCTGCTCGTGCTCGGCGAGCGCCACGGCCAGGCGCAGACCGCCGCGCAGCAGGTGCAGGCGGCGGGGCCGGCGTGTCCTGCCAGCCTGGCGGCCGGGGCTCACGACTACCACGGCCTGACGTTGACGCAGTGCAACTTCAACGGCCAGGACCTGAGCCACGCCAACTTCAAGGGCGCGACGCTGAGCGCGGTGGTCTTCATCCGCGCCAAGCTCGCCGGCGCCGATTTCAGCGGCGCCGTCTTCGCCGACAGCGGCAATGCGGTGCTGCCGAACGATTTCAGCTTCGCCGATCTCGGCGACGCCAAGTTCGTCGGCGCCAAGTTCACGGGCCCGACCTACCTGACCTATGCCAAGTTCGGCTGCGCCGACTTCTCGCAGACCGATCTCGCGCGGGGCCAGGCCGTGTTCGGCGCCGATGCGCTGCTGATCGAGGCCGAACAGGGCTGCCGCCCGAAGTTCCAGAACGCGGTCATGAACTGCGAGTTCGTCGGCCAGTGGAACCAGCTCGACCTGAGCGGCGCCGACATCAGCGCCTGCGCGGACCAGTTGAAGGGATTCGACTTCGCCAACGGCCTGTATGCCGGCGTGGTGTTCGACCACATGGACCTGACGGGCAGCCAGTGGAGCAACGCGGTGCTCGAGCATGCGAGCTTCCAGGGCGCGACGCTGGACAACGCCACCGGGCTGAACGGGACCGCAGCGGCGCCGTCGCGGCTGTCCGGGGCCAAGTTCAACAACGCCAGCGTGCAGGGCGTGGACCTGAGCAATGCGCAGCTCTACGGCGCGCAGTTCACCAACGCGAACCTGAGCCATTCGAGCCTGGCCGGCGCCTTCCTTTCCGCCAACCCGAACCTGACGCCGCCGATCGTCACCGCGGCGGTGTTCGATGGCGCGCACCTGCGCAATGTCGACCTGTCGAATGCGCAGCTGCAGGGCGCCTCGTTCCAGTACGCCAGCTTCTACGGCTCCTTCGGCGGCGGCACGCCCACGCTGCCGTGCGCGACCGCGGCCAGCCGCTGCACGAACCGCACCGGCTTCACCTGCGCCTGCGCGCGGGCCTCGGGCGCGAACCTGAGCGGGGCGAACTTCGCGAACGCCTACCTGTTCGGCGCGGACTTCTCCGGCGCCACCACGGTCGTCAACGGCACGCAGTTCGGCTCGGCCATGCTCGCCGGCGCGAGCTTCGCCGGCGCGCGCTTCCAGGTCGCCGGCGGCGCCGCGCCCGACTTCACGAAGGCGCTGCTGCAGGGCACGGTCTTCGACGACACGGCGAACCTGGTCAATACCAGCATGCTCGATGCGTTCGTCGACTTCGGCGCGGCGAGCAACACCAGCCAAGGCAACATCGCCTACCTGCTGCTGAGCGCCGACTACACGCGCTTCCGCGGCTGGTCGGGCGCGGCCACGCCGTGCGTGCAGGTGGCCTACGGCACCTACACGGTGGTGCCGTCGAAGACGTCGATGACCTGTCCCAACGGCAGTTCGCAGGTCTGCGGCGCCGGCCGCCCCGCGCCCAGCGCGAACCCCAACTGGGCCGGCGCCATCAGCCTGCAGGCCAACCAGCCGGTGCCGGGCTGGTACTTCGCCGACGCCACCTACGACAAGGCGGCCGATCAGGGCCACATTTGCGGCGGCAAGGGCCCCAACCCGGATCCCGCCTGGTGAGCGCGCACTAAAGGGACACGAAAGAACATGACCGCGGGAAGGTTTGCATCATGGACATGAGCTTCGTTCGCTGCCTGTTGTTCACGCCGGCCACCCACCCCGAACGCTTCGCCAAGGCCGCTCAGCAAGGCGCCGACGGCATCGTCATCGATCTCGAGGACGGCGTGGCGCTGGACGCCAAGGAGGCCGGCCGCGCCAACCTGCTCGCCGCCCTGCAGCAGCCCCGGCCGGCCGACCCGGCCTTCGTCTGGGCGCTGCGGCTGAACCACGTCACCACCCGTGCCGGCCTGGGCGACCTGCTGGCGCTGGCCGGCCAAGGCGACCGCTTCGACCTGATCAACCTGCCCAAGGTCGAAGCGACGGCCGAGATCGACATCGCGGTGCGGCACCTGGCGCCGAGCACACCGCGATTGCTGGCGATGATCGAAAGCGGGCGCGGGCTGGAGCAGGCCGCGGCCATCGCCGCGCATCCGCAGGTGGTGGCCATCGCCTTCGGCGGCGCCGACCTGGCGGCCGACCTGCATGCCGAGCTGGCCTGGGAGCCGATGCTGTGGGCGCGCTGCCGCATCGTGCAGGCCGCCGCGGCTGCCGGCATCGCGGCCGTCGACGTGCCCTACCTCGACATCCACGACGCGGCCGGGCTGCACGCCGAAGCGCTGGCCTCGAAGCGGCTGGGCTACAGCGCCAAGTACGCCATCCACCCGGCGCAGGTGGGGCCGATCAAGGCGGTGTTCGCACCGACGCCCGACGAGGTGGCGCGCGCGCGCCGCATCGTCGATGCCTATGCCGCGGCCCAGGGCGCCGCCTGCCAGGTCGACGGCAAGATGGTCGATGTGCCGGTGTGGAAAGCGGCGCTGCGCACCGTGCACCTGGCCGCCGCCTGAAGCGCATCCGCATCCACTTGGGGGGCTCCGCCATGTCCGGCTTCTTTGCCTACGCCCGCCTCGGCGAGCACCACTACCGCGAACGCTTCGGCCTGGCGTTCGAGGAGTTCAGCGTCGGCCAGGTGTTCGAGCACCGGCCCGGCCTCACCGTGACCCAGCAGGACAACCTCGAAGAGGCGCTGGACACGCTGAACAACGCGCAGCTGCACTACGACCTGCACTATGCGGCGCAGACCGAGTGGCAGCGCAACCTGGGCGTCAGCACGCTGACCCTGCAGCGGCTGCTGGGCATGAGCTCGCGCACCTTCTACCGGCGCCGGCGCCTGCTGGGCTTCAGCCAGATCGCGATGACGCATCCGGTGTTCGGCGGCGACACGCTGTATGCGCGCACCAGCGTGCTGGCCAAGGACGATGGCGATGCCGATGCCGGCGTGCTGTCGCTGTTGACCGAAGGCCTGAACCAGCGCGGCGAAGCGGTGGCGCAGCTGCACTACCGGGCCGAGCTCTATCGCGCCGGGCGCCACCCTGAAGACCAGCTGCTGGCCGGCGCCCCGCTGGCCGAAGAAGAGCGCTTTCGCCTCTATCACCCGGCGGCCGTCGGCGGTGCGCTGGTCGAACAGTGCGGCCTGTACTTCGAGGATTTCGCCGCCGGCGAAAGCTTCGAGCATTGGCCGGGCAAGACCGTCAGCGCCGCCGAGAGCGCCACGCATGCCTTGCGCTCGCTGGAGATCAACCCGCGCTACGCCGACGCCGCTTACGCGGCGGCGGTGCTGCAGCGGCCGGTGGACATCTTCGAGCCCTTCGTGCCCGGTCTGGTCACGGCCTTGACGACGCGCACCTTCGGCCGCGTGGTCGCCAACCTGGGCTGGACCGACATCGAACTGCCGCGCCCGCTGCGCGCCGGCGAGACGATCCGCTGCACCTCGACCATCGGCCAGACGCGGCCGTCGGCGCACCGCCCGACGCAGGGCATCGTCAATGCCGACACCGTGGCGCGCGGCGGCGACGGCGACGTGGTGTGCCGTTTCAAGCGCGCCTTCCTCGTCTACAAGCGCGGCCTCGGGCCCTATGCCGCCGCCGGCTATTGACAACAGGATCGATCATGAGCCACCCCGCCGATACCTACCGACGCAAGCTGACGACGCCCGAGCTGGCGCTGAAAGGACTGCCGCGCCGCGCCACCGCGGTGCTGGGCTTCTTCAGCGCGCAGCCGCCGGGGCTGGTGCAGGCGTTGGCGAATGCCGTCGCCGCCGGCGAGTTCGACGAGCTGCGGCTGGTCTACATGCACGCCACCGAGGCCACCGCCGCCGCGCTGATCAGGCTCGAACTGTGCGACGTGCTGAAGCTGCGCCCGTGTTACCTGGGCCCGGCCGAACGCGCGCTGGTGCTGCAGGCGCAGCCGTCGGGCCGCAAGGTGGTCGACTACGTGGCGGCGTCCTTCAGTGCCGTGCCGCGCGTCATCCGCGCGCTGCCGCAGCTCGACGTGCTGCCGCTGCAGGTGTCGGCGATGGACCGCGCCGGCTACTTCAGCCTGGGCCTGAGCGGCGCCTATACGCTGGCCGCGCTGGAGCGCGCCGAGCGCATCGTCGTCGAGGTCAATCCGAACCTGCCGCGCACCTTCGGCGCCGGGCTGCTGCATGTCGATGCGGTGTCGGCCATCGTCGAAGGGCACAGCGCCATCCCGGTGCTGGGCGATGCGCCCGCGGGGCCGGTCGACGAGCAGATTGCCGGCCTCATCACGGCGATGATTCCGGACGGCGCCTGCGTGCAGTTCGGCATCGGTGCGGTGCCAAACATGGTGGCCGGCAAGCTCAGCGATCACAAGGACCTGGGCGTGCACACCGAATTGCTCGCCGACGGCCTGGCCGGGTTGATCGAATGCGGCGCGGTCAGCAACCGCTGCAAGCAGATCAACCGCGGCAAGAACGTCTTCAACGTCGCCATGGGCTCGCAGCGCATGTACGAGCGGATGCACGACAACCCGAGCATGGAATGCTGGCCGGCGGACTATGTCAACGACCCGCGGGTCATCGGCCAGAACGACAACGTGGTGTCGGTCAACGCCATGATCGAGGTTGATCTGGCCGGCCAGGTGAATGCCGAGTTCCTGCTCGGCCACCAGTTCAGCGCGGTCGGCGGGCAGCTCGACTTCGTGCAGGGCGCCGGTTATTCGAAGGGCGGCAAGAGCATCATCGCCGCGCACGCCACCGCGGCCGGCGGCAAGGTGTCGCGCATCGTGCCGCGGCTGCAGGGCCCCGCCACCGACCCGCGCATCGAGACGCAGTACATCGTCACCGAATACGGCGCCTGCGAGCTGCGCGGCAAGTCGAGCAGCGAACGCGCACTCGGCCTGATCGGCATCGCACACCCGGGTTTCCGCGACGAACTGCTCGCCGAAGCGCGCCGGCTGCACCTGGTCGGCTGAAGGTCCGGCCGCGGCCTGCGCGCGCTATTCGATCCTGACGCCCAGCTGCTTGACCACCGCCGCCCATTCGGCCTTTTCGCTGCGGATGCGCAAGGCCAGCTCGCCGGGCGTGCTGGCCTGCAGTTCAAAACCCTGGGCCTCGAACTGCCGGCGTGTGTCGGCGCCGCCGACGAAGGCGCGCAATTCTTCGTTCAAGCGGCTCAGCACCGGCGGCGGCGTGCCGGCCGGCGCCAGCAGCGCGTACCAGGCCGTCAGCACGAAGTCGGTGGCGCCGCCTTCGGCGAAGGTCGGCACCTCGGGGGTGAGCGCCGAGCGCTGCCGGGTGGCGGTGGCCAGCAGCGACAGCCGGCCGCTGCGCACGTGCGGCAGCGAAGTCGGCAAGGCGTCGAACATCAACTCCACCCGCCCGGCGATCAGGTCGTTAAGGGCCCGCGGGCTGCCCTTGTACGGCACATGGTCGATCTTCAGCCCCGCCGCGGCCTTGAAGCGCTCGAAGGCCAGATGGCTGGTCGTGCCGTTGCCGGGGGACGCAAAGCGCAAGCGGCCCGGGTGCGCCCTGGCGTGGCGGATCAGTCCGGCGACGTCGTGCACCGGCAGAGCGCGGTTCGACACCAGCGCCATCGGCACCTCGGCCAGCAGGCCGACCGGGGCGAAGCTGGACTCGCTGTCATAGCGCAAGCGGCGATGCAGCGCCGGGTTGACGACCAGCGGCGAGCTCGACGTGCACAACAGCGTGTAGCCGTCGGCCGGCGCACGAGCCACCGCCTCCAACGCCAGGATGCCGTTGGCGCCGGGACGGTTTTCCACGACCACCGGCTGACCCCGGGCACGGGCAAGACGGTGTGCGAGTGCGCGCGCCAGCAGGTCGGAGCCCTGCCCCGGCGGGAACGGCACGACGATGCGCACCGGCCTTGCCGGCCCGGCCTGCGCCGTCGCACTGTCCGACAGCGCCGCCAGCAGGGCCCACAGCAGCGCCCCGACCCAAGCGCCGAACCGCGCGCACTGCACGGTGCTCGCCGCCGTTCGGCCGCAATGCGGCCCTCAGCGCTGCTTGAAGGCCGGCTTGCGCTTGCCGACGAAGGCGTCCATGCCTTCCTTCTGGTCTTCGGTGGCGAACAGCGAATGGAACAGCCGGCGCTCGAACATCACGCCGTCGGCCAGCGTGCCTTCGTAGGCGCGGTTGATGCATTCCTTGGCCATGGTCAGGCTCGGCGCGCTCAGGCCGCAGACCGCCGCCGCCGCCGCCAGCGCCTCGGCCAGCAGCTTGTCGGCCGGCACCACGCGCGAGACCAGGCCGGCGCGTTCGGCTTCGGCCGCGTCCATCATGCGCCCGGTCAGCACCAGGTCCATGGCCTTGGCCTTGCCCACCGCGCGCGGCAGGCGCTGCGTGCCGCCGGCGCCGGGAATGATGCCGAGCTTGATCTCGGGCTGGCCGAACTTGGCCGTGTCGGCGGCGATGACGATGTCGCACATCATCGCCAGCTCGCAGCCGCCGCCGAGCGCGAAGCCGGCCACCGCGGCGATCACCGGCTTGCGCACCAGGCGGATCGCCTCCCAGTTGCGCGTGATGAAGTCGCCCATGTAGGCGTCGATGTAGGTCTTGGTGGCCATCGCGCCGATGTCGGCGCCGGCGGCAAAGGCCTTGTCGCTGCCGGTGATGACGATGCAGCCGATGGCGTCGTCGCGGTCGAAACCGGTCAGCGCCGCGCCCAGCTCGTCCATCAGCGCGTCGTTCAGCGCGTTCAGCTGCTGCGGCCGGTTCAGGCGGATCACGGCAGTGCGGCGCGCGCCGTCGCCCTGCACTTCGGTGAGGATGTGTTGGTAGCTCATGGGGCAGTCCTTGACGGGTCCTTGTGATGTGGCGGCGGCCACTATAAGCGCCGCCGCGCGGCTCAGCGGGGGGCGGCCGAAGCGTCCGCAGCGGCCGAAGCGGCAGCGGCCCCGGCCGCCGCTTCCTGCAGCGGCAGGCTGTCGAGCATCATGTCGACGTAGGTGGCCTCGTCCTGGCGGATCAGCAGCCGCACCGGCAGGTACTGCAGCGTCGGCGCGAACCAGGCGTCGGCCACCAGACCGCGGTTCGAACCCAGCTCGCGCCGCGGGCGCACGTGGAAGGCCGGCACCTTGCCGAAGGGCGTGTCCAGATCGACCTGCTCGACCACTTCGTAGGACCAGAGGTCGAACTTCGTCGGCAGCGCCAGCGGCAGCTCGATGCGCTGGCCCACGCGCAGCAGTTGCGGCTGCGTGGTGAACAGCCAGGTCATCTGCACGAACTGGCTGGCCGCGTCCTGCATGCCGGGTTGCGCTTCAGGCCGCTTGCCGTTGGACAGCAGCACGTATCCGCCCTCGAAGACGATCGTGCGCCGGCGCAGCTCGCGGAACAGCGCGCGCGTCTCTTCGTCGTAGCGGCGCGGCGACAAGCCGTGCTCGCTGAGTTCGCCGTCGCTGGTCATGCGCCGGCCGACCAGCGGCGCCGCCTGCGCGCCGACCCACACGTCCAGGTGCACCTGGTAGTGCGTGCCGGCGCGTACCCATTCCACCTGCGCACCGCCGAGCACCTCGCCGCGGTAGTTGCCGCGCAGGCGGTAGCTCAGCCGCGTCGATGGCGGCCATTCGAAGGCGGCCGGCGCGGAGGCCGCGGACGAAGGCGCGGAAGCCGCCGCCACGGCCGCGGAGGCGGCCACTGCCTCGGCCTCCGCCTCGGCCATTGCGAAGGCTTCGGAGGCTTCGGAGGCTTCGGAGGTTTCGGAGGCTGCGGAGGCCGCCGATGCCGGCGTCTCGGCTGCCTCGGGCACCCGCACGGCGGCGGCCAGCTCCGTCGGCGCCGAGGCGGCATCCGCCACCGCCGATGCCGCCTCGGCCGGCGGAGGCGGCGGTGCCGCCGCCTTGCGCGCGGCCGGCTTGCGCCGGACCGCCACCACCGGCGGCGCCGCGGGCGGCGGTGCCGGCGCCAGCTCGCGCACATAGGCCACCTCGATGCGCCTGGGCATGCGCTCGGCGCTGCCGTCGGCAATGCGCAGCTCGCCCAGCCGCTGCATCACGGCCCAGTGGCCGAGGGCCACCAGCAGCGTCAGCAGCACGATGCCGGCGCGGCGGCGCAGCGGCGCGCTGTTCACACGCCCAGCCACTCCCGCCGCAGCGCCAGCGCCGCCGGCGCGGGTTGCTCGTCGAGCTTCAGCTGCAGGCCGCCGGGCGCGGCCGCGGGCAGTTGCAGGGGCAGATGGCGCAGCCGCTGGTCGCGCACCAGCGTCAGCTCGACGCGCTGGCCGGCGCGCGTCCACGCGCGCGCGTCGTCGAGCCGGCGCAACCGCCAGCCGTCGACGGCCAGCAGTTCGTCGCCGGCCGCGAGCCCGGCACGTTCGGCGGCGCCGCCGCGCAGCACGCTCTTCACGTGGATGCCGCTGAGCGCGCCTTCGCTGACGCGCAGGCCGAGCTCGGCCGCCAGCTCCGCGGCCTCGGGCTGCAGCCGCACGCCGGCCTGCGCCAGCAGCGGCGGCAGCGGCAGCTCGCCGGTGCCGTGCACCCACGCCGCCAGTTCACTGTCCATCGAGCGCCCGGCCACCTGCTGCAGCGCCGCCGCGATGTCGCCTTCGTCGAGCGGCCCGCCGGCCGCGCGCGTCCACAGCAGCCGCATCACCTGGTCCAGGCTGCCGCGGCCCGCGGCGCGCAGGCTCAGGTCCAGAGCCAGCGCCACCAGGCTGCCCTTGGCGTAGTAGCTGACGGTGGCGTTGGGCGTGTTCTCGTCGCTGCGGTAGTACTTGACCCAGGCGTCGAAGCTGGCCTCGGCCACGCTCTGCACGCGGCGCCCCGGCGTGGCCAGCACGCCGTGCAGCGTCTTGGCCAGCAGCTTCAGATAGCGCGGCGCGTCGATCAGCCCGGCGCGCAGCAGCAGCAGGTCGTCGTAGTACGAGGTGAAGCCCTCGAAGAACCACAGCAGCCGCGTGTAGTTCTCGCCGCCGAAGTCGATGCGCGCGAACTCGCGCGGCTTCAGGCGCTTGACGTTCCAGGTGTGGAAGTACTCGTGCGAGATCAGGCCGAGCAGCGTCACGTAGCCGTCGGCGGTCTCGGTCACCCCCACCCTGGGCAGCTGCCGGCGCGCGCAGATCAGCGCGGTGCTGGCGCGGTGCTCGAGGCCGCCGTAGCCGTCGTCGACGGCGTTGAGCAGGAACACGTAGCGGCTCATCGGCGGCTTGCCGCGGCCATGCCAGAAGCCGATCTGCGCCTCGCAGATGCGGCGCGTGTCGGCCAGCAGCCGCGCGCCGTCGAAGTTCGGCCAGGCGCCGGCAACGACCAGCTCGTGCGTCACGCCGCGCACGCTGAACTCGCCGCGCCAGAAGCGGCCCAGCTCCACCGGATGGTCGACCAGCTCGTCGTAGTCGGCGCAGACGAACTCGTGGCGGCCGGCGCCGGGCGGCATCGCCGTCGCCGCCTGCCAGCCGGCGGGCAGCCGGCCCAGGCGCAGCCGCTGCGGCTCGGCCTCGCGGCCGACGACGCGCAGGCACAGGCTGCTGCCGTTGAAGAAGCCGCGGTCGAGGTCGAGGAAGGCCGCACGCACCGAGGTGTCGAAGGCATAAACCTCGTAGACCAGCGTCAGCGCTGCCGTGCCCGCGCAATGCAGCTGCCAGCTGCACTTGTCGAGCTGCTCGACGGCACACGCTCGCGTGCCCTGCCGCGCGCGCAGCCCCGACAGGTGGCGGCTGAACTCGCGCACCATGTAGCTGCCGGGGATCCACACCGGCAGGCTGACGCGCTGCAACGCTTCGGGCCGCGGCACGCGCAGCGTCACCCGGTACAGGTGCGCGTGCAGGTCGGCGGCTTCGATCAGGTAGTCGATCATCGGCGGCAGGGTCGGCGCCCGGTGCGCGCCGTGCGCATCAGCCCTTCTTGCCCGCCGCGGCCAGGCTCTTTTCCAGCTGTTCCAGCGGGATCGCGCCGGGCACGCGCGTACCGTCCTCGAAGACCAGCGCCGGCGTGCCCTGCACGCGGTGCTTCCTGCCGAGTTCGACATTGCGCTCCAGCGCCGCGGTGTCGCACTTGGTCGTGCTGCGCGGCGGCGCGCTGCCGTCGACCATCCACGCGCGCCAGACCTTGCCGCTGTCGGCGGCGCACCAGATGTCCTTGGACTTAGACAGCGAATCGGGGCCGAGGATCGGGTACAGGAAGGTGTAGATGGTCACGTCCTGCAGCTTCGCCAGGTCGCGTTCGATGCGCTTGCAGTAGCCGCAGTTCGGGTCGGCGAACACCACCAGCCGGCGCGCGCCGCTGCCCTGCTTGATGGGAATGGCGTCCTTCAGCGGCAGGCTGGCGAAGTCGATGGCCGTCAGCTTGTTGATGCGCGCTTCGGTCAGGTCGGTGCGCGTGCGCGTGTCGATCAGGTTGCCCTGGATCAGATGGTTGCCCTGCTCGTCGGCATAGACGATGTCCTGGCCGATGCGCACTTCGTACAGGCCCGGGATCGGCGTCTTGCTGATCTCGTCGATCTTCGGCAGGTTGGGCAGCCGTTCGGCCAGGTTCTTGCGAATCACCGCCTCCTGCGCCCAGGCGGCGGGGCCGACGAGCAACAGCAGGCACAGCAAAGCACGCAATGACATGGGGATCCTTCAGGAATCGAGGGCGAAAGAAGCCAGCAGCCGCTTCAGCGGCGGCAGGCCGTTGACCAGACTCAGGCCGCGGTTGCGAAGTTCCCGCAATACCGGAGCCTGGGCGGCGAACAGATGCAGCAGACCATCGGTCACCTGGCCCATGGCCAGCGTGGGCATCGCGCGCTGCCGTGCATAGCGCTGCAGCAGCCGCGGGTCGCCGAGGCTGCGCCAGGGTTCGCGCGCGGCGATCACGCGCGCCAGCGCGCGCACGTCGCCCAGCCCCAGGTTCAGCCCCTGCCCGGCCAGCGGATGCACCACGTGCGCGGCGTCGCCGAGCAGCACCCAGCCGCTGCCGCAGACCTGCTCGGCGCGCGCCAGCGTCAGCGGCCAGGCGGCGCGCTCGCCGCACAGCCGCAGCGTGCCGGCGGCGCCGCCGGTGGCGTCGGCCAGCGCCTGCTCGAAGGCCGCGTCGTCCAGCGCCATCAGCTCGCCGGCGCGCGCGTCGGGCACCGACCACACCAGCCCGTAACACTGGCCGGGAACGGGCCGGTCGAAGGGCAGCAGCGCCAGCACGTCGGGCGAGCGGAACCACTGCCGCGCCACGCCGGCATGCGCCGCGTCCGCCTGCAGCCGCGCCGCCACCGCGCGCTGGCCGTAGCGCTGCACCGGCATGGCCACGCCCAGACGTTCGCGCGTCGCCGAGGCCTTGCCTTCGGCCACCGCCAGCAGCGCCGCAGCCACTTCGGTGTCGGCACTCAGCGTCTGCACGTGCGGCGCGAAGGCCACGGCCGAGGCCAGCGTGCGCTCGAGCTCGGCGGCGTCGACGATCCAGGCCAGCGCCTCGACGCCCTGCGACCAGGCGGAAAAGTCGAGCGCACTGCCGCCGGCGTCGCCCTCGACGTGCATGTCGTAGACCGCGCAGCGCGCGTCGGCCGGCAGCGCCTCCCAGACCTTCAGCTCGCGCAGCAGGTCCACCGACGCGGCATTCAGCGCGTAGGTGCGCACGTCCTGCCGCGCGGGCGCGGCGGCGCGTGCGGCATCGGCCTGCAGCGCCACCGCGAGGCCCTGCCGCGCCAGCGCCAGCGCCAGGCAGGCACCCACCGCACCCGCACCGCGCACGCACACGTCGACTCGTCTCATTGCGGCAATTGTAGGCAGCCGCCTGCATGCACAATGCGCGCGGTTTTCACGCAAAGCGGGCCTACAGCGAATGTCCAGCGATCTGAACTGCAGCGTGCATGCGCTGCATCTGCATCCGCTGAAGTCCTGCGCCGGCATCGCGGTGGAGCGCGGCCTGCTGGTCGAAACCGGTCTGGATCTCGATCGCGCCTGGATGCTGGTCGACGAGCACGATGAGTTCGTCACGCAGCGCGGGGTGCCGCGGCTGGCGCTGGTGCGGCCGAGCTTGCGCCACGGCGAGCTGGTGCTGCGCGCGCCGGGCATGCTGGCGCTGCACGTCGCGCTGGACCGCGTCGACAGCGCGCGTCAGGTGCGCGTGTGGTCCGACACGGTGCCGGCCTGGGACCTGGGTGCGCTGGCGGCGCAATGGTTCAGCGACTTCATCGGCCGGCCGCTGCGGCTGGTGCGCTTCGATCCCGAACACCGCCGCCTGTCGGACCGGCGCTGGACCGGCGAGCACGCCGCGCAGACCGCCTTCGCCGACGCCTTCGCGCTGCTCGTCACCTCGACCGCGTCGCTGGCCGAGTTGAACCGCCGGCTGGCGCTGCAGGGCGTGCCGGCGGTGGACATGCGCCGCTTCCGGGCGAACCTGGTGCTGGACGGCATCGAGGCGCACGACGAGGACCACATCGACACGCTGGAGATAGCCACGCCGCAGGGCGTGGCCGAGCTGAAGCTGGTCAAGCCCTGCGTGCGCTGCACGATCCCCGGCGTCGACCCCGACCGCGGCGTGCAGGGCTTCGAGGTCACCGACGCGCTGGCCGCCTATAGGGCCGATGCGCGCATGGGCGGCGGCGTGACCTTCGGCATGAATGCCATCGTCATTCGGGGGATCGGGCACGAACTGGCAGTCGGCCAGAGCTGCCGCGCCAGCTGGGCGTTCTGACAAGCATGGGCGGTCGTTTGCACTGAGTGCCTGTGGCGGTTTCCGGCGCAAAGCGGCCTGAAGAAAACAGCCTTCACCGCGGAGGCGCAGAGGACGCAGAGATTCGCAGAGAAAACCCGAAGGGCTTGTATTCCTCTGCGCTTTCTCTGCGCCCTCTGCGGCTCTGCGGTGAATGACTTCGGTATTTGCAGCCGGCCGCCATGCGCCGACAGCAGAGCTCGGCTTGCAATCGCCCCGATCGCCCGGCCGGATGGGCCCAGCTCAAGGCAGCGGGATGAACTCGGTCTCGCCCGGCACCGGGTCGAAGCGCTGTGCGCGCCAATCGTCCTGCGCCTGCAGGATGCGCTCCTTGCGGCTGGAGACGAAGTTCCAGGAGATGAAGCGCCGGCCCAGCGGCTCGCCGCCGATCAGCACCACGCGCGCGGCCGCCAGCGCACCGAGCAGCGGCTGCTCGTGCGGCTCCAGCACCACCATCCGGCGCGCAGGCAGCATCTGGCCGTCCAGCGTGAACGGCGCGTCCACCGCATAGAGCGCACGCTCGGCGGCCGGCGGCAGCCGCAGCTGCGCGCCGGGACGCAGCGTGATGTCCAGGTACAGCGTAGGCGAGCGCGCGGCCACCGGCGAGCGCAGGCCGAAGGCCTCGCCGATCAGCACACGCGCGGCGGCGCCGCCGCTGTCGTGCAACGGGATGTCCGAGGCCGGCGTGTGCGCGAATGCCGGTTCCAGCTCCTCGTCCTCGGCCGGCAACGCCGACCACAGCTGCAGCCCGTGGCTGCGGCGCGTCACGCCGCGCAGGTCGCCGGGCGTGCGCTCCGAATGCACGATGCCGCGGCCGGCCGTCATCCAGTTGATCGCACCCGGCTCGATGCGCTGCACCGCGCCGATGGAATCGCGATGTTGCATCGCGCCTTCGAACAGGTAGGTCACGGTGGCCAACCCGATGTGCGGATGCGGCCGCACGTCGTGGTCGTCCTGCGGCTGGGCAGTGATCGGCCCGAAGTGGTCGAAGAACAGGAACGGCCCGACCGCTTGCCGTGACGCCGCAGGCAGCAGCCGGCCCACATGGAACCCGCCGCCCAGGTCCTTCTCGCGCGGCAACAGTGTCTGTCGGGTGCTCATGGCTCTCTGCGGCGAAGGCCGTCGAGTGTAGGGTCCTAGAATCCGCGCCTCTTCACGCCCCGCCGGAAGCCCCTCCCATGAGCCTGAAATGCGGCATCGTCGGCCTGCCCAACGTCGGCAAGTCGACGCTGTTCAATGCGCTGACCAAGGCCGGCATCGCCGCCGAGAACTATCCGTTCTGCACCATCGAGCCCAACGTCGGCATCGTCGAATTGCCCGACCCCAGGCTGCAGCAGCTGGCGGCGATCGTGCAGCCCGAGCGCATCGTGCCGGCGATCGTCGAATTCGTCGACATCGCCGGGCTGGTGGCCGGCGCCAGCCAGGGCGAGGGCCTGGGCAACCAGTTCCTGAGCCACATCCGCGAGACCGACGCCATCGTCAACGTGGTGCGCTGCTTCGACGACGACAACGTGATCCACGTCGCCGGCAAGGTCGACCCGGTCGCCGACATCGAGGTCATCCAGACCGAGCTGTGCCTGGCCGACCTGGCCACGGTCGAAAAGAGCCTGGCGCGCTGGACGAAGGTGGCCAAGGCCGGCCAGGACAAGGACGCGCAGCGCTTGGTGGAGGTGCTGAAGAAGTGCCAGACGGCGCTGGACCAGGCGTTGCCGGTGCGGGCAATCGCCTTCAGCAAGGAAGAGCTGGTGGTGCTGAAGCCGCTGTGCCTGATCACCGCCAAGCCGGCGATGTTCGTGGGCAACGTGGCCGAGGACGGCTTCGAGCACAACCCCTATCTGGAACAGCTGCGCACCTTCGGCGACAAGCAGCACGCGCCGGTGGTGGCGATCTGCGCCAAGACCGAGGCCGAGCTGGCCGACATGAGCGCCGAGGACCGGCTGCTGTTCCTGCACGAGATGGGCCAGGACGAGCCGGGCCTAGACCGGCTGATCCGCGCGGCCTTCGGGCTGCTCGGCCTGCAGACCTACTTCACCGCCGGCGTCAAGGAAGTGCGCGCCTGGACCATCCACGCCGGCGACACCGCGCCGCAGGCGGCCGGGGTGATCCACACCGACTTCGAGCGCGGCTTCATCCGCGCGCAGACCATCGCCTTCGACGACTACATCGCCCACAAGGGCGAACAGGGCGCGAAGGAAGCCGGCAAGATGCGCTCCGAAGGCAAGGACTACGTGGTCAAGGATGGGGATGTGCTGAACTTCCTGTTCAACGTCTAGGCGGTTCTCCGTCGCGATTGCAGCGCGCGACAAGGCTCGACACCGACACCCGGTGCTGGACTAGTGCAGTGTTCCACGCTATGCAGCACATAAAACCGCGTCTTTGCCGCCCTGGCGTCGTTGCAAATCCTCGCGATACCTGCGGGCATCACTGCGCTTTGCGCCTGGCCAGGTCGACAAATCCATCGGTTTTCGCACGTACCGCACAGCGTGGAACACTGCACTAGGCGCGGGAGCAGAGCATCAGGCACAGGCCCGAGCCATCGATGAGCGAGGACAGCAAGGCCGCATGGCCGTGGGTGCTGGTCGCCGCCACGCTGGGCTATGCCGCGGCCGGCTGGCTGGCCGTGCAGCTGGCCTTCGCGCCCAGCTATGCCGCGCCGCTGTATCCGTCGGCCGGCATGGCGCTGGCGGCCACGCTGGTCTACGGCCGGCCGGCCCTGCTGGCCACGGCGCTGGGGGCGTTCCTGGTCAACGTCGGCTTGAGCGCGGCACGCGGCCAGGTCGACCTGTGGGCGCTGGTCGTGCCGCTGGTCATCGGCGCCGGTGCGGCGCTGCAGGCCGCTTGCGGCGCCTGGCTGGTGCGGCGCCATGTCGAGCAGCCGCTGACGCTCGGCCGTCCGCGCGACATCTGGCGCTTCCTGGTGCTGGCGGCGCCGGTCGCCTGCCTGGTGAATGCGTCGATCTCCAGCGCCGCGCTCGGCCTGGCCGGCGCGGTGCCGCCGGCCGCCCTGCCCTTCACCTGGTGGACCTGGTGGATCGGCGATTCGCTGGGCGTGCTCATCGCCGCACCGGCGCTGCTGACGCTGATCGGCCGGCCGCGCAGCGCCTGGCTGCCGCGCCGCGCCACCGTGGCCCTGCCGCTGCTGCTGGTGACGGCGCTGCTGGTGGCGGCGACGCTGGCGGTGGCGCGCTGGGACGAGCAGCGCCTGCGCAGCGCCTTCGAACGCGAGGCGGCCGGCGCCGCCGACGCCGTCGCCGCCTGGCTCGACGGCCCGCTGCAGGCGCTGCAGGCGGTGCACGGCGTGTTCAGCCTCGACGAACGCGTGTCGGGCGAGCAGATGCGCAGCGTCACCGGCTGGTGGCTGCAGCAGCCCTTGCACCTGCAGGCCATCGGCTACAGCCCGCGCGTGGCGCGCAGCGAACTGGGCCGCTTCGAGGCCGCGGTGCGCGCCGAAGGGCCGGCCGACTTCCGCGTCTTCGACCGCAGCGACCGGCCGGCCGCAGCCACCGAGGAGGACGCCGTGGTCGTGCGCTACATCGAGCCGCGGCAGCGCAACGCCGGCGCGCTGGGCGTCAACTCGATGTCGGTGCGTGCGTCGGCCGAGGCCATCCGGCGCGCGCAGCGCAGCGGCCGGCCCAGCGCCAGCGCCGGCTTCAAGCTGGCGCAGGAGGGCGCGGACCAGATCGGGGTGGTCGTCTATCGCGCGCTCGGCGGCGAAGGCGGCGCCGCGGCGGCGCCGTGGCGCGGCGTGGTCTTCGTCGCGCTGCGCATGGACGAGGCGCTGAACACGCTGATGGCGCAACGCCATACGCCGCTGCAATGGTGCCTGCTCGACCGCGACCCCGCTGCGGTGCAGCGCCGCCTGGCCGGGCCGCCCGGCTGCGAGGACGCGCCGCGGCTGCGCTGGGTGCACGAGCGCGCGCTGAGCTTCGGCGGCCGCGACTGGCTGCTGCGGCTCGAGGCGCGGCCGGAGATGATGACCGAGTCGCAGCACGCCAACGCCTGGCTGTTTTCGGTGCTCGGCCTGGCGTCGGCCTCGCTGCTGGGCGCGCTGCTGCTGATCGTCACCGGCCGCGCGCGGCGCGTCGAGCAGGAGGTGCAGCAGCGCACGCAGGCGTTGCGCGAAGAGGCGGCGCAGCATCAGCACACCGCCGAAGCGCTGCGCGCCAGCGAGCAGCAGCTGCAGGCGATCCTGGACAGCGCGCACGTGGGCATCGTCAAGACCGACCTCGACGGGCGCATCCTGAAGCTGAACCCGGCCTACAGCCGGCTGCTCGGCTACGGCGGCGACGAGCTGTGCCGGTTCACGGCCGGCCAGCTCACGCATCCGGAAGACCGCCTCGAAGACGCCCGGCTGCTGGAGTCGATGCGGCGCGGCCAATGCGATGTCTACCGCCGCGAGAAGCGCTATCTGGCCAAGGGCGGCAGCGTCGTGCACGCGCAGCTGACGGTGGCGCTGCTGCGCGACGCCGCGGGCCGGCCGCAGTTCACCGTCGGCGTGGTCGAGGACATCGGCGAGCACCTGCGCCTGGCCGAGGCCGAGCGCGCGCGCGAATCGGCGGAAAGCTCCAACCGCGCCAAGAGCGAGTTCGTCTCGCGCATGAGCCACGAGCTGCGCACGCCGCTGAATGCGATGCTGGGCTTCGCGCAGCTGCTGGCGCTGGACCGCAAGCCGCCGCTGAGCGCACACCAGCGCGGCTGGGCCGGCCAGATCCAGCAGGCCGGCTGGCACCTGCTGCACATGATCAACGACACGCTGGACTTGTCGCGCATCGAGTCGGGCATGCTCAAGCTCGAACCGGCGGCGCTGGAGGTGGCGCCGCTGGTGGACGCGGCGCTGGCCATGGTCGAGCCGGCGGCGGCCAAACGCGGGCTGCGCATCGAGCAGCAGCTGGACGCGCGGCGCGCCCGCGTGGTGCTGGGCGACGAGACGCGCATCAAGCAGATCCTGACCAACCTGCTGAGCAATGCCGTCAAGTACAACGTCGACGGCGGCAGCATCACGCTGATCACGCGCCTGGCCGAGGGCGGGGCCATCGAGATCGTCGTCAGCGACACCGGCCTGGGCATGAACCGCAGCCAGATGGACGCGCTGTTCCAGCCCTACAACCGGCTGGGGCGCGAGCGCACCGGCGTCGAAGGCACGGGCATCGGGCTGGTCATCAGCCGCCGGCTGGCCGAGCTGATGGGCGGCTCGCTGCGCGCGCAGAGCACCGTCGGCCAAGGCTCGAGCTTCGTGCTGACGCTGCCGCGCGCGCCCGGCGTCGGCAGCGACTCCGGCCGCGACGGCGAGGCGCCGGCCGAGCTGGCCGGCTACCGGCAGCGGCTGGTGCACTACATCGAGGACAACGAAACCAACATCGAGGTCATGCGCGGCATGCTGCTGCGCCGGCCGCAGGTGCGCTTGAGCGTGTCGATGAACGGCCTGGACGGGCTGGCCGCGGTGCGGCTGCAGCACCCGAGCCTGATCCTGCTGGACATGCATCTGCCCGACATCGACGGCCTGGAACTGCTGCGCCATCTGAAGGACGACGACGCGCTGAGCAGCATTCCGGTGGTGGTGGTGTCGGCCGACGCCACCGCCGCGCACATGGAAGCGGCGCTGACCGCCGGCGCCGCCCACTACGTGACCAAGCCGGTCAACCTGGTCAGCTTCCTTGCCGTCCTGGACGAGCTGCTGGACGACATGGACACGCATTTCGGCTGAATCGCCCGCCCTGCCGGCCTGACAAAGTCAGCCGTCACTATCACCGTGAATCAGCAATGTCAACGCGCGAGACAAACAAGCACTCGACGCCAGAGAGTGCTAATATTTGCGGAACCCAAGCCATCGGAGCCGGTCAGATCCATAGATGAACGCCACCACTGCCCATACCGCCCTGTCCGTTCGCGACCCGTGGTCGCTGGTGCCGCCCGTCGGCAACCTGGACGCCTACATCGCCGCCGTCAACCGTATTCCGCTGCTCACGCCGCAGGAGGAGAGCAGTTGCGCGCAACGCCTGCAGGCCCACGGCGACGTGGAAGCCGCCGGCCGGCTGGTGCTGTCGCACCTGCGGCTGGTGGTGTCGGTGTCGCGGCAGTACCTGGGCTACGGGTTGCCGCAGGGCGACCTGATCCAAGAAGGCAACGTCGGCCTGATGAAGGCGGTACGCCGCTTCGACCCGAACCAGGGCGTGCGCCTGGTCAGCTACGCGCTGCACTGGATCAAGGCCGAGATCCACGAATACATCCTGCGCAACTGGCGCATGGTCAAGGTGGCGACCACCAAGTCGCAGCGCAAGCTGTTCTTCAACCTGCGCTCGATGAAGCAGCGGCTGAAGAGCGATGCGGCCGACGCCGACACGCACCGCAGCAGCTTCTCGCCGGCCGAGGTCGAGGTGGTGGCGCGCGAGCTGAAGGTCAAGCCCGAAGAAGTGCTGGAGATGGAAACCCGCCTGTCGGGCGGCGACGTGGCGCTGGAAGCGCAGAACGACGACGGCGAAGAAGCCTACGCGCCGATCTCCTACCTGGCCGACGAGGCGCACGAGCCGACGCGCCGGATCGAAGCCCGGCACCGCGACTGGCTGGCCGGCGACGGCATCCAGCAGGCACTGCAGGCGCTGGACCCGCGCAGCCGGCGCATCGTCGAAGAGCGCTGGCTGAAGGTCAACGACGACGCGAGCGGCGGCATGACGCTGCACGAGCTGGCGGCGGAATACGGCGTCAGCGCCGAGCGCATCCGCCAGATCGAAGTGGCGGCGCTGAAGAAGATGCGCAAGGCGCTGGAGCCGGCCGCGGCCTGATCGGCGGCCCGGCCTTTCAGCTTCGGCGCCTTCAGGCCGGGTCTTCGGCCAGCAGCAGCTTCAGGTCATGGCGCAGCGCTTCGGCGCCGCTGCCGTAGCGCACGAACAGCCGCACCCGTCCCTGCGTGTCGAAGACATAACTGCCGGCGGTGTGGTCCACCGTGTAGCTGCCTTCGGTCTTGCCCGGCACCTGCGCGAAGAAGACCTTGAAGTCGCGCGCCGCAGCCTTGGTTTCCTCGTCCGTACCGCGCAGCCCGACGAAGCTCGGGTCGAAGGCGCCGACATAGGCCTTCAGCACCTGCGGCGTGTCGCGCTGCGGGTCGACGCTGACGAACACGCCCTGCACGCGTTCGCCGTCCGCGCCCAGATCGCGCTTGACCGCGGCCAGTTCGCCCATCGTCGCCGGGCACACGTCGGGGCACTGCGTGTAGCCGAAGAAGACCAGCGTGACCTTGCCCTTGAAGTCGGCCAGCGTGCGGCGCTGGCCGTCCGCATCGGTGAGCGACAGCTCGCGCGCGTATTCGGCGCCGGTGATGTCCACCGCCTTGAAGGCCGGCTTGGACGGGCTGGCGACGCGGTCGCAGCCGGCCAGCAGGCCCGCAGCCAGCGCCGCGGCCAGCAGGATCGTTCGAGCAACCGCCGCGGATCCGGCTGCGCCGGTCCGCCAGCGGTGCCCCCTCGAGGGGGCGCGCGAAGCGCGTAGGGGGTGGTTCAAATCAGCCATGGGTTCAGGTAGTGGTCGATCAGCAAGGCGCTGAACAGCAGGCTCAGGTAGAGGATCGAATAGCGGAAGGTGCGGCGCGCCAGCGCGTCGCTGTAGTCGCGCCACAGCTGCAGCGCGTAGGCCAGGAACACCCCCCCGAGCGCCACGGCGCTCAGCAGGTAGATCCAGCCGCTCATGCGGTAGACGAAGGGCAGCAGCGTCGCCGCGAACAGCACCAGCGTGTACAGCAGCACCTGCAGCCGCGTGAAGGCATTGCCGTGCGTGATCGGCAGCATCGGCAGGCCGGACTTCCGGTAGTCCTCGGCGCGGTACAGCGCCAGTGCCCAGAAGTGCGGCGGCGTCCACAGGAAGATGATCAGGAACAGCATCCACGCCTCGGGGCCGAGGTCGTTGCGCATCGCCGCCCAGCCCAGCACCGGCGGCATCGCGCCCGAGGCGCCGCCGATGACGATGTTCTGCGGCGTCAGCGGCTTGAGCAGCACGGTGTAGATGACCGCATAGCCGATGAAGGTGGCGAAGGTCAGCCACATCGTCAGCGGATTGACCCACAGGTACAGCAGTGCGCTGCCGGCGGCGCACAGCAGCGCCGAGAACAGCAGCGTCTGCCCGGTGCTCAGCTCGCCCTTGGCCGTGGGCCGCCACGCGGTGCGCGCCATCTTGGCATCGATGCGCTGCTCGACCAGGCAGTTGAAGGCCGCCGCCGCGCTGGCCACCAGCCAGATGCCCAGCGTGGCGGCTGCCGCCAGCGGCAGGTCGGGCCAACCGGGTACGGCCAGCAGCATGCCGATCAGCGCGCAGAAGACGATCAACTGCACCACGCGCGGCTTGGTCAGTGCGTAGTACTGCGCCCAGCGGTTGCTGCGGGGCGCGGGGGTGGCGAGGCTCTGCGACATCGGTGCGCCGATTTTAGGAGGCCGCGCGCGCCAGCGTGGCGCGCGCCCACAGACTGCTCAGCACCGCCACCAGCAAGGCCGCGCCGCCGGTGTGCACCAGCGCCGCCGCCAGCGGCCAGCCGAGCACGACGTTGGACAGGCCGCTGGCCACCTGCAGCAGCGTCAAGCCCAGCAGCAGCAGCGCCGGCCGCGGCAAGGCCAGGCGGCGCCACAGCCGATGCGCGAGCAGCAGCAAGGCGGCGGCGGCCAGCACCGCGACCAAGCGGTGCACCATGTGGATCGCCACCAGCGCCTCGAAGGGCAGGAATTCGCCGTCGCCGGCGCGGCCGAGTTCGCGCTTGAAGGTAAAGCCGTGGCCGAAATCCATGTCCGGCCACCAGCTGCCGTTGCACTGCGGAAAACCGCTGCAGGCCAGCACCGCGTAGTTGCTGCTGACCCAGGCGCCGAGCGCGATCTGCAGCACCAGCAGCGCGAACACGATCAGCAGCAGCCGCAGCGCGCCCGCCGGCCAGTGCAGCGCGCGGCCGCGCAGCGCCTCGCGCTGCGCGGTCAGCAGCGCCAGCAGCACCATGCCGCCGAGCAGGTGCAGCGTGACGATGGCCGGGTTCAGCTTCAGCGTCACCGTCCACATGCCGAACAGGCCCTGCAGCACCACCCAGGCCAGCGTGGCGGTGGGCCACCACGGCGACAGCTTCAGCTCGCGGCGGCGCAGCCAGCTGCCGATCGTCAGCACGATGATCAGTGTGCCCACGGTCATCGCCAGGTAGCGGTGGATCATCTCGATCCAGGCCTTGCTGAAGGTCACCGGGCCGGTGGGCATGGCCGTCTGCGCCGCATGGATGTCCGCCGCCGCGCCGATCGGGCTGGCGTGGCCGTAGCAGCCCGGCCAGTCGGGGCAGCCTAGGCCCGAATCGCTGAGCCGCGTGAAGGCGCCGAAGACGATCAGGTCGAAGGTCAGGAACATGACCAACCCGGTCAGCGCCGCCAGGCGCTGGCCGGCACGCGCCTGCGGCCGGCGCAGCCACAGCCAGCCCAGCGGCAGCAGCGCCAGCAGCCCGGCGAGCAGCAGCAGACGCAGGATCGGTGCGAAGTCCATGCCGCCCATTCAGCCTTCAGCGGCCCGGCCGGTCCCAGCCCGCCGATGCGCGCAGCAGGCGCTCCAGGTCGCCCTTGACGCGCGCCGGCTCGGCATGCGCCGGCTCGCGCAGCATCCATTCGCCCAGCGGATCGACCAGGTACAGGTGCTCCTCCAGCGCATGGCCGGCCGCGGGCTGCAGCCAGGCGGCCAGCGCCGCGCGCGGCACGCGCAGCACCAGCGCCGGCGGATCGGCCTGCAGCGCGCCCAGCAGCGCCGGCGGCACCGGCGCGTCGTCGGTGACCAGCCAGATCTTGTCCAGGCGGTCGCGCTCGCGGCCGAGCATCTCGCGCAACTGGCGCTGCATGAACAGCCGCTGCTCGCAGGCCGCATCGCAGGCGCCCGAGCCGAGCGCGAGCAGCAGCCACTGGCCGTGCAGCGACGCCGCCTCGACCGGCTGGCCATCGAGCGTGCGCAGCGGCAGCGCCGGCATGCTGCGCGTCGGCTCGATCAGGCTGCCGTAGTTGCTGCGCGCCGCCGGCCGCAGCACGTAGAAGCTGAAGTAGGACAGCAGCACCGGCGCCACGCACACCGCCAGCACCAGCAGCATCTTCAGCCGGCCGCTGCGCGTGCGCCGGGCGTCGGCCTGCAGTTCGGGCACCGGCAGGGTGTGCACCGTCATGCCCAGCGCTTCAGGAGCGCCGGCGCCGCGGGCGGATGAGTTGGAACCAGACATAGAGACCCGTGATCAGGGCGCTGAGCGAGAACCACTGCAAGGCGTAGCCCTGGTTCTTGGAGACATCGGGAGCGGCCGGCTGCCACTGGCGCAGCAGGCCGTCAGGCGCCGCCGCGGGCGTGTCCAACTGGACGACGACCAGCGGCCGCAGCGGCAACGCGGTCTCGCGTGCAAAAGCCGCCGGGTCGAGATTCTGCCGGATTGCGCCGGAGGCGGCCGCGTCGAACTCGTAAAGCCTCGAAAACCCCGGCTCGACGCGGCCTTCGACGCGCACCGTGCCGGCGGGCGTAGCCACCGGCGCGAGTTGCTCGCGCTGCTGCGCATTGCGCGGCAGCCAGCCGCGCTGCACCAGCACCATGTCGCCGGCGCCGATCTGCAGCGGCATCACCAGCAGGAAGCCGGGCTGGCCGTTCAACGGCCGGTTGTCCAGGTAGATGCCGTGGCGGGCCACCCAGCGGCCCTCGAGCACGACGCGCCGGTGCTGCTGCGCGGCGACGGCTTCGCTCGTGTGCGCCAGCCCCTGCGCATCCAGGGGCGGCAACGCCGCGCGTGCCAGCATCGCCTCGTGCAGCGCCGTCTTCTGCGCCGCCCGATCCAGCTGCCACACACCCAGCCGCGCGGTGCCCAGCGCGCCGGCCACGGCGGCCAGCAGGACGATCAAGGACTGCAGCCGCATGCGCTGGCCGTGCCGGCATCAGGCCGCGCGCGGCGGGTGAAATAATCCGCCTCCATGAAGCTCGTGATCGTGCTGTTCCTGGTCGCCGTGGTGGCCGCGCTGGCCAGCGCGGGCGTGCTGATGCTGCGCCGCGACCGCTCGCGCGACCCGCACGGCGCAATGATGGCGCGCGCGCTGGCGGTGCGCGTCGGCCTGTCGGTGGCCATCTTCCTGCTGGTGCTGTTCGCCTACTGGATGGGCTGGATCCAGCCGACCGGCATCCCGGTCGGCGGCTGAGGCCCCGCGGCGGCCAGGCGCCGCGGCGCGCGCCGGATCAGAGCCAGTAGACCAGCAGGTACAGACCCAGCCAGACCACGTCGACGAAGTGCCAGTACCAGGCGGCGCCTTCGAAGCCGAAGTGGCTGTCCGGCGTGAAGTGGCCGCGCATCAGGCGCAGCGTGACGAAGAGCAGCATCAGCATGCCGACGAACACGTGAAAACCGTGAAAGCCGGTGAGCATGAAGAAGGTCGAGCCGAACACGCCCGAGCTGAGCTTCAGGTTCAGGTCGTTGTAGGCGTGGATGTACTCGTAGGCCTGCACGCACAGGAAGGTGGCGCCGAGCAGCACCGTCAGCCACATCCAGAAGATCGAGCTGCCGCGCCGGTTGGCGATCAGCGCATGATGGGCGATGGTCAGCGTCACGCCCGAAGTCAGCAGCAGCGCGGTGTTGATCGTCGGCAGCGGCCACGGGCCGATGGTCGCGAAGGGCTCGACGGTGCCGGCGGGCGATGCGGTGGAGCCGGGCAGCAGCGTCGGCCAGGCGGGCTTGAAGTCGGGCCACAGGATCTGGTGATCCAGGTTGCCCAGCGCCGGCACCGCATGCGCCCGCGCCCAGTACAGCGCGCCGAAGAAGGCGCCGAAGAACATCACCTCCGAGAAGATGAACCAGCTCATGCTCCAGCGGTAGGAAACGTCGACGCGGTGCGAATAGAGCCCGGAGCGGTCTTCGGCGATGGCCGCGGCAAACCAGCGGTACAGCGTGGCGAGCCAGATCACCAGGCCCAGCAGCAGCGACCAGGCGCCCCAGCCGTGGCCGTTGATCCATTGGCTGGCGCCGAGGATGACGAAGAACATGCCCACCGCCACCTGCACCGGGAACGGCGACGGAGCGGGGACGAAGTAGTACGGGGTGGAGCCCGGGTGTGCGCTGGCCGACATGGTGGGATCTGCTCCTCGATGAAATCTGGATGAATGGGCAGGCTTCGGCGCTTCAGCCGGCCACGCCGCTGCTGACGACCCAGCGCACCAGCAGCACCAGCACCAGCACGAACAGCGCGGCGCTGACCAGGCCGGCGATGATCAGGTGCACCGGATTCAATTTCTGCACGTCCTGCGCATGGCCTGACGAACGGCGGATGCCGAAGAACGACCAGGCCACCGCCTTGAAGGTCTGCAGCGGCGACGCCGGCCGCTGCGCTGCTTCCTTCAGGCCGTCGCTCGGTGAACCGCGTGGACTCACAGCCGCGGCCCCGCCTGCACGGCGCTGGTGTGCAGGGCGCCCGCAGGCGCGGGCGGCACCTTGCCGCCGACTTCGAAAAAGGTGTAGGACAGCGTGATCGTGCTCACGTCCTTGGGCAGCTTCGGGTCGATGACGAAGACCACCGGCCACTGCTTCGACTCGCCGGGCTGCAGCGTGTATTCATTGAAGCAGAAGCACTCCAGCTTGTTGAAGTGCGCCATCGCCTGCTTCGGCGCGTAGCTGGGGATGGCCTGCGCGGCCATGGTGCGGTCCTGCCGGTTGCGGAACTCGTACATCACCGTGGCCATTTCGCCCGGGTGCACCTGCAGCGAGGCCAGCGCCGGCTTGAAGTCCCACGGCCCGCGCGCGTTGGCGTCGAACTCCACGGTAATGGTGCGCGTGGTGTCGACCTGCGTGTTCGGGCTGCGGCCGCCGGCAGCGGCCTCGCGCCGCTGCTCGGCCACCGAGAGCACGTTGATGCCCAGCGCGTCGCAGATCGCGCGGTACATCGGCACCAGCGCGTAGCCGAAGCCGAACATGAGCAGCGACACGGCCAGCAGCTTGCCGAGCATGCGCCGGTTGTCGGCGAGCAGCCGGGGGCGGCGGGCGGGTGGCGTCGCGGACACGGCCGTGCCTTCAGCCGCCGAACAGCACGATGCGCACGACGAAGCCCAGGCCGAACACCAGCGCCAGCGCCGCCAGGATCCAGGCGGTGCGCAGGTTGGCCTTGCGTTGCGCTTCGGGGGTCATCGCCGGCTCAGCCGATCACCCGCGTCGCGCTGGCGTCCAGCTTCGGCGGGTTCTCGAAGGTGTGCCACGGCGCCGGCGACGGCACTTCCCATTCCAGGCCCTCGGCGCCGTCCCAGGGCTTCTGCGGCGCCGGCGCGCCCTGCCCGCGCATCATCGGCACGACCACGAAGACGAAGAAGTAGACCTGCATCAGGCCGAAGCCGAAGCCGCCGATCGAGGCGATCATGTTGAAGTCGGCGAACTGCATCGGGTAGTCGGCATAGCGCCGCGGCATGCCCGCCAGGCCGAGGAAGTGCATCGGGAAGAAGGTCAGGTTGAAGAAGATCATGCTCAGCCAGAAATGGATCTTGCCGCGCGTTTCGGAATACATCACGCCGGTCCACTTCGGGCCCCAGTAGTAGACGCCCGCGAACAGCGCGAACAGCGAGCCGGCGACCAGCACGTAGTGGAAATGGGCGACGATGTAGTAGGTGTCCTGGATCTGGATGTCGATCGGCGCCATGGCGCAGATCAGGCCGGTGAAGCCGCCGATCGTGAACACGAAGATGAAGCCCACGGCCCACAGCATCGGCGTCTCGAAGCTCATCGAGCCGCGCCACATCGTCGCCGTCCAGTTGAAGATCTTCACGCCGGTGGGCACGGCGATGAGCATCGTCGCGTACATGAAGAACAGCTGCCCGGTCACCGGCATGCCGGTCGTGAACATGTGGTGCGCCCAGACGATGAACGACAGGATGGCGATCGACGCCGTCGCATAGACCATCGACGCATAGCCGAACAGCTTCTTGCGCGCGAAGGCCGGCACGATGGCGCTGACGATGCCGAAGGCCGGCAGGATCATGATGTAGACCTCGGGGTGGCCGAAGAACCAGAAGATGTGCTGGTACATCACCGGGTCGCCGCCGCCGGCCGCGTTGAAGAAGCTGGTGCCGAAATGGCGGTCGGTCAGCGTCATCGTGATCGCCCCGGCCAGCACCGGCATCACCGAGATCAGCAGGAAGGCGGTGATCAGCCAGGTCCACGGGAACAGCGGCATCTTCATCAGCGTCATGCCCGGCGCGCGCATGTTCAGGATCGTGACGATGATGTTGATCGAGCCCATGATCGAGCTCGCGCCCATGATGTGCAGCGCGAAGATCGCCGCGTCCATCGACGGGCCCATCTGCATCGTCAGCGGCGCGTAGATGGTCCAGCCCGCGGCCGGTGCGCCGCCGGGCATGAAGAACGAGCCGGCGAGCATGATCGCCGCCGGAATCAGCAGCCAGAAGCTCAGGTTGTTCATGCGCGCGAAAGCCATGTCCGACGCGCCGATCTGCAGCGGGATCATCCAGTTCGCGAAGCCGACGAAGGCCGGCATGATCGCGCCGAAGACCATGATCAGCCCGTGCATGGTCGTGAACTGGTTGAACAGCTCCGGGTTGAAGAACTGCAGCCCGGGCTGGAACAGCTCGGTGCGGATCAGCATCGCCAGCACGCCGCCGATCATCAGCATCGCGAACGAGAACAACAGGTACATCGTGCCGATGTCCTTGTGGTTCGTCGCGAACAGCCAGCGCCGCCAGCCGTGCGGCTGCGCGTGATGGTCGTCGTGGGCGTGGCCGCCGGGATGGGGAAGGACTGCACTCATGGGGTCAACCTTTCAACGCGACCGGTTCTGTGGGCTTCACTTGCGGGCGGCGGCGACTTCGGACGGCTGCACCAGCTGCCCGGTCTGGTTGCCCCAGTTGTTCTTGGTGAAGGTGATGACCGCCGCCAGCTCGGTGTCCGACAGCTGACGCCACGACGGCATCGCGCCGTTGTTCACGCCCTGCAGCACGGTCGTGATCTCGCGGATCTTGTTGCCGTCGAGCACCACCGCCGAGCCGTCCAGCGGCTTGATCGCACCGCCGCCCTTGCCGCTGGCCTGGTGGCAGGCGGCGCAGTTGGCGGCGTAGACCTTCGCGCCGCGCTCCTTCAGCGCGGCCAGCTCCCAGACCTTGTTCGGGTCATCGGCCTTGGCCTGCATCTCCTTGTGCTTGGCCTCGACCCAGGCGCTGTAGTCCTGCGCGCTGAGCACGCGCACGTGGATCGGCATGTAGGCGTGCTCCTTGCCGCACAGCTCGGCGCACTGGCCGTAGAAGTCGCCGGTCCGGTCGGCGCGGAACCAGGTGTCGCGCACGAAGCCGGGAATGGCGTCCTGCTTGACGCCGAAGGCCGGCACCATCCAGGCGTGGATCACGTCGTTGGCGGTGGTGATGACGCGCACCTTGCGGTCCACCGGCACGACCAGCGGGTTGTCCACGCGCAGCAGGTAGTCGTCGCCCTCGGGCTTGCCGGCGTCGGACATCGCGCGCTGCGCCGGGTCCAGCGACGACAGGAAGGCGATGCCCTCGCCCTCGCCGCGCAGGTAGTCGTAGCCCCAGCGCCACTGGTAGCCGGTGGCCTTGATCGTCAGGTCGGAGTTGCTGGTGTCCTTCATCGCCACCACGGTGCGCGTAGCCATCGCACCCATGGCGATGACGATCAGCAGCGGCACCACGGTCCAGGCGATCTCCACCGACACGCTCTCGTGGAAGTTGGCGGCCTTGTGGCCGACCGACTTGCGGTGCTTGAGGATCGAATAGAACATCACGCCGAACACGCCGATGAAGATCAGCAGGCACAGCACCAGCATCACGTTGTGCAGCCACTGGATGTCGCTGGCGATGCTGGTGGCAGGCGGCCCCAGGTTGAGCTGATTGACCGCCGGGCCGCCGGGCAGGTTGCCGACCGCCTGCGCCAGCGCCGCCTGCGTGGCCAGCAGCGCGCCCAACGCCCAGGCGCCGCGGACCGCGCGGCGCTGCAAAGTGCTCGAGTTCATCGTCGTCATCGTGGCTGTTCCAAATGCGTTTGCCGGACCACCGGGCACCCGTGCGGGCTGCATTCGCAGCGCAGGGCTGGCGCGGTGCGCGCGACCGGCATTTCCTGGGCGAACCGCCAGCGCTGCGAGTCCTGCGCATTCGCCGTCTCAGGCCAGGAGCTGAAGGTGGCAATCGAACTCATGCGGCAGGTCAAATACGCAGGCTGGGCAATCGGCAAGAATGGTCAGCGGCCCATGCTGCGCGATGCGCAGCGTGGTGGCCTCTGAAGAAGCGGCGGATTCTAGCCCAGGCCTCAACGCGCGCCGGGCGTGCGGCGGCCGGCGCGCACCATGTCGCGCATGTCCTGCAGCGCCACCGAAGTCTGCTCCGCCACACGCGGGCGCGGCGCCGCGCGCACGGCGTGGCCGTAGACCAGTTCGAAGTCCAGCCGCAGCCGGCCGTCGGGGCCTTGCAGCGCCTGCAGCGCTGCGCACAGCCGCGCGCGCCAGCGCGGCGTGCGCAGCCCGCTGGCGCGCCGCGGGTCGGCATTGCCGCCCAGCGTGCGCAGTTCGCGCAGCAGGGCGTCGCCGTCGGCCCAGCTCAGCGTCAGCGTCTCCTGGTCCATCACCGGGTCGGCGAAGCCCCCGTGCAGCAGCATGTCGCCGAGGTCGTGCATGTCGACGAAGGGCGCATGCGGCGGCGGCCAGGCCAGTCGCGCATAGAGTTCGCGCAGCTGCGCCAGCGTTCCCGGGCCGAGCGTCGAGAACATCAGGAAGCCGTCGACCGCCAACGCCGCATGCCACTGCCGCATCTGCGCCAGCGGGTCGTCGACCAGGTGCAGCATCATGTTGGCCCATACCAGGTCGGCGCTGCCCGCGGCCAGCGCCTGCGCGGCGATCGCCTGCGGCTCGGGCGCGGCGCGGCGCAGCCGCCACCAGCGTGCCACCGGTGCCGCGGCGGCGCGGCCCTGCAGCGCGGCGGCGCTTTCGACGCGCAGCACGCGCGCCTGCGGATAGGCCTGGCGCAGCAAGTCCCGGCTGGCGCCGCTGCAGCTCCACCAGTCGGCCAGCGTGCGCGGCCGCAGGCGGATCAGCGCCAGCCGCTCGGCCATGCGCCGCGCCACTTCGGCATGCAGCCACGGCGGCTCGGCGGCACGCGCCATGCGCCGCTCGATGGCCGCCAGCGCCTCGGTCTGCGCCGGGCGCGCGGGTCGGGGCGAGTCATCGGCGGGCATCGCGGGCAGTATATTGAGCCGATGCTCGTGCCGGACCCTCCTGCGCCCCGCAGCGACGTGCCGCGCTGGCGGCCGATCGGCCGCTGCGGGCAGTGCGCCGTCTGCCGCGGCTGGGGTACCGACGCCGTGTGCCGCGACTGCATCGAGCGCTTCGCCGCGCCCGCAGCGCGCTGCCGGCGCTGTGGTCTGCGCATGGCCGCGTCGTCGCCGGTGTGCGGCGCCTGCCTGGCCGAGCCGCCGCCTTTCGACGGCTGCGTCGTCGCGGTCGACTACGCCTTTCCGTGGGACCGGCTGATCGCCGACTTCAAGTTCAACGGCCGCATCGAGCTGGCCGGCGCGCTCGCGCGCCGGCTCTCGGCAGCCATCCGCAACGACGGCCGGCCGCTGCCGGACTGGGTGCTGCCGGTGCCGCTGGCACCGCAGCGGCTGGCCGAACGCGGCTACAACCAGGCCTGGGAGCTGGCGCGGCGCGTGGCGCGTGCCCTGGGCTGCCGCGCCGAGGCGCGGCTGCTGCAGCGCCCGCTGCCCGGACCACACCAGGCCGAGCTGAGCCTGGCGCAGCGGCGGCGCAACCTGCGCGGCGCCTACACGCTCGACCCGTCGCGGCGGCTGTCGCTGCACGGCCGGCACGTGGCGCTGGTCGACGACGTCATGACCAGCGGCGCCACGCTGCGCGAAGCGGCAGCCGTGCTGCGCCGCGCCGGCGCGGCGCGCATCGACGCCTGGGCCCTGGCACGCACGCCGGCGCCGGCCGATTGAGGCCATGTTCCGCATCGTGCTCGTGCAGCCGGAGATTCCGCCGAACACCGGCAACGTCATTCGTCTGGCAGCCAACACCGGCTGCAGCCTGCACCTGATCGAGCCGCTGGGCTTCGCGATGGAAGACCGGCTGCTCAGGCGCGCCGGCCTCGACTATCACGAATATGCCGCGGTGCAGCGCCATGCCTCGTGGCAAGGCTGGCTGGATGCGGCGCGGCCGGATGCGGCGCGCTGCTTCGCCTTCAGCACGCGCGGCAGCGCCGGGTTCGCGGGCGCGCGCTGGCAGCCGGGCGACTGGCTGATTTTCGGCAGCGAAAGCGCCGGCCTGCCGCCGCCGGTGCTGGCGGGCATCGCGCCCGAGCGCTGCCTGCGCCTGCCGATGCGCCCCGGCCAACGCAGCCTGAACCTGAGCAATGCGGTGGCGGTGGTGGTGTTCGAGGCCTGGCGCCAGAACGGCTACGCGGGCGGCGCCTGAACGGGCGGCCGCAAAGCCGCGCCTCAGCTTTCCCGGGCGGCTTCGCGCGACATCAGCTGCCGCATCGCCTGCAGCGGCTGCAGCCGGCCGGCCAGCACCTCGACCACGGCCTGCGTGATCGGCATCTGCACGCCGAGGCGGCGCGCGCGCGCCAGCAGCGTCGGCGCGCTGTACACGCCTTCGGCCACGTGGCCGAGCTGCGCCAGGATGTCGGGCAGCGCCAGGCCCTGCGCCAGCAGCAGCCCGACGCGCCGGTTGCGCGACAGGTCGCCGGTGGCGGTGAGCACCAGGTCGCCCAGTCCGGACAGGCCCATGAAGGTCTCGCTGCGCGCGCCCAGCGCGACGCCGAGCCGCGTCATCTCCGCTAGGCCGCGCGTGATCAGCGCGGCGCGCGCATTCAGGCCCGGGCGATGCGGCTCGTCCTCTTGCGCGGCCAGCCCGTCGACCAGCCCGGTGGCGATGGCCAGCACGTTCTTCACCGCGCCGCCGACCTCGACGCCGACCGGATCGCTCGAGCGGTAGATGCGCAAGGTGTCGCTGTGCAGCGCCTGTACCGCGGCCTCGCACAGCGCGGCGTCGCTGCTGGCCGCCACCAGCGCGGTCGGCTGGCCGCGCGCCACTTCGAGCGCGAAGCTGGGGCCGGAGAGCACCCCGGACGCGGCGCCGGGGCGCAGCTCGCGCGCGATCTCATGGCCGAGCTTCCCGCTGTCGGCCTCGAAGCCCTTGCACAACCACAGCACCGGCAAGCTTGCCGGCAGCGCGCCCAGGCGCTCGCGCAGCGCGGCCATCGGCGTGGCGATGATCAGCAGGCCGTGTTCGGCGTGCCGCAGTGCAGCGGCGTGATCGCTGCCGACCTGCAGCGCCGGCGGCAGCGCCACCTCGGGCAGGTAGCGCAGGTTGCGGCGCTGCGCGCGCAACTGCGCCGCCTGCGCCGCGTCGCGCGTCCACAGCAGCGTGTCGTGCCGCGCCGCGGCGGCCAGCGCCAGCGCGGTGCCCCAGGCGCCGGCACCGAGGACGCTGATCTTCATGGGCGCCCCGGTGTGGGCGGCAGCGCTCAGTTGACGCCGGTGATGATGCGCGAGCCGCTGCCGTTGCCGTTGCCGTTGCCCTGCTGCGCGGCGGCCTGCGCCTGCTGCGCCTCGAACATCGCCTGAAAATTCACTTCCGAGAGGATGATCGGCGGGAAACCGGCGCGCGTGCAGACGTCGGAGACGATGGCGCGCAGGTACGGGTAAATCATCTGCGGGCAGACGATGCTGATGATGCCCTGCATCTGCTCCTGCGGCACGTGGCGGATCTCGAAGATGCCGGCCTGCTTGGCCTCGACCAGGAACAGCGTCTTGTCCTTGACCTTGGTGGTCACGGTGGCCGTGACGGTGACCTCGTAGATGCCGTCGGAGATCGGCTCGGCGCCCATGGCGAGGTTGATCTCGACCTGCGGCTGCTGCTGCTCGAGCAGGATCTGCGGCGAATTCGGCTGCTCCAGCGACAGATCCTTCAGGTACATGCGCTGGATCTGGAAGACGGGGGTCTGGTCTTGGTCGGCCATGATGGTGTCCGGAGGTGGGGGGGCGAGGGCCATGCGGCGCGGTGCGGATGCAGTGCGCTCGGGCCTGGAGCCTTCAATTATCGCGCAGCGCTCGTGCGCGCCCGGAGCTCGGCGCGACGATCAGGCAGCCGCGCCGAGCAGCGGCAGCAGGCCGCCGCGCCGGTCCAGATCGATCAGGTCGTCGCAGCCGCCGACATGCGTGTCGCCGATGAAGATCTGCGGCACGGTACGCCGGCCGGTCAGTTCCATCATCTGCAGGCGCTGCGCCGGCTCGAGATCGACACGCACTTCGTCGATGCGCTGCACGCCGCGCTGCTGCAGCAGCGCCTTGGCACGCACGCAATACGGGCAGCTCAGCGTGATGTACATGCGAACGGGTTTCATGCGGCGGCAGCGGTGTAAAAAAGTGGCGCGGATTCTGCGGCAGCCGGCAAGACCTTGCTGCGCGCGGCCCATCGGCCGCACGGACGCGAAGCTCAGCCCGCCCGTCGCAAAGCGCCAGCCGCGCACTGCAGCGCAACTGCGTACGCAGGCACGCAGTTGCGTCCTCAGGCCGACTTCTCGACCGGCAGGCTGGCCTCGCGCCACGCGGCGTTGCCGCCGGCCAGCGTATGCACGCTGGCATACCCGGCCTTGCGCAGCTGCGCGGCGGCGCGCGAGGCGCGCGCACCGCCGGCGCACATCACCACCAGCGGCACCGCCTTGTTGCTCGGCAGCGCCTTGGCGCCGTCGAGCGCGGCCAGCGGCACGTTGCGCGCACCGGCGGCATGGCCGGCGGCGAACTCGCCGGGCTCGCGCACGTCGATCAACACCGCCTTTTGCTGGTTGATCAGGCGCACGGCATCGCTGGTCGACACCGAGCCGCTGCCGCCCTTGGCGAGCATCGGCCACAACAGCAGCGCGCCGGAGGCGCAAGCGGCCAGGATCAGGATCCAGTTCTCGACGATGAATTGCACGGGACGGGTCGGCGGTGTGAAGGGGCCGAATTATAGAATCGCGCCCTTCACCCAGACCGGATGCCGAGGACTCAAGCGCCCATGTACAAGCTCGTGCTGATTCGCCACGGCGAGTCGACCTGGAACCTCGAGAACCGCTTCACCGGCTGGACCGACGTCGGCCTCACCGACACCGGCATCGAGCAGGCGCGGCAGGCCGGGCGGCTGTTGCGCGAGTCCGGCTGCGACTTCGACATCGCCTACACCTCGGTGCTCAAGCGTGCGATCTGGACGCTGTGGCACTGCCTGGACCAGATGGACCGCAGCTGGCTGCCGGTGGTCAACGACTGGCGGCTCAACGAACGCCACTACGGCGCGCTGCAGGGCCTGAACAAGGCCGAGACGGCGAAGAAGTTCGGCGACGAGCAGGTGCTGACCTGGCGCCGCAGCTACGACACGCCGCCGCCGGCGCTGGAACCCGGCGATCCGCGCAGCGAGCGCGGCGACCGGCGCTACGCCGCGCTGGCGCCCGGACAGGTGCCGCTGACCGAATGCCTGAAGGATACGGTGGCACGCGTGCTGCCGTTCTGGCACGAGGTGCTGGCGCCGGCGATCCGCGGCGGACGGCGCGTGCTGGTCGCGGCGCACGGCAACTCGATGCGCGCGCTGGTCAAGTACCTCGACGGCATCAGCGACGCGGACATCGTCGGGCTGAACATCCCGAACGGCATTCCGCTGGTCTATGAGCTGGATGCCGAGCTGAAGCCGCTGCACAGCAGCTATCTGGGCGATGCCGATGCCGTGGCCGCCGCCGCGGCGGCGGTGGCGCGGCAAGGCAAGGCCTGACGGCGCCCGGCGCGGGCCTTCAGCGCTGGAATGCGCCCGGCGTCCAGCGCGGCGGTGCGGCCAGGGGCTGCGTGCCCACGGGCAGACTGAATTCGGCCCGCGGACGCAGCGCTTCGCTGACCTGCTGCACGCCGCGGCCGCGCAGCGCCGAGTCGGCGCGCAAGGCGAAGTCCAGGGCCTCGGGCGCGACCAGCATCGACGGCCATGCCGCATGGTTGCCCGCGAACTCGCCGCTCGCGCCGAGAGTGAACACGCCGAAGCCGACGCTCAGGTTGTTGACGGCCTGCACCGGCGTGCCTGGCGGCAGCCGGTCGCGCCAGACGCGCAGGAACCAGGCCGGTTGCACGCCGTCGTTGAGCAGCGTGTTGTGCGCCATGCGCAGCCGGCTGTGCGGCCAGGCATGGCCTTCGGCGCCGTAGGCCACGAGCACGCGGTTCTCGGTGTGCGCGCTCTGGCCGATGACGTTGCCGACCAGCAGCGCGTCGCCGCCGTTGGGCAGGTCCACTTCATACGAGGCACGGCCGCCTTCGCCGTCGACCAGCAGGTTGTAGGCGAGTTCGGTGCGCTGCGCGCGCGACTTCAGCAGATGACCGGTGTGGCCTCGATGGAAGCGGCTGCCGCTGACCTTCAGCGAGGCGATGCGCCCCGCGTACAGCAGGTGGTGCAGCGCACCCGCATGGGGGGGCGCGCCGGCGAAGATGCTGTCCTCGATGATCAGCCGGGCGTCTTCGAAGTTGGCCGTCAGCAGGCCGATCTCGTTGTCGAAGAAGGCGCAGCCGCGCACCAGCAAGCGGCCCTTCTCGAAGCGGATGCCGGCGCCGTTGCCGTCGGGCACGCGCGCGCCGCGGAACTCGATGTTCTCGATCAGGATGTCGCCGTCGCGCACGACGAGGATCGCTTTGCCTTCGGCGCTGCGCCCGCCGGCGATCAACACCGGCCGCGCCGCACCGTGGCCGCGGATCGTCAACTGCTTCTGGTGGATGACGGCGGCGTCGCCGCGGTACTCGCCGCTGGGCAGCAGGATCGTGTCGCCGTCGCGTGCGCGCCGCACCGCGTCGGCCAGGCTCGCGACACCGTCGCCGACGACGATCGTCGCCGCCTGCAGCGCGCTGCAGGCGAACAGCAGCCACCATGCCAGCCAGCCGCGGCCGCACGAAGCGGCGGCGAATACAAAAAGACCCGGACGAGTCCGGGTCTTGCAAAACCCGCCGGCGGGCCGGCGCCACCGCGCGGCCCGCCGAGCGGACATCAGGGCTTGTTGCCCGTCGGGAAGGGCCAGGCCGCAGCCGGGCTCAAGGTGGTCTTCGCAGTCGGGGCAGGGGCAGCCTTCTTGGCCGCCGCCTTCTTCGCCGCGGCCTTCTTCGCCGGCGCCTTCTTTGCAGGCGCCTTCTTGGCAGCGGCCTTCTTCGCAGGCGCCTTCTTCGCGGCGGCCTTCTTCGCCGGCGCCTTCTTGGCGGCGACCTTCTTGGCCGGAGCCTTCTTCGCCGGCGCGGCCTTCTTGGCCGGCGCCTTCTTCGCGGCGGCCTTCTTCGCCGGGGCCTTCTTCGCGGCCGCCTTCTTCGCCGGTGCCTTCTTCGCCGGTGCCTTCTTGGCCGGCGCCTTCTTCGCAGTTGCCATAACGATCTCCTTGATCAAGTTGCAAAGAGCACCGCGCCGCTCGATACAGCGCGGTGATTCATCGCCCGGCGGTCTGCCCCGGCCTTGCGGCCCGGGCTATCGCCCCGGTACGACGAATGCGGTGGCGGGACGGCACATCGCTTCTGGCGTCGATGCATCATGTCCCCCATTCACGAGACTGCTGCGCATGTTGGTTCGGGTTGGCGGCAGCAGCCTTCAGTCCCACGAGAGCGCGCCACCGGTCTGGTACTCGATGACGCGCGTCTCGAAGAAATTGCGTTCCTTCTTCAGGTCGATCATTTCGCTCATCCACGGGAACGGGTTCTCCTCGTTCGGGAAGAGCGGCTCCAGGCCGATCTGCACGGCGCGCCGGTTGGCGATGTAGCGCAGATAGCCCTTGAACATCGAGGCGTTGAGGCCCAGCACGCCGCGCGGCATGGTGTCCTCGGCATAGCGGTACTCGAGCTCTACCGCATGCTCGAACAAGGCCTTGATCTCGGCCTTGAAAGCCGGCGTCCACAGCTGCGGGTTCTCGAGCTTGATGGTGTTGATCAGGTCGATGCCGAAGTTGCAGTGCATCGACTCGTCGCGCAGGATGTACTGGTACTGCTCGGCGGCGCCGGTCATCTTGTTCTGGCGGCCCAGCGCCAGGATCTGCGTGAAGCCGACGTAGAAGAACAGGCCTTCCATCAGGCAGGCGAACACGATCAGGGACTTCAGCAGGCGCTGGTCGGCCTCGGGCGTGCCGGTGCGGAAGTCCGGGTTCATGATGGTGTTGATGAACGGGATCAGGAACTCGTCCTTGTCGCGGATCGACGCCACCTCGTGATAGGCGTTGAAGATCTCGCTCTCGTCCAGGCCCAGCGACTCGACGATGTACTGGTAGGCATGCGTGTGGATCGCTTCCTCGAAGGCCTGGCGCAGCAGGAACTGGCGGCATTCGGGCGCGGTGATGTGCCGGTAGGTGCCGAGCACGATGTTGTTGGCGGCCAGCGAATCGGCGGTGACGAAGAAGCCGAGGTTGCGCTTGATGATGCGGCGCTCGTCCTCGCTCAAGCCGTTCGGATCCTTCCAGGTCGCGATGTCGCGCGACATGTTGATCTCCTGCGGCATCCAGTGGTTGGCGCAGGTGGCGAGGTACTTCTCCCAGGCCCACTTGTACTTGAAGGGCACCAGCTGGTTGACGTCGGTCTTGCCGTTGATGATGCGCTTGTCGGCGGCGGCCACGCGGTGATGCGCGGGCTTCGCGGCGGCAGGAACCGGTGAGGACGCCGGGGCCGGTGCAGGCTCTACGCGGAGAGTTGCAGTCTTCGGCAGGATGCGGACTTCTTCTTCCCAGACCAGCATGTTTGTGTGTGCGTCCTATGGCGCGTGATTATGTGAGTGTTGCGTACGAACACCAAGCACTAGTTGACATCGCGATGCGAATGCAGCTTGCGTTGTTGCAGTGGCGCATCGCAGCTCATGCTCATTGGCAAGCTTCGCAATCGGGGGTGCTGACTGCGGCCGCTTCGCTTCACGCCGCTTCGCGACATGAGCCTTCGCCGCAACCCCGCAGCCGGGTGCGCTTTTATTGGCAGGCCTCGCAATCGGGGTTGTCGATCGAACAGAACTTGATGTCGCTCGCTGCCTCCTGCGGCGCGCCCGCAGCCATCGCCGGCGACTGCGTAGCCACCGCATTCATCGCACCCGAATGCACGGTCGACTTCTCGGCCTGCGTCGCGCCCATCGTGCGCAGGTAGTAGGTGGTCTTCAGTCCGCGCTGCCAGGCGAGCTTGTAGGTTTCGTCGAGCTTCTTGCCCGAGGCGCCGGCGATGTAGATGTTCAGCGACTGCGCCTGGTCGATCCACTTCTGCCGGCGCGCCGCGGCCTCGACCAGCCACTGCGCGTCGACCTCGAAGGCCGTGGCGTAGAGCTGCTTCAGCTCTTCGGGCACGCGGTCGATGCGCCGCAGCGAGCCGTCGAAGTGCTTCAGGTCCATGACCATCACGTCGTCCCACAGCCCCAGGCGCTTCAGGTCGCGCACCAGGTATTCGTTGACCACCGTGAACTCGCCCGACAGGTTGCTCTTCACCGACAGGTTGCCGAAGCAGGGCTCGATCGACGCGTCGACGCCGATGATGTTGCTGATCGTCGCCGTCGGCGCGATGGCCACGCAGTTGCTGTTGCGCATGCCGTGAGCCGCGATGCGTGCGCGCAGCGCGTCCCAGTCCATGCTCCGGCTGCGGTCGACCTCGACGTAAGACGGGGAAGGGGCCCCGTCTTCGGCCGGTCCCGCGCCGCGCTGTTCGGCCAGCAGGTCCAGCGAATCCAGCGGCAGCACGCCGCGGTCCCACAGGCTGCCGCGATAGCTGCTGTAGCGCCCGCGCTCCTCGGCCAGTTCGGTGCTGGCCCAATAGGCGTGCCAGCAGACCGCCTCCATCGAGCGGTCGGCGAACTCCACCGCGGCGTCGCTGGCATAGGGCAGGCGCAACTGGTACAGGCTGTCCTGGAAACCCACGATGCCCAGCCCTACCGGCCGATGGCGCAGGTTGCTGTCGCGCGCCTTCTTCACCGCGTAGTAGTTGATGTCGATGACGTTGTCGAGCATGCGCATCGCCGTGGCCACCGTCTTCTTCAGCTTGGCCTGGTCCAGTTCCTTGCCGTTCTCGCCATCCTTCAGATGCTGCGCCAGGTTGACGCTGCCCAGGTTGCAGACGGCGATCTCGGTGTCGCTGGTGTTCAGCGTGATCTCGGTGCACAGGTTCGAGCTGTGCACCACGCCGGCATGCTGCTGCGGGCTGCGCACGTTGCAGGCGTCCTTGAAGGTGATCCACGGATGCCCGGTCTCGAACAGCATCGACAGCATCTTGCGCCACAGGTCTTTGGCCGGAAGGCGCTTGTAGAGCTTGATCTCGCCGCGGTCGGCCTTGGCTTCGTAGGCGGTGTAGGCGGCCTCGAAGTCCTTGCCGAACTTGTCGTGCAGGTCCGGGCAGGTGCTCGGCGAGAACAGCGTCCAGTCGCCGCCTTCCATGACGCGGCGCATGAACAGGTCGGGCACCCAGTTGGCGGTGTTCATGTCGTGCGTGCGCCGCCGGTCGTCGCCGGTGTTCTTGCGCAGCTCGAGGAACTCCTCGATGTCCAGGTGCCAGGTCTCCAGATAGGCGCAGACCGCGCCCTTGCGTTTCCCGCCATTGTGGGCAAGCCCGGAGGTGGTCATATAGGACTCGTCGCTTTCCACCTTCAGGTCATACACGAAGGGCAGGGGCGCAATGGCTTCGACCGCCTTGACGCGAGAGAAGATCTTGCCTTCCAGTTCGAGCCAGTTCCTTTTGACCATCGGCTTGCAACCGACCAGCGCGGCGACCTCGGAGACCGCAGGAATGCGCAGGTCGAAGGCCTTGCACAGGCCTTCGAAGCGAGTGGTCGATCCATCCGACCGCAGCGCGTCATGGGCTTGCTCGCGCTCGCGGTACTGGCCTGCCGTCGGTACGCCCAGACGCAGCAGTTGATAGCGCAACCCCTCGACCAGCGGCCTCGAGGTGTTGGTGAAGAAGATCTCCTTGCCGCGCGAGACGCCGCCATCGGTTTCCAGCAGACCGCGCACAAGGGCCAGGGTGTGCGGCCGAGGCAGGTGGGCCAAGCGAGGCGCAATGCGCTTGTTGCCTTCGCCGTCGTAGATGTCATCGAAGCCGAAAGGCATCGTCGGCGCCCCCGCGCCTGCGATGCGGCCCGTCGTGGCATCGCGCACCACGCCGCGGCCGAAGGCCCAGTGCACTTGCGCGTAGCTCTCGCCCCGTCGCGTCTGCCAGTAGTGAACGCCGTGCGCGTCCAGGTAGCCGCATACGAAATCGAGGTGCTCGTCCTTCGCCGGGTTGCCCGACACGCCCCATTGCATGCCATCCTTCGACAGATGTCCGTCGCCGAGCAGGATGCCGTAGAGGCGGGCGTCGTCCTCCGTCAGCCCGGGCTGATGCACCAGCTCGGTCGGGATGACCTGCGCGACGTAGTCGCCGGCCTTCAGCTGCGCGGCCTCGACCCATTCGGCCCGCACCTTGCCCTTGCTCAGCCAGTCCAGCGTGCGCCGGTTGGCCTGCTCCATCGGCACGTTGCGGATGGCGTAGAAGGGATGTCCCGAGGTGACGAGCATCGGCTCGATCGCGTGCTTGATCTTCACGCTGACCATCGGGCCGTCCTGGTTGTAGGCAAAGCGCCGCTGCACTTCGCGGTACTTGCCGGACTTGCCGAGCACGAGGTCACCGGCCTTCAACTCACGGATGGGCTTCACGCCCTCGGCCGTGTAGACGCCGGTGTCCGGTGCGAAACACTGGTTCACCGCGACCGCGGTGTCGTTGACCACCTTCAGGAACGGCACCACGCCCTGGCTCTTGCCGTTGGTGCCCTTGATGTAGCTGCCCAGCGCGCGCACGTTGCTCCAGTCGTTGCCCAGGCCGCCGGCGAACTTGGACAGCAGCGCGTTCTCCTTCAGCGCCTCGTAGATGCCTTCGAGGTCGTCGGAGACCGTGGTCAGGTAGCAGCTGGACAGCTGGCTGCGCCGCGTGCCGCTGTTGAACAGCGTCGGCGTGCTCGACATGAAGTCGAAGCTGGACAGCACGTCGTAGAACTGAACAGCGCGCGCCTCGCGGTCGATCTCGTTCAGCGCCAGGCCCATGGCCACGCGCATGAAGAAGGCCTGCGGCAGCTCGATGCGCTGCTCGTCCACGTGCAGGAAGTAGCGGTCGTACAGCGTCTGCAGGCCGAGGTAGTCGAACTGCAGGTCGCGCTCGGGCTGCAGCGCCGCGCCCAGCCGTGCCAGATCGAACTGCAGCAGCCTGTCGTCGAGCAGCTCGGCCTGCACGCCGCGCTTGATGAACTGCGGGAAGTATTCGGCGTAACGCTCGCCCTGTCCTTTACCCATTTGCGCCTGCGTGACCTCGCCGCCGAGGATCTCGCGGCGGATGGTGTGCAGCAGCAGCCGCGCGGTGGCGCGCGAATAGGCCGGATCCTTCTCGATCAGCGTGCGCGCCGCCAGGATCGAAGCCTTGTAGACCTCGTCGATGGGCACGCCGTCGTACAGGTTGCGCCGCGTCTCGGCCAGGATCGGCGCGGCCGTCACGTCGGCGCCCAGGCCGGCGCAGGCCGACTCCACCAGCGCCTGCAGCGCGCCCAGGTCCAGCGGCACGCGCTGGCCGCGGTCGAGCACATGGATCTGCGGCGCCGCCGCAGCCGGCGCCGCGCCCTGGCGCTGGCGTTCCTGCGCGCGCCGCTCGCGGTACAGCACGTAGGCGCGCGCCACCTCATGGTGGCCGCCGCGCATCAGGCCGAGTTCGACGCTGTCCTGCACGTCCTCGATGTGGAAGGTGCCGCCGCCCGGGCGCGAGCGCAGCAGCGCACGCACCACCGCTTCGGTGAGCAGGTCGACGGTCTCGCGCACGCTGGCCGAGGCCGCACCCTGCGTGCCGTGCACCGCCAGGAAGGCCTTCATCAAGGCCACGGCGATCTTGTTCGGCTCGAAGGACACCACCGCGCCGTTGCGGCGGATGATCTGGTAGCCGGCGTAGGCCGACGCGGCCGCTGCGGCGCTGGTGGCGGGACGGGACAGGGCCGCGGCTTCGGCGGCCTGGATGGCGATGGATTGCATGGACGGGGGCCTGTCGGGGAGGCGCGGTTCAGGGTTCAGGGTTCAGGGTTCAGGAGAAGCGCGGCAGGCGGGTCGGGCGGGCGCGGCATCAGGCGCGATGCGGCGCAGCGCTGCGTGCTGCTGGCGCGGTTCGCAACCCACCCGGCGGCGGCGCCGAGCGGCGCGAAAGCTGCGAGCGGGTGACGGAGCTTATCACGCCGCACACTATATCTAGCGGCTCCCAACCCTGCAAGGCACTACCTGTAGTGTTGCGGGCTAGTACCTTCCCGGATGGACGGCAGCCGTTTCGGCCATCGCGCGCGGCAGCGCCGGGCGCACGCGGCGCAGGCAGCGGCGCAGCAGCGGCCAGTCGAAACCCGCGCCCGGATCGGCCTTGCGCCCCGGCGCCACGTCTTCGTGGCCGACGACCTCATCGATCGGATAACGCGCCGACAGCGCGCGCAGCAGCCGCGCCAGCTGCGTGTACTGCAGCGGCTCGAAGCGCGTGCCTTCCAGGCCCTCGAGCTCGATGCCGATCGAGTAGTGGTTGCAGTTGTCGCGGCCGCGCCAGCTGGATGCGCCGGCGTGCCAGGCGCGCGCGTCGCACGACACGAACTGCAGCACGCGGCCGTCGCGCCGCAGCAGGAAGTGCGCCGACACGCGCAGGCCGCGGATGCGCTGGAAGTACGCATGCGCGTCCCAGTCGAGGCGGTTGGTGAACAGCCGCTCGATGGCGTCGCCGCCGTATACGCCGGGCGGCAGGCTGATCGAATGCAGCACCACCAGCGACACCGTCGTGCCCTCGGGCCGCGCATCGAAGTTGGGCGACGCGCAGGCCGCGGCGCCGCGCCACCAGCCGTCGCGCCAGCGCGCGTCAGAGCGGGTCGGCAAAGGCGTCGCCGACGATCACGCCCAGCCGCGCCATGCGGTAGCGCATCTGGCGCAGCGACAGGCCCATGCTCGCGCCCGCGGCGGTGCGGTTGTAGCGGTAGCGCTCCAGCGCGCGCACCAGCATGTCGCGCTCCACGCTGTCCAAATAGGCCTGCAGGTCGCTGGGCAGCGGCGTGCGCGCATCGGACGGCGGCGTTGCTGCCTGCGGCGGCGTCACGGCGTCGTCCGCCGGCGCCGGCTCCGGCGCGTCGGCCTGCGCGGCGGCATCTGCCAGGCCCAGGTCGGCGCGTGCGATGACGTCGCCGCCGGACAGCGCCAGCGCGCGCTGCAGCAGGTTCTCCAGCTCGCGCACGTTGCCGGGGAAGGCGTAGCCGGCGAGCAGCTGCAGCGCGTCGCCGCTGATCGTCGGCACCGGCGTCACGCCGGCATCGTGCGCGATGCGCTCGAGCACCGCGCTGCAGATCGCGGCCAGGTCGGCGGCACGCTCGCGCAGCGGCGGCATGCGGATGCAGATCACGTTCAGCCGGTAGTACAGATCCTGGCGGAAGCGTCCGGCCTGCACCTCCTCGCCCAGGTCGCGGTGCGTGGCGCTGACGATGCGCACGTTGACCGGCGTCTCGGCCACCGCGCCCAGCGGACGCACCGCACGCTCCTGGATCACGCGCAGCAGCTTGCTCTGCATGGCCAGCGGCAGGTCGCCGATCTCGTCGAGGAACAGCGTGCCGCCCTGCGCCGCCTGGAAGAAGCCGTCGCGGTCCTCGGTGGCGCCGGTGAAAGCGCCCTTGCGGGAGCCGAAGAACTCGGCCTCGAGCAGCGTCTCGGGAATGGCGCCGCAGTTGACGGCGACGAAGGGGCCGGCGGCGCGCGACGAGCATTCGTGCACCGCACGCGCCACCAGCTCCTTGCCGGTGCCCGATTCGCCGTACACCAGCACCGGCGCCATGCTGCGCGCCACCTTGCCGACCATCGCATGCACCTGCTGCATGGCGTCGGTCTGGCCGACCAGACGCTGCAGCGCGCCGGCCGCCGCACTGCGCGGCGCGTCGGACGCGCGGCGGCGCAGCGGCGCGGCCGCGTCCGCCTTCGGTGCCGGCGCCGCGCGCCCCAGCGCCGACGCCACCACGGCGCGGAACTGGCGCAGGTCCACCGGCTTGGTCAGGTAGTCGTAGGCGCCGCTCTTCAGGGCCTCGACCGCGCCCTGCGGCGAGCCGTAGGCGGTGATGACGATCGCCTTCTCGCTGCGCCCGCCCTGCTCCAGCCGCTGCAGCAGCTCGAGGCCGCTGCCGTCGGGCAGGCGCATGTCGGTGATGACGGCCGAAAAGCCGCGCTCGCCGAGCAGCGACCAGGCTTCTTCCACGCTGCCGGCGGTGTCGACCGTGTAGCCCTCGCGTACCAGCGTCAGCTCGTACAAGGTACGCAGGTCGGGTTCGTCGTCGACGACGAGCAGGCTGTTGGCGGAAGCGGCGGACATGCTTTCAGGCGGGGGCCTTGGCCCGGGATGCGGCGGACAGCGCGGGCTCGCGGCGCATGGTCACCAGGAACAGGTTGCGCAGGCCGTCCGGCCGCAGCCGGTATTCGATGCTCGCGCCGTAGCGCTCGCACAGTTCGCGGCAAATATACAGGCCCAGGCCGGTGCCGCGGCTGCGCGTGGAGAAGAAGGGCTCGAACAGGTGGCGCTCGACCTCCGGCGCGATCGGCGGGCCGTCGCTGTCGATGATCAGCAGCGCGGCGCCTTCGTCGCGCGCGGCCAGACGGATGCCGATCGCGTCCGGCGCGCCGCTCGCGTGGCGCCTGGCGTTGTCGAGCAGGTTGACGAGCACGCGCCGCAGGTGCTCGGCGTCGAACATCACGCGCAGCGGGGCGGCGGGCAGATCCAGCCGCAGCCGGCCGGAGCTGCCGCCGGCGCCGGTGTCCGGCGCGTTGCTGCGCGCCCATTCGGCGGCGGCATCGGCCACCGCGGCGGTGGCGTCGATGGCGCCGGCCAGCGGCGCGGCGCCCGGCGCGGTCTCCATCACCTCGTCGACCAGCCGCTTCAGCCGCGCCACGTTGTCGGCCACCATGCGCAGCAGCCGCTGCTGCGCCTCGGGCAGCGCGTCTTCCATGAGCAGCGCGTTGGCCTGCGCGATGGCCGACAGCGGGTTGCGGATCTCGTGCGCGATGCCCACGGACACGCGCCCCATCGCCGCCAGCTTCTCCTGGCGCAGCCGCGCCTGCGCGGTGCGCACGTCTTCGAGCAGCAGCACGCAGAACTCCTCGGTCGCCGCCTGGCCGCGCTGCAGTGAGCGCCGGCGCGTGAAGCGCACGCGCATGCGCAGCGTGCGCGTGTCGCCGGTGCCGAAGCTCAGCACCACGTCGCTGCCGGCTTCGGGCCAATAGGCCTCGGCCAGCGCGCGCTGCACCGCCTCGCACAGCGCCGACCATTCGAGCCGCGCCTGCAGCTGGAACGGCGCCGCCGGCCCGGTGCCCCGCGCCGACAGCAGGCTGCGCGCGGCCGGATTGGTGGCGCGCACGCGCAGCTTGCGGTCGACGACGAGCACGCCGTCGGCCATTTCCTCGATCACCAGCCGGTTCAGCTGCGCCTGCTGGCGCGCCAGTTCCATGCTGCCGCGCGCCGCCACTTCCTCGCGCGCCAGGCGGCCGGCCAGTTCGCCGGCCAGCAGCGCGATCGCGAAGAAGCCGATGCCCGCCAGGCCGGACTGCGTGATCAGCACCGCGCTGCCCGAGTCCGAGCCCGCGGCATACCAGGCGACGACCAGCAGCATCAGCGCCACGCCCGCGGCCGTGGCCAGCGAGATCAGGCGCGAGCTGAGCACGCCGGACATCAGCACCGGCAGCACCAGCAACGCGGCGAAGTTGAGGCTGCCGTTGGAGATCAGCAGGTGCAGCGCGGTGAAGGCCGCCAGGTCCACGCCGATGGTCGCGAGCCACTGGCGCCGGCGCTGCGCGGCGCCGTCCTGCGGCCGCGGCGGCGTCAGCGCGCCGAAGCGCGGCAGCAGCCACAGCGTGATCGACTGCAGCGCATAGGCCAGGCACAGCAGGCCCAGCGCCACCGACGGGTTGCCGCCCATCAGGCCGCTGACGCCGACGCCGGCCACCATGGCCGCGCCGATCAGCGCGCGCGCCGTCGCATAGGTGCGGTAGATGCGCGTCAGCGCCGATTCCGGTTCGCCGAGGATGCGCCGTGCCTGCCGCGACAGCACGCGCTGCTCGGCCGCCGCCGCGCCGGCCCAGCCGGTGTCGAAGGCCGATTCGCCGCCGGCCGCGGCTTCGTCGTCGCGCAGTTGCGTGTCGGCGGCGACGCCGAGCACGCCGAACCAGGATTCGTCGGCCGGGCGTGTAATGACCGGTTCGCGCGGCGCGCGGCGGCGGTCGCCGCCCTGGCGGCGTTCGGTTCGGCGGTGCTCAGTGCCGATGGCGGGTTTTTCTGCGTCCATGCATGCCCCGGATGCCGGCATCCTCTGTGCAGTGCGAAGTATGCGGTGCGGCGGCGCGCGCGAGCCGGCGCGTGCGTCCCGCCCGGGCCGCCAGGCGGCACGGCCGCAGCGGGGCCGGGAAATCCCCCATCACCCGCCCCCGGCCCGGGGGCTGGCGCCGCAGGGCACAGCTGCGATAGAGTGCCGCGCGATCCGTTGCCGCCCCATGCGCCTGCCCTCCTTCCACCCACTTCCA
>DAIMFR010000009.1:86289-93320 GCA_036724445.1 Rubrivivax sp. | reverse complement strand
TGGATCAGCCCCTGGCGGTAGACGTAGCCCAGCGCCATCGCGCACTTGAAGCCGATCTCCACCACCTGCTGCAGCGGCAACAGCGCGTCGGGGCGGCAGAAGCGGCGCAGCGTGCTGCCGTCGACGTACTCCATCACCAGGTAGGGCGCGTCGCCGTCGTCGACGGCGTCGTGGATCTGCACCACGTTCGGATGCTGCAGCCGCCCGACCAGTGCCGCCTCGGCGGCGAAGAAATGCCGCTGGAAGTGGCCTTCGTCACCGTCCTCGGCGAGGCCGGCACGCACGCGCTTGATGGCCACCTCGCGCTGGTGAAAGTCGTCCCAGGCCAGGAAGACCTCGCTGGTGGCGCCCTCGCCGAGCCGCGCGCGCACCGCGTACTTGCCGATCTGCGCCGGTACGGCGGCGCGGGGCGGGGCGGGCGGTGCGGGCGTGGAAGCGGTCATCGGAGCAGTCATCGGTGCGGCCGCCGGCGGCGGCCACCTGCACTGGCGGCCGTACGGGCGGCGGGACGGGCGGCGGGACGCGGGCGTGCCGCCGCCGATGGTGCCAGCCCCCGCCGCCGCCCGGCGCACCGCCATGGCGGCATCCTTCACGCCGCGGGCGGATGGGCGCCGGGCGCCACTTAGAATCCGCCGATGATCCAAGCCAAGCAGGAGCTGTTGCAGGCGCTTCAGGCAGTGCTCGCGCAGATGGCTCCGCAGGCGCCGCCGGTCAGCGCTTTCGAGTCGCCGAAGCTCGCCGCGCACGGCGACCTGGCCATCACCGCCGCCATGCCGCTGGCGCGCAGCCTGAAGCGCAAGCCGCGCGAGCTGGCCGAGGCGCTGGTCGAAGGGCTGCGCGCCCAACCGGCGGTGCAGCGCTGGGTGCAGGAACTCGAGATCGCCGGCCCGGGCTTCGTCAACCTGCGCCTCAAAGCCGCGGCGCGCCAGGCGGTGGTCGCCGAAGTGCTGCGCGACGGCGCCGGCTTCGGCCGCAACGAAGCCGGCGGCGAGCCGCAGCGGCGCGTGCTGGTCGAGTTCGTCTCCGCCAACCCCACCGGGCCGCTGCACGTCGGCCACGCCCGCCAGGCGGCGCTGGGCGACTGCATCTGCAACCTGTTCGAGGCGCAGGGCTGGCAGGTGACGCGCGAGTTCTATTACAACGACGCCGGCGTGCAGATCGCCAACCTGGCCACCTCGACGCAGGCGCGGCTGCAGGGCCTGCAGCCCGGCGACGCAGGCTGGCCCGAAGCCGCCTACAACGGCGAGTACATCGCCGACATCGCCCAGGCCTACCGCGAGCGCGCCACCGTCAAGGCCGACGACCGCGCATACACGGCCAGCGGCGACGTGCAGAACCTGGACGACATCCGCCAGTTCGCCGTGGCCTACCTGCGCCGCGAGCAGGACCTGGACCTGCAGGCCTTCGGCGTGCGCTTCGACCACTACTTCCTCGAATCCAGCCTGTACAGCAGCGGCCGCGTCGAGGCCGCCGTCAAGCGGCTCGTCGAAGGCGGCGACACCTACGAGAAGGACGGCGCGCTGTGGTTGCGCACGACCGCCTACGGCGACGACAAGGACCGCGTGATGCGCAAGTCGGCGCCGAGCGGCACCGGCGCTTCGGCCACCAGCGCTTCGGCGAACGCGGGCGGCTGGACCTACTTCGTGCCCGACGTCGCCTACCACATCCACAAGTTCGAGCGCGGTTTCGCCAAGGTCATCAACGTGCAGGGCAGCGACCACCACGGCACGATCGCGCGCGTGCGCGCCGGGCTGCAGGCGGCGCGGCTGGGCATCCCCGCAGGCTTCCCCGACTACCTGCTGCACAAGATGGTCACGGTGATGCGCGGCGGGCAGGAGGTGAAGATCTCCAAGCGCGCCGGCGCCTACGTGACGCTGCGCGACCTGATCGACTGGACCAGCCGCGACGCGGTGCGCTTCTTCCTCATCAGCCGCAAGGCGGACACCGAATTCGTGTTCGACATCGACCTGGCGCTGCGGGCCAACGACGAGAACCCGGTGTTCTACGTGCAGTACGCGCATGCGCGCATCTGCTCGGTGCTGGCGCAGTGGACGCAGGGGCTGGACGGCGCCGACCTGTCGCTGCTGAGCGCGCCCACCGAGCAGGCACTGATGCTGAAGCTGGCCGACTATCCCGACGTGCTCGCGCGTGCCGCCGCCGAGCTGGCGCCGCACGACCTGGCCTTCTACCTGCGCGATCTGGCGGCGGCTTTGCACAGCTGGTACGCGGCCGAGCGCTTCCTGGTCGAGGATCCCGACCTGGCGCGCGCGCGCATGGCGCTGCTGGCCGCGACCCGGCAGGTCTTGCGCAACGCACTGCAGCTGCTGGGCGTCGGCGCACCCGAGGCGATGGCGCGCGAGGCGGCCACCCAGGAGGCGGCATGAAGAGACAACGCGGCGGCTTCGTCGTCGGCCTGATCATCGGCTTGCTGATCGGGCTGGCGCTGGCGCTCGGCGTGGCGCTGTACGTGACCAAGGTGCCGGTGCCCTTCATCAACAAGGTGCCGCACCGCACCGCCGACCAGGACGCCGCCGAGGCCGAGCGCAACAAGAACTGGGATCCGAACGCCGGCCTGGCCAGCAAGCCGGCCGCGCGTGCACCGGTGCAGTTGCCGCCGCCCTTGGCCCAGACGCCGCCGCCCCTGCCCCAGCTTCCGACGGCCCAGCCGGCACCGCCCGTGGCCGCGGCGCCGCCGACGGCGCCCGCCGCACCGGCCCGGGCCGACTCCAGGCCGGGCGCGGCCGGGCTGATGTTCTTCGCCCAGGCCGGCGCGTTCACGCGCGCCGACGACGCCGCGGCGCAGCGTGCCAAGCTCGCGCTGCTCGGGCTGGACGCCAAGATCAGCGAGCGCGAGCAGGCCGGGCGCACCGTCTACCGCGTGCGCGTCGGCCCCTTCGACGCGCGTGCGCAGGCCGACGCGGCGATCGACAGGCTGCAGGCCGCCGGCGTGGAATCGACGCTGGTGCGCGTCGAGCGGCAATGAACTTTGGCGCGCCGGGCGACTCAGTACAGCGCGCTGCAGACACAAGGAACCCCATGAAGCGTCGTGATTTTTCGCTGCAACTCGTGGCTGCCGGCCTGGGCGCCGCGTGGGCCGGCACCGCCGCCGCCCAGGGCCAACCGGTGGAGGGCACGCACTACACCAAACTTGCGCAGCCGGTGGCCGTGTCGGCGCCGGCCGGCAAGATCGAGGTGATCGAGTTCTTCTCCTACGGCTGCCCGCATTGCTTCGCGCTCGAGCCGACGCTGGAAAGCTGGGCCAAGCGGCTGCCGCCCGACGTGGTCTTCAAGCGCGTGCCGGTGGGCTTCAACGCGCTGTACGAGAACTACCAGAAGATCTACTACGCGCTGGAGGCCATGGGCCAGCTCGACGCCATGCACCGCAAGGTGTTCAACGCCATCCACCAGCAGCGGCTGCGGCTGGACAAGGAGGCGGACATCGCCGCCTTCATGAACGCCAACGGCATCGACGGCGCCAAGTTCATCGAGCACTTCAAGTCCTTCAGCGTGCAGACCAAGGCGCGCCAGGCGCAGCAGCTGATGCAGGCCTACAAGATCGACGGTGTGCCGGCGATGGGCGTGCAGGGCCGCTACGTCACCTCCGGCTCGCTGGCCGGCAGCAACGAACGCGCGCTGGCCGTGACCGACGCGCTGGTGCAGAACCTGCGCAAGCCGAGCTGAGCACTGGCGCCCCAAGCGGCGCCAGCGTGCTTTTCACCCGATTCCGGGCGACTATCTGCGGACGGCTGCGGCTAAAATAGCCTGCAAGTTTCGTGCCGCATACCATGCTCGCCCTTTCTTCCCATCGCCGTGACCTGGCTGCCGCCGTGATCGCCGCAGTGTGCGCCGTCACGCCAGTCCAGGCCGAAAAGGCGGACCGCAGCAAGCCGATGACCATCGAGGCCGACCAGCCCGGCAGCGTCGACCTGCAGCGCCAGGTGGTGATCTTCAACGGCAACGTGGTCATCACCCAGGGCACGATGGTGCTGCGCGCCGATCGCGTCGAACTGCGCGAGCGGCCCGACGGCTATCGCGAGGCCAAGGCCGTCGGCACGGCCGACAAGCCGGCCAGCTTCCGCCAGAAGCGCGACGGCGTCGATGAGACCATCGAAGGCGAGGCCGAGCGCATCGAGTTCGATGCGCGCAGCGACACGCTGCGCCTGAGCGGCAACGCCGCGGTGCGGCGGCTGCGCGCCGGCGTGCTCGCCGACGAGATCACCGGCTCGCTGATCACCTGGGACAACACCAACGAGCTGTTCAGGGTGACCGGCGGCGCGGTCACGCCGGACAACCCGAGCGGCCGGGTGCGTGCGGTACTGGCGCCGCGCGACGAAGGCGCGGCGTCGGCGCCCGCGGCCGCGGCACCGGCGTCCCCCGCCGCGCCGCATGTGCCGAAGTCGAAGTCGAAGTCGTCGAAGATGCCGGAGCCGCCGCCGCTGAAGTCATCGACCACGCTCGGAGGGCCGCGTTGATGCGCTGCCTGCGGCCTGCGGGAGCGGCCCGGTGAGCGCGCGTGGCCGCTCCAAAGCGCTCGCACCGGAGCGCTCGAGCGCGAAGGTTGCCTTATGAGCGCGCTGCCGCACCCACCGCAACCGCGCACGGCCGCCGCGCCGGTGCGCGCCAGCCGGCTCCAGGCCGAGGGGCTGCGCAAGAGCTACGGCTCGCGCATGGTGGTCAAGGACGTGCACCTCGCGGTCAGCGCCGGTGAGGTGGTGGGCCTGCTCGGCCCCAACGGCGCCGGCAAGACCACCACCTTCTACATGGTGGTCGGCCTGATCCGCGCCGACGCCGGCACGATCGACATCGACGGCCAGGCCATGCACGGCCTGCCGATCCACCGGCGCTCGCGGCTGGGCCTGTCGTACCTGCCGCAGGAAGCGTCGATCTTCCGCAAGCTGACGGTCGAGGAGAACATCCGCGCCGTGCTCGAACTGCAGGTCGACGAGCGCGGCCGCGCCTTGGCCAGGCCGGTCATCGATGCGCAGCTGGCGCGGCTGCTGCACGAGCTGGGCATCGAGAAGCTGCACGATTCGCCGGCGCCGGCGCTGTCCGGCGGCGAGCGGCGGCGCGTCGAGATCGCGCGCGCGCTGGCCACGCAGCCGCGCTTCATCCTGCTCGACGAGCCTTTCGCCGGCATCGACCCGATCGCGGTGATCGAGATCCAGCGCATCATCGGCTTCCTGCGCCAGCGCGGCATCGGCGTACTGATCACCGACCACAACGTGCGCGAGACGCTGGGCATCTGCGACCGCGCCTACATCATCAGCGACGGCGCGGTGCTGGCCGAAGGCACGCCGGCACAGATCATCGACAACGCCCAGGTGCGCAAGGTGTACCTGGGCGAGAACTTCCGCATGTGAACATGGGCCACCCCCTACGCGCTTCGCGCGCCGGCCGGCTTGCATGCCGGCCGGCCCTCGCAGGCGAGGAACAGTCCGCAGGGACTGTCCCTCGTCCGGACTCGGCCCCCTCGAGGGGGGCAAGACTGGACGTGGAAGGTTCGGGGAACCTTCCACGCCTGTCGAGCAGCCAAGGCGGAAGCCTCGGCGCGGCCCGCAGGGCCCGCCAGTGGCCCGGCGAAGCCGGTTCCACGGCGGCCGCTCGAAGCGCCGCCGTGCATCGGGCGGGCACGGCGCTTCGGCATCTCTGTTGGTTGCCATGAAGCCGTCCCTGCAGGTCCGCCTGTCGCAGCATCTGGCGCTGACGCCGCAGCTGCAGCAGTCGATCCGGCTGCTGCAGCTGTCGACACTGGAGCTGCAGCAGGAAGTCGAGCAGATGCTCGAGCTGAACCCCTTCCTCGAAGCCGACGACGAGGCGCTGGCCTTCGACACCGCGCCGTCGGAACGCGCCGAAGCCAAGGCCGATGCGGCGGCGGAGCGCGACGATTTCGACGGCGGCGACGGCGGCGACGGCGCACTTCCCGAGGTCAAGGCCGACGACTTCGGCGCCACCGAGCGCGAGGACTGGGAGAACGGTACCGAGCGCGACGACTTCGACGGCATCCGCGAGACCCCCGGCCTCAACGGCAGCGCCGCGGCCGACACGGACGACGGCGAGTTCGAGCGCGGCGGCGGCGCGATCACGCTGCAGGAGCACCTGCGCGGGCAGATGGCCGGCATGCGCCTGGGCGGCGAGGACCGCGCTGCGCTGCAGATCCTGATCGAGTCGCTGGACGGCGACGGCTACCTGGCCGACACGCTGGACGACATCGCCGCGCGGCTGGCCGAGATGCTGGGCATGGCGGTCGACGACGCCGAGGCGCACGAGGATTTGCGCTCGCGCCTGCAGTGCGCGCTGAACTGGCTGCACAGCATGGAGCCGCCGGGCGTGGGCGCGCGCGACCTGGCCGAATGCCTGAGCCTGCAGCTGCGCGCCGGTCCGCGCAGCGCGGCGCAGGCGCTGGCGCTGCTGATCTGCAAGCAGCATCTGGAGCTGCTGGCCAAGCGCGACTTCAAGCGCCTGGGCGCACTCACCGGTGCCGGCGAGGAACTGCTGCGCGAGGCGCAGGCGCTGATTCAGCAGTGCGAGCCCAAGCCCGGCCGCGCGTTCGAGCACACCGAAACCTACGCCGTGGTGCCCGATGTCATCGTGCGCCGCAGCGGGCGCGGGCTGAAGGTGGCGCTGAACCCCGACGTCATGCCCAAGCTGCGCATCAACGACCTGTATGCGCAGGCGCTGCGCGGCGCGCGCGGCACCAACGGGGCCAACGGCGCGCATGCCGGCCTGAGCGCGCGGCTGCAGGAGGCGCGCTGGTTCATGAAGAACATCCAGCAGCGCTTCGACACCATCCTGCGCGTGTCCAGCGCCATCGTCGAGCGGCAGAAGGCCTTCTTCACGCACGGCGAAATCGCCATGAAGCCGCTGGTGCTGCGCGAGATCGCCGACGAGCTGGGGCTGCACGAATCGACGATCTCGCGCGTCACCAGCGCCAAGTACCTGGCCTCGCCGATCGGCACCTACGAGCTGAAGTACTTCTTCGGCTCGTCGCTGAACACCGATGCCGGCGGCAACGCCTCGAGCACCGCGGTGCG